>CBDBCF010000001.1:2847500-2919939 GCA_965202985.1 Longimicrobiales bacterium
CCCGGAGGCAGGCCGGCGCGCGTGTACGTGTTGTAGGGATCGTCGGCCACGGAGTCCATGGCCGCGTAAAGCAGGCGGGGCCGGTGACCTCCCAGGGCGTAGAGGACGGTCGGGTCCGCCTGAAGGGGCATTCCAATTCGCAACCGGTTGTGGTAGACGCTGGAGATCGTGGCCATTTCGGAAGCATGGGCTGCTTCCGCCTGGATGATCGACGCCAGGGTTGCGACTTCGCGCTCCGACATGCCGCTGGCCGCCAACTGCTCCCGCCGCTCGGGCGTCCAGTACGCTCGGTATCGACGGATCATGCCCGACACGACTTGGTCTACGCCGACCCCATGGGCGAAGCGATAGGTGTCGGGGAACAGATAGCCTTCCAGTCCAGGGCCGGGCACGTTCCACTCTTCGTGCAGCGAATCGGCCGCAAGGGCAAGGGCAACGGTTGCCGAGTCGATATCCGCGACTTGGGCGATCCGCGCCGCCATGGCCTTGAGGGTCGTCCCTTCGGGGAAGGTGACGGGGTAGGTCGCCACGCGGCCTTCCGCCAGGGCTCGGAGGATGACGGAGTGGCGCTCCCCGCGGGCAAACCGATACGCGCCCGCCTTGACGGAGCCGTCCAAGCCCCGCAGCCGCGCCTCCACGCGGAACAAGAGCGGCCGACCCACCACCTGTCGCTCGTACAAGGTGTCCGCGACCTGGCGGAACGTGGAGCCGGCGGGCACCTGAACGACCACTTCGCCCTCGGGCAGGGACGGACCACGCAACAGGACGGCCGCGACAACGCCGGCCGCGACCGCCGGCGCGGTCAGCAACAGCACCGCCCGTCTGCGGATCACGGCTTGGCTCGGCCGTCCAGCCAGTCCTGAAGAATGATCGCGGCGGCGGCGGCATCGACTCGGCCCTTGTCCTCCTTCTTCTTGCGCGGCAGCCCGGCCGACCGGATGCGGGCCTCCGCCTCTGCGGAGGAGTAGCGCTCGTCCTGGAGCTCGACGGGGAAGCAGCCCCGGGCCGCAAGTTGCGCTCCGAACGCCCGAACCTCCGCGGTCCAGTCGCTTTCGCCCCCGTCAAGGTCCAGGGGAAGTCCCAAGACGGCGCGCCCGACCCCGTGCCGTGCGGCCAGCTCCAGCAAGCGGGTCACGGGAGGACGCTTCCCCGCGCGGCGTTGCAGGGTGGTCAGGGGCGTGGCCAGGATGCCGCTGGCGTCGCTCATGGCCACTCCAACCCGGCGGCGTCCGTAGTCCACGCCCATGATCCGGCCGGAGCCGGCGGCATCGGTCGCGACGGCGCTTCGCATGAGAGGGACGCTAGATAGACGGCGCGCGGGCGACAAGGCCAGATGCGGTTCGTTCGAACAACGTCCTGGGACTGGCGGTTTGACATGCCGGTGCTTCCAGGTCAGTGTTGGAGCCCATGATCAGGTTGCAGCCGGCGACGCCCCTCGACTTGCGGAAGACGACAGCCCGGAGCCTTTCGGCGCTCGTCGATCGGAGTCGCGCGCCTTGCCGCAGGAGATGCCAGCGGCCCCAATATCCGCCGGCGGACCAGCGGACAGCCAAGGGCGTCGCGAGGAGGATTCCGACGATGAGGGAGGGCGTCGTCTACCAGCGGGAAGCGAACGGCGCACCGTCCGCCCAAGTGGAGCCAACCGGGATCGAACCGGTGACCTCTGGCTTGCAAAGCCAGCGCTCTCCCAGCTGAGCTATGGCCCCCTGTCCGGCGCGCGGCCGGAACCCCAATAATAGCAGGACCGGGCCCAGGGCCGTTGCGCTGGCGTTGCGGGCCGGTGCCCAGGGGTCGCCCGTCGCGCCGCTGGCGGTCACGGTCGCCACGAGGGCGGGTGTGGTCTTGCCGACGGCGCTGGCCCTTGTTCTGGCGCTGATCGCCCCGCCGGCGTCGCCGGCGTCGGCGGTCCAGTCTCGGGTCCCGCAGACCCACGCGGAAGCCCGCGAGGCCATCTCGAAGCTGCGTTCGCCGTTCTGTCCAGGGCTCATGCTGGAAGTCTGTCCAACGGCGAACGCCCAGGCGCTCCGGGACAGCATCGACGGCGACGCTCGCCAGGGCTTGACCGCGGACAGCCTGGTGGAGAAGGTGGTGGCGACCTACGGGGAAGAGTACCGAGCGTTTCCCAAGAGGACGGGGGCCGGACTGCTTGCGTGGGTCATGCCGCCGGCCGCATTGCTGCTGGGTTTGGGGCTGGTCATCGTGGCGCTCCGCAGGCTGCGCGCACCGACGGACGCCCTGGGGAGCGCGGGCGGGGCGGAAGCCCTCACCATCGACGAGCAGGCGCGGCTGGAGGCCGCCCTTGCGGAGCTGGAAGCCGAAGACGAGGAGGACGCATGACCCACGGCACGGAAGACAAGGCCGCCGGCCCGGCGTTGCTGGCTACGGAAGCCGGCGTCGCCAGGGTGCAGGCGGCGCTCCGGGAGCAGGGACTGGACGCTTGGCTGCTGTACGACTTCAAGGACCGGAACCCCATCGGCCGAGCCTTGCTGGGACTGGAATGGACCACGCGCCGCGGCTTCGCCCTGATCCCGGCCTCGGGGCGGCCCCGACTGCTGATCCACGCCATCGAGCACTCGTCCTGGCGTCACTTGGACTGGCCCAAGTCGACCTACTTCAGCTGGCGCCAGATGGAAGACGGGCTGCGCGACCTGCTGCACGGGCGCCGCCGCGTGGCCGCCGAGACCTCGGAGCGGAGCGCGGTGCCCTACCTGGACCTGATGCCGGCCGGCTTGCGGGACCTGGTGCTGGAGACGGGCGTCGAACTGCACAGCTCGGGCGACTTGGTCTCCACCTTCTACGCCGTCTGGACGCCGGCGCAGCGCCGCGAGCACGGGCACGCCTCGCAGCTGGTCAAGACGCTGGCCAGAGACGCCTTCGAACGCGCAGCGGACCATGTGGCCCGCGGCCAGGGGATTACCGAGGGGGCCTTGGCGTCCTGGATCCGGGCGGAGTTGGCCGAACGGGGCGCCCCGGCCCAGGCGGACTGCATCGTCGCCATCGGCCCCATGGCGGCGGATCCCCACTACGACCCCGGCCCGACGGGCCAGCCGATCGGCGCCGGCGATCTGCTGCTGATCGACCTGTGGGGCGCCCTCCACGAAGACTCGACGCCCGCCGACCAGACGTGGATGGGCTTCCTGGGCCGCGACCTGCCGCCCCGCGTGGCCGAGCTCTGGGGAGCGGTGAAGACGGCCCGGGACGCCGTGGTCGATTCGCTCCGTGCCCGGCACGCCCGGGGCGAGGTCCTGCGCGGCTTCGAGGCCGACGACGTGGCGCGACAGGTCGTCTCCGACGCGGGCTACGGCGACTACTTCATCCACCGCACGGGCCACTCCATCGACCGCGACATCCACGGCAGGGGACCCAACTTGGACAACCTGGAGACCCGCGACGACCGGGTCCTGGTTCCCGGCGCCGGGTTCTCCGTCGAGCCGGGCATCTACATCGCCGGCGACGTGGGGCTGCGCACGGAGATCAACGTGTTCATGGACCCCGACGGCCCCGAGGTGACCGTGGACGAGCCGCAGCAGGACGTCTTCCTTCTGCCGGTAGACTGAGCCGCAACAAGGGGGACGAGGGCAGGGCCGACAGCGTGAACGGGGCGGCGTTGCGCCCGCGGTCGGGTTCGTCGGTCGAGGACTCTCTGGTCGAGGTGGCGCTGCCTGTGCCGGTCCACCAGACGTTCAGCTACCGGATTGCGGGAAGCGTTCCCCCGGTGGGGACGCGCGTCAAGGTGCCCTTCCGGGGCCGCACCATGGCGGGATGGGTCGCCGGGAAGGGAAAGAAGGTTCCGGGTCTGCGCCGAGTCGTCTCGGTGCTGGACAGGGAGCCGTCGGTGGCCGGGGATCTCTGGGAGCTGGCCCTGTGGACGGCCGACTACTACGTGACGTCGCTGGGCTTGGTGTTGCGGGCCATGCTGCCGACGGCGATGTCGGACCCGTCGCGGCAGCCTGCGGTCGCGCGCCGCTCGGTGGTCGTGGTCGCGCGCCAGATCGGCACGCTGGACGAGATGCAGCGCGTGTTCGGCAAGGCCAAGCGACAGCAGGAGGCGTACGAGCGCCTTCAGGAGGCCGGCGGAAGGCAGCCGCTGGAGGTCCTGCTCGAGAACGGGTTCGGCCGCCACCTGGTTCGCGGGATGGAGAAGCGAGGCGTGGTCGCCGTCGAAAGCGAAGCCGTGTCCAAGGACCCGTTTCGCGATCGGCCCGCCGGCCCGGCCCCAAAGCTCCTGCCCACGCCCGACCAGCGAAGCGCCCTGGAACGGTTGCGGGGTTCGTTGGGACGCGGCGGCGGGACGTTCCTGCTGCACGGGGTCACGGGCTCCGGCAAGACCTTGGTGTACGTGGAGTTCCTTCGGGACGTGCTGGACAGGGGAGAAGGCGCGGTCGTGCTGGTGCCCGAGATCGCGCTCACGCCGCAGACCGTCGCTCGGTTCCGGCGCGCGTTCGGCGACCTTGTGGCGGTGCTCCACTCGGGGCTGTCGTCGGGCGAGCGCTACGACGCATGGCGCCAACTCAAGTCGGGCGAGAAGCGGGTGGCGATCGGGGCGCGTTCGGCCGTCTTCGCTCCCGTTGCGCGCCTGGGCGCCGTCGTGGTGGACGAAGAACACGACGGGAGCTACAAGCAGACCAGCCCGTCGCCTCGGTACAGCGCCCGGGACTTGGCGGTGGTGCGGGCCGCGCAGAACGGGGGCGTCTGCGTGCTGGGCTCGGCGACGCCCGCCCTGGAGAGCTGGGCCAACGCCGCTTCGAGGAAGTACCGCCTTCTGTCGTTGCCCGACCGCGTGGGCGGAGGCGTCCTGCCCCAAGTCCGTCTGGTCGACTTGCGAAGGAAGGCGGGGGCGGAGGGATCGGCCGCGGAGGCGTCGGCGCCGGGCCGTTCCGTTGGCGCCGGCCGGCCCGAGACTTCGCTTGGCTCCGCGTCGGATCGCGCTTCCGCGGATGCGCCTCCCCGGCCGTCCTCCGAGCCGCCGCCCCAGGTCTTGTCGCCCGTGTTGCTCAAGGCGATGCGCCTGCGCCTGGAGCGGAAGGAGCAGACGATCCTGCTGCTCAACCGTCGCGGATACGCCAACTTCGCGCTCTGCCAGGAGTGCGGAGACGTCAAGGAGTGCGTGCGCTGTTCCGTGTCCATGACCCTTCATCGGGGGCGGGGCCGCTTGGCGTGCCACCACTGCGGCCACGACGAGCCGCCGCCCCGTCGCTGCTCGCGCTGCGGCGCCCCGGCGATCTCTTATCGGGGACTGGGAACGGAGCAGGTGGAGCGGATCGTCGTGGAGTGCCTGCCCGGCGCCCGGGTTGCGCGCATGGACGTGGACACGACGGGCGGGAAGTGGTCCCATCACGAGATCCTGGGGCGGCTGCGAGACGGCACGGTGGACATCCTCTTGGGCACGCAGATGATCGCAAAGGGGCTGGACTTTCCGCGGGTCACGCTGGTCGGCGTCATCGACGCGGACGTGGGGCTGCACATGCCCGACTTCAGAAGCTGCGAGCGAACCTTCCACTTATTGGCGCAAGTGGCCGGACGGGCGGGAAGGGGCGCTCTGCCGGGAGAGGTGGTGATTCAGACCCGGGTGCCCGACCACTACGTCGTGCGCGCGGCGCTGGCCCACGACTACGTCGGGTTCATGAAGCGGGAGCTGGGCGCGCGGACCGATCCTCCGTACCCGCCCCACGTCCGCATGGCGCGGATGCTGGTCACCAGCCCCGTCCAGACCGACGCGATGGCCGCCGCCGAGGCGCTGGCGGATTGGCTGAAGGCGTGGACCGCCCGCGGGGGGCTCGAGGTGCTGGGACCGGCGCCGGCACCGATCGAGCGGATCAAGGGGCGGTACCGATGGCATGTCCTGGTGCGGGGCCGGGCCGGGCCCGTGGGTCGGGCGCTTCGCGCGGTGGCCGGAGGGTTCGCGCCCAAGGGGGCCGGCGTTCGCGTGGCGCTCGACCGAGACCCGCTGCACCTCATGTAGCCGCACGGCGGGACTTGCGCGGTTTCGCGCGGCTGCGATTCGCTAGCTTCAATGGTTGTGCTTTCGTCTACCCGCGACGCCACAGGAGGCCTGGGTCTCGTGAGCTGCTTGGCCCTCAACGCATCGTACGAGCCGCTGATGATCGTCCCCGCCCGGCGGGCGATCCGCTTGGTGCTGGAGGACAAGGCCGAAGTCCTGGAGGAAGACGCCCAGCGCGCATTTCGGTCGGTGCGGTCCCATCACCCGTTTCCCGTGGTGATCCGGCTGTCGCGCTACGTCCACGTGCCGCGACGGTTCCGGAGGCAGGTGACCAACACCTTCCTCTTCGCGCGCGACGGCTACGCGTGCCAGTACTGCGGCCGCCGGAAGCGCGAACTCCGGGATCGGGAGTGCCTGACGCGCGACCACGTGGTCCCCATCTCCAGGGGCGGCCGGAACACGTGGGAGAACGTGGTCACCGCCTGCTCCACCTGCAACCACCGAAAGGGCGACCGGCTGCCGCGCGAGGCCGGCTTGCGGCTGGCGGTCCGTCCGGCGGAGCCGAACCACGTGCAGCTGGTGTGGGCGGTGCGCCGGGTGACGCCGGTTCAAGCCAAGTACGTCCGCTTGTTCTTCGGCGAAGACGTGTTGCCCTAGGGAGGGAGACATGGGAGGACCCGCGTGACGAAGCAACCGCTCCCCGCCCGGCTGTCGGGCGCCCCGCCGCCTCCGGTCCGAGCCGCGCGTCCGCCGGCCCAGCCGCCTGCTCGCCAAGTGTCGGTTGGAGACCGCGCTTGGATGGTGCGCGTGATCGGATCCGGCAACGCCGGGTCGTCTCCGTCCGGCCGCGTGCCGCTCCTGCAGGTGGTCCTGGAGTCCGCGGACGCGCCGCCCGTGACGGGTTTGGTGGCCGGCAGGCGTCTCGACGACGTGCAGGAAGACGTGCTGGCGGCCTTGGTCCGCTCCGCCCGCGAGCCTTCCGCGACGACGCCCCGCTCGCGCCGCGCCGTTCGTTCCCGCCACAGAGGGTGAGTCCGTCGGCCCGGGCGGGAAACGAAGTCCGGGCGCGTCCGGCGCCGGTCGAGTCCGAGGCGCGAGGACTGCCTCTTCAACGCGGAGCGGGCGTGGCGTGTCTTGCATGGTGGAATGACGAAGCTCTCGGACGCCGAACTGGTCGCGTTGGCGAGGTCCGGCGACGGAGACGCCTTCGGGGAGTTGGTCCGGCGATACCAGCGGCCGGCCTACTCCGTGGCCCTGGCCATCACGGGAAGCCATCACGATGCGGAAGACGTCGCGCAGGAGTCGTTCATCGTCGCCTTGGAGCGGCTGGACGAGTGCCGGAACCCGGACCGGTTCGCCGGCTGGCTGCTTTCGGCCGTCAGGAACCGGGCGCGCAACGTCGTTCGGCGCGAGAAGGTGCGGCTGGCCGGGCCGATCTCCCACGACGCAAGGGCGGACGGTCCCAGCCCGGCCCGCGCGGCCGAGATCGCGGCGTTGCGCACCAAGCTGGAGGAGGCGTTGGCGACCTTGACCGAAGTACAGCGGGAGATCGTATTGCTGCACGACCTGGAGGGGTGGAAGCACGACGAGATCGCCGAGCGGCTCTCGATTCCGGCCGGAACGGTTCGATCCCATCTGCACTTTGCAAGGAAGGCCCTGCGGGCCCAGTTGTCCGCCTGGAGAGAGGACGGAGGGGACCTGTGACCGACTTTGGCGACAAGGGTCCGTTGCGCGGCGTGGACCCCGAATGGGGCGACCCGGGCTACTGGGGCCGGTTCCATGCGTCGATCGTGGACCGGGCCGCCTTCGAGCTGGCGGCCCGCCGCCGCCGGGCGCGCGAATCGGTGCATGCGATCTTGTCCGGGTGGTCCCGGCCCTTGATCCCCTTGGCCGTGGCGGCGGCGGCGGCCGCGGCGCTGCTGGCGGTGGAAGGCGCCGGCAGGGGGGAGCTGTCCGGCCCCGAGGCGTCGACGGAGCCGCCGGCCCTAGCGCTGGAAGAAGTCCTGGCCGCCGGCGTCGGAGATGGTTCCCTGCGAGCCGTCCTGGCCGGCGAACTCCACGCCACGCAGGCCGCCTTCATGACGGTGGTGGAGGGCAATCCATGAGGGCGCCTCGACCGCGCTACCCGCGGATGGCGTCGGTGTTCCTCCTGTTGACGACGACGGCCGCGGGGTTCTGGGCCGGCGTCGCTTGGCAGGGGCGGCGGGCCGCGCAGCCTGCCGAGGCCGACGAGGCTGCGGGCGCGCAACCGTCCGGCGGGTTGGAAGCACGAGCGGCGGAGCGCGACGCAGAGGCCGAGGGCGATCGGGAGCGGCGACGCTGGGTGATCGACGAGATCGGCCTGTCGCCCGAGACGCGAGCTGAAGCGGGCGAGATCATTCGGCACTTCCGAACCCGGATGCGGACCTTGGACCAGGAGTTTCAGGAGGCGTACCGCCCGCGTCACGCGGAGATCGTTCGACGTACCCGGGACTCCATCCGGTCGATTCTGGCGCCGGAGCAGGTGCAGGCGTACGACTCGCTGCTGACCGTCCGCTACGAGGGTCGGGGTCAACGAGGAAGTCGGGGAAGGGGAGGGAAGCGATGAACAGGTGGATCGCGTTCGCCGCAACGGGTCGCGCGATGCGAAGAAGGCCGGGGTCGGCGCCGACGTGGCGGGTCGCGCTGGTCGGGACGGCTTTGATGACGGGAGGGATGCTGCCGCAGACGGCGACCGCCCAGGAAGCGGGCGATTCGATCTCCTTGGAAGAGGCGCTCGAGCTGGCGCTGGTCCACAGTCCTGAGCTGGCCCAGCGGCAGGCGGCCCTGTCCAACGCGGACGGGACCCGGCGGAGGGCGTGGGGCTCCTTTCTTCCCAACGTCAGCGTGGGCTCCGGGGCGTCGGTGCAGAGTCAGGACCGCTTCGACCCGAGCACGCAGCGCGTCGTGACCGGAAGCGCCGACTCCTACAACGCTTCGCTGAACGCGTCGTATCAGCTCTTTCAAGGCGGACGAAAGTTCTCGGAGCTGGATCGGAGCGACGCCCAGATGCTGGAGGCCCAAGCCCGGTTGCGGGATCAGCGCTTCGTTCTTCTCCTGCAAACGCGGACCCTCTTCGTGAACGCGCTGCGCCAGTCCGAACTGGCGACGGTGGCCGAAGCCCGAGTGGCGCGCGCGGAAGAGAGTCTCGAGATCACGCGAACCCGCGTCCGGCTGGGAACCGGGACTCGGTCGGACAGCCTGCGGACCCGCTTGGAGCTGGCCAACGCGCGCCAAGCGCTGCTGCAGGCTCGGAACCAACTGCGGTCGGCGCAGTTCGCTTTGGGACGCCAAGTCGGCGCCGCGGGACCCGCTCTGCCGCGACCGCCCGGCGACTTGGACCCGGCGCCTCTGGCGCTGTCCGAGGAAGAGATCGTGGAGTTGGCCGAATCCGTTTCGCCGGCGGTCCTGGCCGCTGAAGCCGCCGCGTCCGTGGCGCAGTCGGCGGAAGGGAGCGCGCGCAGCTCGTACTTGCCGTCGCTCTCGGTGTCCTCGGGCTACACCTGGGCCAACCAGCAGGCGGCCCTGACCGGCGGCGCCACGAGCTGGAACGTCCGCGTGTCGGGCAGCTACCAGCTCTTCGACGGCTTTCAGCGGTCCGCCAACCTGAGCCAGGCCTCGGAGACCCGGCGCGTGGCCCGTCTGACCGAAGAGGACGCCCGCCGCGGCGTGCGCCAAGACGTGGACGCGGCGATTCGGACGCTGGAAACCCAGGAGCAGGCCATCGCCATCGCCCGCGAGGCCGTGGCCGTGGCCGAAGAGGACCTTCGCTTGGTGCGCGAGCGGTACGCCGTGCAGATGTCCACGGTTCTGGACGTGATCACCAGCCAGGTGGCGCTGGACCAAGCTGAAGCAGATCTGGTCTCGGCGCGGTATGACTACGTGGTAGCCAAGGCGGAACTCGAATCGATCGTGGGGAGGACGTTGTGATGGACGGAAGCGGAAACGGCGCCGGCAACGGCGCAAGCGCGGACCCGGGCGTCGTCATTCGGACGCAGGACCTGCGGAAGTACTACGTGCTGGGCGCCGAGACGGTGCGGGCGGTCCGGGGCGTGGACCTGGAGATCCGGCGCGGCGAGTTCGTCGCCATCATGGGGCCGTCGGGCAGCGGAAAGTCCACCTTCATGAACCTGATCGGCTGCCTGGACACGCCCACCGACGGCGAGTACTGGCTCAACGGCCGCCGCGTGTCGGAGCTGTCGGACGACCAGCTGGCGCGGGTGCGGAACCGGGACATCGGCTTCGTGTTCCAAACCTTCAACCTGCTGCCCCGGGCCACGTCGCTTCACAACGTCGAGTTGCCGCTCATCTACGCGGGAACGCCGGCCAAGGAGCGGCGCCGGAGGGCCGAAGAGAACCTGAGACGCGTGGGGCTGGCCGACCGCATGGGACACAAGCCGCCGGAGCTGTCCGGGGGTCAGCGGCAGCGCGTCGCGATCGCTCGGGCGCTGGTCAACGCGCCGGCGCTGCTGCTGGCCGACGAGCCGACGGGGAACCTGGACTCGCAGACTTCGCGCGAGATCGTGGACATCCTTCGGCGGCTGAACGAGTCGGGCCAGACGATCCTTCTGGTGACGCACGAGCCGGACATCGCCGCCGCCGCGTCGCGCCAGGTGCACTTGCACGACGGGGTGGTGGAGCGGGACTTCCTCAACTCGGGAGCCATGAACTGATGCTTGGCGGACGAACTCTCCGGGCAGGACGCGGCATGCCCGCGGCGCTGGCGCTCGTGGGCTTGGCCGTTGCCGCGTGCGGGCAAGCGCCGGAAGAAGCCGGGGTCGTGGTGCAGACGGCGCCGGTCGAGGTCCGGGACATGCGGATCACCGCCGAAGCGGCCGGCGAGCTGGAGCCGGTGCACAAGGTGGAGGTCAAGTCGAAGGCCTCCGGCGAGATCCTGCAGCTGTACGTCGATTCCGGCGACGAGGTCGAGCCCGGCGCGTTGCTGGCGCGGGTGGACCCCAGGGATGTGGAGAACGCGCACGATCAGGCGGTGGCCGACTTGGACGTGGCTCAAGCGCGCCTGTCGATCGCCCAGGCTCAGCTGTCACGGTCCCAAGAGCTGCTGGAATCGGAGGTCATCACGGCCCAGGAGTACGAACAGCGTCAGCTGGAGCACGCCAACGCCCAGGCCGCCCTGGTTCGAGCGCAGACCAACCTGGAGCTGGCCGAACTGCGCCTGACCGACGTGACGATCCGGGCACCCATGGCGGGCACGGTCCTGGAGAAGCAGGTGGAGGACGGCCAGGTGATCCAGTCCGCCACCGGCAACGTTTCGGGCGGCACGACCTTGTTCGTCATGGCGAACTTGGACGACATGCGGGTCCGCACCTTGGTGGACGAGACCGACATGGGACCGCTTACCCCCGGGATGGTCGCGACGGTGAGCGTGGAGGCGTTCCCGGATCGGACGTTCCAGGGCCGGGTGGAGAAGATCGAGCCGCAGGCGGTCGTGCAGCAGAACGTGACGATGTTTCCGGTGATCGTGCTGCTGGACAACCGGGCCGGGTTGCTCAAGCCGGGCATGAACGCCGACGTGGAAGTGCTGGTGGACGAGCGGCCCGGCGCGCTGACGGTGCCCAACAACGCCGTGGTGGACCCTCGCGAGCTGGCGCCCGCAGCAGAGGTGCTGGGCCTGGATCCGCAGGCCGTCGCGGTGGACCGGTCGGCTTGGCCTCCGCTGATGGCGCAGGCCGCGGCCCGCAGCGGCGCGTCGGGGCCGGGAGTCGGCGGGCAGGAGGCCGTCGCGGGCCGAGGAGGTCCGGGGGCCGCGCTTGGTGGAGAGGGCATGGCGGGCATCCGGGCCCGAATCCAGTCGGGCGAGATCACCCCGGATTCGGCACGAGCGCTCTTCGCGGCGGCTCGGGGTGCGCGCGGCGGCGCCGGAGCCGGGGCTCGCGGGGGTCGGGGCGCAATGAACTTCGGGGCCGGCGGCGCAATGGCCGGTGCGGGAGCGCGGCCGGCGGCCGGCGGGTCCACGGGAGAACCCTCGTACCGGCCCGCCATCGCCTTCGTGGTCGACCAGGCCGGCGAGATTGCGGCCCGCCCGGTGGTCATCGGCCTCAGCGACTGGGACTTCGCGGAAATCCTTGCGGGCCTGGAAGAGGGCGAGGAACTGGCCCTCATTGGCGCGGCCCAGCTTCAGGCCCAGCAGCAAGAGCGCATGGAGCGGATGCGCAGCCGCATGGGCCGGCCTTTCGGGGACTGACGTGTTCATCGTAAAGGAGACGTTCGTGGTGGCGCTGGCGTCGATCCGCGCCAACGCGCTGCGGTCCGCACTGACCACGCTGGGCATCGTCATCGGCTCGGCGGCGGTAATCGCCATGGTGGCGCTGGGCGAAGGGGCTCAACGCCGCGTCCAAGAGCAGATCGAGAACATGGGCACCAACATCCTCACCGTCCGGCCGGGTCAGGGCTTCTTCCGCGGCGTGGCCAGCGGCAGTCGGCGGCTGGAAGAGGACGACGCCGTGGCTTTGCGCAATCAAGTCGGGGACCGGTACCAGATTGCGCCCGAGATCGAGAGTCGCCTGCAGGTGTCGTACCTCAGGTGGAACTCGTCGAACTCGGTGGTGGGGACGTGGCCGTCGTACTTCTCGGTCCACGACCACGAGATCGCCCACGGGCGGTTCTTCGACGAGGGCGAGGTGCAGGGCCGGCGCAAGGTCGCCGTGCTCGGGTCCAACGTGCCCGACGAACTGGGGACGCCTCCCGGCTTGCTCGTGGGCCGCCGCATCCAGATACGGGGCATCCCCTTCGAGGTCGTGGGCGTGCTCAAGGAGAAGGGCGGCGCGATGTGGATGCAGCCCGACGACCAAGTGTTCGTGCCGTTGTCCACGGCCATGTACAGGGTCATGGGAGGACGCGACCGGCTGCGGTCTATCTACGTCGCCGCGCCTTCTCCCGAGCTGCTGGACCCGGCGTGGGCGGACATCGACCGGGTCGTCCGGCGCGAGCACAGGATCCTGCCCACCGAGGACGCCGACTTCAGCATCCAGCGGTCGTCGGACATCTTGGAAACGTTCGGCGAAACCCAGCAGACGTTCAACCTGCTGCTGGCCGGAATCGCCGCCATCAGCTTGCTGGTGGGCGGGATCGGCATCATGAACATCATGCTGGTGAGCGTGACCGAGCGTACCCGCGAGATCGGCGTTCGCAAGGCCTTGGGCGCCACCCGCAAGACGATCCTGTTCCAGTTTCTGATCGAGGCGCTGGTTCTGTGCGTGATGGGGGGCGCCCTGGGCGTTCTGACCGGCGTGGGGAGCGCCGAGGCGATCCGGCGAACAGCGGAATGGAACGCCATCGTGGCGCCCGAAGCCGTCGCCGCGGCGCTGGGCTTCTCGGCGGCGATCGGACTCTTCTTCGGAATATGGCCGGCTCGGCGCGCCTCGATCTTGGACCCGATCGACGCCCTGCGGTACGAGTAGCTATCGCTCCCGCGGGTAGCGGATCACGACCCGCAAGCGCCGGCGCACCACGGTGAGTTCGTACGGAACCGGCGAGCCCGAGAGCGCGGCCCGTAGTTCCGTCAACGTCGCCACATCCCGCCCGGCCAGGGAGACGATGACGTCGCCCGGCCGGAACCCGGCCACGGCCGCCGGAGTCGAGGCCAGCACGTCGGTCAACAGGACGCCGGCCCCCACGCCGAAGTAGCGTCCCAGCTCGACGCCGAGGTCCCTGGCGCGGGCGCCTCCCAGGACGAATGGGCTCCCGGCCGTGCGCGGCGACGTCACACGAAACCCCATCGCCACCGGGGGGACGGTGTCGGTGTGCTGGGCCCCGGAGTCGCCCCTGCCCAGCTCGGCTTCGCCGGTGGACAGCACGCGAAGCAGAGAATCCATGGTCCGGAACAGCCGCGACTGCGCGCGCACGAAGCGGTCCGCGGCCAAGCCGGCGTCGATCGCCGGCGGACGCTGGCCGGCCACCACGGTCAAGGCGTGCTCGGCGCCGTCTCGAACCACGGTCAGCCGCAGCATCTGGCCCGGCGACAGCTCCGACGCCGCGCGCGCCAGCCCGCCGCCGGAAACCGGTGCGCCGTCCACGGCGACGACCACGTCGCCCGGGCGCACGCCTCCGCGGTGGGCGGGGCCGCTCCGATAGACGTCGGCCACGACCACGGACTGGCCGACCGCGTCGAATCGGATCCCGACCCAACCCCGAGCCTGGGCGAACGCCGGTTCCTGAGCGGTGCCGCTGGCAGCGCACGTGGCCGCCACCGCCGCCAGAAGGGAAGGGGAGCGGAGGCGTGCGGGCCGGCGGCAGGAGCGGGCGCGGGAGCGGATCGACATCAAGCGGCTCAGTGCCAGCCGTCGCGGCTGATGCTGCGCAGGAGCTGCTGCCGCTCGGCCACCATCGTCGCGAGGATCTCGTTGAAGACCGGATCGGCCGGCGCCTCTTCCACGGCGGCGCGGCTGGCGGCCCAGATCGTTTCGACGGCGGCTAGGCGAGAGGCCGGATCCCGGGGGGCCGACACGGGTTCGCCCGACCCGAGAAGACGCTGGTAGTCGTCGTAGGCGGCGGCCCACGCTTCTTCTGCGCTCTGGACGGCGGCTCGGGCGTCCTCCAAGCTGGCCGGGGCCGCGTCGTCGCGCGCAACCGCGGTCGCGCCGTCGCTGGTCTGCGGCTCGGGCGCGACGCCCACGGTCCAGCCGAACGCGGTACCGCCCGTGAAGAGCACCAGCGCCGCGGCCGCCTGCACCCACTTGCGCCACGGCTGGTGCTGGCCCACCCGCTCCCGCAAGAGGCCGGCGGCCGCCAACCGCGCCCGGATCGCCTTCCAGCCGTCGGGCGGCGGCAAGACGTCCGGCAAAGCCCCCAGCGCGGCCGTCTGGGCGCGGAGCGCCTCCAGCTCGCTGCGCAGCGCAGGGTTTGCGTCCAGGGCTGCCTGCTCCTTCGGCGTCGGCGGCTCGCCGACCAGCCGCGCCAACTGTTCCAGGCTCAACCGCTCCATGCTTCTGCCTCCCTTGTTTCCAGTTCGTCTTCGTAGCCTGCGAGAAGGACGCGCATCTTCGCGCGCGCCTTGAACAGCTGGGACTTGGACGTGCCCGGAGTCACCCCCAGCGATTCGGCGATCTCCTCGTGCGTCCACTCCTCCACGTCGTGCAGGATCAACACTTGCCTCATGCCGGGAGGAAGCTGGGCCAACGCCTCCTCCAGCCTTCGCCCCAGCAGCGGGTCGCCGGTCCGGGGCGCCACGGGCACCACCTCCGGGAACGGCGCCTCCAACTTCTTCCTCTTCTGCTCCTTGCGCTGGGCTTGAATCGCAGTGTTGACCGCGATCCGGTGCAGCCACGTCGACAACCTGGATTCGCCCCGGAACCCGGGAAGCGCCCGGATCGCCCGGATCCAAGCCTCTTGGGCGTAGTCGTGCGCCAAGTCGTCGTCGCCCGCAATCCGACGCACAACGGCGTAGACGCGCGGCGCGTACCGGTCGTAAAGGGCGCGGACCGCCCGCTCGTCGCCTTCGCACGCCTTGCGAATCAGTTCCGCTTCGATGATCCCAAGTCCGGTTGCCTGTGCTCGTTCCGTACCTCGATGAGACGCGGACGGGGCGCGGAAAGGTTGCCGCAGCCGCCGGCCCGTGCAACTTATCGGTGATGAACCTTCCCGGCGCGTCCCACTTGGAGTGTACCTGGACCGGACAGGTCCTCGAGTCCGAGCAGCTGGCCGGCTTGTCTCCCGCGGAGAAGCCGCTGTTCGCCCGCTACGACTTGGCGTCGCTGCGGCAGCGCTTCGCGCCCGAGGCGTTGCGGGGCAGGGAGCCCACGTTGTGGCGCTACGCCGAGGTCCTGCCCGTCCGAGACCCGGCATGTCGGATCACGCTGGGCGAGGGGTTCACGCCGTTGCTGGAGTCCGCCCGGCTGGCCCGGTCGCTGGACGTGGGCCGCTTGTGGATCAAGGACGAGGGCCAGAACCCGACGGGGTCGTTCAAGGACCGGGGGCTGTGCCTGGCCGTGTCTAGGGCGCTTGAACTGGGGGCCGAGGCCCTGGCGATCCCTTCGGCCGGGAACGCGGCAGGGGCCAGCGCCGCCTACGGAGCCCGGGCCGGACTGCCCGTGCACGTGGTGGTGCCGTCCGACACGCCGGCGCCGATCCTGGCCGAGATACGCGCTCTGGGCGCCGACTTGCAGCTCCTGGACGGCTTGATCTCGGACTGCGCGCGGGTCGTTCGGGAAGGCTGTCGCAAGCACGGCTGGTGGGACCTCTCCACCTTGAAGGAGCCCTACCGGATCGAGGGCAAGAAGACGATGGGCTACGAGCTCTTCGAGCAGCTGGACGGACGGTTGCCCGACGCGATCGTGTACCCCACCGGCGGCGGGACCGGCTTGGTCGGCATGTGGAAGGCGTTCGACGAGATGGAAGCGCTGGGCTGGATCGGGGCGGAACGGCCCAAGATGTTCACGGTGCAGGCGGACGGGTGCGCGCCCATGGTGCGGGCGTGGGAAGAGGGACGGGACGAAGCGGGGACGTGGGAGAACGCGGTCACGTACGCGGCGGGGCTGCGGGTTCCGGGGGCGGTGGGGGACTTCCTGATCCTGCGGGCGCTGCGCGAGTCGAAGGGAGGGGCCGTGTCGGTCGCCGACCGCGAGATGGCCAAGTGGGTGGAGACCGTGGGGCGGGCGACCGGGATCTTCGCCGCGCCAGAGGGCGGCGCGACGGCCGCGGCGGTGCCCAAGCTGCGGCGGATGGGACTGGTCGGCGCCGAAGACGAGGTGGTGCTGTTCAACACCGGCAGCGGTCTCAAGTACGTGGGCATGTCGCCTGCGGACGAACGATCGAGCGCGGACGGGTGAGCCGCCTGCCGTGACGGGGGAACTGTTCGTCGGGCTGGCGGTGCTGGCCCTGGCGGCTGGTTGGATTGCGCGGCGGCGCATCGGGCGGCGGATTCGCCCGCGGCGGCCCGGCCTGTCGGACGAGGACGTGCGCCAGATCGAGGAGACCGGCGTGCTGGTGCAGACGGGGGATTCGCCGGTGGGGGGCGACGAGCCCTTGGACATGAAGGCGATCCGCGAGGAGGAGGACCGCTTCTGGTCGTCGGAGTCCTGGGACGAGGCCGAAGAGTACTGACGCGGGTCCGGCGGGCGCGTGCCCCCCGCGACCGCGTTACCTTCTTGGACCGCCTGCCGCCCGGATTCCCGCCGCTCGGATTGCCTGGCGTCTCCCTTCGCCGACTCGAGGTCAGCCGCGCTTGACTCGCTTGGTCGTTCCGCGCCCTTCCGTCGCTAGGCGATGTCCCCTGCCGACCTCGACCGGTGCCGCACCTGGGTCGTGCTTGTCGCTGGCGCTGGCGCTAGCCCTGGCTCCGGCGGGCTGTTCCTCTCCCCAGCCGACGCCGGAGGCCGCTCCGCCGCCCCTTCCCGGCCCCGCCTTGGCGCTCCTGGAGCCCGATACCGTCCGGGCGCGCAGCCTGGGCGAGGGCGTCTGGTACCGCTTCGTATGGTCGGCTCGCGGGCCGTGGGCCGTGCACTTGGTTTCCGCAGAGACGGAGCGTTGCGACGTGGGCCTCTCGGTCGTCCCCGCGAGAAGCTCCGAAGAGGGCGGCCGTCAGCCGATGAGGGTGTCGGAGATGGCGCCCGCTGCTCCGGCCGAAGCGTTGGCGGGCGTCAACGGCGACTTCTTCATGCGCGATGCGGGAGGTCTGCCGGTGGGCTCCGAGGTCACGTCGACGACGCGACGGCTCTCCGACCGGCCCGCGTTTGCATGGGGCTCCCGAGGCGCCCCGTGGATCGGCGCGCCGTCTCGAAGCGGCGACGGCTTCGTGGCGTTCGGTCGCGACACCATTGCCGCGGACGGGTCACCCGGCTCGGATGCGCTTCAGGTCGTGGGCGGCTACCCCGAGCTGCTGGACCAGGGCCGGCGCGTAGGCGACTTGGCGGTCGAGGCCAGACCGGCGTTCGCGTCCTCGCGCCATCCTCGTACGGCCGTCGGGTTCGACGCCGAAGCGAGAGTCCTGTGGCTCGTGGTGGTGGACGGCCGGCAGGCCCCCTACTCGGAAGGCATGTCCCTTCCCGAGCTGGCCGACCTGTTCGTGTCCCTAGGGGTGGGCGACGCCTTGAACCTGGACGGCGGCGGGTCCTCCACCATGACTTTGGGCGAGCGCGTCGCCAACCGTCCATCGGACCTGTCCGGCGAGCGCCGAGTCGGGAACAGCCTCTGGGTGGTCAGGGACCCAGCGGCGTGCGGCGCCGTTTCCCCGCCGTAAGGCTCTGGCCCTACCTGTCCGGCGGCCCGGAGTTCCACGACACCGAAGCGCCCACGTAGCCGCCGCGGGCCGGCCCCGGCTCGAAGTAGCGGCCGCCGAAGGCGTTCACCACCACCGAGGACGCGTATCGGGCGTCGGTGGCGTTGGTGATCCCCGCGAAGGGCGAGAACCGCACCGAGCCGGCCTGCAGGTCCGTGGCCCCGAAGCGCAGGCCTACGAGGGCGTAGCCGGCGGCTTCGGCTTGGTTGGCGTCGTCGGCGGGCGTCTGGCCGCGAACCTCTAGGCGGAGTTCACCGAACCAGGCTCCGCGGACGGTGCGCACCGCGGCTTCCAGATGGTGGGGCGCCACGCCGGGGACTCGGTTGCCGGAGAACGAACGGTCGTCCACTGCGAAGTCGTCGAAGCGCGCGTCCACGAAGCTGTAGGCGATTCGGCTGGACAGCGACGGGGACGCCACGGCGCGGACCGACGCCTCCACGCCCCGTATCGTGGACTTCCCGGCGTTGCGGAAGAACCGCCGTCCCGGCGCCCCGGCCACCTCGAAGGGGACCAACTGGTTCGCCAAGCGCGTCGAGAAGGCGGCCAAGTCGTACGCGATCCCGGCGTCGTCGGGGCCGTCGCCCCCCAGCCCCAGCGACCCCCGCACTCCCGCCTCGACCGTCCACCCGTGCTGCGGGTCCAGGCCGGGGTTCAGGCCGCCGGCTCGGTCGGCTTGGTTGGCCAGCTCGGTCGTCGTCGGGGTCTCGAACGATCGGGCCACGGACGCGAAAAGGCCGTGGCGCCCCAGGTCGGCGTACAGGCCCAGCGACGGGTTGATCGCGCTCATCGCGCGCGTTCCCGAGTCGTCGGGGTTCTCCGAGTTCACGAACCGGTCGTCGGCCCGGAAGGCGAAGTGGTCGAAGCGCACGGCGCCGGCCATCTCGACGCGGGCGCTCAGGGGAAGTCGCGCGTGTCCGAATACGGCCGCCGCCCGGACCCGCTCCTGCTGGTCCAGGGTCAGGTCGCCCGCGCTGCCGCCCACGTTGGCGAAGTTCCGGCGGTCGTCGCTCTGCACCTCCGCGTCGGTGCCGAAGCCCAAGCGCGCCGTGCCTCCGCTCGTAGGCCACCCCTTGGTCAGGACCAGGCGCACCCCGCCGCTGTTCCGGGTCAGGTCGATCACCTGCGTGGGGATGGGGTTGTCGAGCACCCGCCTGGCGCCGTAGGCCGACGCCTCGGCTTCCAGTCCGCCCAGCGGCCCTTGCCACGCCGCGCCCGCCTGCATCTGCCGCACGTGCTTGCGGGTTCGCCGGGCCACGTTGAACCCCCAGGCCTGGTTGCTGCCTTGGTCGAAGAGGTCGGCGGGCAGCGACCCGGGGTTGAGCGCGTCCAAGTCCACGCCCGCCAGCCGGAACGTCAGCGAGCCCCCGCCGGCGCCCAGCGAAGCTCCAACGTTGAGCGTCTGCCGGGCACCCCCCGCGTAGGGGTTCTCGCCGCTATCGGACGGGTTGTCGCGGAAACCGTCGAGACGGGTCCTGCCGTAGCTGGCGCGGTACTGCACGCCGCCCGCGGTCCCCGACCCCGAAACCTCGGTGCGCAGCATCCCGTTGGAGCCGCCCGCGAGCACGGCGCCTTGGCGCCAACGGCCGGCAAAGGGTTCGGCGCTTCGGAACAGGAGTACGCCCCCGGCGGCGTTCCCGTACCAAGCGGCGGCCGGTCCCCGCAGAGCTTCCACGCGCGCCAGAGAGCCGATGTCCAAGTGGTCCAGGGTGGACTGGCCGTCGGGAAGCGTGGCCGGGATGCCGTCCACGAGGACCTTGATCCCCCGAACGCCGAACTGGGACCGGGCTCCGAAGCCGCGAATCGATATGCGCTCGCCCACGGCCAAGTTGTGCCGGTTTTGGACGCGAACGCCCGGCAAGGCGTGAAGGGCCTCCTCGATCGAAGTCCCCGCCGCGCCCTGCGCGATTTCCTGCCGGGTCAGGACCGAAGCCGCAAAGGGAAGGCGATCCAGTCGCGCCGGCGACCGCAAGACGGACACCACGATGGGGGCCAGGGTCACCGTGTCCTTCGCGGGCGGGGCCGGGCGGGAAGCGGTGCGGGGGGCGGTCGTCGTCGGGGAGAAGGCGCTCAAGGCCCCGAACACGCCCAAGGCCCCGAAGACCCCGAGGGGGCTCCCGACCAGCGTTGGAGTGGCGGCCCCGGCGGAAGGGGCGGACGAGCGAGCGGGGCGTGCGTCCGAGGCTGGAGCGGCGGGTGCGCGGGGCGGACTGCCGTCCAAGCGGCGACGTTCCTGTCGCGTCTGGTTGCCGGTGCCGACGCGCAGGTCGAGGGTGAAGTAGGGGTCCTGAGCCGAGATGCGGATCGTTCGCTCCCTGGCCGCTATCAGGTCCGACAGGTGGTACGCGGTCTCGAAGCGGGCGTTCTTGAGCGTCGCTTCGTCGGCGTCCGCCAGCACCTCCACTTCCAGGGGCGTGTCGACGGGGACCCAGCAAGCCAAGTAGCGGCCCGAAGCGTCCGTCGCGACGGCCACGCCGCTGTTTCCCTCGCGAAGGGTCGTCACGCCTTCCTCCGCCGATACGCCGTACCCGCGCCAAAGAACCCGGACCAGCGCGCCGACCATGGGCTGGCCCAGCGAGTCCGCGACTTGGCCGGCCAGCACGCCCGTTGCGCGCCCCGGATCGGCGCCCGGAACCAAGGCCCTTTCGGCGGGCGGCTTCGCGTGCCGGCAGATGCGGGCCACCGCCCGGCCCACCGACGGCGCCGCGAAGTTTACCTGGGCCGGCGCCTCGTTCCCCTCTCCGATCTCCACCTGGAAGGGCTCGGCCGAGTAGCCGTAGCGGTCCAGGTACGGATGGGAAAAGTTGACCGCGTACACGCCGGGGCGGAGGTGGGTCACCTCGAAGCGGCCTTCTCGGTTCGTGACGACTTCGGCGCCGCCGCCCTCCAGGAAGACGCGCGCGCCCGGCAGGCCTTGGCGGAGACTGTCAAAGACGATCCCGGCGATGCGTCCTCCCTTGTCCGCCCGCAGCACCAGCCCTGCGTCGCCGTGGACCTGGAGCACATCGCCGCCCTGCACGGTGATCCCGTCCAGCGTAGTGGCCATGTGCTTGGTCAGAGGGTTCGTGGAGACGGCGGCCCGGGGCATTCGGATCTCCCACGAATGAACGATCCAAGTGCCGTTCGGCAGTGCGCGGAACGACACTCTGCCGCCTGGATTCGCCGAGAGAAGCACGCCCGGGATGTCCAGGTTGCGGTAGCGAAAGTCGAGCCACTGCAACTGCGCGGTCGCCGGGTCCAGCCACAGCGTGCCGGCCACGTCGGCGACCCGGCGGCCGGGCACGGGCTCGAAGGCCAGGCCGACCAGCCCCGGTGCGCGGTCCTCGTCCTGTTCCAGCTTGAAGCAGTGCGCGTCCAGGAAGAGATCGGAGAGGAGGACCGCGGCGTCAGGGGCTCGGTACGCGGACTCGCTCGGCGAGAAGACCGCGAAGCCGTTCCGCATCAGCGAGTCGGCGGGGAGGGCCACGAACGGCGCCTTGCGGTAGCCCTGGTCGAAGGTGCGGTCCTCCGACAGCACCACGCGGCCTTCGCGGTCCATCTCCCGCCTGACCCCCATCATCTCGTACCGGTACATGCCCCGACTCTGGGTCCACGCGGCGGCGGCCAGCGCCTTCCGGGCCTCTTCCCAGACGCGGGTCACGGCCAGCCCCTCTTCCGGACGCACGCGGCACCGCCGGTCGGCGCGGGCCTCCAAGCCGTCCAGCGACACGGCCTCCACCGCAGCCGCCATGGGCGGGTCGAGCAGCGTCACCGTGTCGCCGGCGGCCAGCTGGAAGGGGCCGGCCTCCGTGGACGCGTAGCCGATCCGGTCCGCCCGCAGGCGGTATCGTCCCGGTGCCAGCGCGGTCAGCCGGAAGAGGCCATTGTCGCGCGTCAGAACCTGCTCGACCGACCGTCCGCCGGCGTCCACCAGCGTCATCATTGCGCCCCCGATGCCTTGTCCGCCCGATTGGGCCGCCTCTACCAACCGGCCCAGCACGACCTGGGCCGGAGAGCCGGTCGCGACGACAGGGCTCGCGACGGAGAACAGGCCAGCCGCGACGGAGGCGGCGGCCCAGCAGAGGGCAAAGCGAGTGCGCGGTCGGGGCAGGGACGACCTCCGAGTGCGGGGTCCGGTCTTGCCGGGTAGCGGGTCTACTGGATTCCGGCGCGTGATCCGATCGCCGGGCACGCGGTCCGGCTCCCAAGGTAATACTCGGGTGGACGACGGGTGCACTGGCGGACCTTGCACGCCTGGGCGCAGGCAACTAGGATCAGGATCACAGCTGGGTCGTTTCGGTCCGTATGGCAGTTGGCCTGCGGGGGAGCGTGCCGGAGTCCAACTTTCCCAACAAGGAGGGAACATGTCCAAGTGGTCCAAAGAGAACATCGTCAAGGTCGTCGTTGGCCTCACCGTCGTCGCTGCAGCGGGGTGGGCCGGGGTGCTCTGGACCGAGGCTTGGTCCGTGGGCACCTACGGGGCCTACGTCATCGCACTCGGGTTGCTGGGCGGTATCGTGTGGGCCGCATGGAGACTCGGGTCGAGAAGGACGAAGAAGGTTGGGGTGGCGATGGCAGCGCTGGTCGCTGTCGGGGGACTGCTGATCGTTACCCTTGGCGCACCGGAGGTCTGCGCCGATGGTGGGTGTGCGAACGAGGCGTGCGTCCGAGACTTGCCTTGCCTCGTGACGTGTCCGCCTTGCAACGGCAGCCCATTTGACCCGGGCACATGCTGGTACGCAATGCACTAGCGTCGCCGCCGAATCCGACCGCCCGGCGCGGGTTGATGGGATACCCAGCGCGACTTGCCTTCTTGCTGGCTCTGGCGGGGTGTTCGTCGTCCGGGCACGGTGCTGTCGCGCCTTCACTTGCGATCGACGAGTCCGAATCGTGTCGCGATTGCGAGATCGCCTTCCGAACAGTCGCGTTGCTGGGAGGCGACGACGATCCCGGTTCGGTGTGGGGCAGAGCGGCGGGAGACGGGTGCATGGTCGGGCAGCTGAGCACAGGCGAATTCTTGCTGGGCGGGGTTGCAGGCGGCGGCGACATCTTCGTCTACGACGAGGACGGGAGGTTCGTGCGGGCTATGAACCGCGAGGGCCAGGGGCCCGGCGAAGTGCAGGGCATGGCCCGTATCTGGGTAGGACCGGGCGATACGCTCTTCGTGGCGGACGACGGGAACAACCGATTGCAGGTCCTGACCTCTCAAGGCGAATACGTTCGCTCCTTCGGGATGCCAGCGCCTTATCGCCGGTTCGCTCGTTTAGGTACGGGAGACCTCGTCTTCGCTCGATCCGTGACGAGTCCCGGCGACGACACATTCGTTCTGGTCGATGCTGTCGGCCGGGAAGTCGAAAGGTTCGGCCCGTCGATGGTCGCCGAGCCGGACCTGGAGCGAGTTCTTGCAAGCCCTCGTCCCGGGACGGAAGCGACCTTCTGGGCAGCCAGCATGTGGCGCTACGCCGTCCACGAATGGAGCGCGCGGGGCGCGACCGAGCAGTCGCTTACTCTGAAGCGAACGTTGGTGCGGGAAGCCGACTGGTTTCCGGCGTACCCGGAGTTCGGTGCCGAAGTGTACGAGTCCGCTCCGCCGCCGGCGGCACTGCACCACGTCTGGGAGGACGACGAAGGGCTTCTCTGGACGTACGTCTTGCTGCCGGACCCGGATTGGCACCCGGGCATTCCGTTCAACCCGCGCCCCGCTTGGCACCGCGACACCTTCGACCACCGGGTCGAGGTGATTGATCCGTCCTCGGGCCGCCTCGTCGCCGTCGGCCAACACGAGGACAGGTTCTCTCCCGTGTGCGGCAGCAAGCTCATGTACGCGGTGACCGAGACTCCAGCCGGCGACCTGCGCGTAAAGGTCGTGGAGCCCTACCTGACGAGAGGGCCTTCCGAATAGCGATTAACCTTCAGTGGCATCTGACGCCGCTGGTCCACTTTGACGCACTATAAGCGCGAAAGGACATCCGATGATGACACTACGCTGGGCGACGACAGTCTTTTTCGTCGGCACCGTGACGGCGTCGTGCGGCGACGACGTGCGCGCGCCGGCGGCACTGGCGTGCCAGACGACGGACAGCGCCGGCGTCGCGCTCGTCATGAACGGGGGATCGCCTTCGGAATCGTTCGCGGGCCGGTCCGTCGCCGCATCGCCGGCCCGCTCTCTTGGCGGGGGCGCGTTGGAGGCCGACGAGTCGCGGCGGCTTTCGCGAGTCCGGGACGCCACAATGCTCTTGGACGGCAGAGTAGTCGTGGCCGACGGCGGCTCTGCCCAGCTCCGCGTCTTCGACTCCGACGGCGTGGGCGTTGAGGCGTGGGGACGCCGAGGCCAGGGTCCCGGCGAGTTCACGGGGCTGGCGGCCGTCGCCCGCTGGCGCGGCGATTCGATTGCGGCATGGGACATGTGGCAGAACCGCGTCTCGATCCTGGACTCCAACGGCGCCTACGGCCGGTCCTTTAGCCTGCTGCCGAGCGGCGAGAGCGCGCCTCGCGTGGTGGACATTCACGCCGAAGGGACGATCCTCGCGGCGGTGCTTCCCAACGTGTCACCCGCCGAACGGAGGACCGGCCCAGTGCGCCGCAGCCGGACCTATGTCCTGCTGGACGACACCGGCAGCCTCCAGACGTCGTTGGGCGTTTTTCCGGGTTCGGAGGGCTACGTGGAGTACGGCGAGATTCTGATGTCGTGGCAAGTCCCCTTCGGACGCTCGACCGTCGCCGCCTTCTGGGGAGACGAGATCGTGGTCGGGACCAACGACTTCTACGAGATACGCAGTTACGGCGCAAACGGAACGCTGCACACACTTGTTCGCCGCAGCGGCGACCGGAGGTCTCCAAGTCAAGCGGATCTGGATGCTCACGTGGAGGGCTTGCTGGCCACGCTGTCCCCGGAAGATCGAGCATTGCAGGCTCCAAGTGCGGCCCGGTTGCCGTTGGTGGACGCCTACCCGGCCTACGGAAGCGTCAAGGCCGACGCCCGCCGATACCTTTGGGTGGAGGAGTACCGCTTGCCCGACGAAGAGCGGCGAAGATGGTCGGTCTACGATTTCGACGGCTGCGTTCGCGAAGTCGTGGACATGCCACGAGATTTGGAAGTCTTCGAGATCGGTCCGGACTACGTTCTCGGAAAGACCCAGGACGAACTGGATGTGGAGCAGGTGCAGGTGTGGCCGCTTTCGTGACGTGACCATTCCAAGCCGACCGTCAGCAAGGACAACTTGGGTGGCAGCCGTGGGACTAGGCGTTCGCGCTCGGCTCGCTCGGCGAACGGCCGCCCTTCGCCGTCCACGACGAAGGGCTGCTTTAGGGCTCATCGGGCGTCTCCTTTCCGGGCGGCGGGTGCCGTCGCCGACCGGCGGGTCGGCTGGACCGTTGCCGTTGCGGGCGCCGAAGAATCTGTCGTAGCGGTCCAGCGAACCTTCGCGCACATGGGGCGCGATGTCGGGCTCCGGCGCGCGTTTACGGCGAGTGACCACGCCGGCCACGAAGGCGCGGTAAGCCTCGACCGACTCGAACTCCCGCGAGCCCCGCAGCATAAGCGCGTGGTCCGGTGCCCGCTTGAAGTGGCCGTGGCTGCTCTCGACCACGCCGTTCTCGTGGGCACGACCCCCGGTTGTTCCGCGTCGGCGTCATCCCGTAGTCGGTGCACAGCACCTCGTAGCTGCGCGTCCGGTCGGCCGCATCCGACTTCGACAGGTTGAGCCGGAGTACGGCGGCCGGCGGCGATACAGCAGGTGCGCCAGTGGCTCGCCCGCCACCGTCACCTCCAAGCTTCGCCATGTCGGCGAAGTCCGAGTAGCCACGACGACCCGGACGGTGCCTCTGCGCGAACATTACCTCCCGCTCTGGACCGTGCAGCGCCTTCCACTCCCGCACCGGAACCTCGGACCTTAGATCACGGCCGCCCCCGACGGTCTCATCTTGACCGCTCGCCGGGACGAGTGGTCGCAGCCGTGCGCTTCGACTACCCGGAGGACGTCGTTCAAGGGGTCGTTGTCGATTCGAGGCTCGGGCAAGGAGGGGGGCTGGGAACTTTTTTCTGGTTTGTGAGGTATAAGGGGCAAACATTCCTTCAACGGGGAGCGATCCATGAGGGCACAAACGGCAGAAACCACGGTCAGCGAGGAACTCTTCGGCAAGCTGGTCATGGAGCACTGGCCGCGGCTCGTGCAGCAGGCCGAGCAGTACCGTGGCCGGGCCGAGACGGCAGAGGACATCGCGCAACGGGCAGTCATCAACGCCCATGGGCAGCTTCACAGGCTGAAGAATCCCGAGAGGGCCGGGCGATGGCTGGCGAAGTTCGTGCAGTTCGCAGGACTCAAGTCCGTGGCGAAGCGGGCAAGGCGACGGGAGCTGCTTCAGGCCCACGGCCTGCCGGACCGCGGACACGCCAAGTCGCCGGAGGAGCTCATGCTCCTGGAGCTGGAGGACGAAGCGCTGGACCGGGCGATCGACGAACTGCCCGAGAGGTGGCGCACCGTCGTCCTTTCCCGCCTAGCCGGACTCTCCGTGAGCGAAACGGCAGCCAAGCTGGGAATACCCGAGGGCAGCGTGAAGTCGTACACGCACAGGGCCGTCTGCGTTCTCCGCGAGGCGGTGGCGACGACCTGAACCACCGCGTTTCCAGAACCCCTCCGCGACCGATTCTCGGTTCTTGGGCTCGGGAAACGCGATGGGTCGGGAAGCGAATTCTGCCCGGCCGACGACCTTACCCACGTGCTGCAATAGGATCAGACGCCCAGCCTAGTACCCAGCGGTGAACTGGTCGGGCCTAGGTCGCCACTCGGGCCAGCAACTCCCCGACCGTGTCGCACTCGATGACGTCTGCCGCCGCGTCCAGCTGGTCGCGTCCGTCCAGGCCGCCGATCACGCCCCGACAGTTGCCCGGCCGCGTCCGCGCCGAACTTCTTGGCCACCAGGCGTTCCAGGACCTCCCGCCGCCCTGTCCGACGACCTTCCGCTCGCAGCCTTGCCATCTCTTCTTCGATCTGTGTGTACATCTGCCTGCCTCCGTCAAGTTGGTGATCTTCGACAGTTCCTCTTCCGAACGGCCCCACTGCCGCGCCCAACGCCCACAGCGCGAACGCCTCCGGTATCGATGCGCCACACCATGTCGGCCTGTCGGCGCGAGCTTGGAGGCCGACGCGCTCGAGGCCAGGTATCGGTCGACGGCGGCGCAGCTCCCGGAACCGGGCCACCTCGGACAGCGGGAGAGAACTTGGCTGGACTAGTTGGCGAGCCGGGCGATCAGCTCCCCGACCGTGTCGCACTCGATGACAGCGTCCGCCGCCGCGTCCAGCTGGTCGCGTCCGTCCAGGCCGCCGATCAGGCCCGACAACTGTCCGGCCGCATCCGCGCCGAACTTCTTGGCCACCTGGCGCTCCAAGAGGGTCCTGGCTTCCCGGCGGCCCTCTCGGCGGCCTTCCCGGCGGCCCTCGTCCCGCAGCCTTGCCATCTCTTCTTCGATCTGCGTGTACATCGCTCTTGCCTCCGTCAAGTCGGTGATCTTCGACAGTTCATCTTCCGAACGTCCCCACTGCCGCGCCGCGCCCAACGCCCACAGCGCGAACGCCTCCGGGACCCCGGCGTGCTCGGGACCGGGATACGCCTCCAACACCTCGTCCAGCACGGCCCGGACCTTCCCCGTGCCGCCGTCCCGCTCGAGCTCCCTCAACCAAGTCAGGATGCGCGGCTTCCGCAAGCTTCGCCCGGGCACCGCACGCATGTCAAGCACTTGGTACGGCAGCCGGACCGAGAGGTCGCGGAGCTGGGGCAGCGTGGGCGAGATCAGGTCCGCGATGTCGAGGCGGGCGTCCCAAGGACGGGGGCCGTTGTGGACGACGCAGACGACGACGGGGGGTAGCCGGTGGTCGGCACCGGACGGCGTCTCGCGGATTAGGTTCTCGTAGGCGTCGGTCACGTAGCGGAGGACGCGGGCGGCCATGGAGGGGTCGACCCGGGACTGGAACTCGAGGAGCAGGACCATAAAGCCGGGGCGGTGTCGGAAGTCGACGCGCCAGATCATGTCGGCCTGTCGGCGTTCGAGCCGGGAGTCGACATGCTCCGGCGTGACCTTGCGCATCGAGTCGAGGTCGAGTTGGTCAGCCCATTCGGGAGCGAGGTAGTCTTCGAGGAGTTCTGCGACGGTGGGGGCCTGGGAGAAGAAGAACTTGTAGACCTCGTCGTGCTTGCGGCGTGGTGGGCGGTGGGAGCCGTGAGACTCTCGGTGGGCGTCGTGCAACGGGGCCTCCTGTGGGGGCGGGGTTCGCGGATTCGCGGAGGCCCTCGGGGGCGCTCCGGGCCCGGGGGAATGGCTGGGCCGGAAGCAAGATGCACTCGGAAATTGGGCGTTTGGATAGCTGGATCGGCCTCAATTTCGTCCACGGCGAAACGACCCGGTCTGCACCCGCCTGCCGAAGTCGCCGGCAGGTGTTGGCGCCGGACGGGCCGCCGTAACTTTGATTCCCCCTTGCCCCGCCGGAGCTGAATGCGATGCGCGCCAAGTCCGTCTGTTCTCGTCTTCTCTTCATGGCGACGGCGCCGGCAGCAAGCGCCCGAGGCCGTTAGCGTGGACGGCGAAGGGGCGGACGCGGTTGCGCGCGGCTTGCCCCCGCATCCCTTTGCGGAACGGCGTTGCGCCGTCCTGTCCCAGCTGGAAGACGGTTCCATGCTGCTCCCTGCCTCGCCGGTTCGCTTCAAGAACGGCGATTCGGAGTACCGGTACCGGCCCGCGTCCGAGCTCTTCTACCTGACCGGCTGGGAGCTGCCGGAGTGCATCGCGCTGCTCCGGGGCTTCGCCGACGAGGACAGGTTCGTCCTGTTCACGGCCGAGCCGGACCCGGCCCGGGAGCTGTGGACGGGGAAGCGGCCGGCGCTGGCCGAAACGAAGGAACGGTTCGGGGCGTGCGCCGTCCACCCGCTGGAGCGCTTCGACGCGCTGGCGCCGGGCCTGCTGGCGGGGGGAGATCGGGTCCTGTATCGGCTGGGCGAGTCCGGCACGTGCGACCGGGCCGTGCGAAGCGCGTTGGCGAAAGGGCGGGCGCTGTGGGCACGCCGGGGGGCCGGGTTGCGCACCGTGGCCGACCCGGGGACGATCCTGGACGAGATGCGCGTTCGGAAGGACCCGGCGGAAGTGGCCCGCATCCGGGAGGCGGCGCGCATTACGGCGGAGGCGTTCCCGGAGGGGCTGGCCTGCGTGGCCGACGGGGCGGGGGAGTGGGAGGTGGAGGCGGCGCTGGAAGCCGGGTTCCGGCAGCGGGGCGCCCAGGGGCCGGCGTTCGCCACGATCGTGGCCGCCGGCGAGGCCGCATGCACCCTTCACTACGTCGCCAACGACCGGCGCATGAGGGCCGGCGAGCTGGTGGTGGTCGACGCCGGCGCCGAGTTCGGCTGGTACGCCGCCGACGTGACGCGAACGGTGCCGGTCTCCGGGCGGACGAGCGGGTTGCGGCGGGACGCCTGGGAGGTGGTGCGACGGGCCCAAGCCGCTGCGGTGGGCGCGTGCGGACCCGGCGTGGCCGTGGCGGACGTTCATCGGGCGGCGGCGGAGGTCGTGGCCGAAGGGCTGATCGCGCTGGGCGCGGTCCGGGGGCCGGCTGGGCGAGTGCTCGAAGAGAAGGCGTACCGGCCGTTCTTCCCGCACAACACGTCGCACTGGCTGGGCCTGGACGTGCACGACCCCGGGACCTACGGCGCGCTGGCCCCCGGCATGGTCCTGACGGTGGAGCCCGGACTCTACTTCCACCCTGGAGCGTGTCCCCGGCGACCGGGGCTGGAAGGAACCGGCATCCGCATCGAAGACGACGTGCTGGTGACCGAGGACGGCGCCGAGGTCCTGACCGCCGCGGCCCCTGCGCCCGCCTGCCGATGAGCGCCCTGGTACGGTGTTTGGAGCGCCCCGGCCCCCTGGCGGCCGCCGAACTTCGGCCGCCGCGTTCCGACTTGGCGCCGGCGCGCAGCATGGATGTGTGGATCGACCTGCACCACTCCCTGCAGCGGCTTTCGCGGGCGGGCGCCTTCGTGTTGCTGACCGACGACGCCGTGGGGAGCGCCGAAGAAGAGAGCCTGGCCCACTTGGCGGCCAACTTGGGGGACGGCGGCGGCTTCCGGAGCGTGGTGCCGTTCCTGACCTGCAAGCACTCCTTGGACTACTGCCGCCTATTTGCTAGGCGCGCTGCCAGCCTGGGCGTGGCGGGACTGGCCGTGGTGGGCGGCGACGAGTCCGTGGGACCGCCTCGGTGCGTACCGCACGGTCAGGACCTGCGCCGGTTGATTCGGGAAGATCAGCCGGAGCTGGCGCTGGCCGGATGGGCCAACCCGCATCGGGACCCCGAGCGCCAAGCCCGCTTCGCGGCAGCCCCCGGTTTCAGCGCCGACTTCGTACTGACCCAGGTGGTGTCGCACCACTCCCTGGACCGCGTCGAGCGCTTTCGGCGCGAGCTGGCCCGACTGGACGTGGCGCTGCCCGTGGTTTGGGGCGTGTTCATGTATCGCAGCGCCAACCCGCGCACGCTGGAACGCCTGGGCCGGTTCTTCCCCGTGCCGGCGGCCGAGGTTGCCCGCGAGTTCGGGCGTGGCGACCGACCGGAAGAGATATGTGCGCGGTCGATTCGCGCGTTGCGGGACGCGGGCGCCGACAAGGTCTACGTGAGCAACCTGGGCAGCCGGGACGCCGCCGGCGAACTAGCCCGCGTGGTGGAGGCGGCGGAGAGCAGCTGAAGGCGGGTCGCGCGGTCAGCGGGGCAGATCGAGCACGAACGCTGCGGCCGGTCCCGGAGACGCAACGACGTGGACGCCGGCGACGTGGGGGGCCAGTTCGGCCACGATCTCGCGGGCGACCTCGGCGCCTTCGCGGACGACGTGCTCCTTGCCGCGCGACGCGGCCGCGCGCATTCGCGTCACCACGATGTCCGGCACGTGCACGCCGGGGACCTCGTTTTGCAGAAACTCGGCCTGCGTCGGGGTCTCCAGCAGCTGGATCGTGGCCAGCACCGGAACGTCCGCCCCGTCGGCCGCCGTCTTGGCTTCTTCCAGGAACGCCAGCAGGTGCTCGGCATCGAAAACGGGTCGCGTGACCGTGAACGCCGCGCCGGCGTCCACCTTCCAGCGAAAGCGTTCCAGCTCTCGCGATCGGTCCCGCGCCCCCTGCGAGAGGACGACGCCGGCGACGAATCCCGCCGGCTCGCCCGTCTCGTTGCCCGACGGGTCCCGACCCGTGTTCAGCCCCGCGACCACGTTGGCCAGCCCGATCGAATCGATGTCCACCGTGGCCCCCGACCCGGCCGGCACGCCGACCGGAAGCCCGCCCGTGTCCAGAAGCAGGTTGCGGACGCCCGATGCCGCGGCGCCCAGCAGGTCGGCGATCATTGCCGGCAGGGTTCGGCCCCTGCACGTGCAGTGAAGCACCGGTTCCGCCGCCGGCTCGGCCGCGTTGCTGCCCGCCACCAGCGCCGCGGCGGCCGAGGCGCTCATCCGGGCGGCGGTTCGGTCCTCGTGCACGACCGCGAAACCGGCCCCGGCCCGGGCAAGGCGCCGGCAGCGGGACAGCAGCTCGGAGGCGTCCCACCCGCTGGGCGGCACGACGCGGACCAAGGCGACGAACTCTCCCGCGGCCAGCTGTTCCCCCAGACGCGACCTCTCCTTCAACGGAGGCGCCGCCTTCCGCGCCGGGCTCTCCGACGGATCGCGGAGCACCCTTGCCGGCGGCGTTCGGGGTTGAAGGGCGGCCACTTCCTCGCGGATCCGGCGCACGTGCTCCGGCGTGGTGCCGCAGCATCCGCCCACCAAGCGCACCCCGGCCTGGATGAGGCGGCGGGCGTACATGGCCACGTAGTCGGGTCCCGCCAAGTACATCGTCCGATTCCCGACCGCCCGCGGAAGGCCCGCGTTGGGTTGCGCGGCCAGTGGCAAGCGCGTCGCCGCCGCCATTCGCTCCACGCCGTCCAGGATGACCGCCGGTCCCAGCGAGCAGTTGATGCCCACCACGTCGGCCCCCCACGCCTCGGCCGCCCGCGCCGCCTGCTCCACCGAAGCGCCGAACGACGTGGCGCAGTCCTCGCCCACCGTCACCTGCGCAACCACGGGAAGGTCGCAGCGGCTTCGCACCGCCCGCGCCGCCTGCTCCATCTCGGAGAGGTCGGAGAAGGTCTCGAGCACGAAGCCTTCGACGCCGCCCTCCAGCAAGCCGTCCACCTGGCGTCCGAAGTACGCTTCCGCCTCGTCCAGCGACGTGGGGCCGAGCGGCTCCAACCGTATCCCCAGCGGACCCACGGCGCCGACCACCGCAGCCCGTCCCGACGCGGCCCGCCCCGCGATCTCGGCGCCGCGGCGGTTCAGCTCTTCCGTCCGCTTGTCCAAGCCGTGCGAAGACAGCTTGACGGGGTTCGCCCCGAAGGTGTTGGTGGCGACGATCTCCGCTCCCGCCCGGACGTACTGCTCGTGCACATCCTCCACCAGCGCCGGGTTGGAGGCGTTGAGCTCGTCGTAGCAAACGTTCATGAAGACGCCGCGGGCGTACAGCACCGTGCCCATGGCGCCGTCCATGACGTGGACGCGCCCGTCGGAGAGCATCTCGCGGAGATCAGCCAAGGTCGGGCGCCGCCTCCGCCAAGCTGGGGCGCAGCCAGCGGCCGGCCTCCTCCACCGTCGTCCCCAGGCGTGCGGCGTAGTCCGCCAGCTGGTCCGCGCCGATCCGTCCCACCCCGAAGTAGAAGCTGTCCGGATGGCCCAGGTACAGTCCGCAAACGGAAGCGGCCGGCGTCATGGCGCCGCTCTCGGTCAGCTGCACGCCGATCGACTCCGCGTCCAGCAGGTCGAAGATTGCCTGCTTCCGGCTGTGGTCCGGGCAGGCGGGATACCCCGGGGCCGGGCGGATGCCCCCGTACTCTTCGGCGATCAACTGGTTGTTGGAGAGCGACTCTCCCGCCGCGTACCCCCAGAACTCGCGCCGCACCCGCTCGTGCATGCGCTCGGCGAAGGCCTCGGCCAGCCGGTCGGCCAGCGCCTTGACCATGATCGCCTGATAGTCGTCCCCTTCGGCCTCGAACCCCGCGGCCAGGTCGGCGGCCCCCTCGCCCGCCGTTACCACGAACACGCCCGCGTAGTCCCGAACGCCCGACTCCGCCGGCGCCACGAAGTCGGCCAGCGACAGGTTGGGCCGTCCCGCCCCCTTGCGAAACTGCTGCCGCAGGCAGGGGAAGACGGCCGCCGGCGTCCGCCTGGACTCGTCGGCGTAGAGCACGATGTCGTCGCCCACGGCGGCGGCCGGGTAGAGGCCGATCACTGCGCGCGCCGCAAGCAGCCGACCGCGCCGGACTCGGCGGAGCAGGACCAGCGCCTCTTCGTAAAGAGTGGTCGCTTGGGGACCCGCGACGGGGTCCGACAGGATCTCGGGGAACGAGCCCTCGAGCTCCCAGGTCCGAAAGAACGGGGTCCAGTCGATCCGCGACGCGAGCTCGTCCAGGTCGTACGAGCGGGCGGCGGAGACTTGGGGCGAGGACGCCGCGCCGTGGCCTCGGGCGACGCCGTGACTTGGGGCGGCCCCGTGACTTGGGGCGGCGTCTTGACTCGAGGCGACGACGTGTCGCGAAGGCTCGGACGCCTGGGGAGCCCGGTCCGTCTGGGGAGCCCGGTCCGCCGCTTCCGCCGGGAACGTTCGGACGCCCAGGAACGCCGGAGGGACCGGCACGTGACGTCGCCAGTCGAGCCGCAAGCGGTTGGCCCGCGCCGCTTCCAGCGACACCAGCGGCGCCCGTGGTCGGGCCGTGGCGCGCCTTCGCCGCACTCCCTCGTACTCTTCGCGAACGCGAGCGGCGTAGGTGCCTCGGCCCGCCGGGTCCAGCAGCTTGCCCGCCACGGCGGCGCATCGGGAGGCGTCGGACACGTGCACGACCGGACCCGAGTACTGCTCCTCGATCTTGACGGCGGTGTGCACGCGCGAAGTCGTCGCCCCGCCGACCAGCAGCGGCACCTCCATCTCCGCCCGCTCCATCTCCGCCGCCACGTGGACCATCTGATCCAGGCTGGGCGTGATCAGCCCCGACAACCCCACGATCTCGACCTCCAGCTCGCGCGCCCGCTCCAGGATCGTCTCCGCCGGCACCATGACCCCCAAGTCGTGCACCTCGTATCCGTTGCACTGCAGAACCACGCCGACGATGTTCTTCCCGATGTCGTGAACGTCGCCCTTGACCGTGGCCAGCAGAATCCGGCCCGCGGAGCGCCGCCCCGCCCCCTGTGCCGCCCCGTCGCCTTCGCGCTCCAGGTGCGGGAGCAGCCGCGCCACCGCCCGCTTCATGACCCGCGCGCTCTTGACCACCTGCGGCAGGAACATCTTGCCGGAGCCGAAGAGGTCGCCGACCGCGTTCATGCCGGCCATCAAGGGGCCTTCGATCACGTCCAGGGCGCGGTCGGCCGCCAGCCGGGCCTCTTCCACGTCCTCGTCCACGTAGTCGGTCGCGCCGTGCACCAGCGCGTGACGGAGCCGAGCCTCCACGGGGGCCTCGCGCCACGACAAGTCCTCCGCCTCCGACGCCGTGGCGGTCCGGTAGCGGTCCGCCAGTGCGGTCAGGCGGTCCGTCGCGCCCACGTCCCGGTTGAAGAGCACGTCCTCCACGGCTTGCAGCAGATCGGCCGGGATCTCGTCGTAGACGGCCACCGCGCCCGCGTTGACGATCCCCATGTCCATGCCCGCGCGCGTTGCGTGGTACAAGAACGCCGAGTGCATGGCCTCGCGGACTCCGTGGCTGCCGCGGTAGGAGAACGACACGTTGCTCACGCCGCCGCTCACCAGCGCGTGGGGCAGCGTCTCCTTGATGCGGCGCACCGCCTCGATGTAGGCCGCAGCGTAGTCGTCGTGCTCCTCGATCCCCGTCGCGACCGCGAAGATGTTGGGGTCGAAGACGATGTCCTCCGGCGGAACGCCGGCCTTGCGCACCAGCAGATCGTACGAGCGCGCGCAGATATCCACCTTGCGGTCCGCCGTGGCCGCCTGTCCGTCTTCGTCGAAGGCCATGACGACGACCGCCGCGCCGTAGCGCCGGGCCAGCCGGGCCTGCCGCAGGAAGGCGTCCTCTCCGTCCTTGAGGCTGATGGAGTTGACGATCGGCTTGCCTTGAACGCAGCGCAGTCCGGCCTCGACGACCTCCCATCGCGAAGAGTCGATCATGACGGGCACGCGCGAGATCTCGGGCTCGGACGCCATCAGGTTGAGGAAGCGCACCATCGCCGCCTCCGAGTCCAGCAGGCCCTCGTCCATGTTCACGTCCACGACTTGCGCGCCGTTCCGCACCTGCTGGCGCGCCACGTCGAGGGCCTCTTCGTAGGCGCCGTCCTTGACCAGCCGCGCGAAGCGCCGGGAGCCGGTGACGTTCGTGCGCTCGCCCACGTTCACGAAGAGCGAATCCGGCCCGATTTCGAGCGGTTCCAGCCCGGCCAGGCGGGTGCGCGCGGGAAGGCGCGGAGGGCGGCGGGGCGGCACCCCGTCCACGGCACGGGCGATCGCCGCGACGTGCTCGGGTTCGGTGCCGCAGCAGCCGCCGGCGATGTTCAGGTACCCGGCTCGGGCGAACTCGCCCATGGCCCGCGCCATGTCGTCGGGGGACAGGTCGTAGCCGCCGAAGGCGTTGGGGAGGCCGGCGTTGGGGTGGCAGCTGGTGCGGAACTCGCAGACTGCCGACAGCTCCTGCAGGTAGGGTCGCAGTGCATGGGGTCCCAAGGCGCAGTTGAGGCCGACGGCAAGAGGCTGGACGTGGCGGATCGAGTTGTAGAAGGCTTCCGGCGTCTGACCCGAAAGCGTGCGGCCGCTCTGATCGGTGATCGTGCCCGAGATCACGACGGGCAGGCGGGGGCGGCGCTCGGAGGCGTGCGCGCCGGGACCTTCCGCCTTCCCGGCCGCCTCCAGCGTCTCCAGGACCGCGAAGATCGCCGCCTTGGCGTTCAGCGTGTCGAAGACGGTTTCGATCAGGAGGATGTCCACGCCGCCGTCCACCAGTGCCCGCGCCTGCTCGCCGTACGCCTGGCGCAGCTCCTCGAAGGTGACGTTGCGGGCGGCCGGGTCGTCCACGTCGGGCGATATGGAGGCGGTGCGGTTCATGGGCCCCATGACGCCGGCCACGAAGCGGGGCTTGTCCGGGGTGCGCGCCGTGTACTCGTCCGCCGCTTGGCGCGCGATGCGGGTTGCCGCCCGGTTGATGTCGACCACCGCGCTCTCGACGCCGTACTCGGCCATGGGGAAGCGCGTGGCGCTGAAGGTGTTGGTCTCGACGATGTCGGCGCCGGCTTCCAAGTACGCCCGGTGGATGTCGCCGATCAGCCCGGGCTGCGTCAGGCACAGGACGTCGTTGTTGCCCAGCAGGGGATGGGAGTGTGAAGCGAAGCGCCGCCCCCGAAACGCGTCCTCGTCCAGCCCGGAGCGCTGGATCATGGTGCCCATGGCCCCGTCCAGCACCAGGATGCGCTCGTCCAGGAGCCGGTCCAGGCGCCGCCGGCTCGGGCTGTCCCCCGTCATGTCGCCCACCCCTTTCGCGTGGGGGCGTTGGCGCTAGGCTTTTTAGCAGTCAGGCCGCAATACGCCGCAAATCGCCGTGGTCGTTCCGCCCGCGCGTTGCCCCGTGTCGGGCGCCGTCGCGAGCATTCCAACGATAGCCGAATCCCCGGAGGGGTTCCATGTTGCGACCGCCCCCGCCCGCCAGCCGAGAGAACGAGGCCCCGTGAGCGAAAGCCAGTTCGGCGCCGTGCCGTTCACGCTCAAGCGCAGCACCGACCTGTGGGACCGCAAGGGCTACACGACCAAGACCGAAACCGCCCACGGCCTGGTGCGACTGGAGGGCGGCCGACTGGTCGTTCAGTGGCGGCTGGCCGTGCACACCGAGTCGGTGGGCAGCGCCTCCTGGACCAAGGAGGAAGAGATCGAGCCCGTCCGCGAGACCGTGATCGCCTTGGAGCGCGTGGCCGGCGCCAAGGTGACGGGCAGCAGGCGCGGGTTCCTGCGTCCTCCCAAGCTGGTGATCGCCGCCGCGGACCTGATGGCCTTCGACGAGATCGCCGGCGGCCAAGGCCTCAAGCTCAAGCACCCCGCCAAGCTCGTCTTCCGCATCGGCCGTCGAGACCGCCTGGCCGCCGAGGAGTTCGCGGCCGAACTGGCGCTGGCCCTGGCCCGGTTGCCGGGACGAACGGCCGTCGCCGGCCCCGCCGCTCTCCCGTCGCCCGAGGAACGGAGCTGACCGTGCCTGCTCGTCCAGCCAGCCGGATTCCCGTGGGGAGCCAGTTCTCTCCAACTTGGTGTCGTTGCCGGACTTCCTGGACGCGGCGATTCGGCACTCCGGCGACAAGGAAGCCCTGGCAATAGCGGTATGGCAGCCGCCCGTTAGGATCTGCACGGTGCGGAAGATGCCGACCAAGCGACGGGCCAAGCTCCCACTGGAGGCCGCCGTGCAGTACGGCCTTCTGACGTCCAGAGAGTATCGCGCGACGGACTTGGCAGAACAGCTGTCTGTACGGACGGGCCCATCTCTCTACGACCGATTCGCCCGGCATATTCTCCTCAACTGCGGCGGGCTCCGGGTCGTGGAAGCCGTTCTGCAGATGCAAGAGGACGACTTGCGCGTCACCGGCGACTCGCTGGCCAAATTCCTGACTACCCAAGGCTTTTACGTGGCCGAGCACAACACGGCCGTCAACACTCTGCGCATGTGGTTGTCCAAGGCCAGCATTTTTCCCCAAGGCAGGTCCGGTGCCTGGACGGTCAACACGGTTGCAAAAGAACGGATTCTCGGTCTCGACGACACCCAAGTTTTCACGTTGGCGGGCCTGACAGTTGCGCAGGTCGCCTTTGTCGAAGGCCTCTGCGTTCTGCGGCCGTCTGGATGGATCAAAGCCAGCGACGTCCGAGATTGGGCGGAGACGTTTCGGGGGGTCTCGATTGGCAGAGGATCGTTGCCTTCGGAGGTTCTCGAGCCAGTTGTGATCCTCCGAATGCCGATAGAAGGCGTTGAGCGGCTCCCCTCTGCTGGGATCTCGAACCCCATAGCCGAACAGGGCGTGAATCTCTGTCGTCAGGGTTTCCCATTTGTCGCGTGATTCCGATAAGCGCAACAGCATGTTTCTCAACACGGTGGCGCCGCCACCTCTCGACAATCGAATTCGCAACACGTCTTCCTCGAGGATGGATTCTGTCTCCTCGATCTGCAGCGAAGACGGAATGTAGACGGCGGAAAACGGATCAAGGCCGCAGATTCGCAGTTCTTGGACACCAACGGCGTCGGCCGGTCGAACGGCCATCGTCCCACTGGTCTTGAAGGCCAGCTCGAGAGCGACCTTCCATTCTTCTGTGTGGATGGCCAAGACTATGGGTTCACTCACTTCTCGGTCATGCCACAGGTGAACGAGGGTCGTGACGGCTACCGAATGTACGCCGTCAAGCAAGGTTGGGACGTAACCGCCGTCTCCCATGCGCATCGCGTCCTCGGACTCGCCGCGCAACCACCCGGACGCCTCGTCGTCTTGTATCCAGTGGTGCCAAGCCTCCGCCCACAACGCAATTGCCTGCAACACCGTCGTCTTGCCGCAGTTGTTCGGTCCCACCATTACGATCTGGTCGTCGAGCTCGAACGTAGCGTGTCGAAACCGCTTGAAGTTCCGGACTTCCAACTTGCGGATCATTTTGGGACCTCGGTACGCATGCGGTTCGCTCGGGGGACGAACAGCTTTGGGGCGTCACTCCAAACCACTCGGCCACGGCGGAGCCAGTAGTGGCACTGGCAGGGCAGGGCGGCGACGTGTATCGACGGATGGAGCGAGAGCGTGCCGTCCATGTGTTCCGTGATCCGCCAGCGGCGGCTGCACCTGGGAGGCAACGTCCAGGTTGACAACGCGACGACATACCCGACGGGGACACGGGACGGCGGCGTGGAAGGGGTGTCGGCGTCCGCCTACGACGTATACCGTGCGGCGCTGGGGCTCATCGGGAAGGTCGTCCACCCACTCGGTGCGGTACGGCCGAAAACGCGCGACGACGTTCGCAAGCCACCTGATCATCGGATCATCGGACGACGTTGTTCTGCACGAGGACGCTAGCGTCGCCCGTACCGACGTACTTGGCGAAGAGCGGATGCGGATCGCCGGAATCGGGCGTTGCCTCGTAGTCGCCGTGGACTAGGCGCAGCCGCTGGGTCGCGAAGTTGCGGTTCGGATCGAGGCGGTACGAGTGCATGCGCGCCAGGAAGTCGTTGAACGCCAAGCACGCCGCCTGCATGTTGACGGAGATCACCGCCGGCTGGTCCTCGCCAACCTCTTGAAGATAGCCGGCTGTCCGCTGCGTCTCGTAGTGGTCCGGGTCGTGTCGCCGCCAGTTTTCGGCCGTGACTTGCTCCATGGTGTACGCTCCGCGGGAGAGCAGGTTGCTTCCGTCGGGGTGAACGTAGTGCGCGACCGCGTCGGCGTCGGCAAGCCCGCCTTCGCCGTCGGCGTCCAAGTTGACCCCGACCTCGAAGTAGGGTATGCAGTATGCGCTCGCCAGGCAATCGAGGTGGTACCGGCCGGACGCGGAATCGACGCAGCCGAAGAGAACGTCGCAGTCGATCAACGCCTCCGTCGCTTCCCGCGAGTCCGTCAGGCAACGGTAAGTGTCCACCGACGTGCCGAGGCCCATCCTCTCCACGGCTCGTCGCAGCGCGTCCACCTTGGGCCGCCCCGCATGGGCGTCCTCCATCGAGCCGTTGACGATGCGGTTCAGGTTCTTCGGTTCCATCGCGTCGTCGTCCACCATCACAATCGCGCCTACGCAGTTGCGCACCAGCAGCTCGATCACGACGCTGCCGGTCCCCGAGCAGCCGACCACGCCGACCCGAAGCGACCGGAGCAGGTCGAGCGTTCCCCGGCCAAAGGTCTGGGCAATGCGCGTCTCGTGCTCCTCGACGCCTGCTTTCGCGACGCCGCCCCGCTTCCAAATGCGAATGTCCTCGCCGACGCTGCACACGGCGCTCGCTTCGGCGAAGTTGCCGTCGGGTTTCAGCGTGCGCGCCCTGATCGCCGAATCCGGCGTCATGATCGCGGAGCCGTTCATCCTGTCGTCGTCGAACCACGAGGAGATCGAATCCAACAGCTCTCGGTCCGTCCGGTCGTCCAGTTCCGAGAAGCGTGGATTGCCCGTGGGGTGCGAGTGAATCGTGACGATCGACTGGCCGTTTCGGTCGATGGACTCGATGCGGTCGGGCTCGAGGTGGTCGGCGAATGGCCAGGACACGAAGTCCTTCTTCCTTTCCGAGCGCCGGTGGGGGAGCAGGAGAAGATCGGCGACGACAAGGCGCTGGTGCAGCTTGCCGGTTCCCTGGTTGCAAACGAGCACGGCGGCAGCCTCGAGGCCGTCGCCGGGGAACAGGTGATCCGACAAGCGACGGTGCTGGCTGGCGGTCATGGCCAGCAGGGCGCTCCTCATCGGCCCGTCTCCGCCTTGAGCTCGTTCCTGGCGTACTGGACATGCTTGGCAATGCTGTCCTCTCCGGGGTTCCAGTCGTAGTGCCGGGACCACCGCTGCCAGTTCGTCTCGAAGTGCGCTTCCTCTGCGAGGGCGCCAATCTCTTGGCCGTCGAGCCGAGCCAGCCGCGGGTAGAAGTAGAACATGTCCAGCCCCGCCCCGGGATAGCCGGTCGGGATCAGAAGCATGAGCGTGCTCCGCTCCCGATCGTAGCCTGGCGGGATCGGGAAGTCCTCGATGAAGAGGCCCCACTTGCAGTTGCCGGGTCCCTCCGCCTTGCGTTTCCAGGACGAACCGTACTCAGCGTCGAACGCGTCCAGGTACTCCTCGTCCTCCGGCGGCAATTGGTAGGGAGGCGACGAGCGGTCCGGCTCGTCCATCAGCCCTGTTGCGCTTGCCTGCGGACGGTCTCGAAGCGCTCGACGCCGGGTTCTGCGAGATCGACCTCCTCGTGGGCCTCGATCCTGATCCGCCGTCCTCCGCGAAGCTTCTGGTTGAGGGCCCAGTCGATGGTGCGCTTTGCCACCAGCGCCAGTATCTCCGCCCCGGAGATCACGCGCTTCTCGACCACGAACCTGTCGCGGTCCACGCGGATGCGATAGCGGTGCCACCGGGGAGGCCGTCGCTCGTGCTTGGTGCACTCCTCGACGTCCACGGCGGTCTCGCCGGGCGCGTCTACCGGGTGCGGCACGACGAAGTACGAGTCCGTGGCCTGGACGACAACCGTGGTGCCGTCCGGAATCTCGACGTCGACGCCTTCGTCCGTGCCGTCCTCGACCGTGGCGAAGAGGCGGCCGCAGGAGACCTCGTCGTCGCGTCCGGCCAACTCCTCGGCGGCGATCTTGCCACCCTCCACGCGAACCTCTCTGTCGCCGTTGAACTCCGGCGTTACGGCGCGGGGCGGACCCGAAGCCGCGTCCCCAGCCGCATCCGCGAAAGCAAACTTCTCTCCGCCGCATACAAGGACGACCTCGGATGCCGCGAGGGGCGTGCTTGGCCTTTCGTCGCGGACGAGGAAGAGGGTGTCGTCGTCGCCGGTGCCCGCGAGCACGCGCAGTCGGCCGCCGGACACGAGCCCTGCTTCGGCCGCATGACCGCGGCCATCGATGAAGACAGTGACGATCCCAGCCATCCGATCCCTCCTCCACTCGCTCGGGCCGGTCGGTTGCCGGGGGGCCAGCGACCGGCGGATCAAAGCCAATGTCGCACGCGGGGCCGGAGGGCGTCAACGGCAGCGGACAGCCCGACATCGTCCGGCGGGCAGGGAAGCCCGGGATGCCGCACCACAATGTCCGGTCGCCGCGCCGCTTTGCCCAGCACTCGCACCGGGAGCAAGGCCAGTTCCGGACGTTCAGGATCCCTTGTGCGACAAGGGCATGGTGCGGATTCGCAGGTGTACGCAAGACATCCGACGAAAGTGTGTCCCAGCCAGCTATCCAAACGCCCCGTTTTCGGCCCCATCGTTTGGGTGTCCGCCCCGAGAGGCGGCACGAGCCCCCGCGCCCAGAAAGGCCGCTCGCCCCCAATGGACCGACACCGCAACGAACACCAACTGCCCGACCACGACCCCGACTCGTCGCAGCAGCCCGACTGCGTGGCCGATGCCCCGGACTCCCAGGACGACGCGCCCCAAGAGCGCGAGCGCCGTCGCCACGACCAGACCTACAAGGCCCTCTTCGCCCACGGCGCGGCGATCGAATCGCTGATCCGCGACTTCCTGGCCGTCGAATGGCACCAGCACCTCGACCTCGGCACCGCCGCGCTCGTCCCCACCGAGACGATCTCCGAGGGCCTCAAGCGCAGGCTGGCCGACTTCGCGCTCCGCATCTGGTTCAAGGGTGGCGAGGCCTCGGTCGTCTTCCTGGTCGAGTTCCAGGCGTCCCACGATTCCGACATGGCGCTTCGCACGTTGGACTACGCGATCGGGATGGTCGAGGCGTTGCGGGCCAACCCGAAGATGCTGGACCCGGGGGACGCCGTGCCCCTGCTCCTTTCCTGCGTCCTCCACACCGGTCCGAAGCGCTGGCCGGCGGAGACGAGCTTGGCCGCCTTGACGCGCACGCCGGAGTCGCCGCCGGCCGTGGCGCGCGCCGTAGCCGGCTTCGGCACCGCGCACCGCTGCGTCGTGCTTGACTTGCAGTCGGCGTCGGCGGAGGGCTTGTTGCCGGCGGACTCGTTGCTGGGCTGGCTGGGCGCGTTGGAGCGGGCGCCGCTGGGGGACGCCTTTCCGCGCGTGCACGCCTCGTTGGCGAGGCATCGGGCCGGGGAGGGGCATCGTTCGTTCCGGCGGTCGTTCGCCAGGTGGACGGACGAGCGGATGCGAGCGGCGGGCGTGCCGGCGGAGCGGACGGAGGTTATCGTGCAGGGGATCATTCAACCCGAGGAGGCGCTGGAGATGGGCCAGACGTACTACGAGGAGTGGGTGGAGGGACACGAGCGCAGGGGCATGGCGAAGGGCGTGAAGCGGGGCGTGAAGAAGGGCGTGGTCCGGGGTCACCGGGAGATGGTGCTTCGTCTGGCGTCGCGGAAGTTCGGGGCGGAGACGGCGAAGCGTCTGGAGGGGCTGGTGGGGTCGATGGGTCCCGAGCAGCTCGTGCAGGTGGGCGACGCCGTTGTGGACTGCGACACGGGCGACGACCTGCTGGCCGAGGCGGCGAACGGTGCCTCCGCTAGCTTAGCTTAGCCCGGAGGGCGCGTCGCCTTGCCGCCGTGCACCGTCGGCTCGGCGCACCAGCTGTCGCGCAACGTGGCCAGTGGTTCCAGCAGCGTTTCGGGCAGGCCAAGCACGTCGACCAGAAGCAACCGGTCCAACTCGTGGCGAGCGTCGTCTCGGTAGGCCTCGTTGGCAGGAAGCATCTCGCGGTCGACAAGCTCGTCGAACAGGCTTTCCGACGCGGCGATCTGTGCGGGCGACAGGTCGCGGGGGTCCAGCACCAGCAGCTCCGGAAGGCGACTGATCGTGAGCATGGCGCGGCCCTGCTGCTGACGACTGCCGATCCACCAGAAGCACATGAGGCCAAGCGTGCTGTTGGCCCAGAGCGCCAAGGGCTTCTCCCATTCCGCGCGCTTCGCCAGGAAGTTGGGCCATGCGCGGCCCCCGATGCTCTTTCCGGGCGTCAAGCACGCCGCCAAGCTCTGCGAGTTGATCTGGAAGTCGCGGCTGAAGTGCAGTCGGGAGGCCGTTTCCTGCCATAGGTCGACGGCGCGTCGCCGGAGTCCCTCGCGCACGACGCCCTCTTGGGCCGGGGCCACGACCAGGCTTCGCTCCCTGTCGGCGTCGTGCGACCACAGCACCGGGTAGAGCGGTCGGTCTCGCGCCGCAAAGATGTCGAACGGTCCTCGGGGCGAGCCGTCGGGATGCTTGCCCGAGATGTCGCGGTCCAGCTTGCCGCGCATTCCCAGGGCGCCCAGGCGCGTCATGGGGACTCCCGGTCGGTCGTTCGTGCGCGGCAACACTAGGCGGCCGGCGTGCAACGCAAGCATGGCGTCGGCCAACTCCGGCTCGCGCAACGCCGCGCAGCCGCCTTCGGACACGGGTGCCCGGACGAACGTGCCGGCGTCCTGGTCGCCCAGGCTGAACCGCCCGCCTCGGCGGTCCGTGGGCAAGCGCCGAACCGCGCGCGCCGTTTCCGCCGCCTCGGCCAAGCTCCGGGGTCTCCGCAGAAGGTTGACGAACAGCGCGTCTCCGGACGGCGCGTCCAGGTCCTGCTTCCGGGTTGCGACCACCAGCACTTCGGCCATCCCCGTGTCGGCGGAGAAGGCGCGGTCGGTGTTGCCGCTGGCCGCAATCGACACGACCAGCAAGTCCTGGTAGCATCTGTACACCAGCGCTCGAGCCGGCGCCCACGAACCGCCCTGTACGAACGCCGCGGGCAAGACGAGCGCGATCACGCCGCCGGGCTTCGTCTTCGCGTGCGCCAAGTCCACGAAGTGCGAAGCCAGCCCCGCGTTCCCGGTTCCCGCCGGCGAATCCAGGTTCTTGCGGATGCGCGCCAGCCGGTCGGACATGGCCCGCTGCTCGGCCTGCGACGTGTCGAAGCCGGCGAACGAAGGCACGGGCACGTCGGTGGCCTCGTGGTTGGTGGGGCGGGTGAACGGCGGGTTCATGATCAGCAGGTCGCCGCTCTCGTGAGGCAGTTCGACGGAGCGGGGGTCCGCGCCGTTGGGGGTCGCCCCGATCCCGAACGCGGCTTTGCGGCCCGTCCCGAAGATCGAACGCGCGACCTCGTCTTCCAGCAGGTCCAGCGAACCCAGCGACAGGGGCCGGCCCGCGTCCTCCTGTTCGCCGTAGGGCATGGTGATGATCCGCGTGTCTCGAAAGGTGACGGCCGGGTGCGCGCCGGACAGGATCGAGGCCGTCAGGTGCGTGGCCGCCGGCATGATGTCGGCCGCGATCAGCGCCTTCTCCATCATCGTCGGGTGCAGGTCCGCGTCGTTGCCCCCGGAGCGCCGGTGGCGCGCGCGCACGGACTGATAGGCCGCGTTCAGGAGGGTGCCCGTGCCGCACGCCATGTCGGCGATGCGCAGCTCGGCCACGGCCTTGGCGTCGGCCCAGTCCACGCTCAGGCGGTGCGTTGCCAGCTCCGCGAGCAGCACGGCCGAGGCCGGGAGCGTGTAGAAGGTGGCCAGGAACTTGCGGTCCACAATGAGGCGCTGAAACATCTGGCCCGACAGGTCGTGGGTCGTGCTCGCTCCGTGTTCCGACATCTTCAGCGCAAGCCGCTCCAGGCGTTCCAAGATGTCGTTCGCCATGCGGTTCGGCATCGGCGTGAGCAGGTCGGTGGCGATCTTGAAGATCGGCCAGTAGTTGACCTCTCGCAGAATGCGTTCCCAGCAATCGAGCAGCAGGTGCTTGTCGAGTCGCCGGAACGGCTCGCGATGCATCTCGCGGAACTCCGGGACGTCGTGAGAACCGACAAGGCTCGTGTGAAAGATCAACGCGTTGGCGACGATCGCCATCGCCATGCGCGTGGTCTGCTCGCTCTCTTCCTGATGAAGGTCGCGGGCAAGCCGTTCCAGCGAGTTGGTCCGGCGCCACTCGACGTACTCCTCCAAGCGTGCCGCCGCTTGGCTGACGCCCTCTTCCAGCATTGCCGCGCCTTCCGCGACCCGCGCCTCGGACAGCGACGCGTGCTCGATGCACGTCGCCAAGGCGTCCACGCCGCCCCACAGCCATCCCGTCTCCGGCCAGCGCTTGGGCTCGCCCGGCGCGTCCGCGAAGACGGCGTATCGAAAGCGGGCCGAGGCCACCCTCGTCGCCAATTCCTCCTGGTCGGCCACGACAAGCTCGTCCGGCAGCAACACCGCCACCGACTGCTCGACGGGCCTCTCCGTCGCCCTCATGACCTTGCCCAGACGGGCGCAGGCGTCGGCTTCCACTTCCGAGCCCGGCGCGAACTCGGTCTCCACAATGACCACCTGCCCGCCGGGATGCCGCACCACAATGTCCGGTCGCCGCGCCGCTTCGCCCAGCACTCGCGACTGCTCGACCCCGATTCCCCCGCGCCAGCCTGGGTGCTTGTTGCGCAGGACTTCGGCCAAGTGGACGTTGACCGTGGCTTCGTTGTTGGCTGCTTTCGCGACTTGCACCGGTTGGCTCCTCCTAGGTCGAGGCGGATTCGGCGACTCGGGCGATGGCGTCCAGCTTTTCTTCGACTTCGGGAGCGATCTCGTCCTTTGGGACGTGCTTGGCGAGCACGTGAAAGTTCTTCTTGGCCATTGCGTTGGGAAGGTCCAGCTCGCGGTAGTAGGAGTCGAAGAGCGGGACCAGGAAGTCGTCGCTGACTTTGATGTCGGCGTCCCACGGCGATCCCTTGCCCAGCGTCTGCCGCGCGGCTTCCATCTCGGCGATGGCTTTGCGCATGGCCGTCACGTGCCTGTGGGACTTGGGCGCTTGGGACAACGGGCCGAGGACGCCCAGGCCGGCATCGCCCGCGGCAAACGCCTCCAGCGTGGTCTGCGTGCACAGATATTTCTCGATCTCCCGTTGCTTCCACTCCGTGCATTTCAGAGGGGCAGCGGGCTTGGGCGCCGTCCCGCCCAGCCGGTCGAAGATGGCAATGCCCCGAAGGTGGGGAACCGCCTCGCGGAGACCTTGGAAATGCCTCTGAACTTCCGAAACGTGATTGCCTACGTAGCGCACGAAGGGGCGCTCGAGAGCACGAAGTGCGTCGTCGTGACCCAGCCTCCGCGCAAAGGCATGGAGAATGGCCAAGTCCGTGGAGCCTTCCAAGTAGAGTATCCATCCCGTTTGCTCCGCCTGATAGTAGTCCTCGAAGCCGATCTCCTTCAATGCTTTCGCCACCTGACTCCCGCCGTGCGGATCGCCCAAGCGGTGTGGAGAACCCACGAACGCAACGACCAAGTCGCGTCCCGCGGCCTCGTTGAGCACGACCTCGGAATGGGTTGCGGCCACGATCTGGCTTCCGGTTTTCTCGGCCACTTCGGTCAAGACGCTGTATGTTTGGCGTTGGCGGAGGATCTCCAAGTGTGCATCGGGTTCGTCCAGGAGCAGGACCGCGCCACGGTTGGCGTACATGTAGGCGAGCAGAAGCAGTGTCTGTTGAAGGCCTCTTCCCGATGCGGACAGGTCCAGCGTTGCGCCTCGCTCCCGGTAGCTCATGGCGATCTCGCCCCGTTGCGCCACGTACCGGGGCGGCTTGATTCGCGCTCCGAACATGTCTTCCACGCGATGCGCCAAGTGGTTCCATCGCTCGGGCGATTCCTCGTAGAGGCGGTGGCAAAGGTTGCGCAAGACGTCCGCGGTCCGCCCTTCGCCGATCCGAACCTCCACGGCGCCGGGGTCCAAGCGCACTTCGGTCGCCGCCAGGCCCGACATCGGAGGCAAGTAAGCGACGCGGACATCGACGGCCTCCGTCGGGATCGACATGCGGTCCGGGTTCTTGCCCTCGCCCGTCCGCAACGGCCTGCAATAGAACGATTCCTCGTTGGCGTAGTCGAACTCCAGACCGCACGCCCAGTTTCGCCCTGCGGAAACGCCTTCTACGACGATCTCGACCAGCACGTTGGACGTGCGCTGACGGCCGTCGTCCCTGCGAACTTCCCGAACATGAAGGTCGCGCCATAGGAGCTTGGCGACCGGCACGGGAACCGCCACCAAGTCCCGTCGGTTGACCGCTACGCTGGGGCGCTTCCACGGAGCGTCTTGCACCCCCCGCTTCTCGGCCCAGCGCTGCAGGCCCGCGTGCCACAACGCCAGCGCCTGAAGCGCGGTCGTCTTGCCGGAGTTGTTGGGTCCGACGAACACGACCGGGCTGGCCAGCTCGACCTCGGCGTCTTCGAAACGCTTGAAGTTGCGAACTACCAGCTTGGTCAGCACGTGCGGCCCCCCATGGCCTGGTTGACCGATGGCCACGCCGGCCGAATCAAGCTAGCGCATCCCCTCTATAAGATCATTCATCGCCCCCATAAGGTTGTCGTACTTGACGTTGGCCTTTCCGCACGCAGAGTCTTCCATGATGAAATCGGTCAGCGGCCTAAGGCCTATGCCCTTCTGCGTGGGCCACTTCAAGTCCATCGCCTTTACGTCCAGCAAGTGAAACGTCCAGTGGCGCAAATCCAGCGGCTCGGGCTTGAACTGATTCGGGTCGCGCTGGTCCCCCTCGTCGGGGCGGCTCAACAACGAGCACACGTAGATGTCGGCGATCCTCCGGGGCGGATCCAGACTCTCGCTCTTGCCCGTCTTCGGGTTCCACGCCCACTTGCGTGGGGCGATGTCGTAACGGATCGGATGACGCTTCTTCTTCTGGGGCCACGCTTGCGCATAAGCCGCGCTCTTGACCTCGATCTTTTTGTCCAAGTACTCGAGATCCCAGCCTGCCCATTCGTCGCGCGGCTCGTCGGCCACGCCTAATGCTCGTGCAACGAGGAACTCCGCAAGCACGCCGCGGTGTACGTTGTTCAGCAGGTCCGAGGCGGACCACTGCCAATACTCCCGCACCGTCATCTGCTCCGAACAGCCCGAGAAAGGCTCCTGCGGCGACAAAGGCTTTTGCCGCTTGCTGGTTGTTGTTGCGTTGCCCACGACCCGGCTCCTTTGGCGAGAAGATCAATGACATGACAATGAATCAATACGGAATGTTGTCGGGATGCGCAAGAGATGGAAGAGCGGACCGGACCTCACTCACGCGCCATACGGCACCCAGATGTTCTTCACGCGGGTGGCTTGACGCAGCACGAACTCGCAGTCGGGCGCGTCTTTCCCGGCGCCGAGCGCCCGCCAGTCCACGGTGCCCGCCCGGTCCACCCAGACGCGCTTCAGGTTGCCGGCGGACAGCCGCTCGGCCTCTTCGGACAGCGCGTCGCCCGCGAAGTCCCACAGCTGATCCACGTCGTCGTGGGAGGCCAGGGCGGGGAAGACCTCTTCGTGAACGCCCGACAGCACGTTCACGACGCCCGGGGGCACGTCCGAGGTCTCCAGCACCTGAACCAAGTCCAGCGCGGGCACTGGCCATCGGCTGGACGCCAGCAGCACGACGGCGTTGCCCTGGGCCGCGGCGGCGGCCATGGGACCCACGACCCCGGCCAGCGGCGAACGGTCGCCGCAGCGGATCACCACCGTGCCCACGGGTTCGTTCATGGCCAAGACCACGTTGCGGAACGGCGTGGAGTGCACGCGGCCGTCGAACTTGTCGGCCCATGCCGCAAAGGTGAAAAAGGCGCGGACAGCGGCGTCCACCTCGTGAGCGCCCTCGTCCCCGCGCCCCAGCGCACGGGCGAACTCGCCGGACCGGGCCGCCAAGTTCTCGCCAAGGAAGTACAAGATCTGGGCGCGGACGTGCCCGCTGGTCGCCGCCCACGCTTGCCGAGCCTTCGCCGCCGCCTCCGCCGCGTCCCGCGCGTCCTTGCGGTTGCCCCGAGGCACCTCGACGGTGGGCAACCCGCCGGGGCCGGCCACGGTCAGGGAGTAGTCGCCGTCGGGCCGCCGCTGCTTGCCGCCGATCCACAGCTTGCGCGTGCGGTCGACGGAGTTCGGCTGGAACCCGTCCGTCTCGACGCCGTCTTCTTCGGCGCGGATTGCGCTGTCCCGTCTCGGCACCGGCTTCAAGTACTCCCACATCCCCTCGCGGCCGCCCTCGCGCCCGAAGCCGGACTCCCGGTAGCCGCCGAACCCCGCCGCCGCGTCGAACATGTTGGTGCAGTTGATCCACACCGTGCCGGCCTTGATCGCGGGCGCCACGTCCAGCGCCAAGTTCACGTCCTCGCTCCACACGCTCGCGGCCAAGCCGTACCGCGTGTCGTTGGCCAGCGCCACGGCCTCCGCCGGAGTGCGGAAAGTCAGACTCACGATCACCGGCCCGAAGATCTCCTCGGTGGCCAGGGGGCTGGACGGCTGGACGCCAGTGCACAAGGTGGGCGGCAGGAACAGGCCCTCTTCCGGCACGGGGCACGACGGCCGCCACACCTCCGCGCCGTCGGCTTCGCCCTGTTGCAAGTACCTCTGTATGCGGTCGAACTGGACCCGGTCCACGACCGCGCCCATGTCCATGGCCTTGTCCAGAGGGTGACCGACGCGAAGCGTCTCCATGCGGTTCCGAAGCCGGTCCAGGAAGTCTTCCTCGACGCCTTCCTGCAGCAGCAGCCGGGAGCCCGCGCAGCACACCTGTCCCTGGTTGAGCCAGATGCCGTCCACTACGCCCTCCACTGCGGCGTCCAAGTCCGCGTTCTCGAAGACCACGAACGGCGACTTGCCGCCCAGCTCCAGGGACAGGCCCTTGCCCGAGCCGGCGGTGGCCACGCGAATCTCGCGCCCCACCTCCGTGGAGCCGGTGAAGGCGACCTTGTGCACGCCCCGGTGGCGCACCAGCGCCGCGCCGGCCGCGCCGTCGCCCGTCACGATGTTGAGGACGCCGGGCGGCAGCCCCGCCTCGTGGGCGACTTCGGCGAAGAGCAGCGCCGTGAGCGGCGTGTACTCGGCGGGCTTGAGAACGACCGTGCACCCCGCGGCCAACGCCGGCGCCACCTTCCACGCCAGCATCAGCAGGGGGAAGTTCCAGGGAATGATCTGGCCCGCCACGCCGACCGCCTCGTAGGCGGGAAACTCGCTGTCGGCCAGCTGCGCCCAACCCGCGTGATGGTAGAAGTGACGGATCGCCAGGGGCACGTCCAGGTCGCGCGACTCTCGGAGCGTCTTGCCGTTGTCCAGCGACTCCAGGACCGCGAACAGTCGGGAGCGCTTGTGAAGCCGGCGGGCGATGGCGTACAAGTGGTGGGCGCGGGCGTCGGGGCCGGCCTGGCGCCAGGGGTGCAGAGCAGCCGCTGCGGCTTGCACCGCCCGGTCCATGTCGGCCTCCGTGCCGAAGCGGAACCGAGCCAGCCGCCGACCGTCGGCGGGGCAGCGCGTGTCGCGGAGGTCGCCGTCGCCGGCGAACCACTTGCCGTCCGCGTAGTGACCGAACTCGCGCCGGCCGTCGTCCAGCCACTCCATCGCTAGGCGGTCGCTCTCGGGGGCCGGGCCGTAGTCGGGCTTCAAGAAGGCGTCGCGCACTTGGCTCATCGCTACCCCAGGGCGTGCCGGTGAAAGGCCGAGTAGCGGCCCGTGACGTGATGTTCAAGTTGCCGCTCGATGTCGGCCAGAAGCGAGCTTGCGCCGATCCGAAACAGGGCAGGGTCCAGCCAGGAGTCCCCCAGCTCCTCCTTGACGAGGACCATCCACGCCAGGGCGTCCTTGGCCGTGGAGATGCCGCCCGCGGCCTTCAACCCGACCCGAAAGCCCGCGCGGCGATGGTACTCCCGTACCGTCCGCGCCAGCACCAGGCCCACGGGAAGCGTGGCGTTCACCACCTCTTTGCCCGTAGACGTCTTCACGAAGTCGGCGCCGGCCATCATGGCCACGGCGGCGGCCTTGCCGGCGTTGGCCAGCGTGCCCAGGTCGCCGGTGCCCAGGATCACCTTCATGTGGGCGTCCCCGCACGCCTCGCGGTAGCGGGCGACCTGGTCGTAGAGTCTCTCCCAGTCGCCCCGGAGCACGGCCTCCCGCGTCACGACAACGTCCACTTCCCTCGCTCCGGCGGCCACGGTCTCGCGAATCTCGGCCAGACGGGTTCCCAAGGGCGACAGAGCAGCTGGAAAGCCCGTGGAGACCGCTGCCACCTGCACCTCGCTTCCCTCCAGCGCGCGCACCGCGACCGGCACCATCTCGTGGTACACGCATACGGCCGCGGCCGCGAACTCTCCCGAACCGACGCCCAGGGCGCGGAGCAAGTCCGCTCGCACGGGCCGGCGCGCCTTGCCGCACAGTCGGCGCACGCGGCCCGGCGTGTCGTCGCCCGCCAAGGTCGTCAGGTCGGTCAAGGTCACTGCCCGGAGCAGCCACCCGGCCTGGGCGTCCCGCTTCACGGACCGCCGTCCAGCCAGGGCGAGCGCACGACGTTCCGCGGCGCTGCGGTTGGCGCGAATTCGCCGAACCCAGCCCAGGTCGAAGGGCTGGCCCGGGTTCCGGTCGGTCGAGTCGGCGGTCACCAGTCGGCGTTCGAGGCAGGGTCGGGGGCGTGGCCGCAAGCTCCGGGCGGAAAGCAGCCGGAAGGTGTGGCGCAAGCAAGGCGCGAGAAGCGAAGATAACGACCAAGCCCGCCTGTCCGCGCCCGACGGGGTGCGCGGCAGTAGTTTCCTTCTCTTCCCACAAGGAGGATCTTCGGAAAGTGGCGGAATCCGTAGGGCGGCTGCCCCGGCTCGTCATCCGCGTGGTCGGGGCCGCGGCGGCTTTGTTCTACCGCGTGGACCGCCACGGCCCGGCCCTGCCCCCGGGCCCGGTGATCGTGGCGGCCAACCACCCCAACAGCCTGCTGGACCCGGTGCTCGTCTTCCGGTGCAGCGAGCGCGCCACCCGCCCCTTGGCCCGGGCGCCGCTTTTCGACAAGCTCCTCCTGGGCAGCGTGATCCGCGCTCTGGGCGCGATCCCCGTCCACCGGCGCCAGGACGACCCCGACAAGATGCACTTGAACGAGGAGATGTTCCGCGCCGCGGTGGACGTGCTTCGGGGCGGCGGCGCCATTCAGGTTTACCCGGAAGGCCGTAGCTACTCCGGGGGCCGCTTGGCGGAGTTTCGGACCGGCACGGCTCGCATCGCGCTGCGGGCGGAGGCGGCCGCTGACTGGCGACTGGGGCTGTCGATCGTCCCCGTGGGCATCACCTACTCGCGCCAGGAGCGGGCCAGGACCGCGGTCGTGGTGCGGTTCGGCGAAGCCTTTGCGTGCGCCGACCTCGAAGGTGGATTTCGCCGCGACCCCGTGGCGGCGGCGCAGACGCTCACGCGGCGAATCGAGGCGGCGATCCGCGCCCAGACGCTGAACTTCGTGCATCCGGGCGACCGAGCGCTGGTGGAGCTCGCCGAGCAGATGTACGTGCGCGAAGTCCGTTGGGTGCCGTGGCGAGCGCGCGAACGGCTGGGCACGCGCTTTCCCCGTCTGCAACGCTTCGCGGCGGGGTTGGAGTGGGTCCGTCGGGAGTCGCCGGACGAGCACCGGGCGCTGGTGGGCATGGTGGAACGGTACGCCGCGCTTCACACCCACGTTGGCGCGGGCTCGGGAGACGTGCCACCCCGATACGGCCTGGTGCCCGTGGCCCGCTACATCGCGGTTCGGGGGACCCTGCTGGTCGCGGCGTTTCCGTTGGCCGCGGCGGGCCTGGCGGCATGGGTACCGGTGACCCGCCTGTCGGACTGGGTGGTGAAGCGGAGCGATCCCGAGTTCGAGGTCAAGGCCACGTACAAGTTGACGGCCCTGCTTTTCGGGGGTGCGCTCGCGTGGAGCTTGTGGATCGGACTGGCTTATGTCGCCAGCGGTGCCCTGGCTGCCGCGTTCGTGGCCGGGGCCGTCCCCGTTTGCGGTTACGTGGCGGTGCAGTGGCTGGATCTCGCGAAGGAGGTTCGCGAGGACACCGCGCTGTTCCTGCGCCTTCGGGGTCGCCCGCATCTCCGGGAGCGCTTCGCCCGGGCACGGTTCGAGCTGGTCCGCGCGTTCCGTCGAGTGGAACGGCGACTGCTTCACGCCGAAGAAGCCGCGTCCGCGGCTCGGGGAGGCTCACTTGACGCCGGCCCGCCGCTTGAGGGCTCCCGGAAGTTGCCGTCCGCCCACGATCGGGACAAAGTTCCGGCCTCACCCCCGTCCGACAGTTAGGATGTCGTACGAGGGCGACGCGAAGCGGACTCGAGGGCGGCGCGGGGGCGGATCGGGACTGGTGTTCCGTCTGGTCTTCAAAACCAGTGCGCCCGGCTAAAATCCGGGTGGGTGGGTTCGATTCCCACACGCCCCCGCCATCCACCGCCTCCTGCCGTCCGGCCCCTGTGGAACGTCCGGCGAGCCGCGACGCGCTCGGGTCCTGAAGTCTGCACCCCCGCCTTCGCGGATACGACCGTCCGCGGAGTTCTCGGCGCGGATTCGAATTGCGTTGGGCTGGTATTCCGCTAAACTGACTGAGCAATGACTCGAAGACACAAGCTAAGGCCGTGTTGGTTGTTCCTGCTCACGATTGCCTGCGAGTTCGGCGCCCACCCCGCCGCACCGGAACGAAGTGCGCCCGTTCCGCCACAGCCCAGCCCCGATGCCGCAATCGCTGCGGACCACGCTCCGGGAGCCTCCGTTCGCGTGTCGCCCGTGGGCTACGTCGCCTTCACCCGCTCCGGCGCCAGGGCCAAGTCCTTCGCCTTCTCCGCCCGTCTCGTGGACAGCGCGGGCGCTTCCCTGTCGATCCCGGCCGGCGGCCTCGATTGGTCGATCAGGCCCGGCCGCGCGTTTCGCGTGGAAGGCGACAGCGTGGCCGGCGACCGGCGGACGGCCAAGCTGGTCGTGCGGGCGTCGGCCGGAGGGCGCGACGCGGTGGTGGCCGGCCACGGCGCCGCCGCCGACACGGCGTTCGCCGAGAACTGGGAATGGATGACGCCCGACTTCCAGTGGGAAGGCGACCTGTGGACTCCCGCGGGCGAGTCGCGATGCGCCCGGGTCTCGCAGGCGAGCGGCGCCTCGGAGATCGCCTTGGCGGACTTCGATCTGTACGTCGCGTCCTTCGACCCGGCCGCCGTCCAAGTGGACTCGGCCTCGCTGGTGTCGGGCGGTCGAGCCGTGCGCGTCTGCTTCACCGCGCGCGGCTCCGGCGCCACCGGCCTGGCCATGGCCGGACGGGACGCGGCCAACCACCGCTTCTGGGGGTGGCACCGCGATCACGTCGTCTTGGCCCCTCCGCTCTCTCTGGGCTTCGAGCACGGCGAGCAGTACGAAATCGGCATCGGGCAGCGTACCGACCTGAACGCGCGCCTTCAAGACGGCCACGGCGCTTCGGTTGTCTTGGACGACGCAAGCGCCGTCTCCTGGACCAGCGGCGACGCGGCAGTGGCCACCGTGAGCGGCAACGGCGCGGTCGTCGGCGTCGCCTCCGGGACGGCGGCAGTGTCGGCGGCGTACCGGAGCCTGACCCGCCGCGCCGTCGTGGACGTGTACGAAATCACGGGCGGGCGAGTCGGCGAAGAGATCGTCTGCATCTCGACGCGACGGGGCGCCGTGAGGTGCTGGGGCCACAGCGAAGAGGATATGCTGGGCTACGCCGTCGGCGACACCGAGATCGTCGTGCGACCGACGCAGGTGGCCAACGTGGACATGGGTGCCAGAGTCCGAGCAGTCTTCAATGCAAGCAGCCGCGCCGCGTGCGCCATCACGGCCTCGACGGAGCTTCGTTGCTGGGGGAACGGCAACTGGGGCTCGCTGGGTTATGGGAACGACCGGAACTTCGGCAAGTACTCGGTCCCGCGAGCCGCAGGTCCCGTCCCGCTGGGAGGCACCCCGGCCTACGTGGGCGGAGGCCCGGCCGACCACTTCTGCACGGTGCTGGTTTCCGGCGGCCTGCGTTGCGTGGGCAGCAACTTGGCGGGGCAGGTGGGCTACGGCGTGTCTCACGCGGCCAACCGGGTCGTGGGCGACAACGAGACGCCGGCCGCGATGGGCGACGTGCCCTTGGGCGGCAAGGCGGTTCACGTGGCCACGGGAGGAAGGGCGGGGATGACCTGCGCCGCGCTGGAGAACGGGCGCGGACGGTGCTGGGGGATCAACGCCAACGACTGGGTTCCCGCGACGGCCACCGTGGAGACGCCGACGTACGGCCTGGGGTACGGACGCGCACAGGGGTACGACTCCCCGATCGGCGACGACGAGACCCCGGCGGACGTGGGGGACCTGCCCGTGGAAGGCCGTATCGTCCAGTTCGCGGTAGGCGGCTACCACATCTGCGCTCTGCTGGAAGGCGGCTCGGTTCGGTGCTGGGGAAGCAACTACCACGGCAACTTGGGCGCGGGACGGGGCGCCCACGAGTACGCTGCGGACGCCGCCGAGTCGGTGGAGCTGGTCTTCCCGCATCCCGTGGTGCAGATCCAGGCCGGTTGGTCCCACACTTGCGTGCTCATGGAGAACGGGGCCGTTCGCTGCTGGGGTGCCAACTTCGACGGTGCCCTGGGACTGGGGGACACGCGAGGGCGGGGGATCACCGAGTCCGCCGAGTTCGTTGAAAACGTGCGACTCGGGGGTCCGGCCGTCCGGCTTCTGGGCTCGGGCCAGTACGAGAACTGCGTCGTCATGCGGGCGGGCGGGCTGCGCTGCTGGGGCGCCAACTGGAATGGCCACTTCGGCTACCCCTTCAAGGAGGATGTGGGCGACGACGAGCACCCGGCGGATGTGGGCGACATCTTGGTGTTCCCGGGGCCGGTTCCGGCAGGGCGCCTGGGGACGACGAACTTGCCCGGCCGGGCATTCGGAGCGCCGCCGCCCGCCGTTGCCGCGTTGCCGTCAGTTGCGCTTCCGGTGCCCACGTCGGCCCCGCCTCCCCCGGTTCTGGTGATCGACTGGGAGGAGTGGAAAGAAGTCCGACGCCGTAGCGCGCCCGGCAACGCCGGGTCGCAAGGCTGGCCCACCCAAGGCCCGCTCCGACCGTGGGTCGGCCCCCTGGTCGGCGCCGGCGGCTGGATCGCGCCCTCGGCGGTGCCGGCGTCCACGGCGTGGATCAAGGTCGCAAAGCGATGAGTCGCCGCCGCCGTCCGGCTCGGGTCCTCCTAGCGGTGCCCCTGGCGTGGCTGGCCGCCTGCGGCGGAGGAGACGACGGCGGCGGCTCCACGGTGACGCCTCCGCCGCCCGTCGCCGTGGCGTCCATCGACCTGACCGCGACGACCACGGAGCCCGCCGTCGGGACCTCCGTTCCCGTGACCGCCCACGCCCGGGACGCCTCGGGCTCGCCCGTGGCCGGCGTGGGCATCGGTTTCACGGTCGGCGCCTCATCGGGAAGCGTGTCGCCCGCATCCGCAACGACCGACGCCTCCGGGGCCGCTTCCGCCACCTGGACGGTGGGCACCGCTCCGGGGCAGCAGACGCTCACGGCGCGGTCGGCCAGCATCTCCAAGAGCTTGACCGCGAGCGTGGTGCCCGGCCCCCCGGCCCGGGTCGTCGCCGACGGCGAGACGGAGGTCGTGGCCGATGTCGGTGCCACCTTGGTGGACGCGGTGGCGGTCGTCGCCCGAGACCGGTACGGCAACCCGACACCGAACGTGGAGGTCGCCTTCCAGGTCGTGGCTGGCGGCGGCGGCGCCAACCCCGCCGTCGGGCGAACCAACACCGCAGGCCGGGCGTCGACGACCTGGACGCTGGGAGCGGCCCCGGGCCGGAACGTCTTGGACGCCAGGGTGGGCGACCTGGATGCCGTGACGTTCGTCGCCCACGCCTTCGGAAACGCGCTGGCGATCCTGCGAGCCAGGCAGGAGCGTTGGCCCGAAAGCGACGAGATCGCCCTCGAGGGGTGGCGGATGGAGCGGATCTCCGACGCGGTGGTGACGGTGGACGGCGCTCCGCCGGCCGAGATCGTGGTCCTGGACTCGGCCCGCGCCGTGATCCGCCAGGCGCCCCTTCCCGCTTGGAGGGCCGCCGGCTGCGCCCTGGAGCGCCCAGGGGAGCTGGCGGTCGTCGCCCCGAGCACGGCGTTCAACGCGCAGGTCAGGCGCCTCCACGGCCCGGTCGTCGCGCTCCGCGCGGGCGAGGAGCACCGCTTCGACGGCAACGAGACGTGCCTCCGCGTCGCGGGCGGCCGGGGGGGAGGGGGGGGCTACGTGCTGGCCGCAGTGGACCGCGCCTACATCGACGACGCGCGCCACGTCTCCGAGGAGTGGCACTACCGAGGCGGCGCTCCCTTCCACATGCTGCTGGCCGACAGCACGTCCGGGGCCGGGGCGCCCCATCGAGTCCGCGCGCGGTCGGCGGTGCCCACGCCCGATCCGACGGCCCGGCGCCCGGATCACGTGCGCGTCCACCAGCCCGGGGCGTTCGCCGTTCAGGAAGACGTGTACCAGCGCGCCACGCCCTACGTGGTGGACGAAGAGTTCGACTGGTACACCGGAGACGGGCGCGAAGGCACGTTCCGCGTCATGGCGCTCTACCCGCCGAACGTGGTCCTCGCCGTCTTCAAGGACGACCTGTCGTCCCTGTGGACCGACGCACGCGCCCTGGCCATGGACTCGCTCTTCATGTCCCTGGGGTCGCCCGAGGTCCAGGCGATCTACGAGGCCTCCTTCGGCGAGGGTCCCGCCGAGACCAGCGCCGAGACCGGCCAGATGCTGGTGATGTTCCACGACGGCGACCCTTCGGACGCCACGGGCTTGACCTACTCGGCGTCGAACTACCGCCAGTCCACGGTGCACTTCCGCCGCAACCCCTACTGGGACGACAACTCCTGGTACTACAGCCTGGTGGCTCACGAACTCGGCCACGCCTGGCAGTTCAAGGCGGTCGGGCGTGTGAGCGCGGTGTGGAGCGGCGAAGGGATCGCCAACTGGATCGCCCAAGAGAGGCTCCGACACGTGGTGGGCCTCGAGCTGGACGCCAACCACAACGCGCATGTGGAGCTGCAGGGCTGGCCTCTTCGGCTTCCCGAGACCGGCGACTTCGTGGCCGGATACCGCGAGAGCCATCCCTTCCTTGCGTTCCTGGTGACGCGGCTCGTGCTCGACCACGGTCAGTCGTACGCCGCCGCTGCCCGCCGGGTCGTGGTGGGGGCGTCCGAAGGCTGGCACGGGCGCTACTTCACGGCCTACGACGCGATCGAATACGACCCTGCCGGAGGGCTGACCAACCGCATGCGCCAAGTCGTGGACGGGTGGGACGCGGTCGAAGCCCGCCTGGACTGGATGGTCTCCTTCGCCCTGGACGACCGAAGCAGCCTAGGTCGCTACCGCACTCCCTTCGTGCGAGGCGCGTCGCAGCACTACAGACCGTACCACAGCTTCCACATGGGAAGAAGCGCCAGCGTCTCCGAGAACTTCGCCGGCGGCGGCAACTATTATTTCGAGCTCGTGGGCGACGGCGCCTTGCACATCGTGGCGAACGACGGCGCGACGCTTGCGGACGGGCCCCGGATGGCCTGGAAGCTGGTGAGGTGGCGGTAGCGAAGTCCAGAGTTCCTACGCTGTCTTTCCGCCAATGAGCATAGGTCCGGTCCACGTCGTCGTCAATCCGACCTCGGCGGGAGGGCGAGGCCGCAAGGCGGGGCGCAGAATCCTCGAAGCGCTAGCCGGGTCGGTTCCCATTCAACCGCGCTTCACCGGGTCTCCCGGTCACGCTTGTCGCTTGGCTGCCGAAGCGGCCGCGGCCGGAGCGTCCCGGATTCTCGTGGTGGGCGGAGACGGAACCGTGCACGAAGTGGCGGCCGGGCTGCTGGGGTCGGGGCGGGAGGTCTTGCCGCCCGTGGCCGTCCATCCGGTGGGCACCGGGAACGACTTCTTTCGCATGACGCGGGGGGGACGTCGCCCCGAGGACGCGCTTGCCTTGTTGCGAAACGGGGTCGTGAAGCGCTTCGACGTGGGCCTCGTGCGATGGGAGGGCGGGGAGCGGACCTTCGTCAACCTCCTTGGGCTGGGCGTGGACGTGGACGTGCTTCGGCGCCGGTCCAAGTACGCCCGGTTGCCGGGGCTGGCCCAGTACTTGGCGGCGTTCCTGGACGCCGTTGTCGGCTTTCGCCCGCCGGACGTGCGGATCGACGCCAGGGGAGGCGCATGCGGCGACGGCGGCAACGTCACCCTCTCCGGTCCCGCCACGCTCGCGACGGTCACCGTGGGCCCCTCGATCGGCGGCGGGTTCATGATCAGCCCCGAGGCCCGGGCCTCCGACGGACTCCTCGATCTGTGCCACGTGGCGGCCCTGAACTGGCGCCAGGCGGTCGGCTTGGCGCCCCGCGCGATCCGGGGGACTCACGGCGCCTCGGAGCAGGTCACCCTCGGCCGCCTCAAGGAAGCCGTCGTGCGACCGGCGAACGCCGAGCCGATCCACTTCGAGCTGGACGGCGAACTGATCCCGACGCCAGCCCGAGAACTTCGCATTCGGGTGATGCCCGGCGCACTGCCGGTGCTGGTTCCCGCCCGTGCTTGAAGGCGTGGCCCGAAGGCTCATCCTTGCAGCCGCCTTGGCCGTCGCCTCGGCCCTGGCGGTGGGGCTGGTGGTTTCCGGCGGCGCGGTCGCGGCCCAACAAACGACCGAAGCCGGCGACAGCGTCCTGGTCCCGCCCGGCCCCCGGTCGCCGTCCGACTCCGCCTCGGGTCCAGGTCCGGCCGGGGCGTTCCTGCGCGGCGTCCTGGTCCCCGGCTGGGGGCACGCGGCGTCCGACGCAACCACACGCGGCGTCTTCTACTTCGGCGCCGAGTCCCTGGCAGGATGGATGCTCTACAAGACCGCCCGCCGTCTCGGTACGGCTCGGGAGCAAGCCGCCCTTTGGGAAGAACGGGTCGGCCAAGCGCTGGTTGCACAGGGCGTTTCGGAGTCGGTGGAGCTGGAGGCGGCTCTGGAGGCCGACGACGACGTGGCGCGAGCCCGAGGACTAGTATCCGCGCGCGAAGAGCAGCGGGAAGACTGGCTGGCGGTGGCGATCTTCACGTTGCTGGTGTCGGGGCTGGACGCCTTCGTTTCGGCCCACCTCCAGGAGTTCCCCGAGCCCCTGACGATCGAAGGCGACCCGGCAGGCGGGCGCGTCGAGGTCGGCTTCCGAGTTCCCGCGACTCCCTGGCGGGGTCGGCCTACCCCTGCCACTCGTGGAGCACCGGCCTCCCCGACTCGCCGATGGTGACGTACGACCTGTGAATCACCCAGTCGCCGGAGTTGACGTAGAAGCGCCCGGGCGCAAGCTCCTGCACGACGGGGGCGTGGCTGTGGCCCAGCGCGACGATGTCCAGGTCCGGCTCGTCCTTCAACTTGGCGGCCGCCCACGCCGCCAGGAACGCGACCCGCCGAGGGTTGGGCGGGGCCGACGCGCCGCTCGGACCGGTTCCTTCTCGAACCCGAGTCCGCGACACTCGATCGGCGACCCACGCGCCGACGTCGGGGTGCAGCCACTTGAACAGTCGCCGCGTGACGCGCCCCCGCAACACGAGCCGCAGCAGCCGATACCCCAAGTCACCCTTCCCCAGCCCGTCTCCGTGAGCCAGGTACGCGGACTTGCTTCCAAGCCGCAATCGCAGCGGCTCCTGGTGGAACTCGATCCCCAGGCGGTCCCGCAGGTACGCGCCTCCCCACCAGTCGTGGTTGCCGCCCATGAGGAGCACGGGAACGCCCGCGTCCACCAAGTCCGCCAGGAGGGCGAGGACCCGCACGTGTTCGCCGGGCACCACGCGCCCGTACTCGAACCAGAAGTCGAAGAGGTCGCCGTTGACGATCAGCCGACTCGCGGACGCCTTTGCGTGGAGGAGCCAGCGCCGAAAGGCGGCCTCGGTGGCGCCGGGGACCGCTCCAAGGTGGATGTCGGATACGAGGAACACGGGCTTGGACGACATGACTGCCGAAGCTAGGCGCACGCGGCGAAAGGCGGTAGAGAAGGGGCGCTACGGTCCGGGCCCCCTTCCGGCAGCCGCATGCGCCGCCCGGCAACCTGCCGCCCGAACCCTTGCCGGACGACGTCGGACCGTCCCGTGCCTCGTCGCGCTCCTCTGCGTCGGTTTGGCCGTCGCGACCTCGGCGTGCGTTGCGGGAAGAGGTGCGCCCCCGACGGCGGAGCCTCCGCCGGACCCGCGCCGCCACGTCCTGGTCGCCGAGCACTCGACCCGACTTCGCCAGCCCAGCAAGCTCGTCTTCAGGTGGAACGCGCGGGAGCCGGACTTTCGCGGGTCGGGAGTGGGGGTGGCCCGCGTGGAGCCCCCCTATCGAGCGCGCCTGGACCTCTTCCTGGACAACGGGGAGAGCGCCGCCGTCGCCGGCTTGGTGGGCGACCAACTTCGCATCCCCGGGGACGTGTCTCCCGCGCTGGTGCCGCCGCCGGCGTTGCTGTGGGCGGCGTTCGGGGTCTTCCGTCCCGGCGACGACGCCGAGTTCGCGAGCGGACGGGTAGAAGGAGGCCGGCTCGAAGTCGAGTATGCGCTGCCCGCCGGCGACCGCCTGCGGTTTCGGTTGCGAAACGGCGTGGTGCGGGAAGCCGCGCGCCTGGAAGACGGCGCGGTGGTCGAGCGGGTTACCGTGTCGGGCGAGAGAAGCGCGCCGGGGCTCGAAGGGGGGTCCTACCCTTCGGACGCCACCTATCGTAATCTACCGGACGTCCGCGAACTCAAGCTGGAGCTGGAATCGGTCGAACATGTGGACCCCTTTCCGCCGGACATCTGGGACCCGGCCGGCCCGTGAGCCTGGCCTCCGCGCCACGGGTCGGGCGTGGACGGCCGCTGTCGCAGCGGCAACGGCGCTCTCCGCGTGCAACTACTCGTTCCGGGCCGGCGCCGGCTTGCCCGAACACGTGCGCACGCTGGCCGTGGTCCCGTTCGAGAACGAGACCGCCCGCTTCGAACTGACCCAGGAAGTCCACCAAGCTCTCCTTCGCCAGGTTCCTCGGTCCTTGGGGCTGACCCAGGCGGGCGAAGAGTCCGCAGACGCCGTCCTCAGCGGCGCCATCCTCCGGTACGAGCTCACGGCGCCCCTGTACAGGCGGGGGGCCGAATCCGAGAACCTTCAAGTCCTCCAGCGCGAAGTCGTGATGGTGGTGCAGGTCGAGCTCCTGGACCGGACGGAGAACGTCATCCTGTGGGACCAGCAGCAGCTGCGAGTCCAAGGACAGTACCTGGACGCCAGCGAGACCGAAGACGTGGGGCGGGCGGAAGCCGTCGAACTCCTCGTGCAAGAGATAGTGGACGGCGCCCAGTCCAACTGGTAGATTCGCCGCCGCGGCCCCCAAAGGGTCGGCCTGCCGCGCCAACGACAACCCCCAACTCTCGAGACGCCCCCCGGAGGTGGCCGGCTTGATTCGAACCGCTGGACTCTGGGCCGTGCTGTTCGCCCTGTGGCTGCTGCTTTCGGGCCACTACGAGCCCCTCTTCGTCGCCTTCGGCGTCGGGACCTGCACGGTGGCCGTCCTGGTGGCGAAGCGGATGGGAACGCTGGACGCCGAATCGGCCCCGTTCCACTTGGCAGGGCGGGCGGCGGCCTACCTGCCGTGGCTGGCCTGGGAGGTGCTGCGCTCGAACATCCTGGTGGCCCGCACCATCCTCTCGCGCCGGATGCCGATCGACCCCGCAATCGTCCACTTCCGCTCGTCGCAGAAGACGGACTTGGGCCGCTTCGTCTACGCCAACTCCATCACCTTGACTCCCGGCACGGTGACGACGGGCGTCGTCGGCGACGACCTCGAGGTCCACGCCCTCTCCCAAGCGCACGTCGACGGCTCCGAGGAGAACGACATGAATCGGCGCGTGTCCGCGCTCGAGCAGGGCAGGGGCTGACCGGGGCGTGTTCGCGGCGGTTGCGGCGGCTCTGCTTGCCGCCATGATCATGGTCATGTGCCGGGCGCTGCTGGGGCCGACGGCCTTCGACCGGGTGCTGGCGCTGAACAACCTGGGCACCAAGACGGTCGTGCTCATCGCGGTCCTGGGCTTCCTTTCGGGCCGGCCGGACTTCCTCGACCTGGCCCTGGCCTACGCCCTCATCAACTTCATCGGCACCGTCGCCGTCCTGAAGTACTTCGAGTTCGGCGACCTGGGCGCGGGCGTTCGCCGGCCCCGCGTCGGGACCGCTGCCCCCGAACCGCCGACCGCCGTCACCGGGCAAGCGGCGGAATGACGGCCTTCTTGTTGGACGCCTTGTCCTGGCTCTTGCTGGGCCTGGGGGTATTCTTCACCCTTGTCGGCGCCTTGGGAATGCTGCGCCTGCCGGACGTCTTCGCCCGAATGCACGCCGCCGGCATGACAGACACCATGGGTGCCGCCCTGATCCTTGTCGGCCTCTGCTTTCAAGCCGGCGACGCGGCCGTGGTCGCGCGACTGCTCCTGGTCGTGGCGTTCCTCTGGTTCACCGGCCCCATCTCCACCCATGCGGTGGCGCGGGCCGCGCTCGAAACGGGCGTTCGACCGCTCACGGGAACGGCTGCGCGACCCGGGCGCTCCCAAGCCCTTGAAGGAGGCCCGGCATCGAGACCGTAACCGACATCGTTCTGCTCACGCTGCTGGCGGCGGCGGCCCTGGCGCTCCTCAAGATCCGCAACCTCTTCGCCGTGGTGATGTTGGCGGGCATCTACTCGCTGCTCTCCGCCGGGCTCTTCACCGTTATGGACGCGGTGGACGTGGCCTTCACCGAAGCCGCGGTCGGAGCGGGGATCTCCACCGTGCTCTTCTTGGGCGCGCTGGCGCTGACGGGCCGCGAAGAGAAGAAGCCCGCGCGCGGAGGCCGCCGCGTCGTCGCGCTCGCGGTGGTGACCGTCACAGGGGCCGCGCTGATCTACGGCACCTGGGACATGCCGCCCTACGGCGACGCCGCGAACCCGGTCCACCACCATGTCGCCGATCACTATCTGGAAGAGACCAGCCACGAGATCGGCATACCCAACGTGGTGACCGCGGTGCTCGCCTCCTATCGGGGCTACGACACCATGGGCGAGGTCACGGTGGTGTTTGCGGCGGCCGTGGCCGTGCTGCTCCTGCTGTCGGGCGCGGCGCCCGCCTCCCGCCCAGGTGCGGTGCCCGCCTCCCGCCCATGAGGGAAGAGTTCATCCTGCGCGTGGGCGCCAAGGTGCTGGCGCCGTTCATCGCGACCTTCGCCCTGTACGTCCACTTCCACGGCGACTACAGCCCCGGCGGCGGCTTCCAGGCGGGCGTGATCCTGGCCGCCACCTTCGTCCTCCTGACGCTGGTTTACGGCTTGGACGCGGTGCAGCGCGTGCTCCCGCCCTGGTTCGTGCAGGGCTGCGCGGCGCTGGGCGTGCTCGTCTACGCTGGCACCGGCTTGGTCGCGATGGCGCTCGGCGGGAACTACCTGAGCTACGGCGCATTGGCCCACGACCCCAAGCACGGGCAGCACTACGGCATCCTCTTGGTGGAGGCCGGCGTCCTGATCACGGTGTTCGGCGTCATGGTCGCGATCTTCTACCTGTTCGCCGGGCGCGCCGGCAAGGAGCCCGCGAAGTCGTGAGCCGCCTCGTCTCCCAGGTCGTCGCCGACTACAACTACTGGATCGTCGTCGTCCTGATGATGATCGGCTTCTACATCCTTATTTCTCGCGGTAATATCATCAAGAAACTCGTTGGTCTGAACGTATTTCAGACGTCCGTGTTCATGCTTTACATTAGCCTCGGCAAGATCTCCGGGGGCACGGCCCCGATCCTTCTCTCCGGCGGCCACGGGGCCGCCGCCGAACACAGCGCGTCGAGCGGGCAAGTGGTCTACTCCAACCCGCTGCCCCACGTGCTGATCCTCACGGCGATCGTGGTGGGGATCGCGACGACCTCGGTGGGCCTAGCCCTGGCCGTGCGCATCAAGGAAGCCTACGGGACCGTGGAAGAGGACGAGATCAACGAGGTCGAAGCCGCCATGGACGGTCCGTGACCGAGCACGTTCCGATCCTCCAGGTGGTGGCGCCGCTGGTCCTGGCGCCCGTCTGCGCCCTCCTGCGAAACGCCAAGCTGGCGTGGGCCGTCGCGTTCGCCGGCAGCTTGGCGGCGCTTGCGGCCGCGCTCTTCAACCTGTCGACGGCAATGGCGATCGCGCCCGCCGCGACGTCGTACGCCATCGGCGACTGGCCGCCGCCCTTCGGAATCGAGTACCGGATCGACGTGGTCAACGCCTGGGTGCTGCTGGTGGTCTCGACGATCGCCGCGGTCGCGTCCGTCTTCGCTCGCACCAGCGTGGCGCACGAGGTCGAGGCCCGTCGCGTGCCCCTCTTCTACGCCGCCTACCTGCTCTGCCTGGCGGGGCTTCTGGGGATCGCGGCCACCGGCGACGTCTTCAACGTTTTCGTCTTCCTCGAGATATCGTCGCTCTCCGCCTACGCCCTCATCTCGCTGGGACGCGACCGCCGCGCCCTGACTTCCGCGTTCCGCTACCTGATCATGGGGTCGGTGGGCGCCACCTTCGTCGTCATCGGCATCGGTCTCTTGTACGCCATGACGGGCACCTTGAACATGGCGGACCTGGCCCAGCTGCTTCCCGGCGTGTGGCACACCAACACCGTCAAGGTGGCCTACGGCTTCCTGGCGGTCGGCTTCTGCCTGAAGCTGGCCCTGTTCCCCCTCCACCTCTGGCTGCCCAACGCCTACACCTTCGCTCCCTCGACGGTCACGGCCTTCATGGCGGCCACGGCCACCAAGGTGGCGGTCTACATGCTGCTGCGGTTCTTCCTGACCGTGTTCGGCGCGGCGTTCTCGTTCGAGATCATGGGGCTGGACCGAGTCCTGCTGGCGCTGGCCGTGGCGGCGATCTTGAGCATGTCGCTGGTGGCGATCTTCCAGACGAACGTGAAGCGACTGCTCGCCTATTCGTCCGTCGCGCAGATCGGCTACATGATCCTGGGACTCTGCCTGGCGTCGGTGACGGGCCTGACCGCGACCCTGCTGCACCTGTTCAACCACGCCCTCATGAAGGGCGCCCTCTTCATGGCGCTGGGCTGCGTGGCCTACCGGATCGGATCGGTGCACGTCGACGCCATGGCCGGCCTGGGCAGGCGGATGCCCTGGACGATGGCGGCGTTCGTGGCGGGAGGCCTGAGCCTGGTGGGCGTTCCCCTGACGGTGGGCTTCGTCAGCAAGTGGTACTTGGTGCTGGGCGCCCTGGAGCGCGGCTGGTGGCCCGTGGCCGCGCTGATCCTGGTCGCTTCCGTCATGGCTCTGGTCTACGTCTGGAAGGTGGTCGAGTCCGCCTACTTCCGCGAAGCTCCCGACAACGGCGACAAGCCCCCGACCGAGGCGCCGCTGGGGCTCCTGGCGCCCACCTGGACGCTCGTGTTCCTGAACCTGTACTTCGGCATCGACGCCGGACGCACGGCCGCCGTGGCCGAGCGCGCCGCGCAAGTCTTGCTGGGGACGGCGCCATGATTCTCGCGCTCGTCGTGCCCTCGGCGGCCGCGTTGCTCGTGATCGCCTTCCGGTCCCGGCCCAACGCGCGCGAGGCCGCCAGCTTGGCCGCCGGCGTCGTCCTCTTCGCCGTGGTTCTCCAGGTCTACCGGGACGTGACCGGCGGCGCGCGCCCCGAAGTGGTGTTGGCGGAGCCGTTCCCGGGCATCCCCCTGGCGCTGGAGGCCGAGCCGCTGGGGGTGCTCTTCGCCTTGGTGGCGTCGTTCCTGTGGATCGTCACCACGCTGTACTCCATCGGCTACATGCGGGGTCACCACGAAAAGAACCAGACGCGCTTCTACGCCTTCTTCGCCTACGCCATCGCGTCGGTCATGGGCGTGGCCTTCGCCGCCAACCTCTTCACCCTGTTCGTGTTCTACGAGATCCTGTCGCTGGCCACCTTCCCGCTGGTGACCCACGCCGGCACCGAGGCCGCCAAGCGCGCCGGTCGCGTCTACCTGGGCATCCTGTTCTCCACGTCGATCGTCTTCCAGCTGCTGGCGATCGTTTGGACCTACCACCTGGCGGGCACGCTGGACTTCCGGGACGGGGGCATCTTGGAGGGGCGGGCCGCCGCCGCCGTGGTTCCCGTGCTGCTGGGCCTCTTCGTCTTCGGGATCGGCAAGGCCGCGGTCATGCCCTTCCATCGCTGGTTGCCCGCCGCCATGGTCGCGCCCACCCCGGTCAGCGCCCTGCTGCACGCGGTGGCCGTGGTCAAGGCCGGCGTCTTCGCCGTGCTCAAGATCACCGTGTACGTGTTCGGCATCGACTTCGTGGCCGCCACGGGGGCCTCGGTGTGGCTGATGTGGGTCGCCGCCGCCACGATCATCCTGGGTTCGCTGGTTGCGTTCACCAAGGACAACCTGAAGGCCCGTCTGGCCTATTCCACGGTGAGCCAGCTGTCCTACGTGGTGCTGGGGGCCATGCTGGCCAACCACTTGGGCGTCGTGGGCGGGGGAATGCACATCGCCATGCACGCCTTCGGCAAGATCACTCTGTTCTTCTGCGCGGGCGCCGTCATGGTGGCGGCCCACAAGACCGAGGTAAGCCAGCTGGGGGGGCTGGGGCGCACCATGCCCGTGACCTTCGCGGCCTTCTTCGTGGGCACGCTCTCGATCGTGGGGCTTCCGCCGGCGGGGGGCTCGTGGAGCAAGTGGTTTCTGGGGCTGGGCTCTCTGGAAGCGGGCCAAGCCGGGCTTGTTGCGGTGCTCATGATCAGCTCGCTCTTGTCGCTGGCGTACCTCATGGAGATTCCCTTGAAGGGCTTCTTCGGCAAGCGGACTTCGCCGCCGGAGCGCGCCGGCGTGCACGAAGCGCCTACGCCTTCCCTGATCGCCATCGCGACGACCGCCGTCGCGTGCCTCCTCCTGTTCGCCCACCCGGACCCGCTCTACCGGCTGGTGGCCCTGGTGACGGGACCGTGAGCACGCGCGGCCCCGAAGTGAACGCCCCCGGTCCGCAGGCGAACGCCGACTCGCGAGCGAACGCCCGGAGTCCGGAAGCCGCCGCCCATGCCCCCGATGCCCATGGGCGCAACAGCGTCCCCGCGCCCTGGGCCAAGTTCTGGCTGGGCGTGCTCTTCGGCGGCGGCGGCGTCGTGGCGCTCCTGGACCTGTTGCGGGACCGGGCCCACGCCGACCACCCGTGGGAGCACGGGCTGTTCTTCTACGCCTTGTACGGCTTCGTGGGGATATCCCTCCTGATCGTGCTGTCGAAGGGTCTGCGCCGCCTGGTCATGCGCCGAGAGGACTACTATGACGACGCCTAGCCGCCACGCGCAGACGGAAGCCGGAGCCGCGCGCCGGCGCGCCCAGGCGGTCGGGCCGAGCGTCCCGCCGCCGCACCGAGCAGCCTGATGTCGTTCTCCGGCGTCCCCCCGTTCCTGGTCTTCTTCGTCGGCGCGCTGCTGACGCCCTTCGTTCGGGGAACGGCCCGCAAGAGCCTGTTGCTGCTGATCCCCGTGGCGGGCGCCGTCAACGTCTGGGGCCTGCCGGACGGCTACGTCCTTGGCTACGACTTTCTGGGCTATGCGCTCGCGCCCGTGCGCGCCGACCGACTCAGCCTCCTGTTCGGCTATCTGTTTCACTTGGCCGCCTTCATCGCCGTCACCTACTCGCTCCACCTGAAGAAGGAAGACGACGACACGGTCCAGCACACGGCGGGACTGGTCTACGCGGGCAGCGCCTTGGGCGCGGTCTTCGCCGGCGACTTCGTGACGCTGTTCGTGTTCTGGGAGCTGCTGGCCGTCAGCTCCGTCTTCCTGATCTGGGCGCGACGGACCCCCGCCTCCCGCCGGGCCGGGATGCGCTACCTGCTGGTGCACGTGGTGTCGGGCGTGGCTCTTCTGGCCGGCGCCATGGTGCGGGTCCACGAGACGGGCAGCTTGGAGTTCAACCTGGTGGGGCTCGACGGTCCGGGCGGCTGGCTGATCTTCCTGGCGCTGGGCGTCAAGGCGGCGTTCCCGCTGGTCCACAGCTGGCTGATCGACGCCTACCCGGAAGGGACGGCCACGGGCACGGTCTTCCTGAGCGTCTTCACGACCAAGGTGGCGGTCTACGCGCTGGCCCGGGCGTTCCCGGGCACGGAGGCGCTGGTCTACGTGGGCGCGGCCATGGCGTGCTTCCCGATCTTCTACGCCGTCATTGAGAACGACCTGCGGCGCACGCTGGCCTACTCCATGATCAACCAGATCGGCTTCATGGTCTGCGGCATCGGGGTCGGCACCAGCTTGGCGGTCAACGGCGCCGTGGCGCACGCCTTCAACGATGTGCTCTTCAAGGGCCTTCTCTTCATGTCCATGGGCGCGGTCCTCCACATGACGGGCAAGACCAAGGCGTCCGAGCTGGGCGGGCTCTACAAGACGATGCGCTGGACGGCCATGCTGTGCGTCGTGGGCGCGGCGTCGATCTCGGCCGTCCCCCTGTTCAACGGCTTCGTCTCCAAGTCCATGATCATGTCCGCGCTCATCTACGAGGGCTACGGCTGGGTTTGGCCGGTCATGCTCTTCGCGTCCGCAGGCGTGGTCGAGCACGCGGGCGTCAAGATCCCCTTCTTCGCCTTCTTCGCTCACGACTCGGGAATCCGCACGCGCGAGCCTCCGTGGAACATGCTCACGGCGATGGCCGTCGCGGCCGCGGCGTGCGTGCTGATCGGCGTGTTCCCGGGCCTGCTCTACGGCCTGCTCCCCTTCGACGTGGACTACAGCCCCTACGACTTCGGGCACGTCCTGACCCAGCTCCAGCTGCTGTTCTTCGCCGTTGCGGCGGTTGCGGTCTTCCAGCTGCGCAAGATCTACCCGGCCGAGATCCCGTCCGTGAACCTGGACGCCGATTGGGCTTACCGCCGAGCCGCGCCGCGCTTGGTCCGGAGCGTGGGAGCCGCCGTGTCGGCCGCGGACGCCGCCTTCCGACGCCGGGCCGTCCAAGCGGTGCGACGGGTGCTGGGGGGCGCGTTCCAGCTCCACGGGCCCTGGGGCGTACTGGGGCGCACGTGGCCGGCGGGGAGCATGGTGCTCTGGGTTGCGATCCTGTTGGCCGCGTTCCTCTTGCTCCAGTTCTTCTGACGTGGCGCGTCTGAAGGTCGGCGTCTACGACCCGGGGTCGGCCACGGGTCCGCCCCTCGAAGGCGTCCTGCGCAGCTGGCCCTCGGCCGGCGCCGAGTTCCGAGCGCTGGGCCATGCCCCAACGGCGCCGCCGCGCGCCGGGGCGACCGCCGCCGACGAGTGGCTGGACGCGCTGGTCAACGGAGACGTGGACTTGGCGATCTGTCCGTTGGACGCCGTGCGCGCGACGCTGGACCACCAGGTCGAGGTTGTGGGCGTTCCCAGTCGTGGCGACCCCCGCGACGCCCTGCTGGGAGCCGCCGAAGTCTCGACCGACCTTGGGTCCCTGCCGCCCGGAGCGGCGGTGGCCGTGCCGGACCTTCGGGCCGCGGGGCTGCTGGGCGCGCACCGTCGCGACTTGGCCGTGGTCCCCGCCGGAGATCTGGCGGACGACTTGGCCCAGGTCGACGCCGGCGGCCTGGACGCCGTGGTGACTTCCTTCCACCGGATCGCGGGCACCTCCCACGAGAAGCGGGCCGGCCAACTCTTCTCGCTGAGCGAGTGGGTTCCCGCACCGGGGCAGGGCGCTCTTGCCATCTTGGCGCGCCGGGACCGGGCCGTCACGCTGGAACTGGGCGAGCACCTAGTCCAGCGCGAACGGTTGCGCGCCGTCCGCGCCGAGCTTGCCGCGGCCCGTCACCTGGGCCTGCCGCCGGGCTGCGGCCTGGGCGTCTTGGGGCTTCCGTTTCGGCGGGGGATTCGCCTACGGGGCATGGTGACCGGGGACGCGGGCCGGCAGGTCGTGCGCGCCGAAGCCACCGTTTGGGAAAAGGGTCCGACCGAGGCCGGCATCGCCCTTGCCCACGCATTGCGAAGACGAGGAGCGGAGCTCTGCGGCGGTCCCGCCGCGTGTCCCGCGGCCGCTTGGGAGCGCTCGTCGGTCCCGCCGACCGGCCCGTCTCGGACCTGACGCCCGCACCAATGCACTCAGCTGGTCCGCCGCCGGCGCTCGCTCGTCCCCCGGCGCGCGCGCCTCGGTCGAAGGTGCTCTCGCATCGCCAAGCGGTCGAAGCGTTCGGTCCGGGCCGATCGTTCCGACTGGTCTTCACCAACGGCTGCTTCGACCTGCTGCACCCGGGGCATGTGGAGTACCTGTCGCGCGCTCGCCAGAAGGGCGACGCCCTGCTCGTGGCCGTCAATACGGACGCCTCGGTGCGCCGTCTCGGCAAGGACCGGGCCCGTCCCTACGTGGACCAGGACTCGCGCGCGCTCGTCGTGGCGGCGCTGGAGTTCGTCGACTGCGTGACCCTGTTCGACGAGGACACCCCGGCCGAGTTGATCGCCCAGCTCGAGCCCGACATGCTGGTGAAGGGCGGCGACTACGCGCCGGAAGCGATCGCGGGCGCCGACTTGGTGAAGGACCGCGGAGGCACGGTGACGACAATCCCGCTGGTGGCCGGCCACTCGACCACCGCGCTGGCCCGCCGCATTCGCGCCTCGCGGACGCCGTGAGCCCGCCGGCGTTCCTGCTGGCCACGCGAAACCCCGGCAAGGCCGCCGAGGCGATGCGCATCTTCGCTGCGGCCGACGGTCCCCGGCTGATCGCGCTCGCCGAGTCGGGGATCGCCGAGTCCGCCGAAGAGGACGAGTTGGAGCGCTTCGACACCTTCGAGGCGAACGCATCCGCCAAGGCGCGCTACTTCGCGCGACGCTCCGGCCTGCCGACGATCGCGGACGACTCGGGGCTGGAGGTGGATGTGCTGGGCGGTCGCCCCGGCGTGCGCAGCAAGCGCTTCGCGAGCAGAGCCGACTACCCGGGCCTGTCTCGGGGCCAAGCCAACAACCGGCACCTGCTGCGCTTGCTCGAAGGCGTTTCCGACCCCGAGCGCCGAGCCCGCTACGTGTGCGTGGCCGCCCTCGTCCGGCCCGCGG
>CBDBCF010000002.1:0-375000 GCA_965202985.1 Longimicrobiales bacterium
GTGCAGGGCGACACGATCAAGGTGTTGGTAGTGTTCAGCGAGTCGGTGGACGTGACGGGGGCGCCGCAGCTGGCGCTGGGGATCGACACGCTGACGCGACAGGCGAGCTACGTGTCGGGCACGGGGAACGATTCGTTGGCGTTCCACTACGTGCTGCCGGGGTCGTCGACGGACAGGGACGCGGACGGGTTGAGCATCGGGGCGAGCGCGCTGACGCTGAACGGCGGGACGATCAGAAGGGCGGGGTCGGGCACGGTGAACGCGACGCTGGGTTTGGGGGCCCACGCGATCAGCAACGACAGGGACCACCAAGTTGCGCGCAGGCCGGCGATGGCCCCGATACATTTCCAGACGAACCCGGCGAGCGACCAGACGTTCGCGGCGGGTGAGAACATCGAGCTGCGCATCACGTGGAACACCCGCGTGGACAAGCCGACGTGGCAGGGTATGAGGCTGGCGATCGAGATCGGCGCGGACACGGTGACGGCGATGCCGTACCAGCAGAACCCTTGGGCGGTATGGTTTCGATACACGGTGACGAACGCCGACTTGGACGAGAACGGCATAAGCTTGCCGGAGAACGCGTTGACGAACATCGGCAGCGTCACGCTCGAGGGGACGTTGGTCGAGGCGGACAACGATCTTTCAGCCGTGACTCTTGCTGATACGGCCACTCACAAGGTGAACGGCGCTAGGAACGTGCCTCACGTGACGAGCACGTCGATTGCGAGCGATGCGGGGAGCGACAGCACGTATGCGCGTGGCGACGTGATCGAGATCGGCGTCGGGTTCAACGAGAACGTGGACGTGGGGGGCTCGCCGCGGTTGGCGATGACGGTCGGGACGGCGACGCGGCAAGCGGTCTACGCTTCGGGGACGGGCGGCGATTCGCTGGCGTTCCGCTACGTGGTTGGGCCTGGGGACGTGGACGCGGACGGGATCAGCATCGGTTCGAGCGCGTTGACGTTGAACGGCGGGACGATTCGGCGGACTGGCGCCTTGGTGGACGCTTACCTGGGCTTGCGGGTCCACACGGTCGCCGCCGCCGGCGCGCACAAGGTGGACGGCGCGGCGGGGCCGCCGGCCGTGGTGGGGATGCCGATCGCGAGCGATGCGGGCACGGACAGCACGTATGCGGCGAACGACACGATAGAAGTGGCGGTGGTGTTCAACGAGAGCGTGGACGTGGGGGGTACGCCGCGTCTGGCGCTGGGGATCGGTCTGCGGACGCGTCGGGCGAGCTACGCGGGCGGCACGGGGACGGATTCGCTGACGTTCCGGTACGTGGTGGCGAGCGGCGACGCGGACTCGGACGGGTTGAGCATCGGGGCGAGCGCTTTGGCTCTGAACGGGGGTACGATCAAGCGGGCGGGGGACGCGACGGTGGACGCTGCGCTGTCGACGGCGAACTTCGTTGTGGCGAACGCGGCGGCCCACAAGGTACTGGGCTCGGGCGCGACGATCGTGACGGGCACGTCGTTCGCGAGCGACGCGGGCACCGACAGCATCTACGTGGAAGGGGACACGGTCGCGGTGGAAGTCGTGTTCAACCAGGCGGTGGACGTGACGGGTACGCCGCAGCTGGCGCTGGTGCTGAGCGCGGTGGTGCAGGCGAGCTACGTGTCGGGGACGGGCACCGCCACGCTGAGGTTCAACTACGTCGTGGCGTCGGGAGACTCGGACACGAACGGGATCAGCTACGGGCGGGACGCGCTGACGCTGAACGGCGGCACGATCAGAAGGGCGGGCACGGCGACGGACGCGTACCTGAGCTTGTGGACTCACGTCGCGACGGACGACAGGTCCCACCGCGTGTGGGAAGTGCCGAAAGTGAGCAGCGTTTCGATTCCCACCGGCGCGGGCGCCGACCAGACGTGGGCGAGCGGCGAGATCATCGACTTCTTCACGGTGTTCGATCGGGGCATAGCGGCGTCGGTCACGGCGTCGTCGGCCATATACCTCACGATCGGGGAGGATGTCCGCGCGGGCTACATACACAACGTGAACACTGGCACCCGGACTTTGCACTGGCGGTACGTTCCGACGCTGGCCGACCTGGACGCGGACGGGCTCAGCGTGGACAGCGTCGCGCTTGGCGGCAGCGACTACGTCAGGACGGCCGGAGCGCCGGCGGGCGCGGCGAACGCCTTCTTGGAGTTCACGCCGATCGCGAACGCTTCGGCGCACAAGGTGAACGGCGCTCAGGCGGTGCCTCACGCGACGGGCACGGCGATTGCGAGCGACGCTGGGGGCGACGACACGTATGCGCTGGGCGACACCGTCGAGGTCGGGCTGGTGTTCAACGAGAACGTGGACGTGACGGGGACGCCGCAGCTGGCTTTGGGGATCGGGTCGGCGACGAAGCAGGCGAGCTACGTGTCGGGGACGGGCGGCGATTCGCTGGTGTTCCGTTACGTGGTGGCGGCTGGGGACGCGGACAGCGACGGGATCAGCATCGGCGCGGGCGCGCTGGCGCTGAACGGCGGGACGGTCAGGCGGGCGGGGTCGGCGACGGTGAACGCCTACCTGGGCTTGCGGGTCCACGTGGTCGCGAACGCTTCGGCGCACAAGGTGGACGGCAGCCTGGGGCCGCCGGGCGTTGCGGGGTTGGCGATCGGCTCGCCGGAGGTGGGCGACACGTTCGAGCGCGGCGAGACGATCGAGGTCAAGGTCGTGTTCAACAAGTCGGTGGACGTGACGGGCACGCCGCGGCTGGCTTTGGGGATCGGGAGCGCGACGAAGCAGGCGGACTACGCCGCGGGCACGGGCACGGACACGCTGGTGTTCCGGTACGTGGTGGTGACGGCGGACGTGGACGCGGACGGATTGAGCATCGGGTCGGGCGCTTTGGCGCTGAACGGCGGTACGGTCCGTGTGTCGGGCGGGACGACGGACGCGTTGCTGGGTTTGGGCGCGCACGCGGTCGCGAACAGCACGGGCCACAAGGTTGCGGGCGGGACGTTCACGGCGTCGGCGCCGAGCGGCGTGGCGATCGCGAGCGCACCGTCGAGCGACAGCACGTACGGACGTACGGAGGTGATCGAGGTCGAGGTGTCGTTCACGCGCCCGGTGGACGTGACGGGCACGCCGCAGCTGGCTTTGGGGATCGACACGCTGACGCGGCAGGCGTCGTACGCGAGCGGGAGCGGCACGAACACGCTGGCGTTCCACTACACGGTGGTGGCGGCGGACGCGGACTCGACGGGTATCAGCGTCGGTGCGAGCGCGCTGACGCTGAACAGCGGAACGATCAACGACGCTCGCGACGGTTCGACGGCGGCGGGCCTGGGGCTGGGCAGCCACGCGATAGCGAACGCTGCGGCGCACAAGGTGGACGGCAGCTTGGGACCGCCGACCGTCAGCGGCGTGTCGCTCGGGAACGATCCGTACAACACGGAGTACGAGCGGGGCGAGCGGATCGAGGTCCGCGTCCAGTTTCATCGGGCGGTGGACGTGACGGGGACGCCGCAGCTGGCGCTGGGGATCGGGAGCGCGACGCGTCAGGCGAGCTACGTGAGCGGGACGGGCACGACGACGCTCCTGTTCCGCTACACGGTGGTGCAGTCGGACAGCGACACGGACGGGATCAGCATCGCAGCGAGCGCGCTGACGCTGAACGGCGGCGCGATCCGGCTGTCGGGCGCGACGGTGGACGCGCTTCTGGGGCTGGGTTCGCACGCGGTCGCGAACAACAGTGGCCACCGGGTGGACGGCTCGAGTTTCACGACGCCGCACGTGACGGGCTTCCATGTCCAGAGCACGCCGGCGAGCAGTCAGACGTACCAGCTTGGAGAGCGGATCGAGGTGACGGTGGGGTTCGCGCGGGCGGTGGACGTGACGGGCGCGCCGCAGTTTGCGCTGGGGATCGGTTCGCAGACGCGGCAGGCGGAGTACGCTTCGGGTACGGGCACGAGGGATCTGGTGTTCGTCTATGCGGTGCAGGCAGCGGACGTGGACGCGGACGGGTTGAGCGTCGGCGGGAGCGCGTTGACGCTGAACGGCGGCACGATCAACGACGCTCGGGTGGGCGGGTCGGCTGTGTTTCTGACCACCTCCGGCGACGCGTTCAGCAACGACGCGAACCACAAGGTGAACGGCGGCATCGGCGCGCCGAGCGTGAGCGGCTTGGTCGTCGCGTCGCCGCCCGTGGGCGACGCCTTCGAGCGAGGCGACGTGGTGGCGGCGACGGTCGAGTTCAACGCGGCGGTGACGGTGACGGGCACGCCGCAGCTGGCGTTGGGGATCGGAGCGGTGACGCGGCAGGCGAGCTACGCGTCGGGGACGGGCACGTCGTCGCTGGTGTTCCGCTACACGGTGGTTCAGGCGGACGCGGACGCGGACGGGTTGAGCGTGGGCGCGAGCGCGCTGGCGCTGAACGGCGGGACGGTCCGGCGGACGGGCACGACGACGAACGCGGTCTTGGGGCTGGGCGGCCACGCGGTGACGAACAGCGCGGGCCACAAGGTGTCGGGCGCGACGCTCACGGCGTCGTCGCCGAGCGGGCTGGCGATAACGAGCAGTCCGGTGGTAGGCGACACGTACGTGCAGGGCGACACGATCGCGGTGGAGGTGTCGTTCGTGCGGCCGGTGACGGCGACGGGGACGCCGCAGCTGGCGCTGGCGATCGGCGACTCGACGCGACAGGCGGGCTACTCGAGCGGCAGCGGCACGAGCACGTTGGAGTTCCGGTACGTGGTGGCGGCGTCGGACGCGGACGCGGACGGGATCGGCATCGGGTCGGGGGCGCTGGCGCTGAACGGCGGCACGATCGTGGACGCTCGGGACGGATCGACGGCGGCGGGTCTGGGTCTGGGTAGCCACGCGATCGCGAGCGCTTCGGGGCACAAGGTTGCGGGCGCCGTGCCGTACGTGACGAGCGCGTTCTTCCTGTCGGCGACGAACGCGGGGCTGTCGTACGCGAGCACGGACAGCGTGTTCGGACTGGGCGACCAGATTCGGGTGGGGGTCGGGTTCAACGCGGGCGTGACGGCGACGGGCACGCCGCGGCTGGCGTTGGGGATCGGCGCGCAGACGCGGAGCGCTGCGCAGTGCGGCACGACAGGGGGCGGCGTCATCCTGGTGTTCTGCTACACGGTGGTTGCTGCGGACGCGGACTCGACGGGGATCAGCATCGGGGCGAGCGCGCTGACGTTGCCGGGCGGCGCGACGATTCGAGCGACGGGGACGACGACGGACGCTCGGCTGTCGCTGGTTCCGTGGAACTTCGCGGACGCGGTGGCGTACCAGGTGGACGGGAGCAAGGAGGTGGCGCCGGGCGTGGCGGGCGTGGCGATATCGAGCGCGCCGGCGAGCGACAGCACGTACGGACGCACGGAGGCGATCGAGGTCGAGGTCGAGTTCGAGCGTTCGGTGGACGTGACGGGGGCGCCGCAGCTGGCGTTGTCGATCGACACGCTGACGCGTCAGGCGTCGTACGCGAGCGGGGGAGGTACGAGAACTCTGACGTTCCGCTACGTGGTGGCGGCTGTGGACGCGGATTCGACGGGGATCAGCGTCGGCGCGAGCGCGCTGACGCTGAACGGCGGTGCGATCGTGCTTTCGGGCGGCACGACGGCGGCGACGTTGGGGCTGGGCACGCACGCGATAACGAACGCTGCGGCGCACAAGGTGAACGGGAGCCTGGGACCGCCGGGCGTGACGGGACTGGCGATCGGTTCTCCCGTGGTTGGCGACGTGTTCGAGCGTGGCGAGACGATCGAGGTCGAACTGGAGTTCAACCGCGCGGTGGACGTGACGGGCACGCCGCGGCTCGCACTGACGATCGGTTCGGCGACCAGGCAGGCGAGCTACGCGAGCGGGACGGGGACGACGGGGCTGGTGTTCCGGTACGTGGTGGCGTCGGGCGACGCGGACGCGGACGGATTGAGCATCGGGTCGGGCGCGTTGACGTTGAGCGGCGGTACGATCCGTCTGGCTGGCGGGACGCTGGACGCGACGTTGGGGCTGGGCACGGGCGTGGTGGTGACGAACAGCGGCGGCCACCAGGTGTCCGGCAGTACGTTCACGGTGCCGGCAGTGACTGCGGTGACGGTGTCGAGCGCTCCGGCGAGCGGTCAGACGTACCAGTTGGGCGAGTCGATCGAGGTGAAGGTGGCGTTCGGGCGACCGGTGGCGGTGACGGGCGCGCCGCGGCTGGCGCTGACGATCGGGACCACGACGCGACAGGCCGGCTACGATGCCGCTTCGAGCAAGGCGGACACGCTGGTGTTCGGTTACGCGGTTCGTCCTTCGGACGCGGACGCGGACGGGCTCGGCATCGCAGCGAGCGCGCTGACGCTGAGCGGCGGGACGATCGCCGACGTGCGTCCGGGCGCGGTTGCGGCTGCGCTGGACTTGGGATCGAGCGCGGTGACGAACGACGCCTCGCACAAGGTGAACGGCGGGCTGGGTCCGCCGGGCGTGACGGGCCTGACGGTGGCGTCGCCGCCGACGGGCACGACGTTCGAGCGCGGCGACACGATCGTTGCGACGGTGACGTTCAACAAGTCGGTGGACGTGACGGGCACGCCGCGGCTGGCTTTGGGGATTGGTTCGCAGACGCGTCAGGCTGCGTATGCGTCGGGGACGGGCACGGCGTCGTTGGTGTTCCGGTACGTGGTGGCGACGGCGGACGCGGACGCGAACGGGTTGAGCATCGGCGCGAACGCGTTGGCGCTGAACGGCGGGACGATCGACGTTGCGGGCGGTACGACGGACGCATTGCTGAGCCTGGAGCACTACGCATTCGGCAATGCGAGCAACATGCTCGTAGCGGGCGGGACGTTCACGGCGGCGTCGGTGTCGGGCGTGACGATATCGAGCAGCCCGGCGGGCGGCGGCACGTACGGATTGAGCGAGGAGATCGGCGTCGAGGTGACGTTCAACCGCAACGTGGCGGTGACGGGCTCGCCCGAGTTGGCGCTGACGATCGGTTCGCAGACGCGGCAGGCGTCGTACGTGGCGACGACGGGCGGCCGCGTGCTGTCGTTCGCCTACACGGTGGTTGCAGCGGACGCGGACGGGAACGGGTTGAGCATCGGCGCGAGCGCGTTGTCGCTGAACGGCGGCACGATCGCGGACGCGCGCGACGCGAACGAGGCTGCGAGCCTCGGACTGGGCTCTCACGCGATATCGAACGCGGGCAGCCATCGGGTGGACGGCACTCAGGGACCGCCGGGCGTGAGCGGCGTGTCGATCGCGTCGCCGCCGATCGGCGACACGTTCGAGCGAGGCGACACGGTGGTTGCGACGATCGTGTTCAACAAGGCGGTGGACGTGACGGGCACGCCGCAGCTGGCGTTGGGGATCGGCAGCACGACGAAGCAGGCGAGCTACGCGAGCGGCACGGGCACGGCGTCGTTGGTGTTCCGGTACGTGGTGGTGACTGCGGACGCGGACGCGGACGGCATCAGCATCGGCGCGACCGCGTTGGCGCTGAACGGCGGGACGATCGACGTGGCGGGCGGCACGGTGGACGCGGTTCTGGGGCTGGGGACGCACGCGGTGACGAACAGCGCGGGCCACAAGGTCGCGGGCGGCACGTTCACGGCGGCGTCGGTGTCTGGCGTGGCGCTGACGAGTTCGCCTGCGGTGGCGACGACGTACGGCCGCGACGAGCGGATCGAGGTTCAGGTGACGTTCAACCGTCGCGTGGCGGTGACGGGCACGCCGCAGGTGGCGCTGACGGTGGGCGCGCAGACGCGGCAGGCGGACTACGCGAGCGGGACGGGCACGCGGGCGCTGACGTTCCGGTACGTGGTGGTGGCTGCGGACGCGGACGCCGACGGGATCGAGGTGGGCGCGAGCGCGCTGGCGCTGAACAGCGGGACGATCGCCGATGCTCGCGACGGCTCGACTGCGGCGAGCCTGGGGCTGGGCAGTCATGCGTTGAGCGCCGCTGCGGGCCACAAGGTGGCCGGTACGCTGGCGGGCGCGTCGGTGACGGGCGTTGCGGTGTCGAGCACGCCGGACAGCGCGGACACGTACGGCCTGGGCGAGCGGATCGAGGTCGAGGTGACGTTCGACCGCGCGGTGACGGTGACGGGCGCGCCCGAGCTGGCGCTGACGGTGGGCGCGGTTGCGCGGCAAGCGGGCTACGCGGGCGGCAGCGGCACGGCGACGCTGTCGTTCGCGTACCGCGTGCGTGGCGCGGGCAGTGGCGGCAGCGGTACGGGCGGCGTGGACGCTGACGCGGACGGCATCGGCGTGGCGGCTGCTGCGCTGACGCTGAACGGCGGTACGATCGTGAACACGGCGGACGGCGTTCGTCCGGCGACGCTGGCGCTGGGCGCGCATGCGATCGCGGCTGCTGCGAACGACAAGGTGGACGGCACGGTCGAGGTCGCGCCGGTCGTGGTGGGCGTGGCGGTGACGAGCGAGCCGGTGGCGACGGGACTGTACGGCGCGGGCGGCGTGATCCGTGTCGAGGTGACGTTCAGCCGGCCCGTCGATGTGGCGGGCGCGTCGTCGTCGCCGGCGCTGGCGGCGTCGATGTCGGCCGCGGCGGCCGCGAACACGGCTGCGGCGCGACTGGCGATCGACGTGGGCGGCACGACGCGGCACGCGCGCTACGTGTCGGGCTCGGGCACTGCGGTGCTGGCGTTCGAGTACGTGGTCCGGCCTGCGGACCGGGACCCGGACGGGATCAGCATCCCGGCGGACGCGCTGGCCGAGGCTGCGGGCGCGCTGCGGATCGCGGGCGGCACGACGCTCGCGGCGCTGGACCTGGGCGCGCACGCGGTGACGGACTTGACGGGCCACGCGGTGAACGGCGCGGGCAGCCTGGACCCGGTGTTCGGTCGGTTGGAGTACGAGTTCGAGTTGGCGGAGAACGTTGCGGGCCCGCTGCCGGTGGGCGAGGTGGTCGCGACGAGTCCGTTGGGCGCCGAGATGCGCTACGGGTTGGAGAGCGGAGGCGAGGGGCTGTTCGAGGTGGACGTGTCGAGCGGCGTGGTGACTTACGTTGGCGGAGGCGAGGACGCGGAGCAGCGTTCGGAGTACGTGATGCTGGTGGTGGCGGTGACGGGCGGCGTGGGCGAAAGCGAGCAGCTCGAGACGACGGCGAAGGTGACGGTGAAGGTCGTGAACGAGAACGACGAGGCGCCGTCGTTCGTCGAGGAGCGTTGGGCGTTCGAGCTGGCGGAGGACGTTGCGGGTCCCTTGGCTCTGGGCGTGTTGGAGGCTGTGGACTTGGACGAGGGCGACACGCTGACCTACGCGCTGGTGGCGGGCGATCGCGAGCGGTTCGAGCTGGACGGGCAGACGGGCGAGTTGCGGTACGTGGGCGCAGGCGAGGACTACGAGGCCGGCGCGGGGCCGTGGGTGTTGGAGGCGACGGCGACGGACTTGCTGGGCCGTACGGCGCGGACGACGGCGACGGTGGTGGTTGCGGACGTGAACGAGCCGCCGGCGTTCGCGGACTCCGCATATGCGTTCGAGTTGGCCGAGAACGTGGCGGGACCGCTGGTGCTGGGCGCGGTGCGTGCGACGGACCCGGACCGGGACGACCCGCCGGCGTACAGCCTGGCCGAAGGCGACGCCGAGCGGTTCGAGGTGGACGCCGTTACGGGCGAGGTGCGGTACGTGGGCGCAGGCGAGGACGCGGAGACGGGCCCGGAGAGCTGGGCGCTCGAGGTCCGGGCGACCGACCGCGGCGGCGTCGCGGTTGTTGCGAGCGTGACGGTGGCGCTGCTGGACCGCAACGAGGCGCCCGTGTTCGCTGCGGAGCGCTACGAGTGGGAGTTCGAGGAGAACGTCGCCGGACCGTTGGTTCTGGGGATGGTCGAGGCGGCGGACCCGGACCGAGCGGACACGCTCGTGTACAGCCTGTCGGGCGAAGCCGCGGCGCTCTTCGAGGTGGACGCCGGCACGGGCGAGGTGCGGTACGCGGGCGAAGGCGAGGACTACGAGGCGGGCCCGGCGTCCTGGGAGTTCGAGGTGGTGGCGACCGACGGCGAGGGGATGGCGGCGCGCGCGGTTGCGACGGTCGCGCTGCTGGACGTGAACGAAGCGCCGTCGTTCGCAGACTCGGCGTACGCTTTCGAGCTGGCGGAGAACGCTGCCGGGCCGCTGATGCTGGGCATGGTCGAAGCGATCGACCCGGACCGCGGCGACGCGCCGGCGTACAGCCTGGCCGAAGGCGATGCCGCGCGGTTCGAGGTGGACGCTGGGACGGGCGAGGTGCGCTACGTGGGGAGCGGCGAAGACTACGAGCAAGGTCCGCCGACGTTCGCGCTGACGGTGCGGGCGACGGACGCGGGCGGACTGACGGCCGAAGCGAGCGTGTCGGTGACGCTGCTGGACGTGAACGAGGGTCCGGAGGCGGTGGGCGCGATGTCGCCGAAGACGCTCGAAGCGTACGGCGCCGCTGTGGAAGAGGAGTTGGCGCAGTACTTCCGGGACCCGGACGGCGACGCGCTGACGTACGCGGTCGAGTCGTCGGCGCCGGCCGTGGCGGATGCGACGGTGACGGGCGCGGGCCGGTTGTCGATCGCGCCGCAGGCGATCGGCGAAGCTGTGGTGACGGTACGAGCGAGCGATCCGGGCGGGTTGTCGGCGGTGCAGCAGGTGCGCGTGACGGTGGAGGCGTCGCGGTCGGAGCGCGCGCGTGCGTTGGAGCTGACGCTGGCGGCGTTCGGCCGGTCGCTGGGCACGGAGACGGTGGATGCGATCGGCGGGCGGCTGGGGCTGGGGTCGTCGGGCGCGCTGGGCCGGTCGCACGTGCAGCTCGGCGGCCGGTCGCTGGCCTGCGGCGCGCCGGGCGCCGGGTCGGGCGGCTTCGGCGGCGGCGTCCCCGGCGTTGCGAGCGCGGCGCGTGACCAGACCGACGGCAGCGTTGCGGCTTCGGCGGACGGCCGGACCGACGGCGACGCTGCGAACGCGGTGCACGAACAGGCCGACGCCGGCGAGGGCCATGCCGAAGGCGGCGACGACAGCGGTGCCGCTGGCATCGGCGGCTCGGACCATTGCGGGCTCGAATCGCTGGTGCGGGGCGCGACGGGCCTGCTGGGGTTGCAGATCGCGCACCCCGGCTCGGCCGACGCGGCCGGCGGAACCGTCGACTTGGCCGCGCTGCTGTTCGGCGACGGCCGTGGCGGTGCATTCGGTCAACCGACAGCGGGCGGCGCAGGCGGCATGGGCGGCATGGGCGGCGCCTACCAGGGCCGTCAGCAACCCGAAGCCGGGCGCGCCGACCGCACCGGCGGCCTGACGTTCAACCCCGTCGACGCCCGCGGCCTGCGCTCGCAGAGTTCGTTCCAGCTGGCGTTCGGCGGCTCGGACGGTTCGGCGTCCGGCGCAGCCTCCGTCTCTTCGCAGGCTGCTGTCCGGTCGGGCTGGACGGTGTGGGGCCAGGCGAACCTGGGCGAGTTCGAGGGCCGTCCCCAAGACGACTTCGCCATGGACGGCCGCACGCGCTCCGCCTACCTGGGGCTCGACTACCGGTTCGGCTCCGGGTTCCTCATGGGGCTTGCGGGCTCGCGCAGCGACATGGAGGCCGGCTTCGACAGCCGCATCAACGGCGCGGGCTCGGTGGACGCTCGCCTGACCAGCCTGTACCCCTACCTGCACTGGTCGTCCGGCGGCGGCTTCGGCGTGTGGGGCTTGGCGGGCGCGGGCCGCGGCGACGCGACGCTCGAGGAGTCGGCGGGCGGCCGTTTCGACACCGACTTGGAGATGCGCATGGGCGCGCTGGGCGTGCGCCAGGAGCTGACCGGCGGGTTGGCGCTGAAGGCGGACGCTTTCGCCGTCCGCATCTTGTCGGACGACGTGGCGGGCATGGCGGGCGTGACGGCGGACGCGCAGCGCGTGCGTCTGGCGCCGGAGATCGGCGGCCAGTGGCAGCTGGGCGGCGGGCTGGCGATGCGGACGCGGCTCGAGGTGGGCGGTCGCTTCGACGGCGGCGACGCGGAGACGGGTATGGGCGCGGAGGCGGGCGCCGAGGTGGGGTTGGCGCACCAGGCCAGCGGGTTCAGCATGACGGCGCGAGGCCGCGCGCTGCTGGTGCACCAGGAGCGCGACTTCAAGGACTGGGGCGCCGGGTTCTCGCTGAGGTTGCAGCCGGGCGGCGAGGGCGAGGGCGGGCTGTCGTTCTCGGTCGAGCCGACGTGGGGCGACGCCGGGGCCGGCGCGCGGACGCTGTGGCAGGGCGGCGCCGACGTGTGGCGGACCGCGGGCGCCGGCGGCTTCGGCGCGCCGGGCCGGATTGCGCGGCCGGTCGGCGCGAACGTTCCGGCAGGCTCGGGTCTTGCTCGCAACCCGGGCGACCCGTCGGCGCAGGACGCGTCGGCTGCTGACGGCGACGCGGCCGCCGGCTCGCAGGCGAGCCTGGGCCTCCCCGCAAGCTCCGGCCTCTTGGCGGCCACGAGCGCGCCGGGCTGGGCGCCCGACCGCGTGGCGATGGAGGTCGGCTACGGCGTGCTGCTGCCCGGCGGCAATCAAGTCAAGCCGTTCGGACGATGGAGCCGCGAGGGACCGACGGGCCATCGGGTGAACGTGGGGACGCGGTGGTCGCTGCTGGGCGGCGAGACCGCGGGGCAAGAGCCCGCGGCCCCCGGCCTGCGCCTGACGATGGACCTGTTCGGCGAGCACGTCGCCAGCGGCGTCCAGCCCCCGGAACGCCGCGTCGGACTCTCCGGCAGGATCGTCTTCGAATAGGGAGAATCCCCTCGACGCCCCAGCGCGCCGAGGCGGCGCCTCCCCCGGGCGCGGAGAAACGGGCCGGCACGGTCGTCCGCACGACCTGCCGGCCTCCTCCGTCGCGGGGCGCCAGCGACTCCTCGTCGGCTGTTTCGGGAGGCCGGTCGCGCCGGCGGGCTTGGTCCAGTGTATCTTGTTTCGCGACCTTCCCTCCCTTCCTGCCGAACCTCCATGAGAAACCATCGAACTGCGCAGCCCGCAGATCGTGGCTCCGGCCAGGCTTCCGAGAGCCGCCGCCTATTCACGTCCGAGTCCGTCACCGAGGGCCACCCGGACAAGCTGGCCGACCAGATATCGGACGCCGTGCTGGACGCGGTCTTGAAGGAGGACCCGAACGGCCGCGTGGCTTGCGAAACTCTCGTCACGACCGGGATGGTGCTCGTGGCCGGAGAGCTGACCAGCGCAGCCCGGGACCTGGATATCCCGAAGCTTGCGCGGGACACCCTCTTGGCCGCGGGCTACGACAACGCCGACTACGGAATCGACGCCGAGACCTGCGCGGTGCTGACGGCGATCGACCGCCAGTCGCCCGAGATCGGCGCAGGCGTCGACCGAGGCGGCGCCGGGGACCAGGGCATGATGTTCGGCTACGCCTGCCGAGACGCTCCAGGGTGCATGCCGGCGCCGATCTACGCTGCCCACGCCCTGGTTCGATCGCTGTCGCGCGCACGAACCCAAGGAGACATTGCGTGGCTGCGCCCCGACGGAAAGGCGCAAGTGACGTTCAAGTACGACAACGAGATGCGGCCGGTCGCGGTGGACACGGTGGTGGTGAGCGCCCAGCACCACGACGGCGTCGACACGAAGCGAATCGAGGAGGAGCTCCGAGCCCGAGTGATCGATCCGGTCCTGCGCGAAGTCGCGGAGGAAGTCGGCGTCGAAACCGAAGCCGCAAGGTACCGCATCAACCCCACCGGCAGCTTCGTCAGGGGGGGACCCCACGGCGACGCCGGACTCACGGGCAGGAAGATCATCGTGGACACCTACGGAGGCATGGCCCGTCACGGCGGGGGCGCGTTCTCGGGCAAGGACGCCACGAAGGTGGACCGCTCGGGAGCCTACGCCGCCAGGTGGGCGGCCAAGAGCCTGGTGGAAGCGGGGGCGGCCAGCCGTTGCGAAGTGCAAGTGGCGTATGCCATCGGCGTTGCCGAGCCGGTGCAGGTCTTCGTCGAGTCCTTTGGCACGGGGAAGCGATCCGACCAAGTGCTGTCCGAGGCCGTGGCGTCGGTCTTCGACTTTCGGCCCCAGGCCATCATACGCGACTTGGACTTGTGGAAGCCGATCTATCTCAAGACCGCCGCGTACGGCCACTTCGGACGCGCTCCGGCGACCGTCGGCACGGAGGACGAATGCACAAGATACTTTCCGTGGGAGCGAACCCACTTGGCGGACGACCTGAAGACGGCGCTCGAGCTCTAGCCGGCAACGGAGGAAGCGGGTGAAGGAAGTGCGCGTGCAAAGCATCGCCCTGGACCAGACGAACACGCCCGTGGTCATCCTCAAGGAAGTGGACGACGAGCGCGTGCTGCCGATCTGGGTCGGCCCCGGCGAAGCGAACGCCATCGCCGTGAAGATGAAGAACGTCTCTCTGCCGCGGCCGCTCACTCACGACCTGTTCGTCTCCATGATCGCCGGCCTGGGGGGCACTCTGCGCCGCGTCTTGATCACGCGGGTGGAGGAGCGCACCTACTTCGCCGAGCTGATCATCGATCGCGACGGCGAACTCGTCTCCATCGACGCCCGGCCCTCCGATTCCATCGCCCTGGCGCTGCGGACCGAGGCGCGGATCTTCGCCGCCGACTCCTTGTTGATGCGCATGCCCGAGCCCTCCGAGCCCGATGCCGGTCAGGCCGGCGGACTTGAAGACGGCGAATCGGACGAGGAAACGACAGGCATGACCGGCAAGGACCTGGAGGACCACTTGCGCAAGCTGCGTCCCGAGGATCTGGGCCGCTTCGACCGCTGACTGCCCTTCTAGCCCTCGCCGTTCTGACGCCGTCCGCCCCGGCGCAAGCCGCGTCCGCTCCGGCCCCAGAGCCGGCCCAGACCGCGCCCCCCGGGGTCTCTTCCGGCTTCGCGCTGTCGGGCGAGGTCCGGATCGGCGATGCGCTCGCAAGCGGAGGAACCGTCGTGCTCCACCGCGTGTCGGCGTTCTTCTCGGGCGAGGTCGACAGCGCGGCCGTGAATCCGGACGGAACCTTTCTCCTGCATGCCCCACGAGCGCCGGACCCCGCCGGCGGCGACGTCTACTTCGCCTCGACCCGCTATCAGGACATCCTCTACTTCGGCGAGGCCGTCGCCGCCGTTCCGGAGGTCGACGCGCCCCCCTACGTGATCCGGGCCTACCCGACCGCGGTCGGGCCGTCGCCGGCCGTTCAGGTTCGCAACCTCTTCTTGGAGCGCGATGCCCCCGGATCCGGCTGGAACGCCACGGACCTCTTCGAGCTGCGGAACCCGGGCGCCGCAACCCTGGTCGCGTCCGAGCACGGCGCCACGTGGTCGCATGCACTGCCGCCGGGTGCGCGGGACTTCTCCGTGGGCTCGAGCGACTTGTCTCCCGATGCGGCCACCTTCGCCGGCGGCAGAGTTCGCGTGTCCGAGGCGATGCCGCCGGGCGATCGCGTCTTCCTGTTCCGGTATCGCATTCCCGGCGACAGCATCGCCGTGCCCATGGAGGGCCTGACCGGCTCCATGGAGCTCCTGGTGCGGGAGCCCGCGGGCCGGCTCTTCGTCCAGGGCTTGGCGCCCGCGGCGCCCGTGGATATCGACGGCGGCACGTTCCGGCGGTTCGCGGGCCGGGACTTGGCGCCCGCCACGGTGCTGATGGCGCCCCGCGACGCCCGGGCGCCCGTCGAGGCCGTGCCCCTCTTGGCCGCGATCACCTCCCTCGTCCTGGCGCTCGCCGGGGCTCTCGTCCTGGCCCGCGGCCAGCGTCCGGCGCACCCGTCGCCCCGTCCCCCGGCAAGCGCCCCTGCCCGTCGCCGCGTGCTCGTCCAAGTCGCGGAGCTGGACGAAGCCCTGGCGGCGGGAGAGGTCGATCCCGCCGAACACCGCCGTCGGCGCGCCCAGCTGCTCCGTCGGCTGACGGCGTAGCGAGGGGCGGTCCCTCAGGCCATGCCCGACGTCGTCACCAGCGCGATTCTGCTGCGGACGCACCCCTACTCCGAATCCAGCCGCGTGCTTCGCTTCTACGCCCGCAACCTAGGGCTGGTGGGCGTCATGGCCCGGGGGGCGGGCAAGGGCGCGTCGAAGGGCAGGGGGGGTGCAAGCGCCTTCGCCGAAGGGACGGCGGTCATCTCGGTTCGGGACAACCGGGAGTTGCAGACCCTGCGCGAGTTCGCCCCGCTCAACGCCCGCCTGGGACTGGCCGGCGGCCTGCAACGCTTGGCCGGGGCCGCGCTTGCCGCCGAGCTGGTCCTCCGCCACGCCGCGCAGGAGCCCCACCCGCCCCTGTACGACCTCTTGTCGCAAGGGCTGGATCGCTTGGCCGACGCGCCCGGCGCAACGGTGGCGGGCGAAGTGCTGGCCTTGGGCTGGACCATGATCCGGATCTTCGGCTTCAGCCCCGAGCTATCGGCCTGCACAAGCTGCGGCAAGGTCTTGGAGGACGAGATGGCGCGCTTCGATCTGGTGTCCGGGGGCGTCCGCTGCTCCTCTTGCGGCGCGCCCCAGGGCTCGCGGAGGATCGGACCCGAAGCGCGACGGCAGCTCGCTCGGTTCCTGGAAGGGGAACCCGCCGCCGAATTTCCGGGTCCGCGCGCCCACTTGGCCCTTCTGGACGACTTCGTGACCTGCCACCTCCTGGGCGGACGCCGGCCCGAGTCGCTTCGCTTCCTCCGATTCCCTTCCGGCCGTGCCCCAGCCCGTTCGTAGCCTGGTTCTGGGCACCGCCGGCCACATCGACCACGGAAAGACGGCGCTGGTGGGCGCCCTCACGGGGGTGGACACCGACCGCTTGGCCGAAGAGAAGCGCCGCGGGATCACCATCGAGCTCGGGTTCGCCCGCTACGAACCGGAGGCCGGCTGCGCCTTCGGCGTCGTGGACGTGCCCGGCCACGAGGGCTTCGTCAAGACGATGGTGGCCGGCGCCACCGGGATGGACGTGGTGCTTCTGGTCGTGGCGGCGGACGAGGGCGTCATGCCCCAGACCCGCGAGCACGTGGCGATCGTGGGACTCCTGGGGGTCGCCGAGATGGTCGTAGCGCTGACCAAGGCCGACTTGGCGGAAGACGAGTGGCTGGACTTGGTGCAGGAGGACGTGGAGGACCTCTTGGCCGACACGCCGTACCGAGGCGCGGAGGTCGTCCCCACGTCCGCGGAGACCGGTGCCGGGCTGGACGACCTGGCCCTCGCCCTGACGCGAAGCGGCGCCCGCGCGCGCCGTCGCGCCTCCGGCGACCTGTTCCGCCTTCCGGTGGACCGCGTCTTCGCGGTCGAAGGCGCCGGCACCGTGGTCACGGGCACCCTCTGGTCGGGCTCGCTGGCTCGCGGCGAGAGCGTTCGACTGCTGCCCCGCGACGAAGGGGCACGCGTGCGGGCCGTTCAAGTGCACGGGGAACAGGTGGAGAGCGCTGTGGCGGGCCAGCGCACGGCCGTCGCCCTGACCGGCGCCGCCGTCCGGCGCGGCAAGGTGGCGCGAGGCGACGTGCTCGTGTCGCACCCCTGCTGGGCGCCCGCCATGATGCTCACCGTAGAGATCGCGGTCCTGCCCGGCACAGGCTGGCGCATGGAGGCCGGCCAGCGCGTGCGGGTCCACTTGGCCACCGTGGAGGTCTTGGCCCGAGTTGCCCTCTTCGGTGCGCCGGAGATCGCTCCCGGCGACAAGGCCCTGGCGCAGCTTCGGCTGGAGATGCCGGCCGTGGCACGGTGCGGCGACCGCTTCGTCGTCCGCTCCTATTCGCCCGTCGCCACCATCGCCGGCGGCGTCGTGCTGGAACCGGTCCCCCCGAAGCGAAAACGCCTCTCGCAAGACGAACGCGCCGCCCTGTCCGCCTTGGCCCGCGGCGGCTCCGACGCCGTGCGCGGCGCCGTTGCCCTGGCCGGGTGGGCGGGCTTGGCCGAAGACGCCCTGGGCGTGCAGGCGGGCCGACTTGCCACGACCGCTGCGGCCGCAGACCGATCGCCCGCGCCTTCCGCAAGCGCCGCTTCGGACCCGGCCGCAACCCCGTCGTCCGCCCCTTCCGCAAGCGCCGCTCCGGCTCGTCGCGCCCTCGGCGTGCGCGGCGTCTCGAGCCTGGACGGCATTGTGTTCGGCGACGAGATCGTGGCGCAGGGGGAAGACCGCATCCTTGCCGTCGTGAAGGCGCATCACCGCCGCTCTACCCTGGACGTCGGCGCTCCGCTGGAGGTGCTGCGGGGCGCGCTTCCCGCACGCAGCAACCCCAGGCTCGCTGCCGCCCTGGTCGCCCGCCTCGTCGACGCCGGGCGCCTGGTGGTCGAAGGCAAGGCCGCGCGCCTCCCCGAGTTCGAGGCCGCCTTGTCGCCCGAGGAAGAAGCCCTGGCCGCCCGGATCGCCCATCTCCTGGACAAGGCCGGGCTTCAGGGCCCCACCACCGAAGAGCTGTCGGCCCTGGTGTCCGACCACCCGCGAACGGCTCCGGTGCTGGGCTTCATGGCGAGCCGGGGCCGCGTGCGTCTGCTGGGGGACGCCTACTGGACGGCCTCGACCGCGTTGGCCCAAGCGGCGGCGCGGACCGTCGCCGAACTCGGCGGCCAACGCGGGCTGGGGCCCGCCGACTTTCGCAAGGCGCTGCCCGTGACGCGCAAGCACCTCATCCCGCTCCTGGCTCACCTCGACGCCACCGGCGTCACGATCCGCGAGCCGGCCGGCCGGCGCGTGTCGGCGTCCCTGCCGCCAAGCCCGAGCAACGAACCCGGCCCTTCGAACGTCCAATAAGTCCTTGACCTCTGTCGCAACCGGCGCTTATCGTTACCCGGTTGCGGGCGTCGCGTCATGTCGCTGGGCGACAAGATCAATGCTATCGGCTCGAAGGCGGCGAATCTGGTGAGACTCGTGTTCTGCTTGGCGTTGCTTGCCGTTTCCGGCGGCCTGCCGGGAGCGCTTGCCCAGGACCCTCCCCCCCCTGCGGATCAACAGGGGACGGACGAGGGCGCGTCCGGCTTTCGCCTGGAGCAGAACTACCCGAACCCGTTCAACCCCGAAACGCGCATCCCGTTCCACCTTTCCGAGGACCTGTTCCAGGACGGCGAGCCCGCGACCGTGTCGGTTCGCATCTACAACATCCTGCAACAGTTCGTGGTCGCCCCGCGCGCGTTGCGGTACCCGGGCGGCGAGGGGTTGCCGCTCCTTCAGCTGGAGTACACGTCGCCGGGTCGCTACGAAGCCTACTGGGACGGCCGCGACCGAACGGGCAACCACGTGGCTTCGGGCGTCTACTTGGTCCAGATGGTGGTCAACGGCCGCGCCGCCTGGATGAAGATGTTCGTCACCAAGTAGGCGACTCCCCGCGCACGATGCCGTCCCTGCCCTTCGCGGTCCCTGGAAGCCCGGAGACTCCCCTGTTGCTCGCGCCTCAGGCCGGGGTCTCCGAGTCGCCGTTCCGCCGGTTGTGCCGAAGCTTCGGCGCCGATGTGGTGCTGACCGAGTTCGTAAGCGCCGAAGGCGTCGTCCGGGGCAGCCCGAAGACGGCCGCCTACCTGCGCTTCCACGACGACGAACGCCCCATCGGCATTCAGATCTTCGGCGCCGATCCGGGGAGCATGGCCGAGGCCGCCGCCCTGGTCACCGAGGTCTACGCGCCCGATTTCGTGGACATCAACTTCGGGTGTCCGGTCAAGAAGGTGGTGAAGCGGAACGGCGGATCGGGTTGCCTGCGCGACCTGGACTTGGTGGCGCGGATCGTCCGGGCCGTGGACGACGCCACGCCGCTGCCCGTGACCACCAAGGTCCGCTCCGGCTACGACGAGGCCACCCGCGACCCGGTCCGGATCGGCTCGGTCTGCCAGGACGCCGGCTCGCGCATGGTGACGCTGCACGCCCGCACCCGCGCGGACATGTACGCGGGTCGCGCCCGCTGGGACGAGATCGCCGCCGTTGCGCGCGCCTTGGACGTGCCCGTGGTGGGGAACGGCGATGTGCGGACCGGCGACTGCGCCCGCAAGATGCGGGAGCGCACCGGCTGCGCCGGGATCATGATCGCGCGGGGGTCCCACGGCGCGCCATGGCTCTTTCGGCAGGCCCGGGCGGCCCTGGACGGCTCGCCCGTTCCCGACGAACCGGACGCTCGGACGCGCTTCATGGTCTGCGTTCGCCACGCGGAGAACGCCGTCGCCCACGAGGGCAACCAAGAGAAGGCCGTCCGCGACTTCCGAAAGCACCTGGGCTGGTACACCAAGGGTCTCCCCGACGGCCGAGGGCTTCGCCAGCGGCTCTTCCAGGTGCGGAACCTGCGCGAAGTGTCCCGCGTACTGGAGGACTACCTGGCCGGGGCTTCCCTTGCGCGGCCGAACGCGGTAACGTTCTAGCGGCGGCGGCCCACGGGGGCTTTCGCGACTTTGACAACTTGGGGGCGACACGGTTTCGACGTGCTTGGCGATCTCGAAGCTGCGTGCCGAGGTCCGGGAACCTCGCGAATCCTCCCGGAAACCAAATCGACTGCCAACAACGACTTGGCTCTGGCCGCTTAACCAAGCTGCCCGCTTTCCGGTCCGCCTGCCCGAGGCAGGCCGAGAGAGCGTCGACGAATCGGGCTGGTCCGACGGTTTAGGCTGCTGAACCGGCGGACGAGACGACAGGCGGCTAGCCCCGGACGGGTGGTTCGCCGACCCGGCCGGACAGCGAACTCCAACGGCGATCTACGCACGTAGACGCTCCGAGCGACCCTTTCGCGGACGCGGGTTCGACTCCCGCCGCCTCCACTGCCAACAAACCCGGTGCAACGCCATTGAAGCGGAAGCTGACGATCCTGGGCGCCGGCCTTCCGCTGGTCCTCGTGGCCGACATCCTGACCAAGCGGTGGGCGCTGGACGCGCTGGCCGGTGCCCCCCGACCCGACTTCATGGGCGGACGCGTGCCCCTTACGCTGGCGTTCAACCGGGGCGCCGCGTTCGGCATCTCCGTCGGCAACGACCCGCGGTGGTTCTTCATCCCGCTGACGCTCGTGGCGCTGATCCTCATGATCGCGCTCCTGGTCAAGACGCCCGGACAGGACCGCATGCGCATCCTGTCGCTCTCGCTGGTCGTGTCCGGCGCCGTCGGCAACCTGATCGACCGCGTCCGTTGGGACCGGGGCGTCGTGGACTTCATCGGCCCCGTCGACCTGGGCTTCATGTACTGGCCGATCTTCAACGTGGCGGACATGGCCATCTCGTGCGGCGCCGTCCTCCTCGCCGTCTCCTTCTGGCAAGAGGAACGCGCCCTCAAGCGCGAAGCCAAGGCCGCCGAGCTGCCAACCGAAGCCGCGGAGCCTCCGGCCGAGGTCGCGTCCGAGGGCTGATCCGCAACGGGGTCGTCGTCGGCCCGGGGCCCCGGACCTACCCCTTGGCGGCCGGCCCGCGCTCGTGGACCACGTACTCGATCCGTCGTCGCCGCACCTTCGCCACGCGGAATCGCCCAGTCGGCGTCTCGACCGTGTCGCCCGGCTTGGCCACGCGGTCCAGCGCGCCGAAGACGAAGCCGCCCACGGTGCCGAACTCCTCCCCCAGCGACACGTCCAGCCGCTCGCTTGCGTCCTTTGCGAGCGCGCCGCCGCGAACCAGCGTCCGACCCTCGCCCAGGTCCTGAAAGTCCAGGGGCTCGTCGGCCTCGTGCTCGTCGTGGAGCTCGCCCACGATCTCCTCGATCAGGTCCTCCAGCGTCACCAGGCCCGCCGTCCCGCCGAACTCGTCCAGCACCACGACCATGTTGGTCTTGTGCGTCCTCATCTCGCGGATCAGGTCCTCCACGGCCTTGGACGCCGGCGAAAAGCGCGCAGGGCGGGCCACGTCCCGCACCTTCCCGCGGCCCTCCCTGGCGGCGCGCCACAGGTCGCGGGCCAGCAGGACGCCCACGATCCGGTCCACGGTCTCCTCGTAGACGGGAAGACGCAGCTTGCCGCGGTCGAGCATGACCTCGACCGCCTCGTCCACCGAGGCGTCGGCCGGCACCGCCACGATGTCGATCCGCGGCGTCATGACCTCGCCGGCCGTGATCTCGTCCAGCTGCATGACGTTCGACATGACCTGGAACTCGTCCTCGTCGATCGCGCCCTCGCGCCGCCCGATCTCGGCCAGCGCCTCGATCTCGGCCCGACTGACGGTGGCGTGTCGGGCGCCCTTCGGCCCGATCCACCGGCTCAGCAGCCCCAGAGGCGCCAGCGCCGGCTTCATGACGACCACCATGGCGCGCAGCAGGTGGGCCGCCGGCCGGGCCAGCCGCTTCCAATGGGTGGCGCCGATCGTCTTGGGGATGATCTCCGAGAACACCAGGACGGCCAGCGTGAGGACCGCCGAAAATGCGCCGATCCACACGTCCCCGAAGACCCGGGCGGCGACGGCCCCGGCCCATGTGGCGCCCACCGTGTGAGCGATCGTGTTCAGGGTCAGGATCGCTGCGATGGGCTCGTCGATCTGGCGCTTCATCCGCTCCAAAAGCTTGCCCGCGCGGTCTCCCCGCTCCCGCAGCACGGCCACGTAGGAGTGGTTGACCGACAGGAGGACCGCCTCCAGCACGGAGCAAAGGAAGGAGACGGCCAGCGAAGTCGACACCACGGCGACCAGAAGGATCACGCGCCGGGCGCCGGTTCAGTTCACGGAGACGGCGACCTCGTCGTCGTCCCACGTGAAGTAGTACGTGCGCTCCTTGCCGCTCCGCGTCTTCAGATGGACAAGGTTGCGCTGGTCCTCGAAGGCGTTGAAGAGCAGCCGGTTGCGGATGCGCAGCCGCTCGGCTCCTTTGGGCAGACGGTAGCTCAGCCGGTACCACCACATCGTCTCGTCCAGGCGGGGCGACGCCTCCACGCCGCGCTCGACCAGCACGCCCGGCACGGTCGCGCCGCCCGCCTCCATCAAGAGCGCCTCGCCGATGTAGCCCGTCACCACGGCGTCCACCTCCTCGGTCTCCAGGAGCCGGAAGTTCATGTCCGACGTGCTCTCCATGACCGCGAACTGAAGGTCGTCCCAGAAGAAGCGCACCCGCACGTCCATGGCCGTCCCGCTCACCACCACGTCCGCCACCGACAGGCGAAACGGATGCGCTTCCGGCCCGCGCGGCCCACGTTCGCCCCCCAACGTGCCCGCCGCGCTCGACGGCGCTGCCGAGCCCGCCCCGACCACGGCGACCGGCGCCTGGCCTGCGCCTCCGCCGACGATCAGCCCCGTCGCGGCCATGCCCGCCAGCGCCGATCCCCCCCACATTGCCCTTCCGCGCATCGTCGCTTTACTCCCGCAAGCTCGCGTTTCCTTACATTCCACTTCAACCTCGTTCACACGCTGGGTCTCGTCCACACTTCAACACGCAGGAGGGACCGTGCCGGGCCCCAAGCTGCGCCAACTCCTGTCGCGCCCCTTTCCGGCGTCGGTGCCCGTCGCGCTCGGCTCGCCCCTCGTCGTCGCGCTCGCCCTGGCCGCGCTGGCCGCCCCGCTCGCATCGGGCTCGGCGTCGGCGCAGTTCCGGATCGGCGGCCACGGAGTCTACCAGAACAAGCTGCAGGACGGCACCTTCGGGGTCGGCGGTCGGGCGGAGGTCGCCCTGGACTTTCTGTTCCGCGGACTTGCTCTGGCGGGCGCCTACGAACGCCTCTTTCCGAGCTGCGAATCGTGCTCGTCGTGGCAGGCCGGCGGACAGCTGGTGATCGGGAACGGACCCTTGTACCTCGGGGTGGCCCCGCTCTTCCACCGCTTCGATCCGGGACCGAACTACGAGCCTCCCGAGGGCTCGCCGGCCGCGGGCGTCACCGAAGAGTGGACCTGGAACTTGGTTGCCGGCGTCCGGATCCCCCAGGTGCCGGTGGTCGTGCCGATCGTGGAGTTCCGCCAGCAAGTGCTTTCGAGCATCGGCAACCAGCGGACGATCGTGGTCGGGATCCTGTTCGGTCCCTCCGGCCGCCGCAACGCGCCTCGTCCGCCGGGCCCCGGCGACGCTCGTCCGCCTCGGTCCCGGTGACGCGAAGCTCCCTCTACGAACGCCCCGTCCGCGCGGTCGGCCGCTGGTGGGACGACTGGACGGAACACGCAGGCCAGTTGGCGCAGCTGGTGTGGATCACCTTCGCCGCCCTGGTCCGCTTCCAGGTCTCCTTCCGGGAGTTCGTGCGCCAGCTCTACGTCATGGGTGTGCAGAGCATCCCCATCGTGATGGTCACGGCGCTGCTTTCGGGGATCGTCACCTCCCAGCAGGGCGGCTACCAGATCACCTCCACGATCCCCCTCTACGTCTTGGGCAGCGTCACGGTCACGAGCATCGTCCTGGAGCTGGGGCCGGTGCTGACCGCCGTCGTGCTGGTCGGCAGGGTGGGCGCGCGCATCACCGCCGAGCTGGGCACCATGGTCGTCTCGGAGCAGATCGACGCCTACCATTCGCTGGGCCGCGACCCGGTCGTCATCTTGGGAGCGCCCCGCATCTTGGCGGGCCTTCTGGTCATGCCGCTGCTGGTGGGGTTCGCCAACGCGATGGGCATCTTCTCGGGCATGGTGGCGGCCGAAGCGTCCCTGGGGCTCAGCTACGAAACCTTCTTCTACGGCGCGCGCCTTTTCTGGCACTCGTGGGACCTCTTCTACTCGCTCATGAAGGCGCTGACGTTCGGCTTCGCCATCCCCGTCATCGCCATCCACATGGGCTTTCGCACGTCGGGCGGCGCCGCCGGCGTAGGCCGCACCACCACCGCCTCGGTCATGTTCCAGACTCTGACGGTTCTGATCCTCGACGCCATGTTCCCGCCCCTGTTCCTGCAATGAGCGCCGCCCCTCTCGCGCCCGGACCCCACCCCGTCATCCGGTTTCGGAACACGCACAAGGCGTTCGGCCACCCCGTTCTCTCCGGCGTGGACCTGGACGTCCAGCCCGGCGAGATGTTCGCGCTCTTCGGCCCGTCGGGCACCGGCAAGAGCGTGCTGCTCAAGACCACCATCGGCCTGGTGGTCCCCGACCAAGGAGACGTGGAAGTGGACGGCGCCTCCGTCTACTTCGGCGGCAACGGGGCCATGGAGCGGGTTCGGGAGAAGGTGGGGTACGTCTTCCAGAACTCGGCCCTCTTCGACTCCATGAACGTGTACCGGAACGTGGAGATGGGGCTGCCGCCCGATCGGCTGCGGCGCATGAGCCGGGCGGAGACGGCGCGGGCGATCTGGGAAGCTCTGGAGCTGGTCAACTTGGAGCCCGGCGCGGTCCTTTCGTTGCTGCCGGCCGAGCTGTCGGGCGGCATGAAAAAGCGCGCGGGGATCGCTCGGGCGATCGTTGGACGCCCCAGCATCCTCCTGTGGGACGAGCCCACCACCGGGCTGGACCCGGTGAACACGGCCGCCGTCGAGCGCCTGATCAAGGCCCTCTCGGAGGAGCTGCGGGTCACGTCCATGATCGTCACGCACGACGTGGACGGCGCGCTGTGGATGTGCGACCGCGTGGCCATGCTGGAAGGAGGCCGCATCCGGTTCTGCGGCGATCCGGACGCGTTCCGCGCCGACGCCGACCCGGTGGTGAGGGCTTTCGTGGACCGCGCGGCGGCGGAGGCCGCCCTGGACGTGGTGGAGATGACATGATCGAAGTGGAGGCGACATGAACGAGCAGTCTCCGTCGGGCGGCGCCCGGCGCCTATCCGACCAAGAACTCCTGCGAGCCGTGCCGCCCACCGCGCGTTCCCGGCAGCTGCGCGTAGGGGTGTTCGTGATCCTGGGGATCGCGGGTTTCCTCGCGGTCCTGTTCCTGATGACCAGCCCGGCCACCTTCCGCGGGCGCTACATGCTGGTCACGCGCGTGGACGACGCCCAGGGCATCCGCAAGGGCGATCCCGTCCAGATGCGGGGGATCAACGTAGGGCGCATTCACAGGTTCGACATGGACGGGGACAGCGTGCTGATCACGCTGGAGATCGAGGGCCAGTGGGAGATTCCCGCCGGCTCAAGGTCGGAGCTGCTGTCCGGGGGCATCTTGGGGGGCACGGTCGTCTCGGTGCTTCCCGGCCCTGGTCCCGGTGCCCTTCCGCCCCGCGCGGTGCTGCCGGGGCGCACCGTGCCCGGCGTCATCGACTCGGCGGGCGACTTGGCTGGAGACGCCGGCGACGTCCTGAAGCGGGTTCAGGCGCTGCTGTCGGACTCGACGCTGGCCGGCGCCGCCGCCGCCGTGTCGTCGTTGCGCGACCTGCTGGCCGACTTGGCAAGGCTGACCGAGAGCCAAGCGGACGAGGCGCGCTCGCTGCTGGCCGCGCTGAACCGCTCCGCCGAGAACCTGGAAGCCGTGACCGGAGCCGAAGAGTGGCGCCGGACGCTGGGCTCGGCCGATTCCGCCCTGGCGTCGCTGAACCGCACGTCCGGCGCGGTGGAACAGTCGATCTCGTCGCTCAACGTCGTGCTCGCCCGAATCGAGCGCGGCGAAGGCACGCTAGGCCAGCTCTCCGCGAACGACTCCCTCTACCGCTCCCTGAACGCCGCCGCCGACAACTTGGCGGAACTCCTGGACGACCTGAGGGAGAACCCCGGCCGCTACATCCGCATCAGCGTGTTCTGACAGGCGGGCGGCCTAGCCGTCCTACCAGCCGGGCGCGATGTGGAACCCCCAGTGCCAGCCCTTCTCGGGCCGTTGCCACGGGTAGGCGTAGTAGCCCTCCAGGATCAGGAAGCCCAGGATGTTGGCGCGCGCGGAGAACCCGCTGCTCGCCACCGGGACTCGACCTGCCGAGTTCCGCTCCCACTTCAGCTCCAATTGACGTTCGCTGTCCCACGCCACGCCCACGTCGGTGAACGCCGTGAACTCGACCGGCACGTACGGGAAGTGGATGATCCCGAACTCTTCGATCCCCGTGAACGGCAACCGGAGTTCCAAGTTGAACACGCCCAGCTGATGCCCGAAGAGCCGGTCGATCTCCGGGCAGCTGGAGCCCGTAAGACGCACGTTGCACTCCCGCCTTTGCTCGAACGACTCGTAGGCGTAACCGCGAAGCAAGGTCTCGTAGCCCAGGAAGTAGGGGTACAGCTGCTGCGCGTCGAGCTCCCTGATGTTGCCGTAGCGTCCCAAGTGCAGTCCGCGGGCGGCCAGCGTGAAGGCCCCGCCGTTGTTGAAGTAGCGGCGGTAGTCGACGGTGGCCTCTTGGAAGTTGAGCGTGCCGTAGGACGCCTGGACGCGCAACCGGAACCGAGAGCCGCGAACCGGACTCGTGAAGGCCAGGAACGAGTTGTCCCCCACGAACGACAGGGACACCGAGGCCAAGTTGAGCGCGTCGCGCGAGCATATCTGACCAAGCTGCGCCTGCCCGTCGGGGGCCGCCTGCTGGTCCCTGCATTTAGGAGCGTCCTCGCGCCGCCATCCGACGACTCGGTTGAACGGGTCGGTGACGTAGGTGTCGGTCTCCCAGTCGAAGCCGTACCGCGTAAAGCCCAGGCCGGCTTCCAGTCGGCGCGTGGACGACAGGGGCAGCGCGACGATTCCCTGGACCGCGTCGACGAAGACCCGTCCCCGGAGGATCTGAAAGCCGTCCCTGGTCGGTTGGAAGTACTGCCGCAAGTAGGGCGAGTGCTGAACGCCGACCCCCCAGTTCAAGCGCCGCTTCTGGTTGAAGAACGAGACCTGCCCGCCGATGTCCTTGATCGTGCCGTTGGCGGTCAGGGACATGGCCATGGACCGGTTGCCGAGCATATCGCTGAAGTACGCGTAGGTGCCGCCCCCGACGTACGATCCGAAGTTGTCGGTCCCGACTCCCACCGACGGCTGGCCCACGTAGTCCAGCTGGAGCGAGGGGTCGTAGTCCTCGGCCTGGCTTCCCGTGTACACGCTGTCCGCCACGAGCCCGGTGAGCGCGTCCCCCAGGTAGCTCGCCACCCGACTTCGCACCGCCGGAGCGCCCGGAGGCAGCAAGCGCCCCGGGAGCGGGGCCGCGTCCGCCGCCACCGCTACGTCCACGTACGTCGAGATGTCGTCGGGCCTGGCCGTGTTGACGATGTAGCCCCGCTCGTGAAACACCGAGAACGCCAGGAGGTCGGCAGCCGGGGAATACGAAAGGGCCGGCGAGAGCATGGTAATGCCGCTCACCCCCGTCACTGCCCTGGTCATCCGCAGCATGTCGCCGTTGGCCAAGTTCATGTGGTACACGTCCGGAAAGCCGTCCGGGTCCGACACGAAGTACAGCCCCCGGCCTGTGGCGTCGTAGACCGGGTTGATGTGCTTGGCGCCGGCGAACACCGTCATCGGCTCCACGTCGAGCGTGGCCACGTCCAGGAACGCCAGCACGTAGTTGCCGAACGCCAGAGTCGAGAAGTCGGTGTCGGGTCCGCGGTCCGACGCGAAGACCAGCGTGCGGCCGTCGGGCGACCAGGCCGGGTGCAGGTCGGCGTGCTTGTCGTCGGTGAGCTGTTGCACGCTGCCGGTTTCCAGGTCGTACACGTAGAGGTCCGTGATCCCGCCTTTGAGTCCCGAGAATGCGATCCGCCGGCCGTCGGGCGACCAGGCCGGGTTCTGGATGGCGCCCAGCTCCTCGATCTCGATCCGTTCTTCCAGGGCGCCGCTGGCCACGTCCAGGATCGCCAACTGATTGTCGCCGCCGGCCAGGATGACGAACGCCAGCTTGCGGCTGTCGGGCGACCACGAGCCGCTGGTGTCCACGTAGCGGATGCCGTCGATGTACGGCGTCTGGTTCCGCTGCAACGGCCGAAGGATGCGCCCCGTGGCCACCTCGGCCAGGAACAGGTCCATGGAGAACAGGTCGCGCTCGGACTGGAAGACCACGTACCGCCCGTCGGGACTCAAAGAGGGCGAGATGTTCGTCCGGCCCGCGCCGCACTCCTCGCAAAGCAGCACGTCGCCGGTCTCGTAGGGGTCCGACTTGCCGGCCATGAGGGGACGGTACTCGGTTTCCACCGCCGCCCACCACTGCATGGCCAGGCTGTCTTCCGGCATGGCGAAGACCTGCTCGATGGCGGCCTCCCAGCCGGTGCGCAGAGCGGTTCGGAACATGTCCTGCACGGCGTCGTCGCCGTAGGTGCCGCCCAGGTAGGAGATGAGCCCCTGGCCGAACCGGTACGCGAAGTACTTCTGGTTGCGCGTGATCTCCTTCAGCGTGGGCTTGTCGTCGCGCAGGATGTGGTCCCGCAGCCACATGGCCGTATGCGGATGCTCGCGGCCCATCGACATGTACTCGGCCATCCCCTCCACGACCCACAGCGGCATCTGCGCCAAGCTCATGATCCCGCCGCCGGACTGGCTCTGGGCGATGTTGTACTGGAAGGCGTGGACCAGCTCGTGGCCCAGGATCCGGTCGGTCTCCCGGTACGATGCCGTCAGCGGCATGATGACCCGGTTCTTCAGCGACTCGGTGACGCCTCCCGTGCCCTGGCCGATGGCCCCGCGCAACGTGTTCGTCTGCTGAAAGTCCGGGTGGTCGGCGTAGATCACCAGCGGCTTCCGCCGGTCGAACTCGTGCTGGAACGCGCGGGCGAACCGCTCGTACCACCGTTCGGCCATCCGGGCGATGTCCTCCACGGGCGTCTCGGCGTCCGGGTAGTAGTGGATCTCCCAGTTGGCCGTGGTCAGCACCTTGAAGTCGAACTCCTCGTACTGAACCTTGTTGCGGCCGAAGTACTGCGCCGTCCCCGGAGTCGGGGCCGCGAGCACAAGAGCGGCGGCTCCCGTTGCCGCGACGAGCAGCCGAACCAGAGCTTGGGCGGGATTGCGCCCCTTGTTTCCTGTCGCCGATGTCATGACTGTCCTTTCGCGCTCGCGGTTCGCCGGTCGATCCCTCGTTTGACGCGAAGGACGCCGGGGTTCCAGGGTTCGTTGTCTTCCTAGTACTCTTACGTGTCGCCCGGAGTTCCATTGCCGGACGCACTGACACTACGGAGGACGCCGCCTTCATGACAATCTACCTCGTTTGGCCGGTCCAAGTTCCACAGCGCCCGTCCAAGCGGCGCGCAACGCCCGTTCGTCCGCTGTCGAAGTTCCCGGCGGCGAGGTCCCCGGTGGCGCGACGTCCGCTTGTTCGTTGTATGCTGGGCGTGGCCGCGCTTGGTACTGCTGTCGCTGCCTCGGCCTGCGCCGACTCGCGTGCCGGCGACACCTCGGACCTTTCCGACGGCGCCCCAATTCCGGCCCGAGAGACGGCCACGCCGGCGGCGCCCGGCAGCGGCCAGCCGTTCCTGGCCTCGGAGGCGGCGGGCGGCGTGTGGATGAGCTGGACCGAGCCTGCGCCCGGCGGTGGGCACCGGATCGCGGCGGCCCACTTCGACGGCGGGGGCGAAGGCGGGAGCGACGGCGGTGTCGGCCGTACCGACGGCCGGTGGGGGACGCCGGTCACGATCGCTCAGGGCCGCGACTTCTTCGTCAACTGGGCCGACTTCCCCTCGATCCACGTCTTCGGCGAGCTGCTGGTGGCCCACTGGCTGCAGCGGGGCGGGGGCGAAGGCACGTACGACTACGGGGTCCGCCTGGCTTGGTCCCGGGACGAGGGCGCGACCTGGTCCGAGCCGTGGATGCCTCACGAAGACGGCACGCCCACCGAGCACGGCTTCGTCTCGGTGTTCCAAGCGGGCGGCCGCGCGCGCGGTCTTGGCGCGCCGCAGACGGGCGACCGGGGCCCGGCGGGCGGGCAGGTTTGGGCCGCTTGGCTGGACGGGCGGGCCATGGTGGCGCCGGGCGGCCCCATGTCGCTCCGCGCGCGGATGTTGCCCGTGCCGGGCGAAGCCGGTCCCGACGAAACCCGCCCCGGTCCCGAAGAGACCCTGGACGACCGGATTTGCGAGTGCTGCCAGACCGACGCGGTGGTCGCGGCGGGCGTTCCCGTCGTGGCGTTCCGCGACCGGGGCGAAGGCGAGCTTCGCAACGTCCACGTCGTGCGGCGCCTGCCCGACGGCTGGACCGAGAGCGTTCCCGTCCACGACGACGGTTGGATCGTCGGCGGATGCCCCGTGAACGGTCCGGCGATGGCCGAACGGAATGGCCGGGTTGCCGTGGCTTGGTTCACCGCGCCCGACGGCGAGGCACGCGTCAACGTGGCGTTCTCGCGCGACGGCGGGGTCGCATTCGGCCCGGCGTTCCGAATCGACGCAGGCCGGGCCGCGGGCCGCGTGGACGTGGTGGCGCTGGACGACGGCTCCGCCCTGGCCACTTGGCTGGAGCGCGAAGAAGCTGGAGGCGCCGTCGTCCTGAGCCGACGGGTGACGCCGGACGGGGCCATGGGCCCCCCGCGAGCACTGGTGGCGTCCACGGACGACCGCGCGTCGGGCTTCCCCCGAATCGCTCGACTGGGGACCGACCGCCTCGTGATGGCGTGGACCGCCGTCGCCGGCGACCAGTCTCGAGTGCGCGCCGCCGTCTTCGATATGGACGCGTGGGACGCACCACGGTGACGCAAGCCGTTGCGGGCCCGGGCGCCGCGGCTCGCTTCTCCGCCGCCGCCGCCGACTTCTCGCGCCGTCGAGCCGTCGTGCTGGGCGACGTCATGCTCGACCGCTACGTGGAGGGTCCCGCCGACCGGGTCTCTCCCGAGGCGCCGGTGCCCGTGGTGCGCGTGGACAAGGAATGGGACGCCGTCGGGGGTGCCGGAAACGTGGCTGCGAACATCCGGGCCCTCGGGGCGCAGTGCGACTTGGTGGCCGTCGTGGGAGACGACCGGGCCGGCCGCGCGATCGACCGCATCCTGGGCGGGATCGACGTGGGTTGCCGCTTCGCTGCCGTGGCCGAGCGCCCCACGACCGTCAAGACGCGAGTGATCGCCCAGGGTCAGCAAGTGGTGCGCGTGGACCGCGAAGACGACGCCGTCCACTCCCCCGCCACCGAAGCGCTCGTGCGGGACTTGGTCCGGAAACGGCTGGCGGACGCCGACGTGCTGGTGCTGGCCGACTACGACAAAGGCGTCCTGGCCGCCGATGTGCTCCGCGACGTCCTGGCCGCCGCGGCCGCAGCCGACGTCCCCTCGGTCGTAGACCCCAAGCGCCGGAACTTCTTCGGCTTCGCCGGCGCCACCGTCTTCAAGCCGAACCGAAGCGAAATGGAGAACGCCCTGGGGGAACCCGTCCGGCCCGGCGACGCGCCTTGGATGGAGTCCGTCCGCCAACGCCTGGGCTGCACGCATCTGCTCCTGACCTTGGGCGCCGACGGCATGGCCCTTGCGTCCCCCGGCGGCGCCTTGAACCGCGTCCGCGTCCGCCCCCGCTCGGTTTACGACGTCTCGGGCGCGGGCGACACGGTCTCTGCGGTGGTGGCCGTCGCCCTTGCCAGCGGCGCCGACCTGGGCGAAGCCGTGCTCTGGGCGGCCCACGCAGCGGCCGTCGGGTTGGGGACCGCGGGGGTCTCCACCGTGTTGCCGGCGGAGATCGGGGCGTCGATCGCTGGGGTGGGGGGCGTAGCGGATGCCGAGGAGGCCGCCGGCAACCCAGTTGGCCGTCCCCGGACACGCCCCTGACCCACCCCAAAAAAGCCGGGCCGATCCAAACATTGGAAACGCCCAATTTTCGGCGCGAACTTGCATTCGCCTTCGGACCGGACCGTCTCTCGGCGCCGGCCGACGGCGGGGCTGGCAAGCTCCAGGATTCGACGCGATACTACCGGTAGGGTTGCGGGCAGGAGGCGCCGGCCACGACCCGGGGAACCGGGGACCACGGTTGCCAATCGGAGGGGAGGCGAGGGCATGTTCGGCATCGACTGGGAGGCGGTGACCGCGATCGCCACGACCGCGGGGGCGGTGGTGGCGGCGATCGGCGTGCTGGTGGGACTCGCAGCCGGACGGAGGGCGCTTCGGAACTTTCGCCGGGAGATGGGCGAGGAGTTCCGCGTCGCGCGAGCCGAAACGGCGAAGGAGTTCCGCGCCGTGCGGGAGGAGGCGCAAGAGGCTCGTGCGGAGACGGGTCGCGAGTTTCGGGCAGTCCGCACGGAGGTGGAAGGGGTTCGCCAGGATGTGCGGGAGGCTCGCGTGGAGGCGGCCCGCGAGTTTCGGGCGATCCGCACGGAGGTGGAGGGAGTTCGCCAGGATGTGCGGGAGGCTCGCGTGGAGGCGGCCCGCGAGTTTCGGGCAGTCCGCACGGAGGTGGAGGGGGTTCGCCAGGATGTGCGGGAGGCTCGCGTGGAGGCGGCCCGCGAGTTTCGGGCAGTCCGCACGGAGGTGGAAGGGGTTCGCCAGGATGTGCGGGAGAAGGTGGCTGCCCCGCGGGCCGTGGCGGGCTCCGCAATGGTTCGAGAACCCTCGGTTCCATACGAGAGCGAGGACCGGCAAGACGACACCGACCGGCAAGGCGAGGCCGATCCCTCGCGACACGCGGACGAGGCCGAATAGCGCGGGGGCCGGCGGTTCCGTATAGTCGAGAGACCGCCAACCACGAATGCCGTCGAACAGGAAGCGACATTTCATGACCAGAATCGCCACCGTGCGGACCGACGACGCCCCCGGCGCCATCGGCCCCTATTCCCAGGCCGTGGTGACGGACGGATGGCTTTTCGCCTCGGGCCAGATCCCCCTCGACCCGGCCACGGGCGCCCTAGTGGAGGGCGACGTCGCCGCGCAGACGGATCGGGTGCTCAAGAACTTGGCCTGCGTGCTGGCCGCGGCGGGCGGCAGCCTCCAGTCCGTGGTCAAGACGACGGTCTTCCTGTCCGACATGGCCCACTTCGGCGAGATGAACGCCGTCTACGCCCGCCACTTCGGCGACCACCGCCCCGCCCGGGCCACGGTCGCGGTGGCCGGGCTCCCCAAGGCCGTGGACGTGGAGATCGAGGTCGTGGCTCGGGTTGCATGAGCGGTCCCGGTAGCGCATCTTTCCCCGGTCGGCGGTTCGCCGCCGGCCAATGAGCTTCGCCCTGAACCCGAGAAACGCTCGGGAGCACATACACAGGGAACGCGTGTCCAGAAACTCTCCAAGGGAGGACAACTCATGACACGTACTTTGTTCGGAAGCAGTCCCGGAACGCGGGGCGGAGGGCTGGTCGCGGCGGCGTTCGCCGTGCTTGCCTTCGCACCGGCGGCCCAGGCTCAGACGGGGACCGTCATCGGGACGGTGACCGACGCGGCCTCTGCCCGCCCCCTCGAGTCGGCGCAGGTCTACGTCGAGGGCGCCAGCGTCGGGACCTTGACCAACAGCAGCGGCAGGTTCGTGCTGGTGGGCGCCCCGGCGGGCGAGCAGACCGTGATCGTCGAACTCGTCGGGTATCGTTCGGCGTCCCAGACGGTTTCGGTCACCGCGGGCCAAACGGCCACCGTCAACTTCGCGGTCTCGGTGACGGCGATCGCGCTGGACCAGATCGTGGTGACCGGCACCGGCGTCGCAACCGAGCGCAAGAAGCTCGGCAACTCGATCGCAACGGTGGACGTGTCCAACCTGGAGAACACGCCGATCACCAGCTTCAGCGATGTTCTTCAAGGTCGCGAAGCCGGCGTGGTCGGGCTCCCGGGGGGGGGCGACACCGGAGCGGGCGGAAGGATTCGCATCCGCGGGTCCGCGTCCCTGTCCCAGTCCAACGAGCCGATCGTCTACGTGGACGGCGTGCGGATCGACCGGGGCTCGGGAGGCAGCTGGGGCGCCGGTCAGGCCCAGACGCGCCGGATCGACGACATCGACCCGAACTCGATCGACCGGATCGAGATCCTCAAGGGCGCGGCGGCGGCCACGCTGTACGGCACCGAAGCGTCCAACGGCGTGATCCAGATCTTCACCAAGCGCGGCCAGCAGGGCGCGCCCCGGTGGACGGTCCAGACCAACCAGACGGCGTTGCGGGCGCCGCTGGACCGCTTCATTCCGCACGCGGACTTCCCGAGAAACGCCACCGAAGTGGCCCGCATGCAGGATCGATGGGGCGTCAGCCTCCAGCCCTACGAGGTCTATTCGACCCAGTACATGGCCGACTTCTACAACACCGGCTATGGCCAAGAGTACATGGGTTCGGTGTCCGGCGGCGGCGACCTGATCACCTACTACGCTTCGGGCCGCTACCAGAACGAGAACGGCCCCTTCGGCCTGGAAGACTTCATCAGGAACGAAGACACGATCCGCCGTCGTCAGGGAACGCTCAACCTCAACATCTTCCCCTTCGACAACCTGCGGCTCCGCGTGAGCGGCGCCTACTCGGAGTCGAACCAGAGCCGACTGGCGGGCGGAAACAACATCTTCGGCGTCTTCTCTCTGGGCCTCATGGGCCAGATGCGCCTTGCGAACACCGAACGCTGGGTCGAGAGAACCCTGAACGACCCGGATCTCGCGGACGAGAGCGTCAATCGCTACGGCAGCTTGGCGTTCGCGACGCTCAGAGAGGCGGGCGAACGCGACAGCGAAGAAGACGTGGAGCACTTCGTCGGCAGCTTGAACGCGAACTGGACGATCAGCGACGGCTTGGTGTTCGACGGAACCTTCGGCGTGGACGTGACCAACGGACGCAACGTCTCCTTCTTCCCCTTCGGATGGAACGTGGACGGGTTCAGCACGTACTACACGGAAGGAAACAGGGCCATCGGCGACCGGAACCACCGCGAGGTCACGGGCGACTTCAAGGTGTCCTACGACAACAACTTCACCGACGACATCAGCAGCACGCTGCTCGTCGGAACGCAGGGCTTCCTGAGTCAGAACGTGTACAGCGGCGGCAGCGGCCAGCAGTTCCCCGGCCCCGGCTTGGAGGTGGCGAGCGCCGGCGCAAACCAGTCGATCTCCGAGAGCTGGCTTCGCGAGGTCAACGCCGGCGTGTACTTCCAAGAGCAGCTCGGGTACCAGGACTGGGCGTTCTTGACGCTGGGCGCGCGCTTCGACGCCAACAGCGCGTTCGGCGAAGACTTCGAGACGGCCACCTATCCCAAGGCCGCGCTGTCGCTGGTTCCGACCGATCTCTTCGACTGGAACAGCGAGACGCTCTCGACCTTCAGGCTGCGCGGAGCTTGGGGCCGTTCCGGTCTCCAGCCCGGCGCCTTCGACAAGTTCACCACCTATACTCCCCTTCCGGCCGAAGTCGGCCCCGGCCTGCAGCCCGGCAACCTGGGGAACCAAGCCCTGGCCCCGGAGATCACCGAAGAGTGGGAAGTCGGCGCCGAGTTCGGGCTCTGGAACGACCGCGTTGGAATCGACTTCACCTACTGGAACCGCGTGACCCGGGACGCCCTGGTTGCCCGCCAGTTCCCGGTGACCGGCGGCTTCACGCGCACGCAGCTGGACAACATCGGCCAGATGGACGCGACGGGCTTCGAGCTGTCGTTGACGGGTTCGGTCGTCAACACCGAGAGCTTTGCTGTCAACGTCTTTGCGAACACGGCCTACATCGACGAAATCGTGACGGATCTTGGCGGTGCCCCGCCGATCAAGTCGGGGGGATCGTATCCTCGCTACCGGAACTTCATCAAGGAAGGCTATGCCCCCGGATCGTTCTTCGGAGCGGTTCTTGATCCGACGATGGCAATTCCGCTCGCCCTTGTGTCGACCAACAGATGCATGGAGCCTTCGCGCGCCGCGGCTCTGGAGTACTTCAGCGAGCCCCGGAGCCTTTCGGCGTTCGAGGTGATCCCCTCGGGTTGCGCGGGCGGATCCGCCGAGTACTTGGACAGCTACATCGGCAAGCCCACGCCCGACTTCGCCGGGTCGTTCGGCTTCGACGTGAGCTTCCTGGACAACTTCGAGCTGTCCAGCAACTTCGAGTACAAGATGGGCAACTTCCACACCCAGGACCTGACGGGCGCGTTCCGTCAGGCCAACGCCGTGATCGGCCGCAATGTGCCGGGGACGGCACGGGTCGGCGCAGTGTTGCTCAACCCCGCATCCACGGCGGAGCAACGCCTCGACGCCGCCCTCGAATGGGCGCGCGAACTTCGGGCGCTGGCGCCGATGTCGGGGATGAACCAGATCTGGACGTCGGACTTCATCCGGTGGCGCGAAGTTTCGCTTTCCTACCGCGTACCGTCGGACTTCGTCGAGAACATGGGCCTGAGCAACGCGACGGTCACACTCGGCGGCCGCAACGTGAGCCTCTGGATGTTCGGCGACTACCGGGGCATCGACCCCGAGATCAATCCGCAGAGCACCTGCACCGGCGGAGGGATCAACTGCAACTTCCTCACGGGGACCGAGGCGTTCGGCGTGCCGCTTCCCCGACGGTTCACCTTCTCGCTCCGCGTGGGCTTCTAACGGATAAGGAGAGATGCGGACAATGACCAAGAACAGGAACCGGAAGTCGACCCTGGGCGCGTTGGTCGGCGCGTTGATGTTGGCGGGCTGCGGCTTGCTGGACGTCGACAACCCGAACGCGCTCGTTCAGGAGGACTTCGAGAAGATCACGGCGGCGGCCGCTGCCGTGAACGGGTCGCAGGCGACCGTGGCCCGGGGCGTGGGATCGATCTACGCTTCGTTCTCCACGGTCGGAGACGAAATCACGTGGATCGGCTCTCGAGACGCGTGGAACGAACTCGACCAAGGTACGCCGGACAACACGGGCAACGAGTTCGTCGACGGATCGTTTCCGAGCATCGCCCAAGCCCGCTGGATGTCGAATTCGGTGGTGACGCTCATGGAAGGGCACATCGCCGACGATCCGGGCAACACAGGTCTGACGGCGGAGCTGGCCCGGGCCAACCTGTACGCCGGCGTGGCGTACTCCACGATCGCACAGCTCTTCGACGACTTCGCGTTCAGCGATCGTACGGAGCCCGGGCCCCTCATCGGGCCCGACGGCATGAGAGGCGTATTCGACGAAGCGATCAGCTACTTCACCGCCGCAATGGCGGCTGGAGGCAAAACGGCAACCCGAGCTCGGGCGGCAAGGGCGCAGGCCCATCATCAACGAGCGATTTGGGACCTGCTCAATCCGCCCGGATCGGCGCCGGGGAATCCGCTCGTGAACGACGCTAGCGCGAACGCCGACGCAGAGGCCGTGCTGGCGACGGTGGCCGGCACGGACTGGGCGTACCGATTCGCGTATTCGTCTGCGACGGTCAGCAACAACTTGGCCTTCCAGGTGAACGAGCGAGGGGAGTTGCAGATCGGTCCCGACTACGTGACCCGGGACAACAAGGACGAGATCACCGGTCACATTCTGACGGACCCCATCGAAGGTGCCTTGGATGTCCGGTACAAGGCGCGCGTGGACGAGTTCCTCAAGGGGAGTTCGTATTCCTCGGTTACCATAGTCAGCGAGCGCGGGTTGCGGCTGATCTTGGCCGAAGCCGCGCTGGCCAGCAACGACCAAGACGGGTTTGCCGCACAGATCAACATGGTGCGGGCCATGGACGAGCTTGCGCCGTACTCCGGACAGATACCGGCCATGGACATGCTCCAGCACGAGCGTCGCGTGAACCTGTTCCTCCAGTTCAAGAGGTTGCAGGATCACTATCGATTCGGAGTCGCGAGCCAGAACTGGTTGCCGGGTTCGCCGGCCGCCTCCACTCCGGGCACGATGCTGCCGATCACGCGGATCGAGATCTTGGCAAACTGCCACCATCCGCAGAACGCGAACCACCCTTGCTCGGGCTAGAAGGGCGCGCGTAGTGAAGGGACCAGTCGCTGCGGCTGGTCGGACGGGGTCCGGGATCGATTCCCGGGCCCCGTCCTCTTCCCGGGCCTTGCTCTCTTCCCGAGCCCTGTTGCGGCTGTCCGTTTTTGCACTTGCGGCGACAGCGCTGTGGTCGTGCGGGTGGTTCGAGGATCCCACGCCCGACGAGATCCGGGTGAGGTTGGAAGGAGACCTGTCCGAGCTGCACCTTGTTACTTCGACCAGGTTCGTCGCCGCGACCGACGGTACGGGACGCTGGCGCGTTCAGATGTTCAACGCGGACACGACGGTGGTCTCGCTGCCGTTCGACCGGACGTGGAACATCAGCGGCGACCAGCGCTTTGTGCTCCTGGGCAGCCTTGCGGACTCGACGGCGGGCCTGGTGCGCCTGAGGGTTGACGTCGACGGCGATCAGGCGTTCGACAACCGAATCCAGGCGCTGGTGGACAACCCGATTCGGTTCGTCTATCTGTTCAACCAGCAGATCCTCCAAGAGTTCGATCTCTTGTAGCTCATGAGCCTTCGAGATTCGAGGCGCTCCGGCAGGCGGGCGGCTCTCTGCCTTGCCGTTTTCGCTTGCGGAGCGGCAGGATGCTATCGGTACGTGCCGACGGACGCGCCGCCGCCTGTCGGAACCGATGTTCGAGTCGCGCTGTCCGACGAGCAGGCTCTCCGGCTGAGCGAGCAGACCGGTCAGGTCGCCAAGACCTACGACGGGCGTCTCATGGGCGTCGGCGACGATTCCGTGTCGCTGTCGGTCGTGACCCTGAGGATGGCCTCCGAGTTTACGAGTGCAGCGACCTTTCGACAGACGCTGACCGTTTCCCGCGACGAGCTTGAAGGCCTGTCGGCCAGAGAACTCTCTGCGTGGCGGACCGGCGTTGTCGGGGTCTTGGCGGCGGCGTTGGCCTATGTTGTCGTCGACCGCGTCCAACAGGAAGTGGGGGGCAACACGGACGACGACGGGGACGACGGGACGCCCACAGGATCATTGATTTCGGGTCGGATGGGAAGGTAGGAAGGCGGAGTCGGCTGGCGATATCCGGCTACGGTTCCGGTCGGTTCCATTCTTGCCGCGCCGTATTGCCGTCGCCACGTTTAGCCCCCATGCGATTCTTCAACACGACAGGTCCGGTGGTGGCGGCCGACCACTACCTAATCCCGCCCCTCGACCGCGTGGACCTTGCCGAGCTCCGTCGGCTGATCGGGGAGAAGCGGTACTTCGTGCTCTACGCGCCCCGGCAGACCGGCAAGACTTCGGCGCTCCTGGCGTTGCAGAGCTTGTTGAACGAAGAAGGCGACTACCGTTGCGTCTACGTAAACGTGGAGGGTGCGCAGGCCGCCCGAGAGGACGTGGGCCGCGTGGTCCGAGCCGTGCTGAGCGAGCTGGCTTCTCGAGCGGAAGACGGCCTCGGCGACGATTCGCTCGAGGAAGTATGGCCGGAGGTTTTGGCCAAGCACGGTCCCGACGCGGGCTTGCGAGTGGCGCTGACGCGGTGGGCACGGGCCGTCCCCAAGCCGTTGGTGCTGCTGATCGACGAGATCGACGCCTTGGTGGGGGATTCGCTTCTGTCGGTGTTGCGGCAGTTGCGGGCGGGGTACGACATGCGTCCGGGCGGTTTTCCTCAGTGCGTGGTGCTGTGCGGGGTTCGGGACGTGCGGGACTACCGGATTCATTCGAGTTCGGCGAACACGCTGGTAGCGGGCGGGAGCGCGTTCAACGTCAAGGCGAAGTCGCTGCGGCTGGGCGACTTTTGTCGAGACGAGGTGCGGGCGCTGCTGCGTCAGCACACGGAGGAGACGGGCCGGGCGTTTTCGGAGGAGGCGTTGGAAAGGGTGTGGGCGGAGACTCGGGGCCAGCCGTGGCTGGTGAACGCGCTGGCATACGCGATGTGCTTCGAGGGCGGGGACGGTGCGGGCCGTTCGCGGCGGGTCGAGGAGGCGGACGTTGTCGATGCGCGAGAGGCGTTGATCCGGCGTCGGGACACGCACTTGGACCAGTTGGCGGACAAGTTGCAGGAGGAGCGTGTGCGGCGGGTTGTGGAGCCGTTGCTGGCGGGTGGCGGGAAGACGAAGTTCGCGCCGCGCGACCTGGAGTACGCGCGGGACCTGGGGCTGGTGGCGAAGGACCTTCCGGTGCGCATCGCGAACCCGATCTACGGGGAGGTGGTGCCTCGGGAGCTGTCGTGGGAGCCGCAGGCGAACTTGGCGCAGGACCCGTCGTGGTACGTGAGCGAGTCGGGGGAGTTGGAGTTGGAGAAGTTGCTGGGGGCGTTCCAGGAGTTCTTCCGGGAGCATTCGGAGCACTGGGTGGAGCGGTTCCAGTACAAGGAGGCGGGGCCGCAGTTGCTGTTGCAGGCGTTCTTGCAGCGGGTGGTGAACAGCGGGGGTCGGATCGAGCGGGAGTACGGGCTGGGGCGGGGGCGGACGGACCTGCTGGTGCTGTGGCCGGCGGGCGGTGGTCGGGTAGGCGGGCGAGTCGGCCCGGCCGAGCGCGGGGGCGGGGCTGGGCCAAGCCCTCGGATGCGGAGGTACGTCGTGGAGTGCAAGGTGCTGCGCGCGGGGCTGGAGCGGGCGGTGGCGGAGGGGGTGGAGCAGACGGCGGGCTACATGGACGGATGCGGGGCGGAGGCGGGGCACCTGGTGGTGTTCGACCGTCGGGAGGGGCGGAGCTGGGAAGAGAAGGTGTTCCGGCTGGACCGGACGGCCGAGAACGGAACCGAGATCGCGGTCTGGGGCATGTAGGAGGCGGACCCGTGCGATTCTTCAACACGACAGGTCCGGTGGTGGCGGCCGACCACTACCTAATCCCGCCCCTCGACCGCGTGGACTTGGCCGAGCTCCGTCGGCTGATCGGGGAGAAGCGGTACTTCGTGCTCCATGCGCCCCGGCAGACGGGCAAGACCTCGGCGTTGCTGGCGCTGCAGAGCTTGCTGAACGACGAAGGCGACTACCGTTGCGTCTACGTGAACGTGGAGGCGGCGCAGGCGATGCGCGAGAACGTGCCGGCCGCGGCCGAGGTGATCCTGAGTCAATTGGCTCGCCGGGCAATGACCGGGGCGGGCGACGAGTTCCTGACTCGCGAGTGGCGGGGGATCCTCGACGAACACGGTGCCGGCGCAGTGGGAGAAGCCCTGGCCCAGTGGGCGGAGGCGTCCGACAAGCCGTTGGTGCTGCTGATCGACGAGATCGACGCCTTGGTGGGGGATTCGCTTCTGTCGGTGTTGCGGCAGTTGCGGGCGGGGTACGACATGCGTCCGGGCGGTTTTCCTCAGTGCGTGGTGCTGTGCGGGGTTCGGGACGTGCGGGACTACCGGATTCATTCGAGTTCGGCGAACACGCTGGTCGCGGGCGGGAGCGCGTTCAACGTCAAGGCGAAGTCTCTGCGGCTGGGCGACTTTTGTCGAGACGAGGTGCGGGCGCTGCTGCGTCAGCACACGGAGGAGACGGGCCGGGCGTTTTCGGAGGAAGCGTTGGAACGGGTGTGGACCGAGACTCGGGGCCAGCCGTGGCTGGTGAACGCGCTGGCATACGCGATGTGCTTCGAGGGCGGGGATGGTGCGGGCCGTTCGCGGCGGGTCGAGGAGGCGGACGTTGTCGATGCGCGAGAGGCGTTGATCCGGCGTCGGGACACGCACTTGGACCAGTTGGCGGACAAGTTGCAGGAGGAGCGTGTGCGGCGGGTTGTGGAGCCGCTGCTGGCGGGTGGCGGGAAGACGAGGTTCGCGCCGCGCGACCTGGAGTACGCGCGGGACTTGGGGCTGGTGGCGAAGGACCTTCCGGTGCGCATCGCGAACCCGATCTACGGGGAGGTGGTGCCTCGGGAGCTGTCGTGGGAGCCGCAGGCGAACTTGGCGCAGGACCCGTCGTGGTACGTGAGCGAGTCGGGGGAGTTGGAGTTGGAGAAGTTGCTGGGGGCGTTCCAGGAGTTCTTCCGGGAGCATTCGGAGCACTGGGTGGAGCGGTTCCAGTACAAGGAGGCGGGGCCGCAGTTGCTGTTGCAGGCGTTCTTGCAGCGGGTGGTGAACAGCGGGGGTCGGATCGAGCGGGAGTACGGGCTGGGGCGGGGGCGGACGGACCTTCTGGTGCTGTGGCCGGCGGGCGGCGGTCGGTTAGGCGGGCGAGTCGGCCCGGCCGAGCGCGGGGACGGGGCTGGGCCAAGCCCCCGGATGCGGAGGTACGTCGTGGAGTGCAAGGTGCTGCGCGCGGGGCTGGAGCGGGCGGTGGCGGAGGGGGTGGAGCAGACGGCGGGCTACATGGACGGATGCGGGGCGGAGGCGGGGCACCTGGTGGTGTTCGACCGTCGGGAGGGGCGGAGCTGGGAAGAGAAGGTGTTCCGGCTGGACCGGACGGCCGAGAACGGAACCGAGATCGCCGTCTGGGGCATGTAGGAGGCGGACCCGTGCGATTCTTCAACACGACAGGTCCGGTGGTGGCGGCCGACCACTACCTAATCCCGCCCCTCGACCGCGTGGACTTGGCCGAGCTCCGTCGGCTGATCGGGGAGAAGCGGTACTTCGTGCTCCATGCGCCCCGGCAGACGGGCAAGACCTCGGCGTTGCTGGCGCTGCAGAGCTTGCTGAACGACGAAGGCGACTACCGTTGCGTCTACGTGAACGTGGAGGCGGCGCAGGCATTTCGGGACGACATGGAACAGGCCTTGCGCGCGGTGCTGGCCGGCCTCGCGTCCCGTGCCCGCCGACTGGGCGACGACTTCTTGGCGAAGCAGTGGATCGACATCTTCGCGGACTATGGCCCCGGCGCGCTGGGCGAGGCGTTGCTTCGGTGGGCGGAGGCGTCCGACAAGCCGTTGGTGCTGCTGATCGACGAGATCGACGCCTTGGTGGGGGATTCGCTTCTGTCGGTGTTGCGGCAGTTGCGGGCGGGGTACGACATGCGTCCGGGCGGTTTTCCTCAGTGCGTGGTGCTGTGCGGGGTTCGGGACGTGCGGGACTACCGGATTCATTCGAGTTCGGCGAACACGCTGGTCGCGGGCGGGAGCGCGTTCAACGTCAAGGCGAAGTCGCTGCGGCTGGGCGACTTTTGTCGAGACGAGGTGCGGGCGCTGCTGCGTCAGCACACGGAGGAGACGGGCCGGGCGTTTTCGGAGGAGGCGTTGGAACGGGTGTGGACCGAGACTCGGGGCCAGCCGTGGCTGGTGAACGCGCTGGCATACGCGATGTGCTTCGAGGGCGGGGATGGTGCGGGCCGTTCGCGGCGGGTCGAGGAGGCGGACGTTGTCGATGCGCGAGAGGCGTTGATCCGGCGTCGGGACACGCACTTGGACCAGTTGGCGGACAAGTTGCAGGAGGAGCGCGTGCGGCGGGTTGTGGAGCCGTTGCTGGCGGGTGGCGGGAAGACGAGGTTCGCGCCGCGCGACCTGGAGTACGCGCGGGACCTGGGGCTGGTGGCGAAGGACCTTCCGGTGCGCATCGCGAACCCGATCTACGGGGAGGTGGTGCCTCGGGAGCTGTCGTGGGAGCCGCAGGCGAATTTGGCGCAGGACCCGTCGTGGTATGTGAGCGAGTCGGGGGAGTTGGAGTTGGAGAAGTTGCTGGGGGCGTTCCAGGAGTTCTTCCGGGAGCATTCGGAGTACTGGGTGGAGCGGTTCCAGTACAAGGAGGCGGGGCCGCAGCTGCTGTTGCAGGCGTTCTTGCAGCGAGTGGTGAACAGCGGGGGTCGGATCGAACGGGAGTACGGGCTGGGGCGGGGGCGGACGGACCTTCTGGTGCTGTGGCCGGCGGGCGGTGGTCGGGTAGGCGGGCGAGTCGGCCCGGCCGAGCGCGGGGGCGGGGCTGGGCCAAGCCCTCGGATGCGGAGGTACGTCGTGGAGTGCAAGGTGCTGCGCGCGGGGCTGGAGCGGGCGGTGGCGGAGGGGGTGGAGCAGACGGCGGGCTACATGGACGGATGCGGGGCGGAGGCGGGGCACCTGGTGGTGTTCGACCGTCGGGAGGGGCGGAGCTGGGAAGAGAAGGTGTTCCGGCTGGACCGGACGGCCGAGAACGGAACCGAGATCGCCGTCTGGGGCATGTAGCGAGAAAGACCCGCGTCCCCCTTTATTCCTCCCCCTCCAGCACGCGCGCCGGGCGCAACGCTTCTCGTCCGAACCGATCTCGCACCTGATCGGCGGCCCGCGCGATCCGGCGGTCCCGGTCCGACTCCGGGCCGAACGGCTTGCCCGGCCGACGAGGCCCCCTGCCGTCCCGCGCCGTCGCACCGTCGTCGTCGAACAGCTCCATCTGCCGGCCCGCGGCTTGCCGCACCAGGTTGCCGACCGCCACGCCCAGCAGCCGCACGCCGGTTCGTCGGCGATGGCGGAGTTCGCGAAGCAGGGAAGCGGCCACCTCGAACAGCCCCCGGTCGGTCTCCATGCCTTCGGGCTGCGTGCTGCCCGCCTGGCGCGTGCGGAAGTCGTGGTCGCGAACCTTGACGGTCACGGTGCGCGCGCGCAGCTCCTTGGCGCGAAGCTGGGCGCCCACCGAGCAGCAGAGGGCGAGAAGACGGCGCTCCAGCTCGTCGTCGTTGCCGATGTCCTGGAAGAAGGTCCTCTCGGTGCTGATCGACTTGCGACGGTCGCGGGCGTCCACCTCGCTGGGGTCGATCCCGCGCACGCGCTCCCACAGCCAGTGCCCCCGAGTCGACCCGAACCAGCGCAGCAGCCACTTGCGCTCCACGGCGGCCGCGCCGGCCACGGTGCGAAGCCCCTTCGCCTCCAGCTGTCGCAGGAACGCGGGGCCGATCCCAGGCAGGTCCTGGAGCCGGAAGCCGGCCATGAACGCGGCTTCGTCGCCGGGAGGCACCACGTGGACGCCGTTGGGCTTCGCCAAGCGGGTGGCCACCTTGGCCACGAGCCGTTGCGTGCCGCCTCCCACCGACACTTCGATCTCTGTGCGCTCCCGGACCGCTCGCCGGATGCGGTCCGCCGTGTCGGCCAGCGCTTCGCCGGCCAGCATCCGTTCGGTGCCCGTCAGGTCCAGATAGAACTCGTCGATCGACGCGGCCTGCACCACGGGGGACAGGTCCCCCAGCGCAGCCCGGACCGTGCGGCTCCGCTCCACGCACGCGCCTCGCGGAACAGGCACGACCACGGCGTCCGGGCAAAGCCGGCGCGCGCGGGCCGTGGGCATCCCGGAGCGGACGCCGAACTCGCGGGCGGCATACGACGCGGAGGTGATCACGCCTCGGTTGCTGCGCCCGCCCACCAGCAGCAGGGATTCCTTTCCGGCGCCGTCGGGGTCCTCCAAGCGGGCGACCTGGACGAAGAACATGTCGCAGTCCACCAACAGGATGCGCCGCAGCCCGCCCGCCGGCAAAGGCGACTCCTTCGCCTCGGACCGGCCTGCGGACTGGCCCGCGGGTTGGCTTGCCGACTGGCCCCGGGGCCCCGACGACGCCCCGGCGTCTTGCCAAGTGACCCGGTTTCTCGACAATGTTCCCTCCCCTTGGGCGCGACGCCGCTCGCGAAGTCGGCCTCGCGCCGCCACTCACGTTACAAGGAGACCCAACACATGGCCTACCCGTTCCAGCTGCCCGACCTGGCGTACCCCGCCGACTCCCTGGAGCCGCACATCGACGCCCGCACCATGGAGATTCACCACGGAAAGCACCACGCCGCCTACACCGCCAACCTGAATGCCGCTGTCAAGGAGCACCCGGCCCTCCACGACAAGCCCGCCTGCGAGTTGCTGTCGGACTTGTCCGCCGTGCCGGAGTCGATTCGCGCCGCCGTCCGCAACAACGGGGGCGGCTTCCTGAACCACGACTTCTTCTGGAAGCTCATGGCGCCCGGAGGCCCGAGCGCGCCGCAGGGAGACTTGGCGGCCGCCATCGACGATGCCTTTGGAAGCTTCGACGCCTTCAAGAGCCGCTTTGCGGCCGCCGCGGCCACCCGCTTCGGCTCGGGCTGGGCTTGGCTGGCCGCAGGCTCCGGCGGGGCGCTAGAGGTGCTGTCCACGCCCAACCAGGACACGCCGGTCATGGAGGGCAAGTCGCCCGTCGTGGGGATCGACGTGTGGGAGCACGCCTACTACCTGAACTACCAGAACCGGCGTCCCGACTACGTCGCCGCGTTCTGGAACGTGATCAACTGGACGGTGGCCGGGGAGAACTACGCCCGGGCCGTCTAGCCCGCTCGGACCGCTGAACCTGTCCCATGGACGATCTCGCCTTCGGGGTGATCGCGTTCACCTCGATGCTGGTGGTCTACAATCCGGTGAGCGCCATCCCCGTCTTCGTGGCCCTCACTATGGAGGATACGGACCACGAGCGCCGCGCCACCGCACTCTGGGGAGTGGTAACGTCGGTGCTGGTGCTCGTGGTCTTCGCCGCCGCGGGCACGTGGGTGCTGGTGTTCTTCGGCATCACGACCGAGGCGCTCCAGATCACGGCCGGCACGATCTTCTTCGGCATGGGCACCGACATGCTGCAAGGCCGGCGCATCCGCACCAAGACCACGCGGCAGGAGCAGGACGAGTTCGCCGAGCGCGGCACCACGGCGATCATCCCCCTGGGGCTGCCGACGCTGTCCGGTCCGGGCGCCATCGTGACCGCGATCACCCTGACGGGGCAGGCCGCCAACCCGGTGCAGACGGCGTCCGTTTACGTGGCGTTCGCGCTGGTCGGCGCCGTCACCTTTCCGCTGCTCGTGGTCGCGCCCGCCTTGCTGGGGGCGATGGGCCGAACGGGCCTCAACGTGGTGACCCGAATCATGGGGCTCATGATCATGGTGGTGGGCGTGCAGTTCGTAATCACCGGCGTGGGAATCGCCGTGGGCTCTTGGGACTTCGGAAATTGAAACTTGAAATCCGGTTGCCGTAAATGTATGTTTACGAAGTGATCGGCTGTCGCGAAACGACGAGCACTCGTGTCGGGGAGACGAGAATGAGGGCGAACGGGCTTCGGACGGGGAACGGGCTTCGGAGCGAAGGGAGTCGGGCCATCGGACGTGTGGCCGCGGAGGGTTGGATGCGCGGCAGCCTGCTTCGAGCGGCGACGGTCTTGCTGGCGACGGGCTTGTCCACGGCGCCGGCGGTGTTGGACGCGCAAAGCCTGCGGGGCAGCTCGAACGCCATGCGAAGGCAACACAACCAGGCCATCGCCCACGACTACACCTTCCTCCGGAACTCCTCCCACGTGATGCGCTTCGTGGAGCTGGGCCTCCTGGTCCGCCTGCCGGGGAACGACAACTACCAGCTTCACGCGGTGTCGTTTCCCTACGCCCGCCAAGAGGTCAAGACCTTCGTGGAGCGGCTGTCGTCCCAGTACCGGCGCGCCTGCGGCGAGGTGCTGACGGTGACCAGCCTGACCCGCCCCAAGAGCCGCCAGCCGCGCAACTCGTCAAGGCTCTCGGTGCACCCGACGGGGATGGCCGTCGATCTGCGCCGGCCCTACTCCCGGGCCTGTCGCGCGTGGCTGGAAGACGTGCTGTTGCAGTTGGAGGCGGCAGGCACGCTGGAGGCGACCCGGGAGCGTCGGCCGCCTCACTACCACATCGCCCTGTACCCGAGTCCCTACAAGCGGTACGTGGCGCAGCTGGAGGCTCGAAAGAGGACCCAGGTCGCCCAAGCCCCGCCGTCCGTGGTCCGCTACCGAGTTCGCAACGGCGATTCGCTCTGGGAGATCGCCCGCGCCTACGGAACCACGGTGGCCCGGCTCCGCGAGGCCAACAAGCTGCGAGATTCGCGCATTTATCCGGGACAGAGGCTGCAGGTTCCGGTTGCTTCCTCCAGCTAGCGGGTCCGCCGCCGCCGGCGGACTGCCTTCGGGCGTCGAGCGATTGGTCATTTCGATCGTCGTTCCCGTCTACAACGAGATCGCGACGGTGGAGCGGATCCTGGGACGGGTGGCCCGGTTGCCGCTTGCCAAGGAGGTGATCGTCGTGGACGACGGCTCCACCGACGGAACGCGGGGCCTGCTGGTTGAGCTCGAGGAGCGGGGCTTGGTGGACCGCCTCCTCCTGCACGACCGGAACCGGGGCAAGGGAGCGTCCCTGCGGACCGGGCTGGAGCAGGCGACGGGAGACGTGGTCGTCGTTCAGGATGCGGACTTGGAGTACGACCCCCGAGACTTGCCGGCGCTTCTGGTTCCCATCGCGCGGGGCGAAGCGGATGCCGTGTTCGGTTCCCGCTTTCCGCACCCCTTGTACCGGGAGCGACCGACGCTGCACCTCGTCGCGAACAAGTTCTTGACGATGGCGAGCAACCTGTTCACGGGGCTCGGTCTGACGGACATGGAGACGTGCTACAAGGTCGTGCGCGCCGATCTCCTTCGGACTTTGCCGCTTCGTGCGAACCGCTTCGGGATTGAGCCGGAGATTGCGAGCCGGCTGGCCCAGGCGGGGGCCAGGGTAAGGGAGTTGCCCATCAGCTACCGGCCCAGGGGCAAGGGTGCCGGCAAGAAGATCGGATGGAAGGACGGCGTGGCCGCGCTCTGGTACATCGTGGCCTCCAGCGTTCTGGGTCCCAAGGCCCCGCGCTGGCGCCCCGGGGGGGGGGGGGGGGGGGGGTAAACGCAGGGCGCGACCGAGGGGCAGGGCCGGAGGGGGACGTAGCCGCACCGGGCCGGGAGTGCCGAGGCGAGGCCGGTGCGCACGCGGGGGCGCAGTTCGCCGACATGGGGGTGCCGAGGGAGGCGCAAACCGGATCCGGCGCGTGTGGCCGCGCGCGGTCCGAAGCCCGAAAGGTGCGTGTTTCCTTGCTTTCGGCGTCGGCTCCGGAGGCCTGAAGAAAGTCAGGCCGATCCAGCTATCCAAACGCCCCAATTTCGGACCGACATTGCTGTTCGTTGTCGAACTCGCTCCGGTCCGGCCCGCAAGGCGCGGGTAGCGGTCCGGGGCCGCCTCGCAGAGGAACGGCTCATGGGACATGAAGCACCGAACCGCCGCGGCGCTGGGCGTTGGCTTGACGGCCGTGCTGGCCTCGGCCGGCGCCTTGGTCAACGGATTCGCCTACGACGACCTGCCCATCGTCGCCGAGAACACGGACATCCACAGCCCGGCCACCCTGCCCGGAGCCGTTCTCGATCCCTACTGGCCCGGTCCGCGCGGCCGGGAGCTTGGCCTGTGGAGGCCGCTGACGACCGGAGCACTCGGCCTTCAGTGGCAGATGTGGGGCGGGTCGCCGCTCGGCTTCCACGCAACGAACGTGCTCCTCTGCGGCGTGGTCGCGACGCTGCTGTTCGTCCTGATCTCCGGGCACGTCATGTCCCCGTCGGCGGCGTTCGCTGCGGGCCTGCTGTTCGCCGCGCATCCCGTGCACGTCGAGGCCGTGGCCAACGTGGTGGGCCTCTCCGAACTCTTGTCCGCAGTCTTCTTCCTTCTTGCCTGCATCGTCGTGGCCCGCCGTCCCGAGCCTGGGGCCATGACGGCCGGGCCCGTGGTCGTGGTGGCGCTCCTCTACCTGCTGGCACTCCTGTCCAAGGAGAGCGCCGCCGGGTTGCCGGGGGCCGTGCTCGCGGTCGACGCCTGCCGACGGAACGGAACCCTGCCCGGCGCCGGCCCCTACCTGCGCGACCGTGGGGCGCTCTACACCGCGATGGGAGGCGTGGCGGCACTGGTCCTGGCGGCGCGGTTCCATGTCTTGGGCAGCCTGGCGAGCGCCTCGCCGCCCCTTGGGGCCGAGGTCCTGGCGGAAGGAGGCGTGCCCCGCATCTGGACGGTGCTGTCGACCTGGCCCGAGATCGTTCGCCTGTTTGCGTTTCCGTTGCGGCTGTCGGCGGACTACGCCCCGGCCGTGATTCCGCTCGCGCACGGGTGGACGTCGCGGAACGTCCTGGGGCTCGCGGCCGGGCTCGCCACGCTGGGTTGCGCATGGCTCTCCTGGCGGCGCGGGGGAGAGGCGCGCGCGGTCGCGTTCGGCGTCCTTTGGTTCGGCGCGGCCTACCTGCCGGCCTCCAACCTGCTCTTCCTGACCGGCACGTTGCTGGCGGAACGGACCCTGTTTCTGCCGTCCGCAGGGTTCGCGGCTGCGACCGGGTGGTTGGTGGACCGGTTCCGTCGTCGGCGTCCCCGCGCCGGCGTCCTGCTGTTGGTGCTGGCGACGGGCCTGCTCTTCGGGCGGGCGGTCGCCCGCGCGCCGGCGTGGAAGGACAACCAAGCCGTGTTCTCGACGCTCCTTCGCGACCAACCACGGTCCGGCCGGGCCCAGTGGGTGGCGGGAGACCTGTACCTGGAGCAGAGCGAACACGCTCGGGCGCTGGCGGCCTACGGGAGCGCGACGAGACTGCTGGGCGGAAGCTACGCGCTGCGGTCCGCCGCGGGCCGGCGTCTGCTGGCCGCCGGGCTCGACGGGGCGGGGGAGCAGATGCTTCGCGGGGCGTGGCGGGACCAGCCCCGAATCGGCGACGCGCCGGCTCGGCTGGCAGCGCTCTACGACCGTCAAGGGCGGTGGGTCGAAGCCGAGGCTGCTGCGCGGGCGGCGCTCGCGGCCGGGGCGGGAAGCGTGGTCCAGGGTCACCTGCTCGCGCGAGCGCTGGCCAGCCAAGGCCGACATGCCGAGGCGGCGGAAGCCCGGAGGGCGGTCATCCGCTCCGGAGAGGACCGGTGGCAGCAGTGGGCCTGGTTGGCGGAGGCGGAGTTCGCCGCCGGGCGGTTCGTCGAGGCGCTGGACCACCTGGACTCGGCCCGCGTCCGCACCGACAACGCCCAAGACGTCGCTCGGATCGACTCGATCCGCGCCCAATACCGCAAGCTGCTTCGAGAAGGAGACCTCAAATGCAATCTCAAAACGGATTCACGCTCATCGAACTGCTGATCGTCCTCGTCATCGTCGGCATCCTCATGGCGATCGCCGTACCCCAGTTCTCCGAGACTCGGGAGAAGGCGTTCTTCGCAGCCATGAAGGCCGACGCGAGAAACATGGCGAACCAGCAGGAGCTCTACTACACCGACAACTACAGCTACAGCAGCGATCTGTCGGCGCTGAGCTTCGTGTCGTCCGAAGGCGTAACAGTAAGCCCGGCGGGGACCACGTCGGGATGGTCGGCCACCGTCACGCACGACGCCCTGGGCGACGAGGAAGGCTGCGCCATCTACTACGGCACCGTGGCGGACAAGCCCACGATCGGCGGAAAGACGCCGGAGGCGGAGGGACAGGTCGTATGCACCAGTTGAGGCGCGGGAGCAGGTTGGGGCGCCGAACCGGCGGGGGACGCGGCGGATTCTCTCTGATCGAGCTGATGCTGGTGCTCGCGTGCGCCGCGGCGCTGGCGCCCCCGCTGGCGGGTTCGGCGGCCAAGCTGCGACGGGACTTCGAGCTTCGGCAGGCGCAAGAGGAGGCGGCTCGCCTTCTTGCCTTGGCCCGGTGGACCGCCGCGGGCACGGGCGGGGCCGTGGTCGAGCTGGTGGCGGACCCGCCGGGGGGAGTGGTCTTGTCCGCCGCGGGCGACACGGTGGCGTCGGCTCGGTTCGGAAGCGGAGGCGCGACCTTGCGGCTTTCCAGGGACAGGGCGTCGGCTCGGCTGCGCTTCGGTCCGCTGGGGCTGGGTCTCGTGTCCAGTCAGACGCTCGCCTTTTCGGCGGCGGGCGAGGAGCGGTTGCTGGTCGTTTCTTCCCTGGGCCGCGTGACGCGGCGATGAACCGCACGGGGGCGTCGCTGGTCGAGGTCGTCGTGGCCGCCGCGCTGCTGGGCGTAGGGCTTTCAGGCGTGGCGGCGCTGACCGGCGCCTCGGCCCGGACGCTCGGTCGCGCGCGCGCCATGGACGACGCGCGCTTCGTCCTGGAGAGCTTCGCCGATTCCGTGCTCGCGACGGGGGGCGGGACGCCCGGCACGGGAGCGCGGCAGCTGGAGGCCGGAGTGCTGAGCTGGGAGTTCGCCGCGCCCGGGACGACGGGTTGGGTGAGCTTTCAGCACGTGGCCCTGCCGGAGCCGATGGTGATCGACTTCGCCGCGCCGGCGCCCTTTCGCGCTGCGGCGCCGTGAGCGGGCGGGGCGGCTTCATGACGGCCGAAGCCGTGGTTGCGGCGACGCTCCTGTTGCTGTTGATCCAGGCGGCGTGGTCGGTGGTGGCCGTGCAGGGCGGGGCGGCCGTCCGCGTGGTGGAGGGCGCTCGGGTCTTGGAGGAGACGCGCTTGGTCGGGCACGTCCTGGGCCTTGAAGTGCGGCCAGGGCTGGCCGGTCGAGACTGGTCGGTTGCCGGGGGCGAACTGCGGTTGCGCGCGTTCCGCGGACTGGGCTTCGCATGTCCAGGCCAGCCTCCCGCCGGCTGGGGCGTGAACGTTTCCGGGCACCGCAACCCGGACCCGGACAAGGATTCGGTGCTGGTGGTCACGGCCCAGGGCGTTTGGCGGACGGCGGCGCTCGCGCGCCGGTCCAGGGGCCGCAACCTGAACTGCCCGACGGCGGTCGGCTTTGCGCCCCAGGCATGGCGACTGGAACCGGCGGTCGCCGACGCAGTGGCGGGGCTGTACTTCGAGCGGGGATCGTATCGGCTCTCGGACGGCGCGTTTCGCTACCGTCGCGGTAGCCGCTGGCAACCCCTGACGAGCGCCGGGCTGGCGATGGACTCGACCGCGTTGTCGGCGGTGGGCGGGGGCGTCGGCGTCCGGCTGGATTGGAAGAGCAGGGACGGGTCCGCCCAGGGTCGGGCAGCCGTGCCCTCTTCGCGTCGCTGGACCGCGTGGGGCCGCAGGTGACCGGCGCGCCGGGCGGCGACGGGCGGGCGGGCTTTGCCCTGATCCTGGTGTTGCTGGCGCTGCTGGCCCTCCTAGGGATCGCTTCGGCCGCTGTGGCGGCGACGATGGCGCAAGTTCGGGCCGCGTCGGTGGCGGGGCAGGTGCTGGCGGCGCGCGCTGCGGCCCGGAGCGAGCTCGAAACGGTCTTGGCGTCCACCGTCGGGGCACCCGCTGCTTCCGTAGGCGGGTCGGCCGTGGAGCTTGCGGCGGACACCTTCCGAAGCAACGGGTCGTGGACGGTGCTGGACCTTCGCCTGTCCACCGAGATGCACCTGCTGGGCGGCGAAGCCGTCACGGGCGGCCGCGTCGGATACCGGCACTGGCGCGCCGTCTGGTGGATGGACCCGGACGCCCGCGTGGCCGCGCACCGAGCCGTGGTGGAAGGCGCGAGCACGGCGGTCGCGGCCGGAGCCCGAATCGAATCGACCCACCTCTTGGGCAGCCGACCCGACGTGCCTGCGTGCGACGGACGGCCGGTCCTGGACGACGCCTTCGGCGATCCCGGCTTCCCGCCGACGGGGCCCCTCTCGGTGTCTCCCGACCGCGCGCATCGCCTGGGGTTGCTGACGTGGCCAACCCTGGTGTCGCTCGCCACCGTCAACCTGTCGTCCGGACCACCGCCGGCCGGCTCCTGTCCGAGCTGCTGGCAGGGCTTGGTCGTCGGATCGGGAGCCACGGAATGGACGGGCGCGGGCCGTGGCGTGCTGGCCGTGGACGGCGATTTGGCGTTGAGCACCGGCGCCTCGTGGACCGGGCTCGTGCTGGCCGCAGGAGATGCCGTCCTGCGGGACGGGGCCAAGGTCACGGGACTTCTCCGGGCCGGCGGGCGGGCGGTCTTGGAGTCCGGGGCCGAGGTGGTCGGCTCGGCGTGCGCGGCACTGTCCGGAATCGCCTCGGCTTCGGCCTTGCGGCGCCCTCTGGCGTTGCCCGGTCCGCACTGGGCGGAGCCCTTCGCTGCGGGGCCGCGGTAGAGGTCGTGAGGTTGTTCGCTCGGCGGAGGACCACGCTCGGCCTGGACGTGGGAAGCGGCCACGTCAAGCTCGTGGAAGTGGATCACCGAGGAAGCGAGCCTCGGGTCTTGCGCGCGGCTGCCCGCCCCGTGCCTTCGGGCGCCGTGGCCGACGGCGAGGTGGCGGACCCGGAGCTGCTGGCGGAGACGATCCGAGAGCTGGTGCACGAATCGGGCACGCAGACGCGAGAGGTCGTGGCGGCTCTGGGCGGGCATCACGTCTTCGTCAAGAAGGTGGAGATGCGCGCGACGCGAACCGACTTCGGGAAGGCCGTGCGGAAGGAGGCCGAGCGCCACGTCCCCTTCGACATCGACGGCGTCGAGCTGGACTTCCACCAGCTGAGCGGCGCGTCGCACGGCGGGGGACCAGCGAAGGACGGCGCGGTGGAAGGGCTGCTCGTGGCGGCCAAGCGGGAAGTCGTGGACGAGAAGGCAGCTCTCCTGGCCGAGGCGGGCCTCAGCGCGGTCGTCATGGACGTCGAGGCCTTTGCCCTTCACAACGCCTTCGTGCACAACCACGCTCAAGCCGCCCAAGGCATGGTCGCGCTCGTGGACGCCGGCCACCAGACGGCCAGCGTGAGCATCGCCGAGGACGGCCTTCCCTTGCTGTCCCGCGAACTCGTCGCCGGCTGCCGAAGCCTTCGGGGCAGCCTGGAACGCGAGCTCGGCCTTCCACCCGCCCGCGCAGAGGCGGTGGCGCGCGGTCGCGAGCCGCTGGACGGCTTGGCCCGGTTCGTGGACGTCATGGCTCAAGAGCTTGCGGACGCAATCGAGAGAACCTCGGCGTTCCTTGCCAAACGGCGTGCCGGCATGGGGTTGGCGCGCATCTTCCTGAGCGGCGGCGCAGCCTGCGTACCCGGCTTGGCCGAAGGCTTGGCGACCCGAACCGCCGTCGACACCCGACTTGCGAACCCCTTCCTCCGCGTGCGCCTCGCCCCCGGCGTCCATTGCAGCGGCCTGTCCCTGGAGGAAAGCGCTCCCATGCTGCTCCTCCCCCTGGGCCTCGCCCTCCGTTCCCTGTAGCGGCGTCATCTTGATCGAAATCGATCTCCTCAAGGCCGGCAAGAGGGCCCGAAATCGACGGCCCAGTCGCCTGGACTCGGCCGTGTGGAGCCTCCAAAGCCTCATGGCCGACCCTTGCGTCGTGTCGTGCGCCGCGGCCGTCGTCGCATGCGTCGCGGTCTCGGGTTACATGCTGCTGTCCGCGCCGAAGCGCCGCGCCGCGAATGCCGCCCCGTTGGACCGCGCGGTGCAGGACTCGATTCGACATGCGGCCGAGCTGGCGACGATCGGGAACATGCAGCAGGACTTGAATCAGATCGCCGGATGGGTCACGGCCGTCGAGAAGATCGATCGACGGCGCTACGAGTGGCCCCGGATCATGAGCGAAGTCGCCGGATTGCTCCCGCCCGAGGCATGGATCGTTCGCCTGGACCGGTCCGCTCCCGGAATGCCGACCGGGTTTCGGATCGAGGGGAGGGCGTGGAGCGAGGAAGCCGTTGAAGGCTTCCGGGACGGCTTGGATTCGTCGCCCTCCATGGTCGGCGTGCAGGTGGTCGCCGTGGAGCAGGTGACGAATCCCGCCGAAGGCACCGAGTCCGGGCAACGCTATCATCGCTTCCTGCTGGACGGTGGCTACGAAATCGCGGTCGCGGATGCCGCCGATCCGAGCTGGGGCGGGTCGGAGGCTTCGCCGTGAGCCTGCTTCCCGCCGACCCGGCGCGACGGAACGCGGTCCTGGCGGCGCTCCTGGCGCTGTCTTCGATCTACTTTGCCTACACCTATGTCCATGGGCCCGCCGTCGAAGACCGCGAACAGAGCGAGCGTCGGATCTCCAGCCTGAAGGAGTGGAACTCGCAGGCGGCCGAGAAGGCTGGAAGCGACGCTGGTCTCGGGCCGCGACTGGCCAGGTACCAAGAGCACGCCGCGCGCCTGGAGCGCGTGGTCGCCACGGAGCGAGAACTGGGCGGGCTGCGAGATGTGGTGTCGCGCGAGGCGCGTGCGGCGGGCGCCGAGGTTGCGTTCATTCGCCTGCTGAGCCGCGAGGCGGACGAGTTCTTCGAGCTCCAAGGCTACGAGGCGAGAGTCACGGGGGACTACCACGCGATCGGGCGATTTGCGACGGCCGTCGCTTCGCTGGAAAGGATCGTGGTGCCCGTCGTCGTCGCCATCATACCGGCCGACGGACCCTCGGGAACCGACAGCGGCCAAGTGGTGGCCGACCTGGAGCTCTTCGTCCCCGTCTTCGTCCCGGGCAAGAGCGCCGTCGACGCGGGCGATCCCGCCGAAGAACCCCTTCCGTGAAGCAATCCGCAATCAATTCGGTCCGCAACCAATTGGAGACTCTTGCAATGAAGAAACGGATGGAATTCCTGTTCGCCGCGGCCGTCGCCTGGGGGCCGGGTTGCCGGCCTGGGGGGCAACCGCCGACCGAGACGTCCTCGGTTGCGCCGCCCCAGGCGTCGGCAGTCCCGCCCGCACAGTCGCAACCCGAAGCGTTGCCGTGGGAGCGAGATCGGTTCGAGTACGAAGCCGACGACGTGCGAAACCCGTTCCTGCCCCCTCGCCGGGAGGTTCCGCAGGGTCCGCGCTTCCACGAGCTGGTGCTGCTGGGCGTCGTTCTGGCTTCGGATGCGGAACGCGGCGTCGCGCTCCTCCGGGCAGGCAGAACGCGTGGGTCCCCGACGTTCCGCGTGCAGCCCGGAGAGGAACTGGGAGAAGTGCGCGTGCTTGCCGTGCGACGCGACAGAGTGGTCGTTGCCGTCGAAGGGCAGGCGGGCGAGGCCGAGATCGTGCTTCCTCGGCGCGCGGACGGGGGCGGATCGTGAGGCGGCACGGCTTGCGCTTCGGACGGTCGCCCAACCACGGCCGTCGCGATGGACGGCCGACGTGGCGCAACGTGAAACCGCGCCGTCTGGTCGGCTTGGGTTCTTGGCTTGCGGTGCCGGCTCGGTTGGCGCTTGCGGCGGGCGTGACGCCGACGGATGCGCTTGTGCCGACGGCGCTTTCCGCCCAGGAGGCCGTCGCACAGGATGCCCCCGCGCCTGCGGAGGCGCAACGGGTCACGGTGTCCTTCGCCGATGCTCCCATTCGGGACGTCCTGTTCACCTTCGCGGAGTTTGCGGACCGCTCCATCGTGGCCGGCGCCCGCGTGGACGGACTGGTGTCGGCGGAGATCCGCGACCAGCCGTGGGACGTGGCGCTCCACGCGGTGCTGGAGGCGCACGGGCTGGTGGCTCGCGATACGGAGAGCGGGATCGTGCAGGTGGAGGATGCGCGGAGCCTCTTCGAGCGAGAGGCCGTCGTCCCGCTGGAGACGCGGACCTTCCGCGTGGGCTACGCCTCCGCCGTCGAGATGCAGGACCCCGCGGCCGCTCTTCTGAGCGAACGGGGCCGCGTGTCCGTGGGCGAAGCCGCCAACGCCCTGGTGGTGACCGACGTGCCTAGGGTGCTCGCCGCGGTGGAAGCGCTGGTCGCCGCCCTGGACGTGCCGGCGCCGCAAGTGGACATCGCCGCCCGGATCGTGTTCGTGAACCGCACGGGCCTGGAGGAGTTCGGGATCAGATACGACCTCAAGGACCTGAACGGCAACCAGCTCAACTCCCTGGCGCCGGGGGTTGTCGACGGCGAGCAGGTGGACCGGGGAACCAACGTCGTGTCCTTGCGCGGCACCTCCCTGGCCGCCCTGGGCAACGCCACGCAGCGCGTGTCCAGCCCCACGCTCTCCCTTGTGGCGTCGTTGGTCATGGGGAAAGACATGACCCTGCTCGCCTTCATCGACGCGCTCCAGTCGGTCCAGCTCGCCGATGTGGAGGCGAGCCCGTCGGTCCGCGTCCTGGACAACCACACGGCCAAGATCGTCGTGGGCGAAGAGACGCCCGTCCGGGTCGTGGACGCCGGGGCGCAGGGAGGCGGCGCGGAGGGCGGTGGTTCGGCTCGCTCGGGGCCGGTGGCCACGGTGGACTACAAGGAGACCGGAGTGATCCTGGAGGTCACGCCCCGAGTGGCCCCGAGCGGCGACGTGCACTTGGACTTGGTGGCGGAGCGTTCTTCCGCGGACTTGGGGCCGTCGGACGTGGGCCTGATCTTTCGCCGGCAAAGAGCCGAATCCCGCGTGCTGGTGAAGGACGGCGAGACGGTCGTGATCGGCGGGCTGATCGTGGAGGAGACGAGCGAGGCCTGGGCCGGCATCCCCGTCCTGATGGACCTTCCCTGGCTGGGTGCCCTCTTCCGCTCCCGACGCGAATCGCTGGTGGAGAGGGAACTGATCATCCTAGTCACGCCGACCGTTGTGCGCGCGGAGGCGCCCCAGTGAGCCCCGACCGCTTCCCCGGCGGTGGCGGCTTGGCTATCTATGATCATGTCTCTCCGCCGACTGTCGTTCCGGACGGCCGGGGAATCCCACGGACGCGGCTTGGTTGCGGTTCTGGAAGGGGTGCCCGCCGGACTCTCGCTGGACGCGGCCCGGGACATCGACCCGGAGCTGGCGCGCCGGCAGGGCGGGCACGGCCGGGGCCGTCGCATGCAGATCGAGTCGGACAAGGCCAAAGTGGTCTCCGGCCTTCGCCTCGGAGAGACGCTGGGCTCGCCCCTGGCGATGCTCGTCTGGAACCGGGACTGGGAGAACTGGACCACGGCGATGGCCCACGACCCGCCCGACCCGGACCACAACCCCAAGGCGCTTCGCCCGGTATACCTTCCGCGCCCCGGACACGCCGACCTGGCCGGCGTCCTCAAGTACGACCGGCGGGACGCTCGCGACATACTGGAACGAGCCTCCGCCCGCGAGACGGCGGCTCGCGTGGCCTGCGGCGCCGTGGCCCGAACGCTGCTCCGGGCGGTGGGCGCGTCGGTCGGCAGCCACGTCACCCGAATCGGCGCCGTGGAGGCCGCCGTCCCCCGCGCCCTCCCGACCGACCTGGCCGCCGCCGCGGACCCGTCCCCGGTCCGCACCCTGGACGCCGAGGCGGGGGCGGCCATGATCGCCGCCATCGACCAAGCCCGAGACGCCGGTGACACGCTCGGCGGCTGCTTCGAGGTCGTCGTCCGGGGGCTTCCCGTTGGCCTGGGCAGCCACGTTTCCTGGGACGCAAAGCTGGACGGGCGCTTGGCCCAGGCGGTGATGTCGGTCCACGCCGTCAAGGGGGTCGAGATCGGCCCCGCCTTCGCCAACGCCGGGCGCCCCGGTTCCAAAGTCCACGACGCCATCCTGCGCGACGACGACGAGCGCCGCGCCGGGGGTTTCGGGCGCGCGGGGAACCGCGCCGGCGGCCTGGAGGGCGGCATCACCACCGGCGGGCCCCTGGTCGTGCGGGGCGCGATGAAGCCGATCTCCACGTTGCGGAAGCGCCTGCCCAGCGTGGACCTCCGGGACGGTCGCGCCAAGGACGCCGCCGTCGAACGCAGCGACGTGTGCGCGGTGCCGGCCGCTGCCGTCGTGGCCGAGTCCATGGTGGCGCTCGTGGTCGCCGACGCCCTGCTGGAAAAGTTCGGCGGCGACTCGATGGGCGAGCTGCGACGGAACCTGGACGGCTACTTGCGGCGTTTGGCGGAACGGGGCTTCGGCGAGCGGTCGTGCCCGTAGTCCGCGTCGTGCTCGTCGGCTTCATGGGCGCCGGCAAGTCCACGGCGGGCCGCATCGTCGCCCGGGCCTTGGGCTGGGAGTTCGTGGACCTGGACGACGAGATCGAGAGGCTGCACGAACGCTCTCCGGCGTCGATCCTTCGCGAGCGGGGAGAAGCCGCCTTCCGCCGCATCGAGTCCGACGTCGCGAGCGGCGTGCTGGCCCGCGAGCGGATCGTCTTGGCCACCGGCGGCGGATGGGGCGCCCAGCCGGGCCACCTTGCCGGTCTGGACGCCTCCACCCGCTCGGTCTGGCTGCGGGTCCAACCCGCAACGGCCGTCGCCCGAGTCGCCCCGGCGGCCCGAGACGACGCCTCCCCGGGCCAAGTCGCCGCCGACTCCGCCGCCCGCCCGCCGCCCGCCCGCCGTCCGTCACCCCCCCCCGCCCGCCCTCTGCTGGACGACGCTCCCGACCCGCCCGCCGTCGCCGAAGAGTTGTTGCGGTCGCGCACCGCCTTCTACGAGCGCGCCCACGCCGCCGTGGACACCGACGACAAGACCCCCGAACAGGTGGCGCAGTCCGTTCTGGTGCGGTTGCGCAACCTCGGCGTGCCATATTAGGACGCGCGGACGTGGCGCGAACGCAGGTTCGGCGTCGGAAACGGCGTGCGCGGCGGGTCGTGCGCCCGGCTCGCAAAGCGTCCGCAACCGCAGCAGCCAACAGGAACCAGGGCGGAACGGCATGAAGAAGCTCGTGATCGTGGAGTCGCCGGCGAAGGCGAAGACCATCGAGAAGTTCTTGGGCCCGGAGTACCGGGTCGAAGCGTCGTACGGACACGTTCGCGACCTTCCGAAGAACGCCAAGGAGATGCCCGAGGCCCGCAGAAAAGAGCCCTGGGCCGACTTCGGCGTCGACGTGGACAACGGCTTCAAGCCGCACTACGTGGTCCCGCCGGACAGCAAGCGGCGGATCGAGCAGCTCAAGAAGCTGGTGCCCCGCGCCTCGGAGCTCCTGCTGGCCACCGACGAAGACCGCGAGGGCGAGTCGATCAGCTGGCACGTCATGGAACTGGTGACCTCGGGCCGGAAGTCGTCGATCCCCGTTCGGCGCATCGTGTTTCACGAGATCACCAAGCCCGCCGTCGAGGCCGCCCTGGCCGCTCCCCGCGACCTCGACATGCGCCTGGTCGAGGCCCAAGAGGCGCGTCGCATCTTGGATCGCCTGTACGGCTACAGCCTTTCCCCGGTCCTTTGGAAGAAGGTTCGGCGGGGCCTCAGCGCGGGCCGCGTGCAGAGCGTGGCGCTCCGACTGGTCGTGGACCGCGAACGGGAGCGCTGGCGGTTCAAGGTCGCCGAATACTGGCGGGTCAAGGCCCGCTTGGCAGCTCTGGCGGAGGCCGCCCCGGGCGAAGACGAAGACCGCGAGTTCGCGGCGGACCTGGTCAAGGTCGGCGACAAGCGCGTGGCCGGCAGCAGCGACTTCGACGCCGCGACCGGCAAGGCCAAGGCCGGTTCCCGAGCCCTGGTGCTGGACGAGAAGACCGCTCGCTCCGTGGTCGCCGATTGCCTGTCCGCCGACGCCATCCCCTGGCGCGTCGCATCGGTCGCGACCAAGCCCGCCCGCAAGACGCCCCCGCCACCGTTCACCACGTCCACGCTGCAGCAGGCAGCCAGCAACCGGCTCCGCATGTCCCCCAAGCGCACGATGCGCATCGCCCAGCAGCTGTACGAGGGCGTCGCGCTGGGAGGCGGCGATCGCGAGGGGTTGGTTACCTATATGCGCACGGACTCGGTTACGCTGTCGCGGAAGGCCTTGGGCGACGCGAAGCGCCACGTCGTCCGCGCTTACGGCGCCGAATACCACAAGACGCGCCAGTACAAGACCAAGTCCAAGGCGGCCCAGGAGGCGCACGAGGCCATCCGACCCACCGAGGTCGGACGGACCCCCGACCAAGTCGCCCGCTTCTTGAACAAGGACCAGCTGGCCCTGTACCGACTGGTCTGGAGCCGCACGGTGGCCTCCCAGATGGCGGACGCCCGCGTGGAGCGCACTACCGCCAGCTTGTCCGCGACCGTCCAGGGCGTGGAGCACGTCTTCCAGGCGCGCGGCACCGTGGTGCGCTTCGACGGCTTCCTAAAGGTATGGGCCGAACGGGGACGCAAGGACGACCCCCGCCTGCCCTCCATGGCCGAGGGCGCGGAGATCTGGCCGGAGCAACGAACCGCCGAGTCCGCCGGGTCCGAGTCCGACGCGTCCGCCCCGGTCCTGCGCTCCCTGGAGCCGCAGCAGCGAGAGACCAAGCCTCCGTCCCGCTACACCGAGGCGTCCCTGGTCAAGAAGCTGGAAGAGGAAGGCATCGGCCGGCCTTCCACCTACGAACCCACGCTGTCCAAGATCCAGGACCGCGACTACGTCCAGAGGCGGAGCGGCAGCTTGGTGCCCACTTGGCTGGGCGTGGGCGTCAACCAGTTCCTGTGCACCTACTTCCCCCAGTACGTGGACCTGAAGTTCACCGCGCGCATGGAAGACGCGCTGGACGACATCGCCGTCGGCAGGGTCCAGTCCCGGGACTTCCTTCACGAACGGTACCACGGGGCGGGCAGCCGCAAGGGGCTGCGCCGAGACGTGGCCGAGGCCGATCCGGACTTCGTTCGCATCGAGTATCCCTACGACGTCGGGGAGGTCGGCGACCCGCAGTCCGACGGGTCCGAGGAGTCCCAGGGCGCGCAGGTCCGGATCGGGATCGGACGGCACGGCACGTTCGCAGAGCGGGGAGAGGGGGAACGCCGAGAGTTTGCCACGATCCCCGATCCGCTCGTGGACGAGCTGACGCCCGAGCGCTTGGCCGATCTGTTCGCCGCTCGGGCGAAGGGAGACGATCCCTTGGGCCACGATCCGGAGACCGGGCTTCCGGTGTTCGTCAAGGTGGGTCGGTACGGTCCCTACGCGCAGCTGGGGCGTGGGAAGATACAGGCCAAGCCGAAGGTGAAGGGGCTGCCGAAGGACACGGACATCGCCAAGGTGACCTTGGAAGAGGCGCTGCGATTCCTGTCGCTGCCCCGAGAGCTGGGCAAGGATCCGGATACGGGCGAAGAAGTGACCGCGGGCCTGGGCTACGCCCCCTTCGTGAAGAAGGGAAAGGAGTACCGGAACCTGGACTCGGTGGACCACGTGTTCACCATCACGCTGGAAGAGGCGCTGGCCCTCCACGCGCGCCCCAAGACCGGCGGATCGGGCAAGAAGCCGATCAAGGCGTTGGGGGCTCATCCCGAGTCCGGCGCCGAGCTCGAAGTGCTGCCGGGCCGCTACGGCCCCTACGTCACCGACGGCAAGGTCAACGCCAACGTTCCCAGGGGTCGGGAGCCCGCGGAGATCACCTTGGACGAAGCCGTCGAGCTGCTGGCGGCCAAGGTCGAAAGAGATGCCGCCAAGAAGGCCGGCGGCACCCGAGGGGCTCGGCGTCCCGCAAGGCGGAGGCCGCCTTCCCGACGCCGGTGAGCGAAGTCACCGTGGTGGGCGGCGGGCTGGCCGGCTGCGAGGCCGCGCTGGCCCTGGCGCGCAGGGGCAGGCACGTGACGCTCGCGGAGATGCGGCCGGCTCGGAGCACGGCGGCCCACGCCACGTCGGAGCTGGGCGAGCTGGTCTGCACCAACTCGTTCAAGAGCGAAGACCCCGCCAACGCCCATGGCCAGCTCAAGCGCGAGATGCGCGTCATGAACTCGGTCCTCTTGGAGGCGGCCGACGCCAGCCGCGTCCCCGCCGGGTCGGCCCTGGCCGTGGACCGTCGGCTCTTCGCCCAGGCTCTGACCCGGCGCATCGAGGCCCACCCTCGGATCGCGGTGGTGCGCCAGGAGATGCGGTCGCTCCCTACCGGGCCGACGATCGTGGCCACGGGTCCCCTGACTTCGGCCGCTCTGGCCGCCTCCGTCGCGGCCGAGCTCGGAGACGACGGCCTGGCGTTCTACGACGCCATCGCTCCGATCGTCCACGTGGACTCCATCGACCGAGGCGTCGTCTTCGCCGCCGGCCGCTTCGGCGAGGATTCCGACTACCTGAACTGTCCCATGACGCAGGCCGAGTACGACGCCTTCGTGGACGCCCTGACGGCGGCGGACGTCTATCCGGCCCCGCCGTGGGACAGCGTGCCGTACTTTGAAGGCTGCCTTCCCGTGGAGGTCATGGCCGGGCGCGGACGCGAGACCCTGCGCTTCGGCCCCATGAAGCCGATCGGCTTGTCGGACCCCCGCACCGGCGCGCGCCCTCACGCCGTGGTCCAGCTTCGCCGCGAGGACAGGGCGGGGCAGATGTGGAACTTGGTGGGGTTCCAGACGCGCCTGCGGACCGGCGAGCAGAGGCGCGTCTTCTCCACGATCCCCGGGCTGGCCGCCGCCGACTTCCTGCGCTGGGGCTCGGTGCACCGCAACACCTACCTCAACTTCCCGGCCCGATTGGCTCCGTACGGCGCGCCTTCGGGCCGCCCGGAGCTGGTCTTCGCGGGTCAGCTCACGGGCGTGGAGGGCTACACCGAGTCCGCGGCGTCCGGGATCCTGGCGGGGGTCAACCTGGACCGGGTCGTGGACGGAAAGGAGCCCGTGCTGCCGCCGCCCGAGACGATGCTGGGCGGCCTCTGCCGATACTTGCGAGAGGCGGACCCGGCCAACTTCCAGCCCATGAACTCCAACTGGGGCTTGGTGGACCCGCTGCCCGGCGCGCCCCGCAAGAAGGCCGACCGCCGCCAAGCCCTGGCCGAGCGGGCCGACCGCCGCTTCCGCCGCTGGCTGGCCGAGACGGGCGGTCCTCCGACCGCCAGCGCTCGGACCGCCAAGGGCGCCAGCGCGACCGCCTGCACTCCCGTCGCCAGCGGCGCTCCCGCGACCGCCGAAGCCTCCCCTGTCGCCGCGCTCCCGTCGGCGCCCCCCGCCGCCGACCCGGTCCGGTGACCCCGCAGACCGCCCGCTTCCTCCACCACCTGGAGGCGGCCCGAGACCTGTCGCCCAACACCGTCTCCGCGTACCAGCGCGACTTGGCCGACCTGGAAGCGTTTGTCGCCGTCTACCTGGGCCGCGACGACTTCCAGTGGCAAGACGTGACCCGGGGCGTGATCCGCGCCTTCCTGGGCGACGCCGGGCGCAAGGGACTGGCGCCTCGCACGGTGGCCCGCAAGCTCTCCGCCGCGCGCGCCTTCCTGGGCTACCTTCGCCGCGAAGGCGACCTCCCGTCCAACCCGGCCGTCTCGGTGCGCGGTCCCAAGCTCGACCGGACCCTGCCGGGCCACATGCGCGCCGCCGAAGCGCAGGCCCTCTTCGACTGGGCCGAAGCCGCTGCAGTCGCCGAAGCCGCCGCCGGGAACGGCCTGGGCGCCACTCGCCTCCTGGCCATCCTGGAACTCCTCTACGGAAGCGGCTTGCGCCTGTCCGAGCTGGCCTCCCTCGATCTGGGCTCGGTGGATGTCGAACGGGGCCAGCTCCGCGTCCTGGGCAAGGGCCGAAAGGAGCGCCTGACGCCCGTCACCCAGTCCGCCGCGCGCGCGCTGGCGCACTACCTTCCCCGACGGTTGGAGTTCGCACGCCCGGGCGAATCCGCTCTCTTCCTGAACCGACGCGGCGGCCGCCTCTCCACGCGCTACATCCAGCGATGCGTCCGGAAAGCCGTCGCCGACTACGCCAGCGCCGCGGGCCTCTCGGTCCACTCCTTGCGACACTCTTTCGCCACGCATCTCCTCGACTCCGGGGCCGACCTCATGGCCGTCAAGGAACTCCTCGGCCACGCATCGCTGTCCACTACCCAGATCTACGCGCACACGTCCAAGGAGCGGCTCCGCCGCGTCTACAAGGCGGCCCATCCGAGGGCGTAGGTTAGCGGGCCGACGGCTCGAACTCGCGCGCCAACGGCCTCCGGCGACCGTCCCGAGCGGACCAGGGCGACGCTCTCCCGCCGGTACGCCGACCCCGTTGACATGACCCCGCCTTATTCAGCCCGCCTTATTCATGACTCGTGTGAAGTGTGGTTGGGGCGAGATTGCGGATGTGCGCAAGGCGAGCAGCGCAAGACGAGCGCGCGAGCGGGCCGAATTGGCGATTTCAGACGGTGGAGACGAGGCGCGCAAGGGGATTTTGGGCGTTCGGAGCGCGTTGCTGCGCGCGCTGGATGCACTGGTGCGTCGGAGCGGCCGTCGAGGCCGGAACGGCGACGGGCGCTGGTGCGGCGCTAGCCGCCCGGGTCCGGCAGCAGGGCGAGCTGTCGGGTGGCCAGCGTCCAGTGGCCCGCCGAGCGGCCGACGATCGTGACGACGCGGCGTCCGGAGACGGTGAACCGAGCGGGCGCGCGCAGCACGCGTTCGAGCAGGCGACGCAAGCTCCACCCGGTCTGGGTGGCGCGTTCCAGCAGCGTGCGCAGCACGTGCATGGTCTGGTAGCCGAACAGCGCGACGAGCAGGCGCACCTCGTTGCAGGCGAAGGCGTCGACGCTCGGGCCGCGCTGGCCGACCGGTCGGCCCCCGTACCAGCGCTTGGGCCGCGGCGACGACGACAGCGCCGGGTCCACCACGCTCTTCAACTCGCCCATGTGGCCCTCCGCCTTGCCGCGCTTCCGGTAGAGCGCCAGCAGCGCCGCGGCGGGCATCGCGGCCGCCGCCATCGACGTGATCAGCCAGAACACCTCCGGGAACAGCTCGCCGGGCCGCTCCTTGACCACGCACACCACGCGCCTGGACTGCGACCACGAAGCCGCCCGATAGCCCTGCTCCGGCTCCCACCACCACATCCGCGCATCGTCGCCCGCCTCCCGCAAGTCGTACCACGTCTCCTGCACCGCTTCGTCCACCGCCCGCTCGGCCAACCGGTCGAGCACAGCGTTCCGACGGAGCCTGGCCACGAACGGCGCGCGCCGGTCCTCGAGCCGCCCGCATCAGCTGCTCGGCCGGGTACCCCGCGTCCATGCGCACCACCGCCTTGTGGCAGCAGTGCCGCTCGACGCGGTCGAGCACCGCCAACACGAACTCCGTCCCGCCCGCAGCCGTGTGCGCCTTGCCCGCCCGCAGCCGAGCGTCCAGCAAGTCGCCCGTCTCCGCCGACGACGCCACCAGCGGATGGTACACCGTCGCCTTGCAGTAGCCGTTCCAGCCGCTGCCCGCTCGCTTGCCGTGAACCTCGATCGGCAGGCTGTCCACGTCCACCACCATCTCCGCCAGCCGACGCCCGCCGTTGCGCGCCCGAAGACGCCAGCCCGCCAGCCGCGCCAGCCCCTCCCGCAACACCGCCGGGTTGTCCCCGCGCGACAGCATCGCCACCAGCCGCGACAGCGTCGGCTGCGACGCCAGCACACGCCCCGCCGCCAACGGCGTCGTGCCCGCCCGCCCGCTCGCAGCCAGCCGGAACGCCGGATCGTCCCGCAACATCGTCGCGTCGGCGTGGTCCCGACGACACTGAGCCGCCAGCAGGCACGCCGTCCGCACCAGCTCCGCCAGCGAATGCCGTGTCCTGCGCGGGTCCCGAGCGTCGTCGATCCGCTCGCTCAACCAGCGGTCCACGCCGCTCGCGCTCAACACCTCGCGACACAAGAGAACGCCCGCGTCGCCCGTCACCTTGTCGGGCCGAACCTCGACCCGCACCGACTTGTTGTACCGAAACGGAGCACCCATTATCTTCACCTTGGCGTTGCGTGCGGCAGGCCGCCGGTTCTCGGCCCGTGAACCTTGAACCTAATGGCCTGCCGCCGCACGCCACACCCCTTACGCCTGAACCTCGTGAATAAGGCGGGATGATGAGCCCCCCCCCCCCCCCCTTGTTTTCGGCTCCCGCGATGTTGGTAGCGAGGGCCGCTCTCGCGGCTCTCGGCCTGCTGGCGGCGTCCGGGGGCGCGGCGCCGGCGTCGCTTAGTGCCCAGACGGCGCCGACGGTGACAGATGTACTTGTCGGCAGTAGCCCGCTGGGTGCCACCGGCACTTACGGGCGGCCGCAGCAGATTCGGGTTGGCGTGCAGTTCAGCGAGAACGTGGATGTGACGGGCACGCCGCAGCTGGCGCTGACGATCGGGAGCGCGACGAGGCAGGCGGACTACGTACTTGGCACGGGCACGCGCCTGCTGACGTTCGGGTATACGGTGGTAGCTGCGGACAGCGACACGGACGGCATCAGCATCGGCGCGAGCGCATTGACGCTGAACGGAGGGACGATCAAGAGGGCGGGCTCGACGACGAACGCGACTCTGTCGCTGGGGAGCCACGCCATCTCGAATGTTTCGAACCACAAGGTGAACGGCTCACTGATTGTGCCGATGGTGTCCCGCGTGCGGCTTATCAGCAACCCGGGTAACGATTCGACCTACGCCGCAGGCGACCCCATCACCGTTGAAGTTGCCTTCGACCAAAGCGTAAACATGCCGGATTTCGCGGGTCAAATGAAGGTGGACTACCGCATCGGCAACAACGTCCGGGAGGCGTCGTGGTACACCAAGGGCGGCAATGTGGTTTGGCTTCGTTACCACACGACGCGGGACGATGTCGACGCGGACGGCATCAGCGTTCCGGGACCGCTCAAGAACTTTGGTCCTACAATCACTCGCTCGGGAGGCTCGGAAAGAGCCGAGCTGCGATTTTTCTCCCACGCAATCTCCAACGCCCGTGGCCACAAGGTGAACGGTCTCCAGGGCGTGCCGCACGTTACGGGGGTCGGGATTGCGAGCGACGCGGGCAACGACAGCACCTACGGTGTGGGCGACGCGATCGAGATCGGCGTTAGGTTCAGCGAGAACGTGGACGTGACGGATGCGCCGCAGCTGGCGCTGACGATCGGCGCGGCGACCAGGCAGGCGCGCTACCTGTCGGGCACGGGCGGCGATTCGCTGACGTTCGGCTATCAGGTGGTGGCGGCGGACGCGGACACGGTCGGGATCAGCATCGGGGCGAGCGCGCTGGCGCTGAACGGCGGGACGATCAACAAGGCCGGCTCGGCGGTGACGGCGTACCTGCCCTTGAGGACTCACGTCGTGACCAACGCCGCCGCCCACAAGGTGGACGGCACGCAGGCGGGGCCGCCGTACGTCTCGGGCGTGGCGTTTGCGAGCAGCCCCGGTGGAGGCATCTACGGGACGGGCGACACGATCGTGGTCGCGGTCGCGTTCAACGAGAACGTGGACGTGACGGGCACGCCGCAGCTGGCGCTGACGATCGGGAGCGCGACGAGGCAGGCGAACTACGCCTCGGGGACGGGGAATGATACGCTGACGTTCCGTTACGCGCCGGTGGCGGGCGACTTGGACGAGGACGGCATCAGCATCGGCGCGAACGCTTTGGCGCTGAACGGCGGCACGGTCCGGCGGTCGGGCGCGACGGTGAACGCGCGTCTGGGGTTGTCGCTCCATGCCGTAATCAACGAGGCCGCGCACAAGGTGGTGGTTGTGCAGGGCTTGGCGCACGTCGTGCGCACGTCGATCGCGAGCGACGCGGGCGCGGACAGCACGTACGAGGTGGGCGACACGATCGAGATCGCGCTCGTGTTCAATGAGAACGTGGACGTGACGGGGACGCCGCAGCTGGCGTTGGAGATCGGGAGCGCGACCAGGCGGGCGAACTACTTCGCGGGCACGGGCGGCGATTCGCTTGCGTTCCGCTACGTGACGGTGCTGGCGGACGTGGACAGCACCGGCGTCAGCTATTCGTGGGACGCATTGACGCTGAACGGCGGCACGATCAAGAGGGCGGGCGCGACGGCGGACGCGTACTTGGGGTTGCGAACCCACGTGGTGACGGACGACCCGACGCACAAGGTGCTTCCCACGAGCAACAAGGTGACGGGGTTGTCGGTCAACTCGGCGGGCGCGGACTCGATCTTCGCGAGAGGCGACACGGTGAAGGTGACGCTGGCTTTCAGGGAGACGACGGTCGTGACGGGCACGCCGCGGATGAGGATCTGGCTGGGCGCTGGTCACGGCTGGGCGACCTACCATTCGGGGTCGGGCACGAGCGAGTTGGAGTTCCGCTACGTGGTGCAGTCGGGGATCGAGGACAAAAACGGCGTGGGGATACTGAGCGACGCCGTCGACCTGAACGCGGGTACGATCAGGGCCGCCAACGAGATCAACGTGAATCCATGGATAGACGCGTCGCTGACGATAGTGGACGATCCCAGATGGAAGGTGGCGGGCTCGGCGCGAGTGACGAGCGTTTCGGTGGGGTCGCCGCCGACGGGCGACGTGTTCGAGCGCGGCGACACGATCGTGGTGACGATGGTCTACTCGGACTCGGTGGACGTGACGGGCGTTCCGACGGCGTGGCTGAAGCTCACGTCAGCTGCGTACAGGCCGGCGCTGTACGCGTCGGGCACGGGCACGGACACTCTGGAGTTCCGCTACGTGGTGGAGGCTGGGGACAACGACAACGACGGCCTGAGCGTCTACGGCACCGCGATTCAGTTGACGGGTGGCTCGACGATCAGAGAGGCGGGCACCACCACGAGCGCGTTTCACGACACGCCCTGGCCCCATGCGGGTCAGGACGCGATCGCGAACAGCGCGGGTCACAAGGTGGCGGGCGCGGCGCGGGTGGCGAGCGTTTCGGTGGGGTCGCCGCTTTTGGGCGACACGTTCGAGCGTGGCGACACGATCAAGGTGACGCTGGTCTACACGGACTCGGTGGATGTGACGGGGGTTCCGACGGTGTGGGTGACGATCGGGTCGAATCCGTGGGCTGGGGCGACGTACGTGGCGGGGAGCGGGACGGATTCGTTGGAGTTCCACTACGTGGTGCAGGCGGCGGATACGGACGCCGACGGGATCAGCATGGTGGGCAACGCATTGCAGTGGACGGGGGGCTCGACGATCAGGGAGGCGGGCACGAGCACGAACACGTTCAGCAATACGCCCTGGCGAGGCCCGGGTTCAGGCGGGTACGCGATCACGAACAGCGCGGGCCACAAGGTTGCGGGTTCGCAGGTGACGGCGCCGACGGTGACCGGCGTGGCGATTTCCAGTAGTGCGGGCGCCGACAATGCATACGGCTACGGGGACACGATCGCGGCGACGGTGTCGTTCTTTCGGCCGGTGACGGCGACGGGGACGCCGCAACTGGCGCTGTCGATCGGCGACTCGACGCGACAGGCGGACTATTCGAGCGGTACGGGGACGGGCGCGCTGGAGTTCCAGTACGTGGTGGTGGCGTCGGACGTGGACGCGGACGGGTTGAGCATTGGTGCGAGCGCTCTGGCCTTGAACGGGGGGACGATCGTCGACGTGCGGGACGGATCGACGGCGGCGAGTCTGGGGTTGGGGAGCCATGCGATCACGAACGCTTCGGCGCACAAGGTGCAGGGCAACGTGCCTGTCGTGACGAGCGCGTTTTTCATGTCGGCGGCGAACACCGGGCTGGCGTACGCGAGCACGGACAGCGTGTTCGGACTGGGCGACGAGATACGCGTGGGCGTCGGGTTCAGCACGGGCGTGACGGCGACGGGCACGCCGCGACTGGCTTTGGGGATCGGCGCGCAGACGCGGAGCGCTGCGCTGTGCGGCACGTCGGGCGGCGTCATCTTGGTGTTCTGCTACACGGTGGTTGCTGCGGACGCGGACGCGACGGGGATCAGCATCGGGGCGAACGCGCTGACGTTGCCGGGCGGCGCGACGATTCGAGCGACGGGGACGACGACGGACGCTCGGCTGTCGCTGGCGCCGTGGAACTTCGCGGACGCGGTGGCGTACCAAGTGGACGGGAGCAAGGAGGTGGCGCCGGGGGTGAGCGGCGTGGCGATATCGAGCGCGCCGGCGAGCGACAGCACGTACGGACGTACGGAGGCGATCGAGGTCGAGGTCGAGTTTGAGCGGTCGGTGGCGGTGACGGGCACGCCGCAGCTGGCGTTGTCGATCGACACGCTGACGCGTCAGGCGGGGTACGCGAGCGGTTCGGGTACGCGGACGCTAGTGTTCCGCTACGTGGTGGCGGCTGTGGACGCGGACGCGAACGGCATCAGCATCGCAGCGAGCGCGCTGACGCTGAACGGCGGGACGATCGTGCTCGCGGGCGGCACGACGGCGGCGACGTTGGGGCTGGGCACGAACGCGATAACGAACGCTGCTGCGCACAAGGTGAACGGAAGCCTGGGACCGCCGGGCGTGACGGGACTGACGATCGGTTCGCCTGTGGTTGGCGACGTGTTCGAGCGTGGCGAGACGATCGAGGTCGAACTGGAGTTCAACCGCGCGGTGGACGTGACGGGCACGCCGCGGCTCGCACTGACGATCGGTTCAGCGACTAGGCAGGCGAGCTACGCGAGCGGTTCGGGGACGACGGGGCTGGTGTTCCGGTACGTGGTGGCGTCGGGCGACGCGGATGCGGACGGATTGAGCATCGGCGCGAGCGCATTGGCGCTGAGCGGCGGTACGATCCGTCTGGCTGGCGGGACGCTGGACGCGACTTTGGGGCTGGGCGTGGGCGTGGTGGTGACGAACAGCGGCGGCCACCAAGTGGCGGGCGGCACGTTCACGGTGCCGGCGGTGAGTGCGGTGGCGATATCGAGCGCTCCGGCGAGCGGTCAGACGTACCAGTTGGGCGAGTCGATCGAGGTGAAGGTGGCGTTCGGGCGGCCTGTGGCGGTGACGGGCACGCCGCGGCTGGCGCTGACGATTGGGACGGTCGCTCGTCAGGCGAGCTACGCATCGGCGACGAGCAAGGCGGACACGCTGGTGTTCGGGTACGCGGTTCGTCCTTCGGACGCGGACACGGACGGATTGAGCATCGCAGCGAGCGCGCTGACGCTGAGCGGCGGGACGATCGTCGACGTGCGTCCGGGCGCGGTTGCTGCTGCGCTGGACTTGGGTTCGAGCGCGGTGACGAACGACGCTTCGCACAAGGTGAACGGCGGGCTGGGTCCGCCGGGGGTGACGGGCCTGACGGTGGCGTCGCCGCCGACGGGCACGACGTTCGAGCGCGGCGACACGGTGGTTGCGACGGTGCGGTTCAACAAGTCGGTGGACGTGACGGGCACGCCGCGGCTCGCACTGGGGATCGGTTCGCAGACGCGACAGGCTGCGTATGCGTCGGGGACGGGCACGGCGGCGCTGGTGTTCCGTTACGTGGTGGTGACGGCGGACGTGGACGCGGACGGATTGAGCGTAGGCGCGAGCGCGTTGACGCTGAACGGCGGTACGATCGACGTTGCGGGCGGTACGACGGACGCCTTGTTGAGCTTGGAGCATCAAGCGTTCAGCGATTTTCTGGTGGTGAACGGCGGATTGTTCACGGCGTCGTCGGTGTCGGGGGTGTCGATCTCGAGCAGTCCGGCGAGCGACAGCACGTACGGTCGGACGGAGCAGATCGAGGTGGAGGTGACGTTCGACCGCAACGTGGCGGTGACGGGCGCGCCGCAGGTCGCGCTGACGATCGGTTCGCAGACGCGCCAGGCCGCGTATGCGAGCGGGAGCGGTACGAAGACGCTGACGTTCTCCTACACGGTTGTGGCTGCGGACGCGGACGCGAACGGGATCAGCATCGGGACGAGCGCGTTGGCGCTGAACAGCGGGACGATCGTGGACGCTCGTGACGCGAACGAGGCTGCGGGGCTGGGCTTGGGTTCGAACGCGATAGCGAACGCTGCTGCGCACAAGGTGGACGGTGCGCAGGGACCGCCGGGTGTGATCGGCGTGGTCGTCGGGTCGCCGCCGGTGGGCGACACGTTCGAGCGGGGCGACGCGGTTGCGGCGACGGTGACGTTCAACCGCGCGGTGGCCGTGACGGGCACGCCGCAGCTGGCTTTGGGGATCGGGAGTCAGACGCGGCAGGCGAGCTATGCGAGCGGCAGCGGCACGGCGTCGTTGGTGTTCCAGTACACGGTGGTGCAGGCGGACGTGGACGCGGACGGGTTGAGCATCGGGACGAGCGCTTTGGCGTTGAACAGCGGGACGATCCGTTTGTCGGGCGGGACGCTGGACGCGACGTTGGGGCTGGGGACGCACGCGATATCGAACAGCGGGAGCCACAAGGTGGCGGGCGGTACGTTCACGGCGTCGTCGGTGAGCGGCGTGGCGATAACGAGCAGTCCGTCGAGCGGTGACACTTACGGTCTGGGCGAGGAGATCGAGGTCGAGGTGACGTTCGTGCGGCCGGTAGTGACGGGCGGCACGCCGCAGCTGGCGCTGACGGTGGGTGCTGCGACGCGACAGGCGGACTACGCGAGCGGGACGTTCACGAAGACGCTGACGTTCGGGTACGAGGTGGCGGCGGGGGACGCGGACGCGAACGGCATCGGCATTGGCGCGAGCGCGTTGGCGTTGAACGGCGGCACGATCAACGACGCTCGGGGCGGCACGACGGCGGCGGGCCTGGGGCTGGGCTCGAGCGCGATCGCGAACGCTGCTGCGCACAAGGTGGACGGCGCGCTCGGACCGCCGGGTGTGGCGGGTTTGTCGATCGGATCGCCGGAGGTGGGCGACACGTTCGAGCGCGGCGAGACGATCGAGGTCAAGGTGGCGTTCAACAAGTCGGTGGCGGTGACGGGAACGCCGCGGCTGGCGCTGGGGATCGGGAGCGCGACGAAGCAGGCGAGCTACGCTGCGGGGACGGGGACGGACACGCTGGTGTTCCGGTACGTGGTGGTGACGGCGGACGTGGACGCGGACGGGTTGAGCATCGGCACGAGCGCGTTGGCTTTGAACGGTGGTACGGTCCGTCGGTCGGGCGGTACGACGGACGCGGTGCTGAGCCTGCGCGATCACTACGTCACCGACAGCGGGAACTACAAGGTTGCGGGCGGCACGTTCACGGCTGCTGCGGTGAGCGGTGTGACGATATCGAGCAGTCCGTCGAGCGACAGCACGTACGGACGTACGGAGGTGATCGAGGTCGAGGTTGGGTTCACGCGCCCGGTGACGGTGACGGGCGCGCCGCAGTTGGCGCTGACGATCGGTTCGCAGACGCGTCAGGCGTCGTACGCGAGCGGGACGGGGACGGCGACGCTGGCGTTCCGGTACACGGTGGTTGCGACGGACGCGGACTCGACGGGGATCGGCATCGCGGCGAGCGCGTTGGCGCTGAACGGCGGAACGATCGCCGACGCTCGGGGCGGCACGACGGCGGCGGGCCTGGGTCTGGGGAGCAACGCGATATCGAACGATGCGGCGCACAAGGTGGACGGCAGCCGCGGGCCGCCGGGGGTGACGTCGCTGTCGATCGGCTCTCCGACGGTGGGCGACGTGTTCGAGCGGGGCGAGACGATCGAGGTGTCGCTGGTGTTCAACCGGTCGGTGGATGTGACGGGTGTGCCGCGGTTGGCGCTGACGGTCGGGAGCGCGACTAGGCAGGCGAGCTACGCGAGCGGGAGCGGCACGGACACGCTGGTGTTCCGTTACGTGGTGGCGACGGGCGACGCGGACGCGGACGGGATCAGCATCGCGGCGAGCGCATTGGCGCTGAGCGGCGGTACGATCAAGGTCGCGGGCGGGACGCTGGATGCGACTTTGGGGCTGGGTTCGAGCGTGGTGACGAACAGCCCGGGCCACAAGGTTGCGGGCGGCACGTTCACGACGCCGGCTGTGAGCGCGGTGACGATATCGAGCGCTCCGGCGAGCGGTCAGACGTACCAGTTGGGCGAGTCGATCGAGGTGAAGGTGGCGTTCGGACGACCGGTGGCGGTGACGGGCGCACCGCGGCTGGCGCTGACGATCGGGACGCAGACGCGGCAAGCGGGCTACGTGGCCGCTTCGAGCAAGGCGGACACGCTGGTGTTCGGGTACGCGATCCGTCCGGCGGATGCGGACACCGACGGCATCGGCATCGGTGCGAGCGCGCTGGCGCTGAACGGGGGCGCGATCGCCGACGTGCGTCCGGGCGCTGCTGCTGCTGCGCTTGGACTGGGCGTGCGTGCGATATCGAACGCTGCGTCGCACAAGGTGAACGGCAGCCTGGGGCCGCCGGGCGTGGTGGGGTTGGCGGTGGCAGCGCCGCCGGTGGGCAACACGTTCGAGCGAGGCGACACGATTGTGGCGACGGTGACGTTCAACAAGGCGGTGGACGCGACGGGCGCGCCGCAGCTGGCGTTGTCGATTGGCGCACAGCAGGTGGGAGCCTACGCGAGCGCGGCGACGGGCACGACGTCGTTGGAGTTCCGGTACGTGGTGATTTCGGGCGACGCGGACACGGACGGGTTGAGCATCCGCGCGAATGCGCTGACGCTGAACGGCGGTACGATCGACGTGGCGAGCGGTACGACGGACGCGTTGTTGAGCTTGGAGCATCATGCGATCAGCAACGCGAGCGGGCGCCGGGTCGCTGGCGGGACGTTCACGGCGGCGTCGGTGAGCGCGGTGTCGATCACGAGCAGTCCGGCGGGCGGCGGCACGTACGGATTGAGCGAGGAGATCGGCGTCGATGTGACGTTCAACCGGAACGTGGCGGTGACGGGGTCGCCGGAGCTGGCGCTGACGATCGGTTCGCGGACGCGACAGGCGTCGTACGTGGCGACGACGGGTGGCCGGGTGCTGTCGTTCGCGTACACGGTGGTTGCTGGCGACGCGGACGGGAACGGGATCGGCATCGGCGCGAGCGCGTTGTCGCTGAACGGCGGGACGGTCGCAGACGCGCGCGACGCGAACGAGGCTGCGAGCCTGGGGTTGGGCGGCCACGCGGTCTCGAACAGCGGCGGCCACCGGGTGGACGGTGCTCAGGGCCCGCCGGGCGTGAGCGCGGTGTCGATCGCGTCGCCACCGGTCGGCGACACGTTCGAGCGCGGCGACACGGTGGTTGCGACGGTTGTGTTCAACAAGGCGGTGGACGTGACGGGCACGCCGCAGCTGGCATTGGGGATCGGCAGCACGACGAAGCAGGCGAGCTACGCGAGCGGCACGGGTACGGCGTCGTTGGTGTTCCGTTACGTGGTGGTGACGGCGGACGCGGACGCGGACGGGATCAGCATTGGCGCGAGCGCGTTGGCGCTGAACGGCGGGACGATCGACGTGGCGGGCGGCACGGTGGACGCGGTTCTGGGGCTGGGTGCCCACGCGATATCGAACAGCGCGGGCCACAAGGTCGCGGGCGGTACGTTCACGGCGGCGTCGGTGTCGGGGGTGTCGCTGACGAGTTCGCCTGCGGTGGCGACGACGTACGGCCGGGACGAGCGGATTGAGGTGCAGGTGACGTTCAACCGTCGGGTGACGGTGACGGGCACGCCGCAGGTGGCGCTGACGGTGGGCGCGCAGACGCGGCAAGCGGACTACGCGAGCGGGACGGGCACGCGGGCGCTGACGTTCCGCTACACGGTGGTGCAGGCGGACGCGGACACCGACGGGATCGAGGTCGGCGCGAGCGCGTTGGCGCTGAACAGCGGCGCGATCGCGGATGCCCGCGACGGCACGACGGCTGCGGCGCTGGGGCTGGGCAGCCATGCGTTGAGCGCCGCATCGGGCCACAAGGTGGACGGCACGCTGGCGGGCGCGACGGTGAGCGGCGTAGCGGTGTCGAGCGCGCCGGAGAGCGGCGACACGTACGGGCTGGGCGAACGGATCGAGGTCGAGGTGACGTTCGACCGTGCGGTGACGGTGACGGGGTCGCCGCGTCTGGCGCTGACGGTTGGCGCGGTTGCGCGTCAGGCGAGCTATGCGAGCGGCAGCGGCACGGCGACGTTGTCGTTCGCGTACCGGGTGCAGGGCGCGGGCAGCGGCGGCAGCGGTACGGGCGGCGTGGACGCGGACGCGGACGGCATCGGCGTTGCGGCTGCTGCGCTGACGCTGAACGGCGGTACGATCGTGAACACGGCGGACGGCGTTCGTCCGGCGACGCTGGCGTTGGGCGCCCATGTGATCGCGGCTGCGGCTGCCGACAAGGTGGACGGCACGGTCGAGGTCGCGCCGGTGGTGGTGGGCGTGGCGGTGACGAGCGTTCCAGTGGCGACGGGACTGTACGGCGCGGGCGGCGTGATCCGTGTCGAGGTGACGTTCAGCCGGCCGGTCGACGTGGCGGGCGCGTCGTCGTCGCCGGCGCTGGCGGCGTCGATGACGGCCGCGAACACGGCTGCGGCGCGGTTGGCGATCGACGTGGGCGGCACGACGCGCCATGCGCGCTACGTGTCGGGCTCGGGCACGACGGTGTTGGTGTTCGAGTACGTGGTCCGACCGGCGGACCGGGACCCGGACGGGATCAGCATCCCGGCGGACGCGCTGGCGGAGGCTGCGGGCGCGCTGCGGATCGCGGGCGGCCAGGCTGCTGCGGTTCTGGACCTGGGCGCGCACGCGGTGACGGACTTGACGGACCACGCGGTGAACGGCGCGGGCAGCCTGGACCCGGTGTTCGGTCGGTTGGAGTACGAGTTCGAGTTGGCGGAGAACGTTGCGGGCCCGCTGCCGGTGGGCGAGGTGGTCGCGGCGAGTCCGTTGGACGCCGAGGTGCGGTACGGGTTGGAGAGCGGCGGCGAGGGGCTGTTCGAGGTGGACGTGTCGAGCGGCGTGGTGACTTACGTTGGCGGAGGCGAGGACGCGGAGCAGCGTTCGGAGTACGTGATGCTGGTGGTGGCGGTGACGGACGGCGTGGGCGAGGACGAGCAGTTGGAGACGACGGCGAAGGTGACGGTGAAGGTGATGAACGAGAACGACGAGGCGCCGTCGTTCGTCGAGGACCGTTGGGTGTTCGAGCTGGCGGAGGACGTTGCGGGTCCCTTGGTGCTGGGCGTGTTGGAGGCCGTTGACTTGGACGAGGGCGACACGCTGACTTACGCGCTGGTGGCGGGTGACGCCGAGCGGTTCGAGCTGGACGGGCAGACGGGCGAGTTGAGGTACGTGGGCGCAGGCGAGGACTACGAGGCCGGCGCGGGGCCGTGGGTGTTGGAGGCGACGGCGACGGACTTGGTGGGCCGTACGGCGCAGGCGACGGCGACGGTGGTGGTTGCGGACGTGAACGAGGCGCCGGCGTTCTCGGACTCGGCGTATGCGTTCGAGTTGGCGGAGAACGCTGCGGGACCGCTGGTGCTGGGCGTCGTGCGGGCGACGGACCCGGACCGCGACGATCCGCCGACGTACAGCTTGTCGGTGGGCGATGCCGAGCGGTTCGAGGTGGACGCTGTTACGGGCGAGTTGCGGTACGTGGGCGAAGGCGAGGACGCGGAGACGGGCCCGGAGAGCTGGGCGCTCGAGGTCCGTGCGACGGACCGCGGCGGCATCGCGGCGTCTGCGCGGGTGGTGGTGGCGTTGCTGGACCGCAACGAGGCGCCGGTGTTCGCTGCGGAGCGCTACGAGTGGGAGTTCGAGGAGAACGTCGCGGGACCGTTGGTTCTGGGCGCGGTCGAGGCTGCGGACCCGGACCGAGCGGACACGCTCGTGTACAGCCTGTCGGGCGAAGGCGCGGCGCTCTTCGAGGTGGACGCCGGCACGGGCGAGGTGCGGTACGCGGGCGCGGGCGAGGACTACGAGGCGGGCCCGGCGTCCTGGGAGTTCGAGGTGGTGGCGACCGACGGCGAGGGGCTGGCGGCGCGCGCGGTTGCGACGGTCGCGCTGGTGGATGTGAACGAGGCGCCGGCGTTCGCGGACTCGGCATACGCTTTCGAGCTGGCGGAGAACGTTGCCGGCCCGCTGACGCTGGGCGCGGTCGAAGCGACGGACCCGGACCGGGGCGACGCGCCGGCGTACAGCTTGGCCGAAGGCGATGCCGCACGGTTCGAGGTGGACGCTCGGACGGGCGAGGTGCGGTACGTGGGCGCCGGCGAGGACTACGAGGCGGGTCCGCCGACGTTCGCGCTGACGGTGCGGGCGACGGACGCGGGCGGTCTGACGGCCGAGGCGGCGGTGACGGTGACGTTGCTGGACGTGAACGAGGGTCCGGAGGCGGTGGGCGCGATGTCGCCGAAGACGCTCGAGGCGTACGGCGCCGCTGTGGAAGAGGAGTTGGGTCGGTACTTCCGGGACCCGGACGGCGACGCGCTGGCGTACGCAGTCGAGTCGTCGTCGCCGGCCGTGGCGGCTGCGACGGTGACGGGCGCGGGCGTGCTGTCGATCGCGCCGCAGGCGATCGGCGAGACCGTGGTGACGGTACGCGCGAGCGATCCGGGCGGGTTGTCGGCGGTGCAGCAGGTGCGTGTGACGGTGGAGGCGTCGCGGTCGGAGCGTGCGCGTGCGTTGGAGCTGACGCTGGCGGCGTTCGGCCGGTCGCTGGGCACGGAGACGGTGGATGCGATCGGCGGGCGGCTGGGGTTGGAGTCGTCGGGCGTGCTGGGCCGGTCGCACGTGCAGCTCGGCGGGCGGTCGCTGGCCTGCGGCGCGCCGGGCGCCGGGTCGGGCGGCGTCGCCGGCGTTGCGAGCGCGGCGCGTGACCAAACCGACGGCGGCGTTGCGGCTTCGGCGGACGGCCGGACCGACGGCGACACTGCGAACGCAGTGCACGAACAGGCCGACGCCGGCGAAGGCCATGCCGCAGGCGGCGACGACAGCGGTGCCGCTGGCATCGGCGGCTCGGGCCATTGCGGGCTCGAGTCGCTGGTGCGGGGCGCGACGGGCCTGCTGGGGTTGCAGATCGCGCACCCCGGCTCGGCCGACGCGGCCGGCGGAACCGTCGACTTGGCCGCGCTGCTGTTCGGCGACGGCCGTGGCGGTGCATTCGGTCAACCGACAGCGGGCGGCGCAGGCGGCATGACCGGCATGACCGGCATGGGCGGCGTCTACCAGGGCCGTCAGCAACCCGAAGCCGGGCGCGCCGACCGGGGCGGCCTGACGTTCAACCCCGTCGATGCGCGCGGCCTGCGCTCGCAGAGCTCGTTCCAGCTGGCGTTCGGCGGCTCGGACGCCCCGGCGCACGCATCCTCGGCCGGCGCCTCCGTCTCTTCGCAGGCTGCTTTGCGGTCGGGCTGGACGGTGTGGGGCCAGGCGAACCTGGGCGAGTTCGAGGGTCGTCCCCAAGACGGCTTCGCCATGGACGGCCGCACGCGCTCGGCTTACTTGGGGCTGGACTACCGGTTCGCATCCGGTGTGCTGATGGGCCTTGCGGGCTCGCGCAGCGACATGGAAGCGGGCTTCGACAGCGACGTCAACGGCGCGGGATCGGTCGACGCTCGCCTGACCAGCCTGTACCCCTATCTGCACTGGTCGTCCGGCGGCGGGTTCGGCGTGTGGGGCTTGGCGGGCGCGGGCCGCGGCGACGCGACGCTCGAGGAGTCGGCGGGCGGGCGTTTCGACACCGACTTGGAGATGCGCATGGGCGCGCTGGGCGTGCGTCAGGAGCTGACCGGCGGGTTGGCGCTGAAGGCGGACGCTTTCGCCGTCCGCATCTTGTCGGACGACGTGGCGGGGCTGGCGGGCGTGACGGCGGACGCGCAGCGCGTGCGACTGGCGCCGGAGATCGGCGGCCAGTGGTCGCTGGGCGGCGGGCTGGCGATGCGGACGCGGCTCGAGGTGGGCGGACGCTTCGACGGTGGCGACGCGGAGACGGGGATGGGCGCGGAGGCGGGCGCCGAGGTGGGGTTGGCGCACCAGGCCAGCGGGTTCAGCATGACGGCGCGGGGCCGTGCGCTGCTGGTGCACCAGGAGCGCGACTTCAAGGACTGGGGCGCCGGGTTCTCGCTGAGGTTGCAGCCGGGCGGCGGGGGCGAGGGCGGGCTGTCGTTCTCGGTCGAGCCGACGTGGGGCGACGCTGGGGGCGGCGCGCGGACGCTGTGGCAAGGGGGCGCGGACGTGTGGCGGACCGCTGGCGCGGGCGGCTTCGGCGCGCCGGGCGGTGCAGCGCGGCCAGTCGGTGCGAACGTTCCGGCAGGCACGGGTCTTGCTCACAACCCGGGCGACCCGTCGGCCGAAGGCATGTCGGGCGCGAATGGCGATCCGGCCGTCGGCTCGCAGGCAGGCCCGGGCCTCCCGGCAAGCTCCGGCCTCTTGGCGGCCACGAGCGCGCCGGGCTGGGCGCCCGACCGCGTGGCGATGGAAGTCGGCTACGGCGTGCTGCTGTCCGGCGGCAATCAAGTCAAGCCGTTCGGCCGGTGGAGCCGCGAGGGACCGACGGGCCATCGGGTGAACGTGGGGACGCGCTGGTCGCTGCTGGGCGGCGAGACCACCGGGCAACTTACCGAGTCCCCGGGGACCCGGTCGCCCGGCCTGCGCCTGATGATGGACCTGTTCGGCGAGCACGTTGCCAGCGGCGTCCAGCCCCCGGAACGCCGCATCGGCCTCTCGGGCAGGATCGTCTTCTAGTAGGGTTCGCGCGTCCCCGGCGCGGTGCGTTGTCCCGCAATGTGCCGGGGATGTGCGGGACCGCCTCCCGCTGATCGTCGTCGCGGCACGACGGCGCCACCCGTCCGTCGGGTTGGGGATCAACCACTTGCAGCACCACAGCCTTGCCCGCCCGGACCGTTGCGTTGTCGATCGTGGCCGTCAACCTGGACACTCTCGGCGTCTTGCTCCAGAACCGCGAGCAGCGCGCGCTCCGGATCAGGTTATCTTCCTTCCATGAGACTCGCTTGTTCCGGCGCCCCTGCCGCCGGCATCGTCCCCGGGGCCCCGGTGCGCGCCACCACCGTCGTCGCCGTGGCCCGCGATGGTCGGGTCGCCATGGCCGGCGACGGTCAAGTCAGCTTGGGCGACACCGTGGTGAAGAGCGCGGCCCGCAAGATCCGCCACATCCGCGAAGGAAACGTCCTGGTCGGGTTTGCCGGCGCGACCGCCGACGCCTTCACCCTCTTCGGCAAGCTGGAGGGCAAGTTGGAGCGCTGGCCGTCCAACCTTCCCCGGGCCTGCGTGGAGCTGGCCAAGGACTGGCGGACCGACCGCTACCTGCGTCGACTGGAGGCCCTGTTGGCTGTCGCGGACCGGGAACATCTATTCCTGGTCAGCGGCGACGGCAACGTCATCGAACCCGACCAGCCCATCTTGGCCATCGGCTCCGGCGGCCCCTATGCCCTTGCCGCCGCACGTGCGCTCCACGACCGCCCGGAGTTGAGCGCCGAGGACGTGGCGCGCCGGGCCTTGGAGATCGCCGCCGACATCTGCATCTACACCAACCGCGAAATCACGGTGCTGGAGCTGGCCCCCTCATGACCCTGACGACTCGACAGGCCCCCGAGGCCCCCCCGCCGTCCGAAGACGCGCCCCCCCTGGACGGCGCCGACGCCTCGCCCGACGCCGACGCCGGCTCGCCGGAAGACTCGCCTCCCACCGACGGTTCCGCCCCGCCCGACGACTCCGCTTCCCCCGACGGTTCCGCTACCCCCGACGACGCCCCCGGCTGGCTGGACCGCCTCACCCCCCGCGAGATCGTCGCCGAGCTGGACAAGTACATCGTCGGCCAGTCCGAGGCCAAGAAGGCCGTGGCGATCGCGCTGCGGAACCGCTGGCGGCGGCAGCAGGTGGACGAGGAGCTGCGCGACGAGATCCTGCCCAACAACCTGGTCATGATCGGCCCCACGGGCGTCGGCAAGACCGAGATCGCTCGGCGCTTGGCCCGCTTCGCCGGCTCCCCGTTCGTCAAGGTCGAAGCGTCCAAGTTCACCGAAGTGGGCTATGTAGGACGCGATGTGGAGTCGATGATACGCGACTTGGTGGACACGGCGGTCAACATGGTCCGCTCCGAGCGGGAGGCCGAGGTGGAGGAACGGGCCGCGCGCAATGTGGACGAACGGTTGCTGGATCTGCTCCTGCCCGACCCCAGCGGCGGGCCGGAGGTCTCCAAGAAGGCGCGGCGGGCCGGAGGCGCTGCGCCCAAGCTGATGTCCGGCACGGGTTCGCCCGGCAAGATATTCGTGGCCGGATCCGGCGGCCCCGCCGGCGCGGGCCCCGCCGACGTCGACGCCGAGCTGGCCGAGCGCCGAGCCCGAACCCGCGAGAAGCTGCGCAAGCTCCTTCACGACGGACGCTTGGAGGATCGCAAGGTCGAGATCGACATCCAGCAGTCGCCGTCGGTCGAGGGCATGGTCTTTCCGGTGGGCGGCATGGAGAGCATGGACATCAACTTGACCGAGATGCTCCAGGACATGTTGCCCAAGCGCACCAAGCGTCGGTCGGTGACGATCGCCGAAGCCCGTCGCGTCCTTCATCAAGAGGAGCTGGACCGCTTGGTGGACATGGACGACGTGGTCAACGAGGCCATGGACCGCGCCGAGGAGATCGGGATCGTCTTCTTGGACGAGCTGGACAAGGTGGCGGGCGGTCACGGCGGAGGCCGAGGCCCCGACGTGAGCAGGGAAGGTGTGCAGCGCGACCTGCTGCCCATCGTCGAGGGCTCCAACGTGCAGACGCGCTACGGCATGGTCCGCACCGACCACATGCTCTTCGTCGCCGCCGGGGCGTTCCACGTCGCCAAGCCGTCTGACCTGATCCCCGAGCTGCAGGGCCGGTTCCCGATCCGCGTCGAACTCAAGAGCCTGGGCGCTGCCGAGTTCGTCCGCATCCTGCAGGAGCCCCGCAACGCGCTGGTGCGCCAGTACCAAGCGCTGGTGGAGACGGAAGGCGCCGCGGTCGAGTTCACCGACGACGGCATCGAGGAGATCGCCCGCATCGCGGCGGACCTGAACGACCGCATGGAGAACATCGGCGCGCGCCGGCTGCGCACGGTCCTCACCACCCTCCTGGAAGACCTCCTCTACGACCTTCCCGACGAACGCCAGGGCAAGACGGCGGTCGTGTCCAAAGCCTTCGTGAGGGAGCGACTGGACAAGATCACGTCCGACGAAGACCTGAGCCGCTACATCCTCTAGGCAGGTCATGGCCACCACGAACGGGGCCGCCGTCCCCCGCCACTTCCTGGACCTGGCCGACTACGACGCCGACGAACTCCGAGCCCTGCTGGACCACGCGGCCCGCCTGAAGTCGAACACCGCGCAGCCTGGGCGCCCGCTGGAAGGCCGGACGCTGGCCATGATCTTCCGCAAGAGCTCGACCCGCACGCGCGTCAGCGCCGAGGCGGCGATGACCCAGCTGGGCGGGCACGCCGTCATGATCTCGGACCGCGAGTCCCAGTTGGGCCGGGGCGAGAGCGTGGCGGACACCGCCCGCGTCCTGAGCTGCTATGCGGACGCCCTTCTGGTGCGCACCTTCGCCCATCAGGAGCTGCTCGAGTTCGCCCGTCACGCTTCGGTGCCGGTGGTGAACGGCCTCACCGACCTGCTCCACCCCTGCCAAGTGCTGGCCGACTTGGCCACCGCCGCGGAAGAGTTCGGCCCCGACTGGGATGCGCTACGCGTGGCGTGGATCGGAGACGGCAACAACGTGGCCAACTCGTGGCTCAACGCCGCCGACCGCCTGGGCTTCTCCCTTCGCTTGGCGTGTCCCGAAGGCTACGGCCCCGACCCGGCCGTCCTGGCACGAGCCCAGCGCACGGCGGACGCCAAGGTGGTTCGCGACCCGGACGAAGCCGTCGAGGGCGCATGCGTGGTGACCACCGACGTTTGGGCCTCCATGGGACAAGAGGACGAGCGCGCGGCTCGGGAGGCCGCATTCGCGGCGTACCAGGTCGACGAGGCGCTCATGGACAGGGCCGCACCGAACGCCATCTTTCTTCACTGTCTGCCGGCCCATCGCGACGAAGAGGTGTCGGCGGCCGTCCTGGACGGTCCCCGGTCTCGCGTACTGGTTGAAGCCGAGTACCGGCTGCACGTCGCAAAGGCCCTTCTCCTGCACCTGATCCCCCGGACCCGGCCCTGACTCGATGGACCCGACCTCTCCCCGATCCGCCCCGACTCGAACGTCGCTTCACGCCGTCCACCTGTCCCTGGGCGCCAAGATGGTCCCGTTCGCGGGCTTCGAAATGCCGATCCAATACCCGGGCGGCATCCGAGCCGAGCACGCCGCGGTGCGCACCGCCGCGGGCCTCTTCGACGTGTCCCACATGGGCGAGTTCACCGTGCGCGGCCCCCAGGCCGAGGCGTTCGTCCAGCACCTGACCGTGAACGACGTCTCCCGCGTCGCGCCGGGCCAGGCCCAGTACTCGGCCCTGTGCAACGAGACTGGACACGTCTTGGACGACCTGCTGGTCTATCGCTTCCGGGACCGCTTCGTTCTCGTGGTCAACGCCGGGAACCGGACCAAGGACTGGGAGTGGGCGCAGGAGCACGCCGCCGCCTTCGACGTCGAGCTGTCCGACGACTCGGACCGGATCGCCCTACTGGCCCTCCAGGGACCGGTCGCCAGCCGCATCCTGGTGCCTCTGACCGCCGCCGACTTGGACGCCATCGGATACTACCGCTTCGCGGAAGCGACGGTGGCGGGCGTGGACGCGGTGGTAAGCCGCACCGGCTACACGGGCGAAGACGGCTTCGAGCTCTACGTGCCCGCGGACGGGGCGGCCGAACTGTGGCGGGCGCTGTCGGAGGCCGGCGCCGACCGAGGCTTGACGCCGGCAGGGTTGGGCGCGCGGGATTCGTTGCGGCTGGAGATGGGCTACGCCCTCTACGGCAACGACCTGAGCGAATCGTACACGGCGATCGAATCGGGCCTGGGCTGGATCGTCAAGCTGGACGCCGGCGACTTCGTGGGCCGGGAGGCCCTGGCCGCGGAGAAGGCGGAAGGACCGGCGCGCCGCTTGGTGGGCGTCCGTCTGCTGGAGCGCGGCTTTCCGCGCCCCGGCTACGCCCTGGTTCACGAAGGCCGAAACGCGGGCGTGGTCACGTCCGGCGTGGCCAGCCCCAGCCTGGGAATCGGCGTTGCCCTGGGATACCTGCCGACGCGCGTCGCCCGTCCCGGCGCCGAGGTCGGCGTTCGCATCCGCGACCGCGTAGTCCGCGGAGTCGCCCAGCGACCGCCCTTCTACACCGAGGGCTCCATCCGAAGATAGGAGTTCGGCATGGCGGATTCGGTCCTGGTCACGGCCCACGACCTGCCCCTGGCGGGCAAGTTGCGGACCGGTTTCCGACGGTGCGGATACCGCGTGGAGCTGCTGGCCAAGGGCGAAGACCCGGCCGCAGCCGTCAAAGCCGCCGGCCCCGGCGCCGCAGAGCCGGTGCTGCTCGTGGTGACCGGCGGCATGGACGCGGAGCAGGGAAGGGAAGCCGCCCGCCGGGGCCGCGAAATGCACCTGCCGGTGCTGGCCGTGGGAGGCAAGGGTCCCGACGCGCTCCCGTCGCCCGCCGACCCGGACGAGATCGTGCTGGTGGGCCGTCGCACCGTGGAGCGCGGTCGTCTTCGGAAAGCGACCGGCATCGTGGGCGACACCGACGCAATGATGGAGGTGCTGGAGAGGGTGATCCAGATCGCTCCCGTGGACGTCACCGTGCTGGTGACCGGCGAATCGGGAACCGGCAAGGAGCTGATCGCGCGGGGCCTGCACGCCCTTTCGCGCCGTCGCCACAAGGCGTTCATCGCGGTCAACATGGCGGCGCTGTCCGAGACGCTGCTGGAGAGCGAGCTCTTCGGCCACGAGAAGGGCGCCTTCACGGGGGCCGTCGACGCCCGTCGGGGCTTCTTCGAGCTGGCCGCCGGCGGGACCATCTTCCTGGACGAGATCGGCGAGATGCCGCTCCGGACCCAGACCAAGCTCCTGCGCGTCCTGGAGCAGCAGGAGTTCCTGCGCGTCGGCGGAGAGAAGCCGGTCAAGGTGAACGTGCGCATCGTGGCCGCCACCAACCAGCGGCTGCACGAGCGCGTGGCCACCGGCGACTTCCGGCGGGATCTGTACCACCGGCTGAACGTCCTCCACATCGACCTGCCCCCGCTGCGCGCTCGGCGAGCGGACATTCCGTTGCTGGTGGACGCGTTCATCGCCGACGCCAGTCGCCGCCACGACCGAGGCCCCTTCAAGGGCATCTCGCCCGACGCCATGCGGATCCTGGCTCGCCACAGCTGGCCGGGCAACGTCCGCGAGCTGCGCAACTTGGTCGAGAGCATGGTGGTCCTGGCCCCGGGACGTCGCATCCGCGCCCAGGACATCCCCGCCGAAGTGCGCACCGGCGACGCCTCGATCAGCTCGGCCCTGGTCCCGGCGCCGGTTTCCGCCGTGGACGCCGACGGCCCGGCTTCGGTGCGCCCCCAGCTCGAGTTCGTCTTCCGCACCATGATGGAGATGAAGGTGGACATCGACGACCTGAAGCGGGACTTCGAAGCCTACCGACTGGCGTCCGGCCGAGACCCCTCCTCTGGTGCGTCGCTCCCGGCCCCCGGCGAGATCGTCTACGACCGCCGGACGGAGGTGGCCCACGACCCGGTGCCGCTCGAAGTCGCGTCCGAGCACGGCGAAGAGGTGGACGCGGGCGCGGAGGACGCCGACGCCGAGCTGGACGCCAGTCCAAGTGCCGAAGGCGCGGACCGCTGGCACAGCGTCGAAGTCGACACCGAGCTGGACGCCGGCAAGGATGCCGACGCCGAGCTGGACGCTGACGCCGGTCCGAGCGCCGAAGCCGACCCCGGTCCTGATCCCGAGGCCGAGATGCCCCCCCGCACCGTGGTGTTCGAACCCGGCCTCACCCTGGAAGAAATGGAGCGACGGGCCGTTCGCGCCGCCCTGGCCGAAGTGGACGGCAACCGCCGCCTAGCGGCCGAACTCCTGGGGGTGGCCGAAAGGACGCTGTACCGAAAGGTCAGGCAGCTGGGCTTGGAGGACGCCGACGAGACGTGACGCGCGCCTCGTCCCGGTTGGGGCTTGGCGCTGCTGCCCGCCATGTTCGCCTGTCGGAAACGCCGCTCGTCAGAACCGGAACACCACCAGCGCTTGCGGGATGACCTCGTTGATGCCGTCGGCTCCGAACTTGTTGATCCACGCATGGAACTCGGTGCCGACGAAGACGCGATCGGCGTTGCCGGACAGCGACTTTCCCAAGTCCCAGCGGAGCTGCGGCTGAAGCAGGATCCAGTACGGCGCCTTGGCCCACCCTCCGTCGCCGTCCTCCACCTCCCGCGAACTCTGCCATTCGCCGTGGCCCTCCAGCGAGAACGAGCCGGCGCCGATGGCGAAGGGGAGAGCCCAGTTGAAGTCGACGATGTGGCTGTTCCGTTCGTCGGGGGCTCCGCCGTTCGCCAATCCGGCGTTGCGACTCACCACGTAGGTGTAGTCCAGGTTGGCGAACGCAAAGCCGGGCAGGTCGAGGGCCAGTCGCACGCCCGGGGTCAGCTTGACCACCTTGGCCTGCGCGCCCCAGTTGATCCCCCCGATCAAGGCCAAGCCACGAACGGGACCCGCCGAGACCTGGGCCACGTTGATCGACGAGTACCATTCGCCGTAGACCTCGCGGTCGGCGCCGCCCGCCCCCGAGCAGCAGCTCATGTCGACGAAGAAGAAGTTCTCGCCGCGGCTCCATCCGCTGGCGTGCTGGAGCGTCAGGATGTGCTGCGTTCCGGGAGCGACGGCCCAGTGGTCGCGGTTGCTCAGGGCGCGGCCCGCCTGGTATTGGGCCTCGGTCGTGCTCCACTGGGCGCCGGCGGAGGCGGGACCAGCCCCCAACGCAAGCGCGGAGACGAGCACCGCCGCGGCGGGGAAGGGCCGAAGGGCTGCGAAGGCCAACCTTCCGTCGCACAAGGTCATTCGACGCCTCCGTTCGAAAAGGGAATACGGTGCCGCCTCTCAAGGTAGACTGCCGGCCGACCCCGTCGCAAAGGCCGTGGTTGCGGTCGGCCCAGTCGCGGACGCCTATCTGGGCGGAACCTTGGCGCGCTCGGCTTCCACGGCGGCCAGGATCCGTGTCCAGGACGAATCCTCGGCGCCCCGGTAGACCACGGTGAGCCCGCGGGACAGGTCCAGGGAACCGCTGTAGGCGTAGACGGCCGTGGCCGTGGAACGCTGCTCCAAGCGGCGGCTTCCCCATCCGGGCGACACCGGTTCGACCGCACGGGGGCGCTCCCGCAGCCCCCGAGACACCATGTGCAGGTCGAAGGGCTCGAACTCCGCCGCAGGCCGGTCGCTGGAGAACGACACCAGGAACAGCGCTTGGCCGTCGTTCCCGGTTCGCCGTGCGAGGGCCGACCCGTAGGTCTCCGCCACGCGAGCAAGACGCCGCCTGGCGTCCGGCGCCGCGGCCTCGAGCACCCAGTCCGCCAGGGGAGTGACCTCGATCCGCAGGTCGCTCGCTTCGATACGGATCGATATCTGGTCCTGCCGAAGCGCTCCGGTCCACTCCGAATCCGCTGATGTCCTCGATGCCGGCGGCTTGCCCGCCTCCGAAGCAACGCCGGCGACGGACGCGTTCCCACCGACGGCGGTCGGCCGCTGCCCCGGTGGCGGCGCGGGCGCGCACCCTCCCAGGAACGCGGCGGCGCACGCCGTCGCGGCCGCGAGCCGCCTTCCGACTGCAAGCCGCACGCCGACCACAAGTCGAGCGTTGGGCGCGCCCCGCGCCTCGGTCACGATTCCGCGTCCAGCAAGAGCGCCTCCATGGCGTCCAGCAGCTCCTCCGTTCCCTCGCCGGTCCGGGCCGATCCGGCCACCACTTGGTCGGGGAGCACGCCCAGCTGCCGAGCCGCCGGTTCGACGACCCCCGCTTCCCGGACGCGGGCCTTGAGCTTGTCCACCTTGGTCAAGGCGACCAGCACCGGGACACCGGTCCCGGCTAGGTAGTCCACGAACTCCTGGTCGGCGGAGGTGGGCGGACGACGCGAGTCCACGAGGTAGACCACGCCCTTGAGAGCCTCGCTGCCCGCCAAGTAGCTCCGGACCAAGCGGCGCCAAGACTCTCGAACGGCTCGCGGCGCCTTGGCGTATCCCGATCCCGGCAGGTCCACCAGGAAGAAGTCGCCGTTCACCCGATAGAAGTTGAGCGCCTGCGTCTTGCCCGGCGACGCCGAAACGCGGGCGATCTTCCGCCGCGTGCGGCCCAGAAGCCGGTTCACCAGCGACGACTTGCCCACGTTGGAGCGCCCCGCGAAGGCGATCTGCGGCAGGTCTCCCGGCAGCGCCTGGCCCGGCGAAGCCACGGAACCGGCGAACTCCACGCTCCGAACGATCACGCAGACCTCCCGGCGCTCGTCCGCTCGGCCACGGCGGATGCCCCCGGCCTGTTGGACGGCCCCGCCGCAACACGCGCGCCCGCGCCCGCCGCCGCCTTCCCCGCGGGCGCCCTCCCGCCGGCGCGGCCCGAACCCCCGAACTGCCCCGGCGCCAGCGCCTCCCGCAACACCTCGTCCATCGTCTCCAGGGGCACCATCTCGACGCCCGCCAGCACCTCTTCCGGTAGCTGCTCGACATCCAGGGCATTCCTGGCGGGCAGGATGACCCGCTTGATGCCCCCCCGCAACGCCGCGACCGCCTTTTCCTTGATGCCGCCCACGACCAGCACCCGGCCCCGCAGCGTGATCTCGCCGGTCATGGCCACCGCCGCGCGGGTCGGCCGGTCCGTCAACGCCGAGATCAGCGCCGTGGCGATGGTGATCCCCGCGGAAGGGCCGTCCTTGGGCGTGGCGCCCTCCGGGATGTGGATGTGGATGTCCACGTCCTTGTGAAACTGCTCCGGCAAGCCCATCCGCCGCGCCCTGGAACGGGCGTAGGTGAGCGCCGCGAACGCCGACTCCTTCATCACGTCGCCCAACGTGCCCGTGAGCTGCACCTTGCCCGACCCGGGCACCACCGCCACCTCCACGTCCAGGACCTCGCCCCCGGCGGCGGTCCACGCCAGTCCGCAGGCGATGCCGTAGCGGTCGGTTCCGTCCTCGCGCCGGGAGGGCAGGTGCGCCGGCGGCCCCAGCAGCTCCCGAAGGTCGGCCGCTTCCACCCGCCGCAACCGCCTGGGGCCGCCGCCCGCACCCACGTCGCCGCCCGAACCTATTTCGCCCCTCGCGCCCCCCTCGCCGCCCGCCGTAACCGACCGCGCCAGCTTGCGCGCCACCCTGGACAGCCGCCGCTCCAGCTCCCGCACGCCGGCCTCCCGCGTGTACTCGGCGATCACCCTCTGGACGGCCTCGCCCGAGATCCCCGGCGACCACGGCTCGATCCCGTGCCGCCGCACCTGCTTGGGCCACAGGAACCTGCGCGCGATCACCCGCTTCTCGGTGTCCAGATAGCCTGGCAGGCGGATCACCTCCATCCGGTCGCGCAGCGGAGCGGGAACGCCTCCCAACGTGTTGGCCGTGGCGATGAACAGCACGTGGGACAGGTCGAACTCCAGCTCCAGGTAGTGGTCCGCGAACGAACGGTTCTGCTCCGGGTCCAGCACCTCCAGGAGCGCCGCTCCCGGATCGCCGTGAAAGTCGCGGGCCAGCTTGTCCAGCTCGTCCAACAGGAAGACGGGGTTGCGCGATTCGCCCTTGCGCATCCCCTGCAACACGCGCCCGGGCAGCGCCCCCACGTATGTCCGACGGTGGCCCCGGATCTCGGCTTCGTCCCGGACGCCGCCCAGGCTGACCCGCACGAACTTGCGGTCCAGGCACCGGGCGATGCTCCGGCCCAGCGACGTTTTGCCGACGCCCGGCGGCCCCACGAGGCACAGGATCGGCCCCTGCAGCTTGCCCACCAGCGACAGGACGGCGATGTGGTCCAGGATTCGCTCCTTGACTTCCGCCAGGCCGTGATGCTCCGCCTCCAAGACGGCCGCCGCGTGCCCCACGTCCAGGTTGTCCGCCGTCTCCCGCTCCCAGGGCAGCCCCAGGATCCAGTCCAGGTACGTCCGGATCACCGAAGCCTCCGGCGTGACGGACCCCAGCTTCTGCAACCGGTCGAACTCCCGGTCCACGCGGTCCCTGGCGTGGGCGGGCAGGGGGGTGGCGGCGATCACGCGCTCCATCTCCGCCCACTCGGGGTCGTCGCCCGCCGCGGCCCCGGCGCCGAGGGCGTCCAGCTGCTCTTCCAAGGTCGCCGGCCTTCCCTTCCGCCCCCCGCCCAGGCGGATCTCCTCGTCGATCTTGGCCTGGATGCGCAGGATTTCGTTCTCCCGCACCAGGATCTCGCGGAGGACCGCAAAGCGCGTCGGCGAATCGTCCGCTTCGAGCAGCTCCTGCTTCTCGCCAGTCCCCACCAGCAAGTGGCCCGCGATCAAGTGGGCCAGCCGCACTCGGTCGCCGATCTCCGCCAGCTTGCCGGCGACCTGCCCGGGCACATGCTCCGACAGGCGCACGTACTCGCGGAACAGCTCCGACACCTCCGCCACCCGCTCGTCCAGCTCCGCGTCCGGGCCGGGTTCCGGTTCGTACTCCCAGCGCGACAACAGGCGCACGCGCGCACGAAAGCCGCCCGCCTCCGCCTTGAATCCGTCGGCCCGGGCGCGCCCCAGCCCCTCCATGACCACCCGCGCCGTGCCGTCGGCCAGGTGCGACACCTGCATCACGCGGATCACCGCGCCGGTCCGGTGCAGCCCGCTCTCGTCGGGGTCGTCCGCCGCCGGGTCCCGCTGGGCCAGAAGCAGCACCAGCCCGTCGCCCGCTTTCGCTTCCTCGAGCGCCGCCAGCGACTTGGGCCGACCCACCAGCAGCGGCAACACCATGTACGGAAAGAACACCAAGTCCCGCAGGGCGATCACCGGCAGCACGGCAGGCACTTCGAACGAGCCGTCCACCCGGTGCAGGGTCGCCATGACCGGTGGCGCCGTTCAGGCTTCCTTCCTGCGCGCCTCGGGCCGCAGGACCAGGAGAGGCGGCATCTTGCCGGCCGCGCACTCGGGCGTCACCACCACTTCCCGCACGTCGCTCCGGGAAGGCAGCTCGAACATGACGTCCCGAAGGATGCGCTCCAGGACGGCCCGCAACCCGCGCGCCCCCGTGCCCAGCTCCACGCTCTGGCGGGCGATCTCCCACAACGCCGCGGGATCGAACGTCAGTCCCACCCCGTCCAGGTCGAAGATCCGCTTGTACTGCTTGACCAAGGCGTTCTTGGGCTCCTGCAGGATGCGCACGAGCGAGTCCCGGTCCAACTCGTCCAGCGCCACGATGACCGGCAACCGCCCCACCAGCTCGGGGATCAGCCCGTAGCGCTGCAAGTCCTCGGGCTCCAGGAACTTCATCGGATCGTCGCTGCCTGCCCCGCCAACGCCGCCCGTCCCCGTCATGCCGGGGACGCTCGCGCTGCTCGCTGCGTCGCCGCCGTCCGTTGCATCCCCGCCCGCCTTCCCGTCCGCGCTCAGCATTGCACCCGTCCCCAGCTTCGTCTCCGTATCCGCCCTCGCGTCCGGTCCGTCGCCCGCAAAGCCGATCTTTCGCTTGCCCGTCCGGTGCTCGATGATCTTGTCCAGGCCCTCGAAGGCGCCGCCGCAGATGAACAAGACGTTGCGCGTGTCGATCTGGAAGTACTCCTGCTGCGGGTGCTTGCGGCCTCCTTGGGGCGGCACGTTGGCGACCATCCCTTCCAGGATCTTCAACAGCGCCTGTTGCACCCCTTCGCCCGACACGTCGCGCGTGATCGACGGGTTCTCGGACTTGCGCGCGATCTTGTCGATCTCGTCGATGTAGACAATGCCCTGTTCGCACTCGGCCAAGTTGAAGTCGCTGGCTTGCAACAGCCGCACCAAGATGTTTTCCACGTCTTCGCCCACGTACCCCGCTTCCGTCAACGTGGTCGCGTCGGCGATGGTGAAGGGGACTTGCAGCGTGCGCGCCAGCGTCTGCGCCAACAGCGTCTTGCCCACGCCCGTCGGCCCCACGAGCAGCACGTTGGCCTTGTCGATCTCGACATCGTCCATCGCGCCTTGCCGGTGCACGCGCTTGTAGTGGTTGTACACGGCCACTGCCAGCGATTTCTTCGCTTCTTCCTGGCCGATCACGTACTGATCCAGCACCTCCTTGATCTCTTCGGGCACAAGCGTGGTCGCGACCGCTTCCTGCGTTTGGCGCTCCTCCTCCTCGGCAAGGATCTCGTTGCACAAGGAAACGCACTCGTTGCAGATGTACACGGAAGGGCCCGAAATGAACTTCTTGACCGATTCCTTGGACTTGCCGCAGAAGCTGCAACGAAGGTGTTTGTCGCTGGACATTCAGGCGCTCCTATTTCGAATCCGAGTTGTCGTGTTCCTTGGCCAAGACTTGGTCCACCAAGCCGTACTCGACCGCTTCTTCCGCGCTCATCCACCGGTCCCGGTCCACGTCCGCAGCGATCTTGTCCAGCTCTTGCCCCGTGGTCCGGGCAAGGATGCGGTTCAGGCGCTCCCGGGTCCCCAGCACTTCCTTGGCGGCGATCTCGATGTCCGCGGCCGTGCCCCGGTACCCTGACGACGGCTGATGCAGCATGATGCGCGAGTTGGGCAGCGCACTCCGCTTGCCCTTCTCGCCCGCCGAAAGCAGCACCGCCCCCATCGACGCCGCCATGCCCACGCAATAAGTGGAGACGGGCGCGCGCAGGTGGTTGATCGTGTCGTAGATCGCCAAGCCCGCATAGACGGTGCCGCCCGGCGAGTTGATGTACAAGTAGACGTCCCGGTTCGGGTCGTCGGCGTCCAAGAACAGCAGCTGCGCGATCACCACGTTGGCGACCTGGTCGTCGATGGGGCTTCCCAAGAACACGATGCGGTCCATGAGCAGCCGGCTGAAGATGTCGTAGCTGCGTTCGCCGCGGCTCGTTCGTTCGATCACGTAAGGCGGGAACATGGCCATCGTCCGGCGACTCCTATTCTTCGGAAAGCGAAGATTCTTCGGAAAGCGGAGATCGGCTCCGAAGGAACTCGATCACCTTGCGTTCTTCGAGGGTGCTTGCAAGCTCGCGGATCTCGCCCGACTTCTGCAGGGCGGCGTAGACCCGAGAGGGCGTGTCGTCCATGCGCTTCGCCAGCTCCTCGATCTCTTGGTCCAGCTCTTCTTCCGTCGGGGCCAGTCCGAACTGCTCCACGATCGCCTTGCGGACCAGGAAGTGCTTGGATGCCGCCTCCGCGTCGTCCCAGAGTTCGGCTCGAAGCTGGGCGGCGTGCTCTTCGCCCGCCGGCTCCAGATCGGCGATCCTGCCGTCCAACACCTCTTCGACCATCGATCGGGGAACCTGCACGTCGTTGGCCTCGACCACTTGGCGCACCAAGTCCGCATCCTCCTGCCGCCTGCGGGCGACTTGGTACACCTGCGCCAATCGATTCCGCATATCGTCGCGCAACGCTTGCACGCTGTCGAAGTCGCCCAACGACGCGGCGAAGTCGTCGTCCAGCTCGGGCAACTCCGGCACGTGCCGCTCCATCAGCCGGATGCGCATGGCGCGGATCTCGCCCGGTTCGGACTCCGAGCTTCCGGGGAACGCCACGTCGAAGACGCCCTCGTCGCCGGGCTCCATCGACGCCACGGCCTTCTCGATGTCGGGCAGCGCCTCGGCCCGTCCCAGCACGAAACGGTACTCCCGCATCCCGTCGCCCGGGTTCGAGCCGTCGCCCGGGTTGAAGCCGTCGCCCGGCTCGCCGTCGTCGTCCTCCGGCCTGCCGAGGACGCCCGACCCTCCGCCTGCGTCCGCGCCCTCGTCGCCGTCCGCGCCCTCGTCGCCGACCCGAGATATCACGATCGTCGCCGCATTCCCCGCCTTGGGGCTGCCGTTGTCCACCGGTCGCCAGCTCGCCTGGGCCCGACGCAGCTCCTCCATCTGGAGGTCGACTTCTTCTTCGTCCGGCTCGCGCCCTGGCAACGATTCCCGGCGAAAGCCGCCCACCCGCTTCACCACGACCTCCGGCCTCACGTCGAACGCCGCTCGAAAGGAAAGGGGCTCGCCGGGCCGAAACCTGACGTTCTCCACCGCGACCTTGGAGTACGGTTGCAGCCCGTTCTCCTTCAACGCGGCCTCCACCGACTCCCGCACCAGCCTCTGGAGCGCTCGCTCCTCCAGGTCCGCGCCGTACTCCGCCATGACGTGCGGCGGCACTCGGCCCTTGCGGAAGCCCTTGACCCGGACGCCCGAAGCGAACTTCCGCCGCGCGGCCTTGCGCTCCGCCTCCACGATGTCCGGCGGAATCACCATGTCGAGCAAGCGCCGACAGTGGGGCCGCTCGGTCACGTTCACGTCGAGCCTGGAGACGTCCACGGGCGTCAAGAGCCGCGCCCCGCTCCCGGTCCGTCCGGCGCCGCTTCCGGTCGTTCGGTCGCGACCAAGGGCGCCAAGTGCGAAAGGGGGGACTCGAACCCCCACGGCCAGCGGCCACAAGATCCTAAATCTTGCGCGTCTACCAGTTCCGCCACTTTCGCTTCCTGTTCGCGTTCGGCGGACCGCCGCCCCCGGGCGGCCCTTGGTTCGGCAGGTCCATTCGAGGCACTAGAAAGCTAATGCCCCTTGGCCCGCCACCAAGCACCAAGGCCGCCGGGCCGCCGAAAGGCGGTCGGGGCGCCCGCGCTCTCCCGCGCCGGGCGCCCCTGCGTCCTACCGGGGGACGCGGATGTTGTAGACGCTTGCGTCGGCCTGCTGGCATTGGGCCACCAGCGAGACCACGTCGCCCGCCTCCACGTCCCGAAGCAGGCGCTCCACGTCGTCGGCGTCGTCCACGGACTCCCGATTGATCTCGTGGATCACGCAACCGCGGCGGATGCCCCTGCGGAACGCGGGACCGTACTCCTGCACGCGCTCCACCACGGCGCCCCCCGTGGACTCCAACTGCAGGGCTTCGGCCGTCGCAGGCGTGATGTCCGTCACCTGGATCCCCAGCTTGCCGGCGGCGCGCGCGGGAGCCGCGGCCACCTCCGCGGGCTCTTCCAGCAGCGGAGCCTCGCCCAAGCGCACCACCACCTCCCGAGGGCTGCCGTCCCGGTAGACGGTCAGGCGCACCCGGTCGCCCGGCGCCAGAAGCGCGATCTTGTGCTGAAGGTCGTTGGACGTGCGCACGAGCTCGCCGTCCACCGCGGTGATCACGTCCCTCATGCGGAGCCCCGCCTCTTCGGCCGGCGTGTCCCGAACCACCTGCTGGACGTGGGCGCCCGCCACCTCGGGCAGCCCGTAGAACTCCGCGTCCTCCGGCGTCACCGGCTGCATGCTGATCCCCAGGTACGCCCGGCGCACCCGCCCGTAGGCCACCAGGTCCTCCATGATCCGGTGGGCCAAGTCGATGGGGATGGCGAAGCCGTAGCCCTGGTAGTAGCCCGTGTGGCTCGCGATGGCGGCGTTCATCCCGATGACCTGCCCGCGAAGGTTCACCATCGGTCCGCCCGAGTTGCCGGGGTTGATCACGGCGTCGGTCTGAATGAAGTCCTCGATCGCGAAGCCGGCCCGCTCCTGGCTGTACTCGTCGTCGGTCTGCAGATCGCGGCGGATCAGGTTCAGGTTGCGGCCCCTGGCCGACACGATGCCGGCGGTGACGCTGTAGTCCAGCGAACTGCCGCCCCCCCCGCCCGCTCCGAATCCCGGGTTGCCGATCGCCAGCACCCACTCGCCGACCCGCACCTCGGCCGCCGACCCCAACGTCGCCGGCGCCAGGTCGTCGGCGTCGATCTTGATCACGGCCACGTCGGTGGTGGGGTCGGTCCCGACCACCTCGGCCGGGAATGCGCGCCCGTCCTGGAGGTACACCGTGATCTCCTGCGCGTCCTCCACGACGTGATTGTTGGTCATGACGTAGCCGTCCTCGGAGACCACGAAGCCGCTCCCGCCGGTTCTGACGGTCTGTTCGTCCTGCTGGGGCCTGGACCGGAACCGGAAGAGGTCCTCCATCGTCAGCCGCTGCCGGGCCTGTCGCCGCAACGTCTCGATCCGCACGACCGAGGGCGTCACGGCGCCGGCGATCGCCACGAAGGCGTCGCTCAGTTCCATGGCCGGCCGCACCGCCGCCGCGGGCAGCTGGGCCTGCGTCTCCACGAACGGTGTCGACGGAGGGGCCGCCTCGGTGAACCCGAACTGGGACGCCAGCCCCAGCCCGCACAGAAACGCCACCGCCACCGACAGCGCCACCTTGGTCTTGGCCACCAGCGGGTCGTAGCTCCTCATGCGCCTGCTCCTTTCTCTTCGTCCACGATCTCGTAGTCGGCCTCGACCACGTCCTCTTCCTCTGCTGCGCCGTCCGCGCCGCCGGCGTCGGGCGAAGCTTCCGCGTCCCCGTCGTCGGGGGCCTCCGCGCCGTCCTCCGCGCCCTCGGACTCGGCCGCCTGGGCCTGGTAGACCTCCTGGCCCGCCGCGCTGAACGCCTGCATCAGCTCGTCGCGCGCCTCGTTGATCTCGGCGGTGTCGTTGCCCTTCAGCGCCTTCTTGGCCTGCTCCACGGCCGCGTCCAGACGCTCGCGGGTCCCGTCGGCGATCTTCTCGCCCCACTCGCCCGTATCCTTCTCGACCTGGTACACCAGCGAGTCCAGGTGGTTCCGCGCCTCGGCCTGCTCGCGCCGGGTCTCGTCTTCGGCGGCGTGGGACTCCGCGTCCTTCACCATCTTGTCGATCTCGGCGTCGCTGAGCCCGCTGGACGCCTCGATGCGCACCTTCTGCTCCTTGCTCGTGGCCCGGTCCTTGGCGGCCACGTGCAGGATCCCGTTGGCGTCGATGTCGAACGACACCTCGATCTGGGGCACGCCCCTTGGCGCCGGTGGAATCCCGGTGAGCTGGAACTTGCCGATCGTCCGGTTGTCCAGCGCCATCTTGCGCTCGCCCTGGAGGACGTGAATCTCGACCGTGGTCTGGCTGTCGTCGGCGGTGGAGAACACCTCCATCTTCTTGGTGGGGATCGTCGTGTTCCGCTCGATCAGGGGAGTCATGACCCCGCCCAGCGTCTCGATCCCCAGCGACAGCGGCGTCACGTCCAGCAGCAGCACGTCCTTCACGTCGCCCGCCAGCACGCCGCCCTGGATCGCCGCGCCCACCGCGACCACCTCGTCCGGGTTCACGCCCCGGTGGGGCTCCTGCTCGAAGAACTCCTCCACCACCTGCTGGATCTTGGGCATCCGCGTGGAGCCGCCCACCAACACCACCTCGTCGATGTCGCCGGGCGACAGCTGGGCGTCCTCGAGCGCCTGCTTCATCGGCGGGATCGTGCGCTGCACCAGCTCGTCCACCAGCTGCTCGAACTTGGCTCGCGACAGCGAGTAGTTCATGTGCTTCGGGCCTTCGGCCGTGGCGGTGATGAACGGCAGGTTGATGTCGGTGGAGGTCGTGGAGGAGAGCTCCATCTTGGCCTTCTCCGCGGCCTCCTTCAGCCGCTGCAGGGCCATCGAGTCCTGAGACAGGTCGATCCCCTGGTCCCGCTTGAACTCCGCCACCAGCCAGTCGATCAGCACTTGGTCGAAGTCGTCTCCGCCCAGGTGCGTGTCGCCGTTGGTGGCCTTCACCTCGAAGACGCCGTCGCCGATCTCGAGGATCGAGATGTCGTAGGTGCCGCCGCCCAGGTCGAAGACGGCGATCTTCTCGTCCTTTTTCTTGTCCAGGCCGTAGGCGAGCGCCGCCGCCGTGGGCTCGTTGATGATCCGCATGACCTCGAGCCCGGCGATCTTGCCGGCGTCCTTGGTGGCTTGACGCTGGGCGTCGTTGAAGTACGCGGGCACCGTGATCACGGCCTGGGTCACGTTCGTGCCCAGGTAGTCCTCGGCGGTCTGCCGCATCTTCTGGAGGATCACCGCCGACAGCTCGGGCGGCGTGTAGTCCTTCTCGCCGTTGGGCAGCTTGACCACGACCCGGTCCCGCCCGTCCGGCTTCACGGAGTAGGGGACCCGCTTGCGCTCCGTCTCCACCTCCGAGTGCCTCATGCCCATGAAGCGCTTGATCGAGAAGACGGTGTTCTCGGGGTTGGTGATCGCCTGGCGGCGCGCGACCTGGCCCACCAGCCGCTCGCCGTCCTTGGCGAACGCCACCACGGAGGGCGTGGTCCTGCCCCCCTCGGAGTTGGGGACGACCGTGGGCTCTCCGCCCTCCATGACCGCCACGACCGAGTTCGTCGTGCCCAGGTCGATCCCGATGATCTTGCCCATGTGCTGTTTCCCGTTGGTTTGTTGAGGCGTGTCGTGCAGGCCGGAAGCGGGCTGGCGCCCGGCGTCCCGAGAAGCCTGCGGTGTCGCGCCCTCTACTGCAATAGACGTGCCGGGGATTCGGGTGGTTGCCGGGGGTGCGGAGGCCGGCCGAGACGGGAAGGCCTGCCAATTTGGCAGGGAATGGGGGTTCGGGCAGGCCTGGTCCTGCCATTTTGGCAGGAAAATCGGTGCTCGGGAGGTGCGAGGCCTGCCATTTTGGCAGGAATCTGGTGGTCGTTGGGGGAGATGAGGCCGCGGGCCCAGGCCGCCTACGGACGGTCGATGTCGATCACGATCACGCGCACGCGACGGCGTTGGGCTGGGGACAGCTGTTCGCGGAGCCGTAGCGCCAGCTCGTCGGGAGACTTGGGGCGCCTGCCGGTGGTTGGAACCATGCACTCTCCGGACCACAGCACCAGGTAGATGCCGTGCCCTCCCGATGCGGGGTCGCGCGCGTACCTGTCGATTAGTTGGTCTTCCGCCGCGCTCCATAGGTCGCGGCTGCAGCTCTTCTTGATCTCGACGGGGACCGCCGGAACGCCGCCGGGCGCCGATGCGCGGATGTCGGCTCGCTTGCCTTCGGCGTAGTGCGCTTCCGGCTGAATGTCGATCTGCATGGACTCGATGCGCGGTCGCAGCAGATCCAGCAACGCAAGGGCGCAGGACGGCTCGGGCTTCATCGTTGTTGGTCGGCCATGGCCATCTACGTTCCAGAACAGCTTCCAGCCGTTGGTGTTGCCGTCGCGAATCTCTTCCTTCAAGCGCCGAAGCTGGTCCGCGACGACCTCGGCCAGGTCGCCGGCGTTGGCTGGGGGACCGCCGCTCAGCACATCGGCGATCTCGCGGAGCGACGGAGGGTGGTGGGTGGCCTCCCGGCGAAGCTCCCTCTGCTCCTCGCGCGCCCGATCGAGCTCGTTCCGCCAGGATGCAAGCGCCGGATCTCCGGCCAAGCGCCGCAACGCCCCGCTGGCCGACGGCCCCGGCTCGCCGGCCAAGTACCGGATGCAACGCCCGACAAGCTTGCTAACTCTGTCATGGACATCCTCCTGGTCGGAGACGATGCGGGCCCGGGCCTGGAGCTCGGCAAGCGAGCTTCGGCTCAACCATTCGGGCGGCCAGCGACTGCCGAACTGCCGCGCGAGCAGGAATGCGCCACCGACGCCGGCGCCCCCCGGCGAAAACTGCGTGTCACCTCTTCCCGTCGCCCAGGCGTCCGCGAGCTGGCCGACCGTGACGTCGCGCTTGTCGGCAAGAAATCCCAGAGCGCGGCCTACGAACTGCCGTGGCCATATCCGAACCGCGGTCCCCAGCCAAAAGGCCCGCTGGGCCGTGTCCATGCTATCGAAGCTCAACCTGCGCTCCACGAGTGGGCGCAGCTCGTCTCTCGGGAGGTTGCGCAGCGCGACTTCGAGCACCCCCCGAAGCTCGGCCAAGTGTCGCTTGGTCCCGCGGACGGGGAATGCGTCCAGCAACCTGGGGACGATTTCGCCGAGCAGGTCCGCATGCCTGTTCTCCAGCAAGAACAGGTGGTGTTCCTCGTAGTCGCACCGGCCGCGAATCTGCGCCTTCAGAACCTTGACGAACACCTCGGTCGCAAGCTTCGGCTTGGCGTCGAGCAGGGCGTCGACCCAGCGCGGCAGGCCCTTGTCCATCACGACGGTCAAGTAGTGCAGGCCCAGTGCGCTTCGAATACGGTCGTCGCCGAAGGAGCCGGGAATCGCGCCCCGGCGTCGGCCCAAGTGGTCGAGCCCGGCCAGAAAGGGATAGGCCGTCCGCCACATCTTGCCCTCGCGGTCGAACTCGATCAGCCGGGCCAAGCTGGGAACGTCGCTCTCGCTGGGGACTCGGGACAGCGTGCCCAACGCGGCTTCGACCGCTTCCGAGACGTTGTCGCCGTCGTCGTCGCCGGAGCCTTCGGAGAGCCACTGCCGCAGTCGCTCGACGGGTTCCATCGACGGCTCCATCGGCTTGATTCCCAGGTAGGCGACGGCCACCCCCTGAACGAACTCCGGGCGCGCGTTGTCCTTGTGCAATAGGTTCCGGCGCTCTTGGACAGCCTGTCGAACGCCGTCGCGGTACGGTCCCTCGCGCACGGCGTGGGTCTGCCGCATCTGGGCTTCCCGCTCTACTAGGCGTTCGACGTATTGGACGAGCTCGGGGTGGTCACGCAACCGAGATCGTAGCCGCTCGACTTCATCCGCTTTGGTCAGCGCATCAGATGTGGCGCCGCTCGGTGGCCGAAGCGCGAGGGTGCGGAAGTTCACGTGCATTTCGATGTGTCGGCGCGCATGGTCCGGCGAGGTGGCCGCCGCGGCCACGGCCTCGTCGAGGCAGATCCGTGCGGCTTCGTTGGGTGGGAGGCCCAGAAGAAGGACGTTCATGCGCATGTAGGCGTGGACTTCGCCAGGCCCGCGCTGTGCGTCGCCGGAAAGCTGTACGTCGCGCCGTACGTGTTCTTTCAGCAGGGCTCGGCGGACGGCGGGGCGTGTCGACAACCAAGGCTCCACCGGACTCGTGGTCCTGCGGAGGTGGCTAGGCTTCGGGTGCACAGACAGCCAGTCGTACAACCTGGAGACGCCGACTTTGTCACCGTGCAGTCCAAGACCCCGGTCCAGCAGCTGGACGAACTCCTCTTCGCCGATCCCTCCGAACGGTGTCCGATAGTCGGCGTCGGCTTGGTCTCGATCGAGCCCGCAAAGCACGTCGAGGAGGTCGGGGAGGTCCCCGTCTTCGGTTTTGTTCGCCAGCGCGCGCGACAGATGCCACCTGAGGGTCGACACGATCGTCGGAGGCAGGAACTGCCGGATCTCCGACGGCCCGATGCGGTGCGGATAGAGTTCCTCGATGAGCCGGGCCCGAAGCTCTTGACTCGAATCCTCGACGTGCCCGGCGCTCACGTCCTTCAACATCGCTCGCAGGCGGCCGAACTCTTCGTCGTGCTCCGCGATCCGCAGTGCGAGGGCGAGCGCTTGCATCTTGACCATAGGCCACCACCGATCGTCGCGGGCCACGGCTACGGCTTCGCGCACCGAAAACGCGCGGTCAGACGAAGACTCGGACGCCAGACCCTCGAACAGGAACTTGACGACCGACTGCACGGAACCGCTCGGGTCGGGCTCGGCGATGCAGCTTCGGAGAAACGCCGTCGTCTCGGGGCCGGTCAGCGCGGACCTTACGGCCGGGCTGGTCCGGCGCAGCACGAGGGCGCGGTGGCGAGGAAGTCGCGCGAGCGCCCGCAGAAGGCGTCGCTTCTGGCCCTGGGGGAGGACGGTCGGGTCCCCGGACGTGAGCATGTCGACGGGCACTTGCTCCACCAAGCTAGCGCGTGCGTCGGGGTTGAGCGTCGCGAGCCAAGCCGCCAGTCCTCGAAGACTAGGGACGACGGCACCGTCGGCGCCCACAAGAAGGGCCAACACGCGGCCTGGCGGGACGCCCTCTTCGATCCGCTCGTGAAGGTGTTTCGCCGCCAAGTGCTCGGCCACGCTGCGGTGCACGGGGACCAAGGCTCCGGGGATGTGGGCGGACGAGAACAGCCTGGTGCTCAGCGCCGCCGCCAGCGCATACGTGCCTTCGTCCGAGAGCGCCTTGGCAGGAATCTCGTCGAGACGCAGCGATGTCCGGGCGTGAGCGTCCGCATTCCACGCGCCGGCTGTCGCGATCCGCTCCTTTCCGCCGATCATGATGAGCGCTGCTAAGCGGCTGGCCGCCGAGATCTTGTCGTCGAGACCAACCGGGACCCTGCTCGCCGCTCCGTGCTGCGGGTTCTCCTCTTTCGCCAACTCGGTACAAGCCATCTCGAACGTCTCGAGCCTGCTCTTGGGCCAGCGATTCCCGGCTGCGAACGCCTTGGCGAGCAGGCGAAGCGTCAGGGGATGATCGAGCAGTTCGCCAAGGCCGCGGTCGCGGGCGGTCGCCAGGAACTCGTCGGGGTCCCGCACGCCGTGCTCGGCCAGCAGCTCCTTGGCGTTGGCTTCCGTGAGCGGGTCCAGAAGGAGCAGGGGCAGTTTCTCGTAGCCGGGCAGCGACCGAACTTCGTTCTCGTCGCTTCCCGCCAGCCAAGCGGACGCCCGGCAGGAGATTCTGACGCGGGGCCGATCGAGGGCCTGCAACTTTGCCAGGATGTCGTCGAGATGCTTGTGCGGGCTGCCGCCCCCGGCGCGGACCTCGTCGAGTCCGTCGATGAAGAGCGTCTTGCGCCGCCATTCGGGTCGGTGACCGGCATCCCGCAGAAAGCGGCGCGCCGGGAGGCATATGCAGTCGTCCGCCTCGGCTCCCTGCTCGAACTCGGTCGTCTTTCCGGAGCCTGGGTCGCCGAGCAGCACGTAGGCGCGCTCGTGCCGGAAGGCGGAGATGGGCTGCGAGGGGGAGGCCTGGGCCGGGGCAGACGCCTGGGCGGAGGCGGTCGCGACTTCCTGCTCGCGCACGACCAACGTGACGGTCCGCGGGACGACCCGCTTCGGCGTCATCCTTCCTCCAGCCAATGCGCGGCGGGCTCCCAAAGGAACTCGGCGAGCGGAGTTCCGCCCGTGCCGACGAGGCGCGTCTTGGCACCGGGGAAGCGAGCGCGAAACTCCTCCAGACCGCTCGTCGCTCCACGCTTGCCGCTCTTCACTTCGATGCCGACGACGTGCGGGCCCCGGGTCAGGACGAAGTCAACCTCGCGACCGTCGCGCCGCCAGTAGCCAAGCTTGACCGCCGCCGGCAGCGTGTTGTGGAGGTGGGCTCCGACGGCGCTCTCGACGATCCTTCCCCAGAGGCTGCGGTCCTGCCTTGCCTCTTCCAACGAATAGCCCAGATGCACGGTCATGACGGCGGCGTCCAGCACGTTGAGCTTCGGCGGCGCGGCCCGGCGGAGGTGGCTCTTGGCGGAGTGCTTCGGGAGCGCTGCGGCCAGCCCCCCGTTCTCGAGCAGTCCGAGGTAGCGGGCCAGCGTCGTGGCGTTGCCGGCGTCGGCTAGCTGGCCGAGCATCTTGGTGTACGCAAGGATCTGCCCGGAGTAGTCGGGCACGAGCTCCATCAGCTGTCGCATCAGCGCGGGCTTGTCGACCTTGGCCAGCGAAAGGATGTCCCTGCTGATGGTGGGCTCCACGATCGCGCCCAGGACGTAGCGGCGCCAAGCGTCCAGGTCTCCCCGCACCTGCGCCGCCGCCGGGTAGCCCCCGAAGAACAGGTACTCGTCCAAGGTGAAGTCGAACGCCGACACCATTTCCCGAAGCGACCACTGGCGAACCGACACCGGTATGAAGCGACCGGTCAAGCTCTCGTTCAGGCCCGTCATCATGTCCCAAGGGGCGGAGCCCAGCACCACGACGCGCAGCGGACAGCCCTCGGCCCGGTCTCGGTCCCACAGCCCCTTGACCAAGCCGGACCAGTTCTCGATCTGGTGCACCTCGTCCAGGGCCAGGACGAACCCCGACCGGCTCGCGCAGGCTTCCCGGCGCCCCTGGTTCCAAACGTTCACGAGCCACTCGCCGTCAGGCACGGCGCCGATCCGCCCAAAGGGGACCTCGTTGGCCTCCGGATCGTCCACCGCCACCAGCCGATGGGGCAGCCCCGAGCGCCGAAGCGCCTGCTCGACGGCCGTGGTCTTGCCCGTCTGCCTGGGGCCGACGACGGCCACGAGGAGGTTCGGCCTCTCCATGGCCAGCAGCTCCACGACCCGCTTGACGAGCGGTCTTTCGTAGGTGTTCATTCGACTTCTTTCCGATGATTGAAGAGAATTCCACGATGACGTAATGATACCAGATCAAGGAACTTGTGGCAAGGTGGAGGACCGGGTGTCTGCGCGAGTCGCCGTCGGCGGGGGCTGGCGCATCCACGGCGGGCGGACTAGCTTCCGTCCGGTCTTCGACCCCGCTCGTCATAACCGAGAGACACCCGAGGACAGCAAAACCATGATCACGCGAATTTACGTAGACAACTTTCGTTGCCTGACGAACTTCGAAGTCTCGCTGGGTCAGGCATCCGTCTTTCTGGGAGCCAACGGCAGCGGAAAGAGCACGGTATTCGACGTGTTGCGTAAGGTTCAGCAGTTGATCGTCGGGAAGAGAAAGCTGGAAGAGGTACTTTCGCAGGACGATCTTTCGTTGCAGCAAACCGCCGACCGCCAATCGATCGTCCTCGACTTGACGCTCGGGTCTATCGAGTACCGGTACGCTCTGACGATCGGCCACCGTCGCGATTCGGGGAAGATGCGAATCGACGCGGAGACTCTCTCTTGCGACGGCCAGCCCCTGTTCGAGTTCGAGGCTGGCGAAGCCCAACTGTATCGCGACGACCATACCAAGGGACCGAGCTATCCGTTCGACTGGGCGCAATCTGGCGTGGGATATCTGTACGAACGGCCGGACAACAAGAAACTGTCGCGCTTCAAGCGGGAACTTGCCAATGTCGTGATTGTGAGTCCATGTCCCGTGCTCTTCGAATCCGAAAGTCGTTCGGAAGACGAATTTCTCGAATCCACCATGCGCAACTTCGTTGGATGGTACAGGCACACCGCACAAGAAAACATGGGCGGGGTTGCAAGGCTGTTCGGGGAGCTTGCCGAGATTATGCCAGGATTCGATTCCCTTGCGCTTGCCGAGTCCGGCGAGAAGGCTCGCGCTCTCCGAGCGGTGTTCAGCGAACCGGGCCGCGGAAAAGATAAGAATCGATATGCATTCCATCAGCTGTCGGATGGGCAAAGATCTTTGATCGCGCTCTATTCGTTGCTCTTCCTTGCCGGGGACGAGAAGATGTCATTGTTTGTCGACGAACCGGAGAACTACTTGTCCTTGCGAGAGGTACAACCCTGGGTGGTAAGCGCGTCGGATGCTCTAGGAGAGACATTGGAGCAGGTCGCGATCATCTCGCATCACCCCGTTACGATCGACTACTTGGCCGACGGGAACGCCAAGTGGTTCTATCGAGACGGCGAGGGTCCCGTACGAATAGCGGACGAACCCGAAGCGTCCAGCGACGTGCTCGCAGTATCGGAGTTGATTGCCCGAGGGTGGGACCGGCAGCCATGACCCGCATCGTCCTGCTGTGCGAGGATCGTCAGATGAGTGCTTTTGCGCGTCGTTTTCTATTTCATCGCAACTTCACTTCTCGGCAAGTCGAGTCTATGCATAGTAAGCCGGGATGTGGGTCGGGCGAACAATGGGTTAGAAAGCGCTTTCCGAGGCAGTTGAGGGCCGTGCGTGAGCGTCAACGCACCTTCCTGATCGCGATGGTTGACGCCGATTCTGGGTCAACGGCGAATCGCCGGAGCCAGCTTGTCCAGGAATGCCGAAAACAGGGGGTTGCCCCGCCCTCGGAGGATGACCCCGTCCTCGTCGTCGTCCCAAAACGGAATATCGAGACGTGGTTCGCATATCTTGCAGGTGACGATGTCGACGAAACAGCGAAGTACCCGAAGTTGCCTCGCCCAAACGACTGCAAGCCCCTTGCTGATGCGCTATACGACATGTGCCATGTCGACCAGAAACTGCGCGAGCCTGCGCCTATTTCGCTGGTGGAGACGTGCGGCATCTACCCGCTTCTGAAGCGTTGACGCGGTTGCGAGGCCGTTGGGCGAGCCTTACGTGCGGTTCGCCGCGCCGTGTGTGCCGCCTTCGGGCCCTCCCGCGTTTCGTTCCAAGGAACGTTATGTCCGCATCTCGTTTCGGCGTCGCGACGGTCTTGGCCGCAGGAGCGGCAGTCGTCTTCCCGACCTCGGCCGCTGCCCTGCAGGAGATTGCCGGCGCCAGTGCCACCGCCGGCCCCGACCTCCTATCCCGCCTCCGAGGCCTTCTGGGCGTAGGCCTGCTCGCTTTGGCCGCCTGGGGGTTGAGCGCGAACCGCAAGCAGGTTCCTTGGCGGGTCGTCCTGTGGGGACTGGCGCTCCAGTTCGTGTTCGCGGTGGTGATCCTGCGGACACCGGTGGGGGCGGGCGTCTTCCAGGCGGCGAACCAGGCGGTGTTGGCCGTGGTGGGGTTCACGCTGGAGGGCGCGCGCTTTCTGTTTGGGGACTTGGTCCAGAACACGGTGCCGGTGGGGACGGGGACGCCCGGCGGCGGGGACTTCGCGGCGGACGGGCAGCAGGTGGCCCGGACGGGGGCGTTCGTGGCGTTCAACGTGCTGCCGACGATCATCTTCCTGGCGTCGCTCATGACGATCCTGTACCACTTGGGCGTCATGCAGCGGCTGGTGGGGGGCATCGCGTGGGTCATGCGGCGCACCATGGGGACGAGCGGGGCCGAGACGCTGTCCGCGGCGGGGAACATCTTCGTGGGCCAGACCGAGGCGCCGCTTCTGATCAAGCCGTTCGTGGACGGCATGACCCGCTCCGAGCTCATGGCGGTGATGACGGGGGGCTTCGCCACGGTGGCCGGCGGCGTGATGGCGGCCTACGCGGGGATGCTGGTCGGGTTCTTCCCCGACATCGCCGGGCACCTGATGGCGGCGTCGGTCATGTCGGCGCCGGCGGCGCTCGTGGTGGCCAAGCTCATGGTCCCGGAAACGGAGACGCCGGAGACGGCAGGCGGACTCCAGTCCAAGGTGGATCGGCCGGACGTGAACGTGGTGGAGGCGGCGGCTCGTGGGGCGGGGGAGGGGCTTCACTTGGCGCTGAACGTGGGCGCCATGCTGCTCGCGTTTCTGGCGCTGATCGCCCTGGTGAACGGGCTGCTGGGCTGGGTCGGCGGCTGGGTCGGCTTCGGCGAGCTGTCCCTGGAGGGCATCTTGGGGGCGCTGCTGGCGCCGGTGGCGTGGGTCATGGGCGTGCCGTGGGAAGACGCCGCCGTCGTGGGATCGCTCATGGGCCTCAAGACCGTGGCCACCGAGTTCGTGGCCTACCTGGGACTGGCCGGGGAGATGTCCGAGGGCGCCCTGTCGGCCCGGTCGGCCACGATCGCGGCATACGCCCTGTCCGGCTTCGCCAACTTCTCTTCGATCGCCATCCAGATCGGCGGCATCGGCGGCATCGCCCCCCGGCGGCGGAAGGACCTGTCCCGGCTGGGGTTGCGGGCCATGGTGGGGGGCTCGATCGCCGCCTTCATGACCGCCGCCATAGCGGGGGCGCTGCTTTGAGCGAGGCGTCGCCGCTTTGAGCAAGGGCGGCCCTTGCCCCGTCGAGTGCGCCCGCGTGTTGGCAGAGCGGACCGACCTGCGCCCGCGAGTGCAGATCGTGCTGGGCTCCGGGCTGGGGACGCTGGAAGACCGCGTTCAGGACCCGGTCGCAGTCCCATTCGCCGACCTGCCGGGCTTCCCGGCGACATCCGTTGCCGGACACCGAGGCCGCTTCGTCGTGGGGCGGATCGCCGGCCAGCCGGTGCTGCTCCAGGCGGGGCGCTTCCACTTCTACGAGGGCGTTGACGCCGACGTGGTGACGGCGTCCGTGCGAACGGGACACGCCTTCGGCGTTCGCACGCTGGTGCTGACCAACGCCGCCGGGGGCATCCGCCGCGACTTGGCGCCGGGGACGCTCATGCTGATCGAAGACCACATGAACCTGTCGTTTCGAGGCGTGTTGACCGGGCCTCCCCGCCGGGGGGAAGCGCGATTTCCCGACATGAGCCGGCCCTACGACCGCGAGTTCGCTCGCTTGGCCATGGACGCGGCGTTGAAGGCGGGCGTCCGGCTGACCCAAGGCGCCTACGCGATGGTGCTGGGGCCGCAGTTCGAGACCCCGGCGGAGGTCCGCGCCTTGCGGGCCGCGGGGGCGGACGTGGTCGGGATGTCCACGGTCCCGGAGGCGATCGTGGCCCGGGCCCTGGGCCAGCGCGTGCTGGCGTTCTCCATGGTTACGAACTGGGCGTCGGGCTTGGGTGGCCCCGCAGGCGACGAGATCGACCACGAGGACGTGATGGCCGTAGGCGACGCCGCCGGCAAAGTGCTCGGCCCGCTGTTGGAGGACTTGGTTCCGGCGATCTCCCGGTGCGAGTAGGCGAACCGCCGTCCTCGGACGCCCAGTTGCGCCGCTTCCCGCCGTCGGGTCCATTCCGGATCGCGACCAGACCTGCAGTCAGGCCAACCCGCCGTCACATGTGGAGATTCCGCCCGATGACTTTCCGCGCCAAGACCGCCTCGACCAACTCTCCGCCGCCGGTGGCCGCGCTGGCCGGCGCGCTGACCCTATTCTCGCTCGCCGGGGTGCCTGCCGTGCCGGGCGGGCCCGGTTGGGCGACGAGCGCCTCCGCCCAGCAGTACGACGTGTTGATCGCCGGCGGCACGGTGGTGGACGGCACGGGCGCCGACCGCTTCCGGGCGGACGTGGCGGTGGCGGACGGACGCATCTTCCTCGTCTCTCGGGAGCCCGTGGACAGGTCCATGGCCGCGACGGTGATCGACGCCGAAGGCCGGGTCGTCGCCCCCGGTTTCATCGACAACCACGCCCACGTCCAGCAGACGATCGCCGAGTACCCGCTGGCCGAGAACTTCTTGCGGCAGGGGATCACCACGCTGATCGCGTCGCTGCACTCGGGAGACCAGCCGTGGCCGATGGAGGCGTTCGCGTCGAGCCTGGAAACAGCCCCGAACGTCGGGTTCTTCGCCGGCCACTCCTGGACCCGAAAACAGGTCCTGGGAATGGACGACCGCGCCCCCACCGAGGCCGAGCTGGAGGAGATGAAGGCGCTGGTGGACCAGTCGATGCGCGAAGGGGCGCTGGGCCTTTCGACCGGGTTGCTGTACGTGCCCGCCAACTTCGCCGAGACCGAAGAGGTGATCGAGCTGGCCAAGGTCGCGGCCCGCCACGGCGGCATCTACGTCACCCACATGCGCAACGAGGCCAGCGGGCTGCTCGAATCCGTGGCCGAGGCGATCCGCATCGCCGACGAGGCCGGCATCCCCGCCCAGATCAACCATCACAAGGCGGCCGGCGCCGCCCAATGGGGCTGGAGCGAGAAGTCCCTGGCCATGATCGATTCGGCCAACGCGGCCGGGCTCGAGATCGTTCACGACCTCTACCCCTACGCCGCCTCCAGCACCGGCTCGTCGATCCTCTTCCCCCAGTGGGCGCTGGCCGGCGGCCCGGAAGAGTTCGCCAAGCGCGCGGCCGACCCGGAGACCCGCCGACGGATGGAGGCGGACATGCGGACGATCTTCACGACCGATCGCACCGGCGGCGACATCTCGCGCATCCAGTTCCGCGTCCTGCGCTCCGACGAAAGGTGGAACGGCCGCACGCTGGCGGACTACGCCGCCGACCTGGGACTCCCGAACGACCTGGAGACCGGCATCCAGCTGGCGATCGATCTGCAGTTGAAGGGCGGCTTCAGCGCCATCTACCACGCCATGGACGAAGCGGACGTGATCCGGATCATGCAGCACCCCCTGGCCATGATCGAGACGGACGGCGACGCCGTGGGCTACGGGATCGGATACCCGCACCCCCGCAGCTACGGCGCGTTCCCGCGGGTGCTGGCGCGCTACGTGCGCGAACTGGGCGTGCTGACGTTGGAGGAAGCGGTCAAGAAGATGACGTCCATGCCCGCCCGTTGGCTCGGCCGCGACGACATGGGGGCGATCGCCGAGGGAATGCGCGCCGACGTGGCGGTTTTCGACCCCGACGTGATCGCCGACCGAGCCACCTACGCCGACCCCCACCAGTACAGCGTGGGCATCGCCGACCTGCTGGTGAACGGCGTTCCAGTGATCCGCGACGGCGGCCTCACCGGCGAGAAGCCGGGCCGGTGGATCCGAGGGCCGGTGCGGCGTCCGGCAAGCTGACGGCGGTCGGGCATCGCGGTCCTTCTATTCGCTTGCCGCGACATCCAATTCCTCGGCGATCCTGTCCAGCTTCTCGCGCACCTCCGGATGCACTTCGTCTGCTGTCATCTCCTCGGCAATGTTCACGCAGTCCTTGTGATCCCAGGTCAGCCCCACGTTTTCCATTAGCTTGGCAATGATGTTCTTGCCCTTGGTAGTGTCAAAATCGTTGTCCGCAAACGGTTCGTCGTATAGTACGGGCGGCCACTGCTTGCGCATGTACTCGTCGGCGCGCGTCTTCATGTCGTCTCCTCCCCGCTTTTCCAGGAATCGCAGTATGGCTTCCGGGTTAAGCAGGTAGTTCTCAATCTCGTAGCGTTGCCAGTAGGTCCTGGCCGGCGTTGGCGCCTTCTCCTCGCCTCGGGGCGTATTGTTCGCGCCGATGTTGCGGTGATTCCTGTCACGCACTTCGATTCCCCGGAGGGAGGGCACGATCGTTCTGAGCGCATTATAGTGCCTTGACGCAAATTCTCTTCCTCGCCCAGAAGTGGACATCCAAAACGGCTTTTCGAGAAACAACAAGACCGAATGATCTAATTGCCTTTGCCCACGCCCTCAAGATCGGAATATCCGTTATGCCTTCTACTTACAGTATGCGCTCTTCTGCCACCGCCGTATGAACCTCGCTGTTTGTCAGTAGCCGCAATGCGTTCTTGAGCCTGGGCGAATGCGGTATTTGAACTAACCCGGTGTTCGCGACTGACCGCAGCCGATCCGGTTCGGCGGCGTCGACGAGAACGTCGGAGTGGCTGGACACGATCATCTGGCTTTCTTGCAATTCTAGGAATCGCCGGTAGACCTCTTTCTGCAACAACCTGTGCAAATGCATATCCGGTTCGTCGATCAAGACCACCTGTGGTTTACTATACAGCAGGCTCGAATTCAGCAACAGCACCTGGAGAAAACCGCTTCCGGCGCACGCGATCTCGAGGTACTCAAGGACGCAGGACTCGTCGAGTACCGGACAAAGGGCACGGGCGGCGGCAAGACATCGACAGTGCGAGTGACGGAGAAGTTCGACCGCGACGTCCTGGTTCCGTTCGTGACCAAGACCATCGGCGACCTGGATGCTTCCGTCAGCGCCTACTACCGACAACGTCCCGAGGACATCTACACCGGCCTCGAGTCCGAGAGCAGCCACACCAAAGGGCAAGCTCTGGAAGCATTTGCAATTTTCGTGATGCGACTCATGGGTCTTCGTTTCGTTGGTTGGCGGAAACGGGAGGAAGCAGAGGTGGATGCGCTGCTTGAAGGAGTCCTTGGTCCGGTCGCCACTCGCTGGCAGATTCAGTGCAAGAACACACCCAAGCGTACCGTGCGCTTAGAGGACGTTGCGAAGGAAGTTGGCCTACTCCCACTGACCCGGGCCACACACATTCTCTTCGTTGCCAATGCTTCGTTTTCGCAAGACGCTCGCGAGTACGCCCGAAAGGTCATGAAGGCTTTGCCCGTCGGCTTGTATCTGCTCGATCGAGACGACTTCGAAGCGCTTCGATCAAACCCGTCGAAGATCACAGCCATCTTGTCGCAACAAGCCGCATCCATGCTTGATCTTGCAAGGCCGCCCGCGTTCAGGGTTTAAATCGAGCTTTCGTGCTGAATCGATGTAGCTTCTTGATCGTCCGGCGGTTTGGGTTCCTTGGTCGGCCGCTCTCTACCCCCGTCTGCGACAAGGGGCTCCGCCGGCGGTCCGTTCCACAAGATGTCCGGTCTGGGAATCCTGTAGTAGTTGCCGGGGTCCGCAGCGTCCTTGGTTTCCCTGGGAACCACCGGCCGAACAAATCTGCCTCTTGCGCCCTCCAGGTATGGTCTCAACAGCTCGACGCACGTCCACCGGCGTCCCAGGCGCTCGCAGACCTCGCCGGTCACGCATGATCCGCCAAACGGATCGAGGACGGAATCCGTTTCCTCGGTCAGCATTCGAACGAAGAACTCCGGGATCTCCACCGGAAACCTTGCCGGGTGCGGTTTGATGCCATGGTCTTTGCAGTAGCGCTGGTAGTGCGAGTTGCTTTCCGTGTGGGCAACCGCGATCAGGTTGGGTGGAATCGCTGCTCCGTTGTCGCGCGCGAACTTCGTGCTGATGTTGTGTCCGCTGGGCCGCCTTTTAGCTCTGTACCCGGTCCGCAACAGGTTACGCATGCTCGGGCTGTAAGGATAGAGGACACGGCGGTTGGTTGCCTTGGGCCATTCAGTGGGCGACAACCAGTAGACGGAATTGACGGCATCCTTTACGCGGACTCGGCGAATGTTGACCCATTCCGCTGGAGTCGGAAGCTTGGAAGGATTCCACCAGTAGAACTCCTGGGCCAAGTGAAAACCCAGTTCTTCGCAAAGCATAATCAACAACCGAAAATGATACAAACTGCGCGTCGGCGTGCCCTTATTCCATGCACCGCCGATGTCGATGACAAGACTGCCGGACGGCTTCAGTATCCTCTTGAACTGTTCACCGAAAGCACGAAACCAGTCTACGTAGCGATCCGCCTCCTCGTTGCCGTAGTCTTTCTTTCGAACCAAGCCGAACGGCGGACTAGTCACGATAAGATCGACAGACCGGTCCTCCATGCCGTCCATGTAATCGAGGGAATCTCCTAGCACAGCGCGACCGATTTCGGTCTGGATCAGGACCTCGTCCTTCCGTTCGGCGCGAGACAATGAGCCTCCGGGGCAGTGGGTGGCGAGCATTCCCGTCCGTCACGATAACCGTTCTCCCGGCGGCAATGCAAGCCACAAGAAGAGGGGGCCACCGACCGACCAGCCTACATCACCGAGAATCCGGCGGCGGTGACCCCCGGGCCCAGCGGCGTCCGGTCGTCGCCCGCGTGCACGACGTAGCCGTGGCCGGCCCGGTCTCCGAGGTCCTTCTGCAGTGCCTGGATGGGCCGCGCCATGGCAGGGCGGGCGTCGCCGTCTTCTTCACCTCCACGGGGACGAGCTGGTCGGCGACTTGAACAAGGAAGTCCACTTCGACGCCCCTCGCCGTGCGCCAGAAGTAGACGGGGGCGTCGACGCCGCGGTTGGCCAGGGTCGTGCGGATCTCCGCGAGCACGGCGGTCTCCATGATGGCCCCGGCCATCGGCCCTGCCGCCGCGTGCTCCGGGTCGCAAAGGCCAGTAAGGTGGCAGAGGATGCCGGTGTACTTGGCCATGACGATTCGGGTGACGAGAAAGGGTGCAGATTGGCATTCCAAATGCGAATATAGCGGCGGTCGCCGGCTGCGGACGCTCGTCGGTCAGAGGAACGACAGCTGTCGCGGGCCCCTCGCGCGTCGCAGCGCGGCCAAGTCGACGACGGGAGTCGGACGGGCGGCCCCGGCCACTTCGACCACTCCTCGGTACCCCTTCCGGGCCAACGCGTTCTCCATGACCGAACGGGCGCAGTCGGCTGTGTTGGACTCCTCCGACAGGTGGGCCAGGACAACCGCCGTCAGTCGCCGGCTGAAGATCTCCAGCACGAAGTCCGCCGCCGCTTGGTTGGACAGGTGGCCGTGGCTGGACGCGATGCGGTTCTTGACGGAGGCGGGGTACGCGGCCTTCCACAGCATCCCTTCGTCGTGGTTGGACTCCACGACCAAGCCGTCGCACCCTTGCAGCGCGTGCTTGGCCTGGGCGGTGGGGCGTCCCAGGTCCGTGGCCACGCCCAGGCGCAGGCCCGTCCTGCGGTTGGACAGGGCGAACGCCACCGGCTCCGCCGCGTCGTGGACCGTCACGAACGCTTCCACGAGCAGGTCCTCGACGGCGACGGGATAGCCCGGCCGACAGGTCCTCACGTCTTCCGTGCCGCGAAGCAGCTTCCGACATGCGCGGCGGGTGCCCGGCGTCATCAGAAGGGGCGTGCCGTGGGCCCGCGCGAAGACGCCGGCGCCGCGGGCGTGGTCCCCATGCTCGTGGCTGACCAGGATGACCGCCACGTCGCCGGGTTCGACGCCGTTGCACGCCAGCCGGCGGACCAGCTGCCGACCGCTCAAGCCGGCATCCACCAGGACGTGAGCGGTGCCGGAGCTGACCAGCGTGGCGTTCCCGGCGCTGCCGCTGGCCAGTACCGAGAAGCGCAAGCCGGGCGGACCTACTCCGAGGAAGCGCCGCCGGGGCGGCTCGCCGGCTGGGGCGCCGCACCCTGCGCCCGCAGGAACGCCGTCTCGGAAAAGGCGGTGCGGTACAGGCGCTTCATGCCCTCGCTCAGCTTCACGTTGCGCCGGGCCATGATCACCTCCGCGGTCTGCAGGAAGCGCTCGATGTCGTACTCGTCCGGCTCCGGTCCCGCCCCCCAGGCGAACGGGACCACGTACCGGGGAGGCATCCGCGCCCCGAACAGGTTTGCCCCCGCTTCCACGGTCGTGCCCGTGTTGAGCAAGGTCCCAATCGCCGTGCGCACTTGGTCGCCCAGCAGGCATCCCGCCTTGTGCAGCCCGGTGTGGATCGTCCGGCCGCGGAGCTCGGTCCGAATGGGGCCGTAGTTGTTCTTGAGCGGCGACACCGTGGTCATGGCGCCCAGGTTAACCCAACGCCCCACGACCGAGTGGCCCAGCAAGCCTTCGTGGGCCTTGTTGGCGAAGCCCAGCACGACGCTCGCTCCCATTTCGCCCCTGATCTTGCAGCACGGCCCGATGCTGCTGTTCTCGATCTCCCCGCCCAGCACCGTGGACCCGGGCCCCACGTAAGCTGGACCGGCAATGCGGGAAGACGCCCGAACGCGGGCGCCGGGGGCCAGGATGATCGGGCCGTCCGACGTGTCCAACACCGCGGCGGGCTCCATGTCAACGCCGGCGCCCATCCTGACGGGTCCGTCGCCGATGCGGTGGACCCCGCCGGGCAACGGGTGCTCTCGAAAGCTGGAGACGCCGGGCTCGAAGTACCGATCGTCTGCGCGGATCCGATCTCCGTTCTTGTCCATCAGTTCCCATACGGACTCCAACATCGATCCGTCCACGGATAGGGTCGGCCAATCGGGGTAGTCGCCGGCCCCCAGGCAGGAGGGGAAGGGGGTCCCCGCGGGCGCCCACGCCCCGGCAGAAGCGCCGCCCGCAACGAGCAAGCGAGGCTCCGCGGGCAGGCCCGATTCGCTGGACAGCGGCGCCCCGTCCAGAACCAAGCGACTCGACAACAGCAGCCGATCGCGGTCTTCCGGCACCGACTCCGGCGACGCGACCGGCGGCGCTCCGTCTTCCTCGAAGTCCGTCAAGCCCTCGGACGCCAAGTATCCCCGGCACTTCAGGCCGGTCGCCCTCTCGGTCCGACCGCGCAGCGTGTCGGTGCCGAACAGCATCTCTCCTGCCGGGCGCGTCAAGACGAAGGGCAACCAGTCCCGCGCCGTCCGGTCGTCGAAAAGGAATAAGTGTGCGGCTGACAAGTCCATGTTCAGATCGGTCGTTTGGGTTGGTTACCGCCCCCGGGCAGGCGCCAAGACGACGTATAGTGAAGGTTCGGTCGGGATCCGACAAGGTACGAATGCGGGGGTCCAAGTCCGAATGCCGGGGGTCGCGGCCCGGAACGAGCTTCGGCGGACACGCGGAGGCGTCTCTCTAGCTTGTTCAGGAAGCCTCCGGATCGATCTCCTTCACGTACCGACCCAGCTCCGGAGACTTCGTCCGCGGCATGACGAGCGTGACTTCGTCCGTGCGCACCACGAGCAAGTCCTCGACGCCCAGAAGCACGACGCGGCCCGAGTCGGCGACGGCGATGTTGTTCGCGGCCTCCGCCAAGTGCACGTCCCCGCTGGACACGTTTCCGGTCGCGTCCGACGGTCGCGTTCGGGCCAGCGCTTCCCAGCTGCCCATGTCGTCCCAGCGGAAGAGGGCTTCCAGCGCCGCCACCCGAGGGCTGCGCTCCATCACCGCCACGTCCACCGCCACCGATTCCGCTCGCCGAAAGAAGGTGCGGGCGTCGGGTGCGCCGTCCAGGGCTGCGGAGAACTCCGGGGCTCGCGCCGCCACCTCCTCCAAGAACGTGGCCACGGGCCAGATGAAGCTCCCCGTGTTCCACCGGTACCCGTCGGCCACGTAGCGAGAGGCCGTCGCGGGGTCGGGCTTCTCCACGAACGACCGCACCTTCCACGCCCGGCAAGGAGCGGCCCCGTCCAGCGAGCTGCCCAGCTCGACGTACCCGAACCCCGTCTCGGGGCGGTCGGGCTTCGCCGCCAAGACGACCAGCCGCCGCTCCCGATCGGCAAGCCGAACACCGGCCTCGATCACGTCGCGGAAGGCGTCCCGGGGCTGGATCACGGCATCCGCGTGGAGCGACACCTGGACGGCCTGCGGGTCCACGCGGGCGATCTGCCGGGCCGCCCAAGCCAACGCCGGACCCGTCCCCTTGCTTTGGGGCTCGACCCAGAACGACTCCGCGCCCAGGCCCGTCGCCTCCTGCAGGGGCGCCACCATCTCTCGGCCGGTCAGGATTCGCACCTTGTCCGGCGGCACCAGCCCTTCGATGCGGTCGAGGGCGTCCACGACCAGCGGGCGCGGGCCGGCCAGCGGCAAGAGCTGCTTGGGACGCCGCGCCGTGCTCAACGGCCAGAAGCGCGTTCCGATGCCGCCCGCCAACACCGTCGCCCAGACCGACGGCCCGGCGCTCAAGGACGGAAATGGTTGGCGAACATCCGACAAACTACCCCGGGGACGGCCCCGAATCAAGACGGCGAAGCCGGGCAAGTCAAGGGCCCCGAACGCCTTGACCGGAGCGATCGGACGGCCTAGTATTTCCCGCATGAAAGCCGTTGGACTCGCCGTGCTGATCGCCACCTGGGGCTTGGCCGCCTGCGGCGACGACCCGTTCGCCGTGCGGTGGCAGGAGAACCCGGACACGGTCCGCCTGTTCGCCCTGTCGCGACCGGAGCCGAACCTGGTATCCGGCTTCGACTTCTTCCCGCGCGCGGCGGTCCGCATCGAGGCTCCCACGACCGGAACCAACTGGGACTTGGCCGTGGACGTGCGCCAGTCCGAGTTCGTCTGGCTTCCGCCGGGAGCGCTGGGCATTACCTCCCAGTCGGCGGTGGCCACGGTAGAGAACGAGACCTTCGCCACGATCCGCGAGGCGCCCGCCGACACGGCCCGCTACGTGTCGACCGAACCGGTTCCGATACGCACCGACCGCATCTACGTGATCCGCACGCGCCAGCACGCCGGCCTCTTCAACGCCCTGTGCACGTACTACGGAAAGATACAGGCCTTGGACGTGGACGTGGCGGGGGGTGCCGTCTCCTTCCAGTTCGACGTGAGCGGGGCCTGCAACAGTCGCAGCTTGGTCCCGCCGGACTGACCTCCGGTGCTGGACATGAGGCGGGTGCGCCGAAGCCCTGCGGAGGTGGCGGCGGCCCTGCAGCGCCGCGGACTGCAGGACGCTCGGGAACGCGTCGAAGTCCTGTGCGACCGCGATCGGGCGCGTCGCGAGGCCCTGCACGAGGTCAACGGACTCAAGGCCGAGCGCAACCAAGTCTCCAAGGAGATTGGCGAGGCGAAACGACGCGGAGAGGACGCGGCGCCCCAGATCGCCCGAATGCGCGCGGCGGGAGATCGGATCCGCGAACTGGACGTGGCCGTGGCAGATGCGGACGCGTGGATCGTCGACGCGTTGGACGCCGTGCCCAACTTGCCCGACGAGAGGGTGCCCCAGGGCGGCGAGGAGGCCAACCAGGTCGTCCGAACGTGGGGCGAATCGGCGACCGACCCGGCCCTCCGTCCGCACTGGGAGCTGGGCGAAGCGCTGGGGATCCTGGACCTGCCCGGCGGGGCGAAGGTCTCGGGTTCCGGGTTCCCCGTGCTGCGCGGCAAGGGGGCGGCCCTTCAGCGCGGCCTGATCGACTGGATGATCCGAACCCACGTGGCCGACCACGGCTACACCGAGCTTCGCGTCCCCTACTTGGTGACGGGCAGGGCCATGAGGGGCACGGGCCAGCTTCCCAAGTTCGCGGAAGAGTCGTACGTGACCCGTCGCGACGGCCTGTGGCTGGTTCCGACGGCCGAAGTGCCCGTGACCAACCTTCACGCCGACGAGATCCTGAAGCCCGGTTCGCTGCCCCGAAAGTACGTGGCCTATTCGCCCTGCTTTCGGAGGGAGGCCGGCGCCGCGGGAAGGGACACGCGCGGGCTTCTGCGGGTGCACCAGTTCGACAAGGTCGAGCTCGTTCGGTTCGAGGACCCGACTTGCAGCGCCGGGGCGCTCGAGGAGCTCGTGGGCGAGGCCTCTCGAATGCTGGAGCTGCTGGGCCTGCCTCATCGCGTCGTCCTGCTGGCCGCAGGCGACCTGGGGTTCGCCGCCTCGCTCACCTACGACCTGGAGGCGTGGGCGCCCGGCACCGGGAAGTGGCTGGAGGTGTCCAGCTGCTCCACGTTCACCGACTACCAAGCCCGTCGCGCAAACATCCGTTTCCGGGCCGACGCGGGGGCCGGGGCCGAGTTCGTCCACACGCTGAACGGGTCGGGCTTGGCGCTGCCCAGAGTCATGGCCGCGCTGCTGGAGACGGGGCAGCAGCCCGACGGTTCGGTGCGCCTGCCCGAAGCGCTGGGTCCCGTGCTCGGCTTCACTGAGATCGCGCCCGGGGAGTGAGCCCCGCGGGAGCCCTCGGAATCGACCCGGCGCGCCTTCCGGGCGTCGTCCCGCCGCCGGCTTCCGCCCCGTGACCCGCAACCGGGCCCTGCGCGTCCGAGCGGCGGGCGCGGCCCTCCGCACCTGGCCCGTCGCCCTGGCGGTGCTGTTCGTGGCGCTGCTCGCCTGGTACATGGTCTACACGGCCGAGATCATCCGCTCCCGCCAGTCGGACGCCGAGACCTTCACCCGCATCTACGCGGACGTGCAACAGGGCCTGACAAGCCCGGCACCCGGAGCGGAGCTGACCACGCTGGTGCACCTGCAACAGGAGATCCTGGAACTGGGCGTGCCGTTCGTGGTGACGACCGAACCGGGAGGCGTCTACAACACTTCGGCCAACTTGCCGTTCCCCGTGTCGGAGCCGCCCACGCCGCGGGACGTCGAGCGCATACTGGCGTTCGCCGCGGAACTCGACGCTCGGAACCGGCCGGTCGGCGACTCGACGGCCCAGCTGGTCCACTACGGCGTCACGCCCGAAGCTGCGCGGCTTCAGTGGATGCCCTTCCTGTGGGCGTCCGGCCTCTTGATCACCGTCCTGCTCGCCTCGACGGTGTTTCGGTACCAAAGGCGGGCGGCCGTGGAGCGGGCGTGGACGGCGATGGCCCGCGAACTCGCGCACCAGCTGGGGACGCCGATCAGCTCGCTTCAGGGATGGGCCGAAGTGCTGGGGCTTCCGCCCGACGAGCGCCCGGGCGACATGTCCCGGCAGGACATCGCGTCGGCGATCGAAGAGGACATGGTGCGCCTCGAGAGGATCAGTTGCCGCTTCGAGCTCATCGGGCGGGAGCCGGAACTGGGGCGCGTGTCGCTTAGGGACGTGATCGGCGAACTGCGCGGCTACCTGGAGGCCCGGTTGCCGCGACTGGGTTCGGGCGTGGCCCTCCATGTGGACGTGCCCGGCGACTTGCCCGACGTGCAGGGACACGCCGTGTTGCTGGCGTGGGCCTTGGAGAACTTGGTGAAGAACGCCCTGGACGCCGTGGCCGGCACCGGCGGGTCGATCACCATTTCGGCGCGCCCCGCGGAGGGGCGATGGGTGGCGCTCCGAATCCGCGACACGGGGCCGGGGATCGCCGCCGACATCCGCGACAAGATCTTCGACCCGGGCGTGACCACCAAGTCCGGCGGCTGGGGCGTGGGTCTGGCCTTGACGCGCCGCATCGTGGAGGGCGTTCACGGCGGAAGGGTCGAGCTGCTGGACCGGTGGGAGCGGGGCGTTACGTTCCAGGTTCGCCTTCCCCGCGCCGCCGGTCTCTGAGCCCGCGTCCCCGAACCATGTCCTCGCATCCACGCCGCCGGCCAGCCCAGTCCGCGCTGCTGGACGCCCTGAACCCCGAGCAGCGCGACGCCGCCGAGCACTTCGAGGGGCCGTGCCTGGTGCTGGCCGGCGCCGGCTCGGGCAAGACGCGGGTGCTCACCACGCGCCTCTGCCGGCTGATCCAGGAGCATGGAGTCTCCCCCGGCCGGATCATGGCCGTCACCTTCACGAACAAGGCGGCGGGCGAGATGCGCGACCGCGTGTCGGCCATGCTGGGGGCCGCGCCGGCGGGCGCATGGATCGGGACGTTCCACTCGATCGGAGCGCGGCTGCTTCGCCGACACGCGCCGGTGGCGGGGCTCGCCCGGACGTTCTCGATCCTGGACGCCGAGCAGTCGCTGCGGCAGGTGCGGCGCGCCACGGAAGAGGCCGGGCTGGACCCCAAACGCTGGGCCAAGGCCGTCCGCAACCTGATCTCCGACGCCAAGAACCAGGTGGTGGAGCCTCGCGAGTTCGCGGAGCTGCACGAGGCCGCCGCCGAGATCGAGGTCCGCTACGCCACCCGCGTTTATCCCCTCTACCGCAAGGCGCTGCGGGCCCAGGACGCCGTGGACTTCGACGACCTCCTGCTGCTGCCGGTGCGCCTGTTGGAGGAGAACGAAGGGCTGCTGGAGCAGTACCGGGAGCGCTTCGCGTTCGTCCTCGTGGACGAGTACCAGGACACGAACCACGCCCAGTTCCGGTTGCTGCGGCTGCTGGCCGCGAACCACGGCAACCTCATGGCGGTCGGCGACGACGACCAGAGCATCTACGGATGGCGGGGCGCCGACATCGGCAACATACTGGACTTCGAGCGGAGCTTCCCCGGCGCAAAGGTCGTCCGACTCGAGCAGAACTATCGGTCCACGCAAGTCATCCTGGACGCCGCCAACATCGTCATCCGTCAAAACCGGCATCGAAGGGCCAAGACCCTGCGCACCGACCGCCAGGGCGGGGAAGCCGTCACCTGCGCCATCGCCGCGGACGAACGCGACGAGGCCCGCTGGATCGTGCGCGAGATCGAACGCCGCATGCTGTCGAGCCCCTCGCTGGACCACCGCGACTTTGCGGTGCTGTACCGCACCAACGCCCAGGCGCGCGCTCTGGAGGAAGGCTTTCTCCGAAGAGGCGTTCCCTACCAAGTCGTGGGGGGAGTCCGCTTCTACGAGCGTCGGGAGATTCAGGACGTCCTGGCGTACCTGCGCCTGGTGTCCAATCCGCTGGATCAAGACGCCTTCGAACGCGCGGTCAACTACCCCCGGAGGGGCGTGGGGCGGGTCACGCGGGAGCGGGTGCTCGCGGTGGCCGCGGAGTCGGGCGCCAGCTGCTTGCAGGTGGCCGAAGAGGCGGGCCGCATCGGCGGATTCACACGGGCGGGGGCCAGGGGGCTCGTCGAGTTCGCCGGGCTGGTGCGGCGTTGCCGCCAAAGGGCCGCCGAGGTCGCGGTGGGCGCGCTGCTGGACGAGCTGGTCGAGGAGTTGGACCTGCTGCCGCTGTTGCGAAGCGAGGGTCCCGACGGAAGCGACCGGGCCGACAACGTGCGCGAGCTGATCGACGGCGCCAAGGACTTTCGGGCCGAGCCGGCGACGGACGACGGCCAGGACGAGGACGACTTCACCGACCTGGACCTCTTCCTTCAGCAGGTCGCTCTGGTGGCGGACGTGGACCGGCACGACTCGGCCGCGGACGCCGTGACGCTCATGACGCTGCACAGCGCCAAGGGGCTGGAGTTCCCCGTCGTCTTCATGAGCGGCATGGAAGAGGGCCTGTTCCCGCTGGCCCGGGCCTACGACGAGGAGCACCTGCTCGAAGAGGAACGGCGGCTCTGCTACGTGGGCGTCACCCGCGCCCGCGAGAAGCTGTACTTGACGCACGCCGCGCGCCGTCGCAGGGCCGGAGAGGTCGCGTTCGGCACGCTTTCGTCGTTCGTCCGGCTCATGGAGGGACTGGAGTCGGCCGGCACCGGCCAAACGTCTGGATACGCCGCGGGGTTCCGAGCCGGCCGCGACGCCGAGCAGCCTCCCTCGCGCCGCTACGGGGACGACCGCGACTTCGGCGACCTCAACCAGGACCGCCCCGCCTACTACAAGGGCGCCCGCGTGCGCCATGAGACCTTCGGCGCGGGGACGATCCTGGAGGTGACGGGCTTCGGCCCGGACACGAAGGTGGCCGTGCGCTTCGACCAAGCTGGCCGAAAGAAGCTCCTCCTCCGCTACGCGAAGCTCGAGCGCGACGGATACTAGGGTGGGGCTGACCCCTTCGACTACTGCTCGCCGCTCTCGCCCGTGCGACGGTTGATCTCCGCGAGGAGCCGCTGGTCCCCCGCGCGCATCGAATCCGCCAGTTCCCTGATCTGTGCCAGGAGCCGCTGCTCAGTTACCCGAATGGAGTCTCCCAGTTCGCCGATCTGCGCCAAGCCCGAGTTCCTCATTTCTTCAATGGCCTCCCGCACCTCGCCGATCTGGTCCTCCAGCCGGTCCTCCATTCGGTTTAGCTGGCCCAGAAAGACGGTCATGAGCAGGGCCGTCACGCTTCCGAACGCGACAACCACCGAGACCACAACGCCCGCTGGCGTGTTCAGGACCTGCCAAGCGCCAATCCATGCATTTCCTGTTCCATGGCCTGCTTCGAGGCGACCCGCCTCGCCCCGATTGGCCCCTGGGGCTTCCACCGATCCTTTCTCGGACCGTTGATCGTCCGCAGTCCTCATTCTCGCTGCCTCCTCCGGTTCGGCTCTGCGTGTTGGGGCGCCCCCCGACACTCGCAAAGGCTGCAGGGGATGCCGAGAACCTGCAACATCGCAACGAAATGGCGGCTACGCAATGGCCCTCGCCATATCCCGCAAGACGCCGCAAGGACCATGTTGGATCGCCTTCGCCGATGATCGGCGATGACCCACCCGGCGCCTAGGAGCCGGCGGGACCGCCTTCGCCTTCCCCTTCGCCGCCCTCGCCCTCCGCGGGCTGGGGACCGCTGCGCTTCGCCAGCCAGCCGGCCCCGGCTCGCACGGTACGCAGCTTGGCCGCCGCCTCGAGCACGGCTTCCTCGGCTTCCGACTGCGCCAGGTCCAGCACCGCCGACAGGTCCGCCAAGCGGGCCCGCACCTGAGCCGCCGCCTCGTCGATGCCGCCGGCCACACCGCCAAGGGACTGGTTGAGGCGCTCCACCTCCGCGCGCACGGCCGCGATCAGCTCGTCCACGTTTCGGGCCGCATTGGCGGCGTGGTCGATCACGGGGCGGAACTGCATGCGCGTTTCCCGCACGAACCCGGTCCAGCTTCGCGACAGCCTGCGAACCTCGACCAGCACCATGACCGAGACGACCAGGAAGAACAGGATCACCGCCCCCAGCGCGCCGGCGGCCCAGAGCGACGCGGACGCCAAGCCGCCCAAGCCCTGCCGGGCGCGAGCGATCACGCTGTCCAGGGCCGGTTCCATGCTGTCCCAGGCCACGGCCACGGCCACGGTGTCCTGCGACTGCTGAAGAAGGGAATCGATCATGACCCCAATATACGGCCCACGCCGCGCGTTGCGCCAAGGGACGACACCGGGACGGCGGCGCCCCGCAACGCGGAAAGACGGTATCTTTCGCTCCATGCCGACCTACGTGGTGTCGGGCGGACGCCCGCTGAGCGGGACGATCCGTCCCTCGGGAAACAAGAACGCCGCGCTGCCCGTTCTGGCCGCCACGCTCATGTCGGAGGGCCGCGTCGAGGTGGGCAAGGTGCCGCGCATCCGCGACGTGCTGACCCTCTTGGAGATCATGGAGTCGCTGGGCGCCGGCGTCGAATGGACGGGACCCAACACCGTCGCGGTGGACGCCTCCCGTGTCGATTCCGGACGGCCCGACGCCGCCCTGGCCGAGCGCATCCGCGCCAGCATCCTGTTGGCGGGACCCTTGCTCGCCCGCTTCGGGACCGTGTCGCTGCCGCCGCCGGGCGGCGACGTGATCGGGCGCCGTCGGCTGGACACCCACCTTCTAGCCTTCCGGGCGCTGGGCGCCTCGGTGGACGCTTCCGGCGACTTGAAGATCGAGGCGCCTGCCGGTGGCTTGGCGGGGGCCGACATGTTCTTGGACGAGCCGTCGGTCACCGCCACCGAGAACGCGGTCATGGCCGCCACCCTGGCAAGGGGCGAGACCCGGATCCGCAACGCGGCCGCCGAGCCCCACGTGCAGGACGTTTGCCGCGCCGTCAACGCCATGGGCGGCGACGTGCGGGGCGCGGGAAGCTCGACGTTGGTGGTGCGGGGCGCGGGCGCGCTGGGGGACGGCGCCGTCGAGATCGGCTCGGACCACATCGAGACCGGCTCCTTCATCGGCCTGGCCTCGGTCACGCGAAGCCGTCTGACGATCGAAGACGCTCCCGTCGAGCACCTGGACTCGACCTTGATCGGGTTTCGACGCCTGGGGATCGACTGTCGGATCGAAGGCCGCAACTTGATCGTGGACGGCCGAGAGACGCCCGAGATCCAGATGGACGCCTTCGGCCACGTGCCCAAGGTGGACGACGGGCCCTGGCCGGCCTTCCCCGCGGACCTGACCTCGATTGCGGTGGTGGCCGCCACCCAGGCCCGGGGCTCGGTCCTGGTCCACGAGAAGATGTTCGAATCCCGCATGTTCTTCACCGACAAGCTGGTGGGCATGGGCGCCCGGATCATCCTGTGCGACCCCCACCGCGTCATGGTCGTGGGGCCGTCGCCCCTGCGCGGAGCCGTGGTGGAAAGCCCGGACATCCGCGCCGGGATGGCCATTCTCATCGCCGCGCTGGGCGCCCGCGGCCAAAGCCGCATCGGCAACGCGGGGCAGATCGAGCGCGGCTACGAAAGGATCGACGAGCGACTCTCGGCGCTGGGCGCTGCCGTCGAGCGCGTCGCGTAGGCTTCCCGCGTCGCGCAACTCTCGACCAAGGCCCTTCTTCCGGCTATACTACGTGGGTAGGCGGGGCCGCGCCGGGCGGTCCTATCGGAAGTGGGGGAGATGCTGGCCCCTGCTTTTTTTGTCCCCATTGCCCCGGAGGGCCGCGCCATGGCGCCAGACAGGCTGGAGCTCCAAGCCGAGTTGGAGGAACGGCTGGCGAGTCTTGGGTACGACTTGGTCCAGCTGGAGTGGGCCGGTTCGCCCAAGCGCCCCGTATTGCGTCTTCGCGTCGAGCATTCCTCGCTGGACCGGCCCGTCTTCTTGGCCGACTGCGCCCAGGCGAGCCGGCGCTTGCAGTCTTGGTTGGACTCGGAGCCCCGGATGCCCGACGGCTACGTGCTCGAAGTCTCTTCCCCCGGAATCGAACGCCCGCTGACCCGGACCCGCGACTTCGTCCGCTTCCGTGGACACCGGGTCGCGGTCAAGGGGCGCGGCGTGCTTTGCGGTCGGGCCGCCCGCCTCGAGGGCGAACTCCTGGGTGCGGGGCCCGTCAGCGAAGGCGGGGCCGCTTCGATCCGCCTTCGGCTGCAGAACGGCGACGAGGTGGACGTTCCCCGATCCGAGGTGCGGGATGCCCGGCTGGTTTGCGATTGGGGGGCCCGATGAGCAACACCGGCCCGATCATCGCGGCGTTCCGGGACATCGCCGCGACCAAGAGCCTGGAACCGGAAGAGGTGAACGCGCTCATTCGGGAGGGCATCCACGCCGGTCTGGCGCGCATCTACGGGCCCAACGTGAACACGGAGATCGTGATCGACGAACAGGCCGGGGACATCGAGATGACCGTCCTCAGGCGCGTGGTCGAGGCGGTGGAGGACTCGTCCTCGGAGATCTCCTTGGAGGAGGCGCACTGGGACGACCCCACCTACGAAGTCGGCGACGTCATGGAGATCCCGGTCACCTTCGCCGAGTTCGGCCGCAACGCGGTCATGGCCGCCAAGCAGCGCATCGTGCAGCTCGTCAGAGAGGGGGAGCGCCAGCGCATCCGCGACGAGTACGGCGGCCGAGTGGGCGAACTGCTCTCGGGCGAGGTCCAGCAGATCGAGCGCGGCAAGCTGGTGCTCGTGCTGAACCGCTCTCGCGACGCGGAGGCGATCATCCCCTGGAAGGAGCAGAACCCCAGGGAGCGCTTCCGCCAGGGCGAGTCGATCCGGGCCGTGCTCAAGAAGGTGGACGAGACGGCCAAGGGGCCTCGGCTGGTGTTCTCGCGGGCTGATCCCCTGTTCGTGGCGGCGCTGTTCAAGCTGGAGGTGCCCGAGATCTACCAGGGGATCGTGGACATCAAGGAGCTGACGCGCGAGGTGGGCGGCAGGACCAAGATCGCGGTGCACAGCCGGGACGAGTCGATCGACCCAGTGGGCGCCTGCGTGGGCCTCAAGGGTTCGCGCGTCCAGGCCGTGGTGTCCGAATTGGGAGGAGAGCGCATCGACATCGTGCCGTGGCACCCCGAGCCGGAAGTGTTTGCCCGGCGGGCCCTTGCGCCGGCTCGCGTCGCCAAGGTGGTCTCCGACCCCGCCCGCCAAGTCGTCACCGCGATCGTGGACGAGGACCAGCTGTCCCTTGCGATCGGCCGAAACGGGCAGAACGTGCGCTTGGCGTCGCAGCTGATCGGGTGGCAGATCGACCTCTACGGCTCGCGCGAGTGGATGGAGCGGGGCGCCGGCATGTCCGTCTTCGCCCCCGAAGAGGCGGAGTCCTACGAGACCGCCGACTTCCCGCTGGGCGAGCTGGAGGTGGACGCCGCCACGCTGGCGGCCCTCGAGGCCGGGGGCTACGACAGCTTCCTGGACATCATCGACCTCGAGCGCTCCGACTTCCTGGCGGTCGACGGGATCACGGAAGAGGCGGCCACGCAGCTCTTGGCGCTCGTGGAGGAACTGACCGTGGTGGACTCCGAGCCGGGCCGCTCGGGCGGCGCGGAGGAGGAGCAGGGCTAGGGTGCGCGTCAAGGAGCTGGCGGACGACCTGAAGGTTCGTCCCGACATGCTGGTCCGGTTCCTCCGGAAGTCCGGCGTTCGGGTGGGGAACCCCGAGGCCCCCTTGGCCGACGGGGACGTGGCGAAGGTAAGGACCCGGTTGGAGAGGGAGCGGATCGCCGCCGAGACCGGAAACGGGGCCGAGTTCAGCGCGTCCGACTTCATGAGGACGGTCGTTCGGGCCAGCAAGCCGGCCAGCCGTCGCCGTCGCCGGAAGGCTTCTGCGCCGAAGGCGGAAGCGCCGCCCGCCAAGGCCGCTCCCGAACCGTCCCAGGCCGCGGACGCCTCCGCCGAGCCGGTCTCGGCCGACGATCCCGACCATGCCGGGCGCGAAGAAGCGGCCGCCGGCCCCGCGCCCGCGCCCGACCGCGTCGAAGAGCCCGTGGCGGCGCCGGCCCCCGCGCCCGAACCGCCTTCGACCGCGGAGACGCCCGCCGCCACTGCGTCCCGGACTCCGGCCCTCGAGTCCTCGGCTTCGCCCGGGCCCCCGCCGCCCCCTGCGGCTCCGGCGTCGTCGGCCCGAGCGCTTGCGTCCGCGGATCGGCCCAAGCCTGCCCGGGACGGAGCGCCCGCAAAGGCGTCCGCCGCCCGCGACGCGCTTCAGCCCGCCGCCAGCGCCGGCCCCGGCGGCACGGTCCGCATTCAGGCCGAGGGCTACACGTCCGACGGCCGCCGCAAGCAGAAGCGGAAGAAGGGCCGTCGTCGCGCCGGCGCCAGCCGACACGCGGCCCATGAGAACGTCCAGCGGGTTCTGGCCGAGCTCAAAGGAGGCCGCCGCAAGGGCCGAAAGGGGAAGGCCGCCGTGGCCGCCGCCAAGGAGGACAAGGCGGCTGCCGAGGAACAGGCCGCCGAGGCCCGTGCGGCGGCGGCGCGGACCGTGCGCGTCAACGAGTTCCTGACGGTGTCGGAGCTGGCGGAACTCGTGGACGTGGCGCCGAACGAGATCATCGGGTCGGCGTTCAAGAACATGGGCTTCATGGTCACCATCAACCAGCGGCTCGACTTCGATCAGATCGAGCTTCTGCTGGAGGGCTTCGGCTTCACGGCGGTCCGCGAGACCGACTACTTGCCGGCGCCGGAGGTCGAGGAAGAGGACGACGAAGCCGATCTGCGCCCCCGGCCCGCCGTGGTCACGGTCATGGGCCACGTCGACCACGGCAAGACGCTGCTGCTGGATCGGATTCGCAAGACCAACGTGGTGGCCGGCGAGGCGGGCGGGATCACGCAGCACATCGGCGCCTACCACGTGGACCTGGACGACGGACGCACGATCACGTTCCTGGACACGCCGGGCCACGCGGCCTTCACCGCGATGCGTGCGCGCGGCGCCGACGCGACCGACTTGGTGGTGCTGGTGGTGGCCGCCGACGACGCCGTGATGCCCCAAACCGTCGAGGCCGTCAGCCACGCCCGGAACGCCGGCGTGCCTCTGGTCGTGGCGGTCAACAAGATCGACCTGCCCGCGGCGGACTCGGAGCGGGTCAAGCGGGACCTGCTCCAGCACGACGTGACCGTCGAGGACTTCGGCGGCGAGACCCTGGTAGCCGAGGTCTCGGCGAAGACCGGCCAGGGCATGGACGACCTTCTCGACAAGATCCTTCTCCAGGCCGAGCTGCTCGAGCTGAAGGCCAACCCGTCCCGTCAGGCCGCCGGCACGGTCGTGGAGGCCGAGCTCGACCCGGGCAAGGGACCCGTCGCGACGATCCTGGTCCAGAACGGTACGCTGAACGTGGGCGACAGCTTCGTGGCCGGGCTGCACGGCGGCCGCGTCCGCGCCCTCATGGACGAACGGGGCCGAAACGTGCAGTCCGCGAGCCCCGGGATCCCGGTCCAGCTTCTAGGCTGCTCGGGCGTGCCCAGGGCCGGCGACGTCTTCCAGGTCATGGACTCGATGAAGGCGGCGGACGTGGCGGGGCACCGCCAGCGCCTGGATCGCGAGAAGCAGCTCCGCATCCGGGAGCGGGGCATCAAGCTGGGCGACTTCTCCCAGCTGCTGGCCGCCGGACAGACGGGCGTGCTGCGCGTGGTGATCAAGGGCGACGTGGACGGCTCCGTTCAGGCGCTGTCCGACTCCTTGGAGCGCCTCTCCACCGACGAGGTCAGGGTCGAGATCGTGCACCGAGGCGTCGGTGCCGTGAACGAGTCCGACGTCATGCTGGCCCTCACCGCCGGCGCCGTGATCCTGGGCTTCCGCGTCCGGCCCGACGGCGGCGCTCGGCAGGCGGCGGCCCGCGAGGACGTGGACGTGCGCAGCTACGACGTGATCTACGAGGCCGTGGACGACGTGACGGCGGCGCTGGAGGGACTGCTGGCGCCGGAGCGCCGCGAGAACGTCGTGGGCGCCGCCGAGGCCCGGGTCGTCTTCAAGATCAAGGGCGTGGGAACGATCGCGGGCAGCTACGTCACGGAAGGCGTGGTGCAGCGGGGCGCCAAGGCCCGGGTCGTCCGCGACGGGGTGGTCGTCTATCAGGCCGACATCTCCTCGCTCAAGCGCTTCAAGGACGACGCCAAGGAGGTCAAGGAAGGGTTCGAGTGCGGCATCGGCGTCGCCAACTTCAACGACGTGAAGGTCGGCGACGTGATCGAGACCTATCAGGTCGAAGAAGTAGCGCGCACGCTGGAAACGGCCGGGACGGGCTGACGAACGCCCGGTTCCCCGCGCTCGCGCCCGGCGACCCGTGATCGTGACCGTTTCCACCTGGACGCTGGCGATCCCCGGCGCCCGCTCTCTCAAGGAGAAGCGCCGCGTCCTTCGCTCGCTGAAGGACCGGCTGGCCAAGAAGAACGTGTCCGTGGTCGAGTCGGGCCTGCAGGGCGTTCGGGACCGGGCCGAGGTGTCCGTGGCGTTTCTGTCGGCTCACACGGCCCAGGCGGATTCGCTGCTGTCCTCCTTGGACCGCCTGGTCGCGGACGCCCGGGGCGCGCACGTCCTTGCCCAGTCCGCGGAGCGGCGCTGATGTCCCGGCGGCGCGTCCGGCTGGGCGAGCAGCTGCGGCGCGAACTCTCGCTCAAGATCGCCACGCTCGTGAGGGACCCGGGGCTGGGGCCGCTGGCCGTGACCGAGGTGGACGTAACCGAGGACCTCTGGCTGGCCCGCGTGTACGTGATCCCCTACGGGCGCCCGGCCGACCAGGACAGGACGATGGCCGCGCTCGAGCGGTCGGCGTCGTTCCTGCGGCGGTCGCTGGCTCGCGAGCTGCGCGTCCGGCGGATGCCCGAGCTTCGATTCGTGCAGGACGGCTCCCAGGAGGCGGGCGACCGCATCGAGGCGATCCTGAAGGAGGTGCTGCCCCCGGAAGCGGAGCCGTGAGACGCTCGTCCCAAGAGATGGCGGTGCTGTTGGTGGACAAGCCGGCCGGTCCCACGTCCCACGACGCGGTGGCGATCGTGCGCAAGAGCCTGGGAGGTGCGAAGGCGGGCCATGCCGGCACGCTGGACCCGTTCGCCACGGGGCTCCTGGTCGTGGCCACGGGGCGTGCGACGCGCATCCTCGAGTACTTGGCGGGGCTGGACAAGGAGTACGAGGCCGAAGCGGTGATGGGCGTCGCGACCGAGACCGCCGACCCCGAAGGCGCGACGACCGCGACCGACGACCGCTGGCGGACCCTGGACGAGGACCGGATACGTGCCGAAGCGCAGGCCATGACCGGTCGCCTGCGCCAAGTGCCTCCGGCGTACTCGGCGGTGAAGGTCGGCGGCGTGCCGGCTCATCGGCGCGCTAGGCGCGGCGAGACAGTGCGCCTTGCGCCCAGGACCGCAACGGTCCGCGAGTGGGAGGTGACGACCGTCGAGCTGCCCCGCGTGCGGTTTCGCGTCTCCTGCTCCAGCGGCACCTACGTGCGCACCTTGGCCGTCGACCTGGGCCGGCGCCTGGGCACCGCCTGCCATCTGTCGGCGCTGCGCCGGACCCGCGTCGGGACGTTTCGGTGCGAGCGCGCCGCCTCGTTGGAGTCGATCCGCGAGGGCCGCCCGCCCCCGCGCGCCCGGCTTTCGGCCGCGGCGGCCCTTGAGCACCTGCCGCAGGTCGTCGTCGGCCCGGACGACGTTCAGCACCTGGGAATGGGGAGAACAGTTCCCTCCTCGGCGCCGGACGCCGAATGCGCCGCGTTCGTGTCGCCCGAGCGGGCGCTGGTGGCGGTGGGCGCCGTGCGGGACGGCTTGCTCAGGCCGCGCAAGGTCTTTGCGCCGTGACTCGGTTTGCCGGCGCCGTCCAAGAGCTGCCGCGCGACGGTCGGCCCGTCGTCGCGACGGTCGGCACGTTCGACGGCGTGCACCTGGGCCACCAGCAGGTGATCCGCCAAGTCGCCCGGCAGGCGGCCGATCTGGGCGGCCGAAGCGTCCTGGTCACCTTCGACCCGCACCCGCTTCAAGTCGTACGTCCGAGCCAAGCTCCCAAGCTGCTCACCACCCCCGACGAGAAGAAGCCGCTGCTGGCCGCGCTCGGACTGGACCACGCCGTGTTCCTGCCGTTCACCCCCGAGCTGCAAAGCTGCTCTCCTCGCCGCTTCGTGCAAGAGTTCCTTCTCGACGGCGTCGAGATGAGCCGCCTGGTCGTCGGCCACGACCACGGCTTCGGCAGGGGCCGCGCCGGGAACGCGGAGTTGCTGGGCCGGATCGCGGGCGAAGAGGGCTTCGAACTGGACGTGGTGGAGCCCGTGCGGTCGGAGGGGACCCCGGTCTCGTCTTCCGCGATCCGCCGGGCGCTCGCCGAAGGCCGCTTGAGCGACGCGAACCGAGCGCTGGGCCGCCCCTATTCCATGACGGGCAAGGTCGTCCGGGGCGACGGTCGGGGGAGCGAACTGGGCTACCCCACCGCCAACCTGCGGTTCCCGGACGACAAGCTTGTGCCCGCGGCGGGCATCTACGCCTGCTGGGCCGTCACGCCCGCCGGTCGCTTCCCGGGCGCGCTCCACGTCGGCCCCAGGCCGGCGTTTCCGGGGGCGGAAGACACCGTCGAGGTCCACGTCCTGGACTTCGCCGGCGACCTCTACGGGCAACAGCTCACGCTGGAGCTCGACAGCTACGTTCGCCCCGTCGCCGCCTTCTCCGACCCGCGGAGCTTGGCGGAGCAGATCGGTCGCGACGTGAAACAAGTGCGGGATTGTTTTTCGAAGACTTCGGGGCTAGCATGAAAGGCTGTTCGACCAACAACAGGAAGCCAAATGGGAATCGACAAGCAAGCGATCATCGAGAAGTACCAGCCTAGGGAGAACGGCGCGGGAAGCGTGCCGGTCCAGGTCGCCCTCCTCACCGCCCGCATCGATCACCTGCGCGACCACTTCGCCGCGCACAAGCACGACCATCACAGCCGTCGCGGCCTTCTCAAGATGGTGGGGCGCAGGCGCCGTCTTCTCGAGTACCTGAAGCGCACCGACTTGGACGGCTACCGCGAACTCATCAAGAACCTCGGGCTTCGCCACTAGACGTCCGAAGAAAGACCTCATGACACATAGAATCGAACGCCAGTTCGCGGGACGCCCCCTTGTTCTGGAGACCGGCCGCATGGCCCGCTTGGCCCACGGCGCGTGCCTCGTCCAGTTCGGAGAGACCGTCGTGCTGGTGACGGCGACCGTCCAGGACAGGCCCACCTCGCTCCCGTTCTTCCCGCTGACCGTGGAGTACCGCGAGAAGACCTACGCCGCCGGCAAGATCCCCGGCGGCTTCTTCAAGCGCGAGGGGGCGCCCAACGAGAAGGAAGTGCTGTCGGCGCGCATGACCGACCGGACCCTGCGCCCTCTCTTTCCCGACGGCTTCTTCCACGAAACGCAAGTTCACGCCTCGATCCTGAGCGCCGACCAGGAGAACGACGCGGACGTCCTGGCGCTGATCGGAGCCTCGGTGGCCCTCAACACCTCCGTCGTTCCCTTCCGCACGCTGGTGGCTTCGGTGCGCATCGGCCGGATCCAGGGCAACTGGGTGGTCAACCCCACGTTCCGCCAGCTGGAGTACGCCGACGTGGACATCGTGGTGGCCGGCTCCGCGAAGGCGATCGTCATGGTGGAGGGCGGCGCCCTGGAGGTGCCGGAGGACGAGGTCCTCGAAGGCCTGCAGGTGGCTCACGAGGCGATCCGCGAGCTCGTGGCGATCCAGGAAGAGCTGATCGGATCGCGCCGGCCCGAAGAGATGGCGTGGACGGCCAAGGAGGTGGACGCGGGCGTCCGCGAGCAGGTGGAGCGCGTGGTCGGCGACCGCATGGAAGACGCCGCTCGGATCACCGACAAGCAGGAACGGGCGCTGGCCGTGTCAGGGATCGCAAGCGACGCGGTGGAGCAGCTGGCGGCGGAAGCGCCGCAGGGCGACGGGGCCACGGCGAGCGAAGGCGACGTCCAGTCGGTGGTGCGGTCGATGGAGAAGCGCAGCGTTCGGCGTCGCATCCTGGAAGACGGGCGACGCGCGGACGGCCGGGGCTTGGACGACGTCCGCAAGATCGACTGCGAGACCGGGGTGCTTCCCAGAACCCACGGCTCGGCGCTCTTCACCCGCGGCCAGACGCAGTCGCTGGGCGTCGTCACGCTGGGCACGTCCAGGGACGAGCAGCGCATCGACTCGATCGACAGCCCGGAGCAGGTCACCAAGTCGTTCATGCTCCACTACAACTTCCCCCCCTTCTCGGTGGGCGAAGCTAGGCCGATCCGGTCCACGTCCCGACGCGAAAAGGGACACGGCGCCCTTGCCGAACGCGCCATCCAGCCCCTTCTGCCCAGCCTGGAAGACTTCCCCTACACGATCCGCATCGTCTCGGACATCCTGGAGTCCAACGGCTCGTCGTCGATGGCCTCCGTGTGCTCGGCCTCGCTGTCGCTGATGGACGCGGGCGTTCCGATCCGCGCGGCCTGCGCCGGCGTGGCCATGGGGCTGGTCGCCGAGGAGGGGCGCGTTGCCGTCCTGACCGACATCCTGGGTCTCGAGGACGCCCTGGGCGACATGGACTTCAAGGTGGCGGGCACGCGCAAGGGGGTCACGTCGATTCAGATGGACATCAAGATCGACGGCCTGACCAAGGACGTGCTGCAAGAGGCTCTGGGACGCGCGCGCCAAGCCCGGATGCACATCCTGGACGAGATGGACAAGGCGTTGGCCGCGCCGCGCGACGACCTGTCGCCCCACGCGCCCAGGATCGTGTCGATCCGCGTGAACCCCGAGAAGATCGGCGAGATCATCGGCCCCAAGGGCAAGACGATCCGGGCGATTCAAGACGAGTCGGGGGCAACGATCGAGGTGGACGACGACGGCGTGGTCAAGATCGCCGCCGTCTCCGGCGAGGCCGGTGCGCGGGCTCGGGAGATGATCGAGGCGATCGTCCAGGACCCGGAAGTGGGGCGCATCTACGAAGGTCCCGTGAAGAACACGACCACCTTCGGCGCCTTCGTGGAGATCATGCCGGGCGTGGAGGGGCTCTGCCACATCTCCGAGCTGGCGGCGCACCGCGTGGCGGCCACCGAAGACGTGGTCAAGCGAGGCGATGTGGTGCGGGTCAAGCTGCTGTCGATCGACGGCAAGGGGCGTCTGCGGCTATCCAAGAAGGCCGCCGCCGAGGAAGAGGCGGGCGCCGCCGCGACGAGAACGGTTGGCGGGCGGCCCTAAGCGCGCTTTGTCGGCGCCCATGGATCGTTCGACGCCCGCGGGCCGCCCGTCCGGCGCGGTGCGTTCGGCGCGGCTGGCCAACGGCGTTTGGGTCCTGGCCGAGGAGATGGACGGGGCCGCTTCGGTTGCCGTCGGCGTGTGGGTGGGGCAGGGCGGCGCGCACGAATCGGCGGACCGGTTGGGCGCCAGCCACCTGCTGGAGCACATGGTGTTCAAGGGCACCGAGACGCGGAGCGCCCGCGAAATCGCGTTGTCGTTGGAGCGCCTGGGAGGATCGCTGGACGCATACACGGCCCGCGAGCACACCAGCTATCAGGCGCGAGTGCTGGCGCGCCACCTCCCGGACGCAATCGAGGTGCTGGCCGACTTGGTCTGCAACCCGCTGCTCGGCCAGGACGACCTGGACCGCGAGAAGTCCGTAGTCGCCGAAGAGATCGCCATGGTGGAGGACACGCCCGAGGACCTGGTGTTCGAGATCCACGGCGAACGCCTGTGGCGGGGTCATCCTTATGGCCAGTCGATCCTGGGAACGCGCGAATCGGTGGCGGGGCTTTCCCGCGACGCCTTGGCCGACTTGCACCGGGAGCGCTATGTGGCCGCGAACTTGGTGGTTGCCGCGGCCGGCGCCGTGGACCACGACCGGTTGGTGGAGCTGGCGGACCGCTGGTTCGGCGACATGCCGGCCGGCGCGGAGGCCACCGGCCCGACCCGCCCGCCCGAGCCCGAAGCCAGGATCGACCGAATGGAGCGCGACTCGGCCCAGGTCCACGTGGTCACGGGTTGGACCACGCCCGGCCACGCCCACCCCGACCGCTACGCCCGCCTTCTCCTGTCGACCGCGCTGGGCGGTGGGATGAGCTCCCGCCTCTTCCAGCACGTCCGCGAAGAGCTGGCGCTGGCGTACGCCGTCTACTCCTTCCAGTCGTTCTACTCCGGCGGCGGCCTTTTCGGCGTCTACGCGGGCACCCGCCCCGGCAAGACCCGCGACCTTTTGGACGCCGTCCACCGCGTCTACGACCACATCCTGTCGCGCGGGCTTCCCGAAGACGAGCTGACAGGGGTCAAGGAGCTGGTGAAGGGGCGGACGCTGCTGGCGCTGGAGACGCCCGGCGCCCGCGTCCAGCGGTTGGCGGCCCTGGCGCTCTTGGACGAGCCCTTCGTGCCCCTGGAAGAGATGGCGCGTCGCGTGGACGCCGTGTCGTCGGAAGATGTGCGCCGGGTCGCCGCGACCGTGCTCGATCCGTCGCGCCAGTGCGCCGTGTGTCTGGGCCCGCAAGGCCCTGGTCCCTCGTAGACAAGGGTTCGGTCTCGTGCTCGTCGGCGTTCCCACCGAGGTCAAGAACAACGAGTACCGCGTGGCCGCCACCCCGGCGGGCGTGGAGGCCTTGGTCGCCGCCGGCCGGCAGGTGCTCGTGCAGGCGGGGGCCGGGGTCGAGAGCGGATTCACGGACGACTTCTACCTCAGGTCCGGGGCCGAGATCGCCGCGACGGCCGAAGAGGTATGGGCCCGAGCGGAGATGATCCTGAAGGTCAAGGAGCCCGTGGCGTCCGAGTGGCCGCTCCTGCGGGACGGCCAAGTCGTCTTCACGTACTTTCACTTCGCGGCGTCCAGGGCGCTGACCGAGGCCGTGGTCGAAAGCGGCTGCGTGGCCGTGGCCTACGAGACGGTCGAGTCGGCGGACGGCGACCTTCCCCTGCTCACGCCCATGAGCGAGGTGGCCGGCCGGATGGCGGTGCAGGCCGGTGCCAAGTACCTGGAGCGTCCTTCAGGCGGTTCGGGGATCCTGCTGGGCGGCGTACCCGGCGTGCTGCCGGCCAAGGTGCTGGTCCTGGGTGGCGGCGTGGTCGGCGCCAACGCGGCCCGGATGGCCGCCGGACTGGGCGCAAGGGTGGCGGTCATGGACGTTTCTCTTCCCCGGTTGCGCCAGCTGGCGGAGATCATGCCCGCCAACGTGAACCTGCTTTACTCGACGCGCTATGCGGTCCGGAAGCAGCTGGCCGGGGCCGACCTGGTGGTGGGCGCCGTGCTCGTGCCGGGCAAGAAGGCGCCCAGTTTGGTGCGGCGCGAGGACTTGGACGCCATGCGCTCCGGGTCGGTGATCGTGGACGTGGCCGTGGACCAAGGGGGCTGCGTCGAGACGATCCGTCCCACCACCCACCAGGACCCCGTCTACGAAGTGGCGGGCGTGATCCACTACGGTGTCGCCAACATGCCGGGCGCGGTTCCCAGGTCGTCCACGCTCGCGCTGACCAACGCAACGCTGCCCTACGTGCTCCGGTTGGCCTGCGAGGGCTGGCAGGACGCTTGCGCCGCCGACCCCGGCTTGGCCAAGGGCCTCAGCGTGGTCCGCGGCAAGGTGGTCCACCGCGGCGTTGCGGAAACCTTCGGATTGCCCTGCGACCCCGTGGCGAGCGCCGAACGGGAAGCGGTGCGCTTCAAGCGGCTGCCCGACAACCCGGAGCTGCCTTTGCCCGCCCGCCAGACCGAAGGCGCCGCAGGCTACGACGTCCGCTCCAACGAGGCCGCCACGCTCGAGCCCGGCGAGACGCGCCCCTTGGCGACCGGGCTGGTCATGGAGATGCCCGCCGGCCTGGAGTGCCAGATGCGGCCCCGCTCGGGGCTGGCCGCTCGTTACGGCCTCGTCATGCCCAACAGCCCCGGCACCATCGACTCCGACTACCGGGGGGAGCTCAAGGTCCTCCTTCGAAACACGGGGCCCGAGCCGGTGGAGGTGCACCGGGGCGACCGCGTGGCGCAGCTGGTGTTCGCGGCCCACCGCGCGCCGGCCGTGGAAGAGGCGGACCGCTTGTCCGAGACTCAACGCGGAGACGGCGGATTCGGAAGCACCGGGACGGGCACGTCCCCGAGTTCGCCGGCGGGCCCCGAGAGCTTGCCATGACGCAGGGGCGCCGTATACTGTTCGTTCAGCGTTCGCAGACACAGATGTTTCCCCCACCCCAGCTCCGGTAGGCCGCGCCAAGCTCTTGTCTCCTTTCTCCAGGTGGTTCAGATCGAGACGGATGGTCCTGACGAGCGACATCGGCGTCGATCTGGGGACCGCCAACACGCTGGTGTACGTCAAGGGCGACGGCGTCGTGCTCAGCGAGCCGTCGGTCGTGGCGGTGGACCGCGAGACCAAGGAGATTCTGGGCGTGGGCCTGGAGGCCAAGCGGATGCTGGGCCGCACGCCGGGGACGATACATGCCGTGCGCCCGCTTCAGAGCGGCGTGATTGCGGACGTGGACATCACCGAGCGGATGCTTCGCCACTTCCTCAAGCAGGTGATGGCGAAGAAGATGTTTCAGATCAAGCCGCGCGTCGTGGTGGGCGTGCCGTCGGGGATCACCGAGCTCGAACGTCGGGCGGTGCGCTCGTCGGCGCAGGCCGCCGGAGCCAAGGAGGTCTACATGGTTGCGGAACCGATGGCGGCGGCGGTCGGCGTGGGCCTTCCCATCGAGACCCCCCGCGGCAACATGGTCATCGACATCGGCGGCGGGACCACCGAAATCGCCGTCATCGCGCTGTCCGGGATCGTGTCGGACACGTCGATCCGGGTGGGCGGGAACGAGCTGGACCAGTGCATCGTGTCGTTCCTTCGCAAGAGCTACAACCTCCTCATCGGCGAGCCCACGGCCGAGGCCATCAAGCTTCAGATCGGGTCGGCCATGCAGACCGACGACGAGCGCGAAATGGAGGTCAAGGGAAGGGACTTGGTGTCCGGCATTCCCAAGATGGTGCCGATCCACTCCCAAGAGATCCGAGAGTGCATGCAGGAACCGATACGCTCCATCGTGGAGGCGGTTCGTTCCGCCCTGGAGATCACGCCGCCGGAGCTGGCGTCGGACATCGTCGACCATGGAATCGTCATGACGGGGGGCGGGGCTCTCATCCGCGGCCTGGGCGAGCTGATCGCCCTCGAGACGAGCCTGCCGATCCACCTGGACGAAGAGCCCCTGACCTGCGTGGTGCGGGGAACGGGCCGCATACTGGACGACTTCATCAAGTACCGCGCCGTCTTGGCCAGGTAGGTCCTCCGCGATGACTCCGGGTCGCCCGAGCGATGGCCGGGGAACCGGCAAGCTGGACCTGTTGGCCACCCTTGTGCTCGTGCTGCTCTCGGCGATCCTCATGAACCTTCCGGCGACCTCCCAGCACGGCATCGGCTACGCGATCAGGAGTTCGGCGCTGCGTCCCTTCGTGGCGCTGAACGGGGCGGTCGCTCGGGCGAAGGCGCGCGCACTGGACTTCGAGGTGCTTCGCGTGCAGACGGACTCGCTTCTGACCTGGGTCGCTTCGCAGCGAACGCTGGCGGAAGAGAACCGCCAGCTGCGCGCGCTCCTGGGGCTCTCGGGTCAGCCCCGAGAACACTTGGTGGCGGCTACCGTGATCCGACCGGGCGGCTCCGACACCGGCAGCGTCTTCTACTTGGACGCAGGGCGCAGGGACGGCGTTCGGCGCTTCGACGCCGTGGTCACCGAGGCCGGTCTTCTGGGGCAGGTGCAGGACGTTCGGGCACGCCGCGCGACCGCGTTCGACTGGTCCCACCCGGACTTTCGGGTCTCCGCGATGACGGTGGACGGCCAGGTTCACGGGCTGGTGGAGCCGGCTCGGGGCCAGTACCGCGAACAGGACCTCCTCGTGCTGCGGGGCACGGCCTACCTGTCGGACTTGGAGCGGGGCGACGAGCTGGTGACTTCGGGGCGGGGCGGCGCGTTCCCGCGGGGCATTCGGATCGGCTGGGTCACGGCGGAGGCGGACGTGTCCGCCGGATGGAGCCGAAGCTACTACGTGGAGCCCACCGTGTACCCCGGGTCGGTGACGTACGCCCTGGTGGACGTGCGCGACCCAGAGGCGCCCGTCGCCGCCCCGGCCGCCGACTCGATTGCGGAGGACGCTCCCGGATGAGCCGGGCCAACGCGCTGGTCGTCCTGGCACTGTTTGCAGCGCACATGCTGCTCCACGTCGGTCTGGGACTTGGACGCGAAGCGCCGGACTTGGCCGTGGTCGCCGTGTTGGCCGGCAGCCGGGTCCTCGCCGTTCGCTGGGGGGCGGCGCTGGGGTTCGCGGCCGGGCTGGCCGAGGACTCCCTCTCCGTGACTTCGTTCGGCGCCAATACCTTTGCCCTGACTCTGGCCGGCGCCGGCGGGTCGTGGTCCCGCGACGTGTTCCTGGGCGATTCGCTGCCGTTCACGGTCGGGTTTCTCTTTCTGGGGAAGTGGTTGCGCGACCTGCTGGCCTGGCTGGTCGCCGAGGCGGGCCGGCAGCCCTTTACGTCGCAGCTGCTGATCGACTCGTCGATCGACGCCCTGTACGCTGCGGGAGCGGGGATGGTGGTCCTCGCGATCGTTCCCTTCGGCAGGACGGCGGCCCTCGGGGCGGCGCGCTCGTGAGCGGCTACCGACCCGCCGAGCAGAGGCGGCAGGCCCGAGTGGCCCAGATCGTGGTGCTGGCGCTGCTGAGCCTGTTGGTCGCGACCCTGTTCCGAGCCCAGGTCATGGGTTCGTCCCAGTGGCTGCTCCAGTCGGAGTCCAACCGCCTGCGGTCCTTGACGGTCGCGGCGCCCCGGGGAATCGTCCGGGACCGGGAGGGAAGAGTGCTGGCCGACAACGTCCCCGGCTATTCGATCTCGATCCTGCCTTCCGACTCCATGGGCGAGACGTTGCAGCGAGTCAACGAGCACTTGGACCTTGACATGGCGCACTATCAGGAGCTAATGGAGGGAGCACGGACGAGCCGAGTGGCGCCGCTGTTGGTCTCGGTCGATGCGCCCTTCGACGCCGTGGCCGCCATCGAAGAGCGGCGGTTCGCGTTCCCGAGGCTCCTCATCGAAGCCCGCCCCAAGCGGCGCTATCCGGCCGGCGCGGTGGGCGCCCACGTGGTGGGGTACCTGGGCGAGGTCAGCGAGGCCGAGCTGGCCACCGAGTCGTTCGAGGACATGGAGCCGGGCACACTCGTCGGCCGGGTCGGCCTGGAGGCGGCGTACGAGTCCGTCCTGCGCGGCACGCCGGGGACGCGCTACGTGGAGGTGGACGCCATCGGCAGAACGAGTTCCTTCCGCGGCATGCCCGGAGTTCCCGAGGAACCGGGGTCCGACCTGGACCTGCACCTGGACCTGGACCTGATGGAGTGGATCCACCGCTCCTTCCCCGCGGACAAGAACGGCGCCGTGGTGGCCCTGGACGTGGCGACCGGCGGCGTCCTGGCCATGTATTCGGCGCCCGCCTTCGACCCCAACCTCTTTGCCGGCGTGGTGGGACGGCGCATGTGGGAGGCCTTGAGCCGGGACTCGCTCAGTCCGTTGCTCAACCGCGCCGTGATGGGCAAGTACCCGCCCGGCTCCACCTGGAAGCTGGCCAGCGCCGCCATCGCCTTGGAGGCCGGCGTCGTCGCCCCGTCCGAGGAGATGCCCGTGCCTTGCCGCGGCCGGTTTCGCTACGGCAACCGCACGTACCGCTGCTGGAAGCCCGAGGGTCACGGCGCGCTGGACTTGGCAGGGGCCATCCAGCATTCGTGCAACGTATACTTCTACCAACTGGGCTTGCGCGTAGGGCTGGACCCGCTATTGGAGGCGGCCAACCGCATGGGCTTCGGCGGCCGCTGCGGCATCGATCTTCCGCAGGAGACCGCCGGGACCTTTCCCGACGGCAGAGGCTTCTGGCAGGGGCGCTTCGGATACGAAGCCAGCGAAGGGGAAGTCCTCAACTTGGCCCTGGGACAAGGTCCCAACTCTCAGACGCCCCTCAAGATGGCGCAGTTCTTTCTCGCGATCGCCCGGGACGGCTCGGCGCCGGCGCCCGCGATCGGCCGCAACGGACCGCCCGCCGAAGGATGGCGGCTGAACATCTCGCGGGAAAGCTTGGACGAACTTCGGGAAGGGATGCGCCGGGTCACCGCGCCGGGCGGCACTGCCCACATGTCCTCGCTGGAGCACTTCGACCTGATCGGCAAGACGGGGACGGCCCAGTCCGGCGGAGACCTCCCCGACCACGCCTGGTTCGCCTCGATCGCCGGACCTTGGGGGGGCGAACCCGAGATCGTCGTCGTGGTCGTCGTGGAGTTCGGCGGCGGCGGCTCGGCCGTGGCCGCCCCGATCGCGGCCAAGGCTGCGGACTTCTACCTGCGGGGCCGGCACGGCGTTCCCCGCGACACCGTCCAGACCCTGCTGGAGCACATTCGGGCAGGCCGGAGCACCGCTTGGGCCCGGCGTCCGTCCGGGGCGCCGTGACGCGCGTTCGGCCGTGGGCGGCGCAGAGCCGTTTCGTGGCGCCGCTCCTGGTCCTGTCGGCAACCGGCGTGGCGATGGTCTACTCCGCCGGACAGATCAACGTTCCCAGCGCCTTGACCGGCGGCCTCTGGATTCGCCACGCGATCTTTCTGGCGGTCGGGGTTGCGGCGTTCCTGGCCGTCGGCAGGGTTGCGGCGCGGTGGTTCGAGTGGGTGGCCATGCCGGCCTACGTGTTCTGGGTCGCCGTGCTGGCGGTCACCCTGCTGGTGGGCACCGGCGTGGGAACCGCCGCCGGAACGAAGAGCTTCCTGTCGCTGGCCGGCTTCCGCTTCCAACCGGCCGAAGCCGCCAAGGTTGCCACCATCTTGGCCCTGGCGAAGCTGCTCGCGTCTCGCGACGCGCCTCCGCAGTTCCTTCGGGAGCTGCTGGGCCCGGCCGCCCTCGTGCTCCTGCCCTTGGGGCTGGTCGTTCTCCAGCCGGACCTAGGGACGGCCCTCTCCTTCGCGGGCATCTTCTTCGCCGGCCTCTTCTGGGCGGGCACGCCGGGGCTGCTCCTCGTCTTTGCGGCTTCGCCGGCGTTGGGCCTTGTGCTGTCGTTCGACACGTTGACTTGGTCCGTCTACATCTCGGCGCTCGTCGTCGGTCTGTACCTGTACCGCCGACGGCTCTTCCTGGTGGAGTCGGTGGCCGTGGTCTTTTCCAACCTGGCCGCCGGCGCAGTGGCGCAGCCCCTTTGGAACTCGCTGGCGGACTACCAGCGGAACCGCCTCCTGGTGTTTCTCGACCCCATGCTGGACCCGCAGGGCGCGGGCTGGCAGCTCGTCCAGTCCAAGGTGGCCGTCGGGAGCGGCGGGCTGTTCGGCAAGGGCTTCACCGCCGGAACGCAAAAGCGGCTCAACTTCCTGCCGGAGCAGCACACCGACTTCGTGTTCAGCGTGGTGGGCGAAGAGTTCGGGTTCGTAGGCACGTTCTTGGTGCTAGCGCTGTTCGGCTACCTGTTCCTCCAGATGATCCGGATGGCCGAAGTCTCCAAGAGTCCCTTTGCGGGCTTGGTCGTCGTCGGTACTTTCGGAGCTTGGCTAACCCATGTGTTCGTCAACGTGGGAATGACGATCGGGCTGGTCCCCATCACTGGGATCCCGCTTCCGTTCGTCAGCTACGGCGGCTCCTTCCTCGTCATGTCTTGGACGGTCGCGGGGATCGCCACCCGGCTGGCGTCCGAGGACCCCTGACCGGATCCCGACACGTACGGAAAGGAAGGCGCTGGCGGCTTGGCTTGGTTTAGAACCCAGAAGAAGCCCATCGGTTCGGACGGCCGGCGGGACCTGCCTTCGGACGTCTTCAAGAAGTGCGACGGCTGCGGCGAGATCCTCTACCGCGAACGGCTGGTGCGCAACCTGAACGTGTGTCCCGATTGCGGAAACCACTTCCGGGTGCCGGCCGCCAGCTACGTGGAGATCCTGTCGGACCCGGGCTCGTTCGAAGAGGCCGACGCCGACTTGACCAGCGGCGACCCCCTGGGCTTCGCCGACCTCAAGCCCTACCCGACGCGGCTGGACGCGGCGCGGAAGAAGACCGGCCGCAACGAGGCGGTGATCACGGGGCGCGTGCGGATCGAGGGGATCGCCGTGTCGCTGGCGGTGATGGACTTCGCCTTCATCGGCGGCTCGATGGGGTCGGTGGTGGGCGAAAAGATTGCGCGCGCGGGTCGGGACGCGCTCGATAGGAAGACGGCGCTGGTCGTGGTGAGCGCGTCGGGGGGCGCTCGGATGATGGAGGGGATCTTCTCGCTCATGCAGATGGCCAAGACCTCGGCCGTGCTGGCGCGGCTTCACGAGCAGGGGCTGCCGTACATCTCCGTGCTGACGCACCCGACCACCGGCGGCGTCACTGCGTCCTACGCCATGCTGGGCGACGTGAACTTGGCCGAGCCCGGCGCCCTGATCGGCTTCGCGGGACCGCGCGTCATTGAAGAGACGATCAAGCAGGAGCTGCCCAAGGGCTTCCAGAGCGCCGAGTTCCTGGAGGAGCACGGCATGGTGGACCGGGTCGTGGACCGGCGCGAGCTGAAGAGCGCCGTGGCCCGCCTGCTGCGCCACATGGCGTGACGCAGGAACACCCGGCCGCGGGGCCCGACCCCCTGGCCGCGTCGCTCTTCCCCGGCGCCGAGATGAAGGTGGACTGGGGGCTGGAGCGGATGGAGAGCGCCTTGGCGGCGCTGGACAACCCGCACCGGCGCTATCCGGTGCTGCATGTGGGAGGGACCAACGGCAAGGGGTCGGTGGCGTCCACGTGGGCCTCGGTGCTTCGTTGCGCGGGGGCGCGCGTCGGCCTGTACACTTCGCCCCACCTGTGCTCGTTCCAGGAGCGCGTCCTCTTGGACGGGCGGCCCGTCGCGGCGGTCCGCTTGACCGATGCGGCGGCTCGTCTGCGGCCCCTGGCCCGCGACCTGGGGATGTCGTTCTTCGAGGCCACCACGCTGCTGGCCTTCCAGGTCTTCGCGGAAGAGCAGGTGGACGCGGCGTGCGTCGAGGTTGGACTGGGCGGACGGCTGGACGCCACCAACGTGGTGCGGCCCCAGGTGACGGCGGTCACCAACGTGGCCTTCGACCACCAGGAGTACCTGGGCGACACCTTGCAGGAGATTGCGCGCGAGAAGGCCGGCATCTTCAAGCCCGGCGTGCCGGTGGCGACGGCGGAGCGCCGTCCTGCGGTGCTGGAGGTGCTGCGACGGCGAGCCGAGGAGGCCGGAGCGCCCTTCCACGTCGTGGACCCGTGGCGCCACGTGTCCGGGCTGCGCCTGGGGCCGGCGGGCACGCGGTTCACGGTCAGGACGAACCGGTGGGGCGACATGGAGCTGGACACGCCGCTTCTGGGGGCTCACCAAGCCGTGAACGCGGCGCTGGCCGTGCGGGCCTTGGAGCTGCTGCCGGCGCCACCGTCCGGATCGGCGGTGCAGCGGGGAACGGCGTCGGTGGAGTGGCCGGGCCGGGGCCAGCTCTGGGAGGATGGGGGGCGCAGGTTCGTCTTCGACGTGGCCCACAACACGGCGGGGGTGCAGGCGCTGGTTCGCGTGTTGGCGTGGATGGCGCCGCCCAGGCCCTTGGTGGTGCTGGCCGGGATCCTGGGAGACAAGGACTGGTCGCGCATGTTGCCGCCGCTGGTGGACATGGCCGACCAGGTCGTGTTCACGACTCCGGCCTCGGCGCCGACCGGGCGCGCCTGGGACCCTCGCGCGGCGGCGGCCCAGGTGGGCGGTGCGGTGCCGGTGGAGGTGGAGGAACCGGTAGAGGCCGGGCTGGCGCGGGCAGAGGCCTTGGCGGCCGGGGGAACCGTCGTCGTCACGGGGTCGTGCTTCACCGTCGGCGACGCCATGTCCGTGCTGGGCGCGAGTCCGTTCGATGCGGCTCCCGATCGGGGCGGGCACTAGCGCCCCGAGGTGGGCGGCGCCGAGGTCCGCCGAGCCGGCGTCCCGGCCGCGGCCGCGCGACTTCTTGCGGGAGGGCAGGGAACATTTTCGGCGCATGCGAAGTATACGGTACCAAACGGCCCCGCAAAGCCCGAGGCAAGCCGCCGAGGGAGGGGCCACAGCCGAGAAGGGGTCCCATGCCGATGATCTCAAAACGCACCTTCGGAATCGGTCTTGCCCTTGTCGTCGCCGCGCCCGTCCATGCAACGAGCCAGCCGCAGCGGACCTGGGCCGACGGGCCGCTCTTGGAACGCACCGTCTTGGACGGAAGCGTCGACTCTCCGCTCCTTCGCCCCGGGCCCTTCAATGTTGGCGAGAGCTTGGTCGCGGTGATCGACTACGGCGACTTCGCGGTGAAGGCGTTCAGCCTCGATACCGGCGAGTTGGCTTGGCAGGTGGGCCGTCGAGGCCAAGGACCTTGGGAGCTGGCCAACCCGACGGACCTCGTGGTCGGACGAGCGGACTCGGTTTGGGTCGTCGATCCTCCGAACCAGCGCGTGCACGTGTTCGGTCCCGACGGCTCCCAGGGAAGGACGTTGCGCATCGACCAAGTCGCATTTCACCGGTTCGCGCCGCTGAACGAAGGGTTCTTCGTGGCCAGGGCCGATGTCGAAAGCGGGCTGGTGGCCAAGTTGTCCGAACGGCTGACGTTGCTGGAAGAGGTCGCCGCCCCGAACTGGGTGTCGGAGCTGTCGTACTTCTCCAGCGAGCTGCGGATGGACGCGGACCTGAGCGGACGCCTGGCCGTCGCCTTCAAGTACACGGGGCGCGTGCTCGTCGACGCCGGCGACGGGGCGAGCCTGCGCGAGCTGCCTGCCGTGGCGACCGGCGAGGAGCCCGAAGAGATCACGCTGACGCCGCCCGGCGGGGGCGTGGCTCGTCGGCTGGCGCCGGGCACGCGGTCGCTCGTTCAAGAGGTGGCGGTCGAAGGCGACGAGATCTGGGTGCTGTCGTACGCCGAGCGCGGGGACGGCGCCGAGTGGGACAGCGACGTGGTCGACATCTACGACGCCGAGACGGGCTACAGGCACAGCCTGCGGCTGAACCGGCCGGCGAGCGGCATCGCCGTGGCGAACGGGCGGATCGTGGTCGTCGAGACGAACATGCTGCCGCGCATCACGGAGATCCGGGTCAAGTAGGGCGGGCCTGGGGGGGCAGCGGCCGGCCGGGTCCATCGCCAAGGTCGACCGTCGGTCGCCGACGACTTCCGGCTTGACCTGCCGTTCGGCGAGGGCCATGTTCAGCGCGAACGCCAGTCACGCCCGAACGCGCTAGTCGGAGGAGAACCGTCTCGTTTACGCGGTTGCCGGGCTTTCGCGACTTCGCCCCCCAAGACCTCGCGCTCCGCAACGGCATCTTCGATGCTTGGCGAAGCGCGGCCCGACGCTACGGGTTCCGCGAGTACGACGGGCCTCCGCTGGAGCCGTTGGAGCTGTACGTGGAGAAGAGCGGGCCGGAGATCGCGGCCCAGCTCTACGAGTTCCAGGACAAGGGGGGTCGGCAGGTCGCGCTGCGTCCCGAGATGACGCCCACCCTGGCCCGGATGCTGGCCGAGCGAAGCCGAGGGATGGCGAAGCCCGTGCGGTGGTTCTCCGTGCCCCAGCTCTTTCGCTACGAACGAAGCCAGCGCGGCCGGCTGCGCGAGCACTTCCAGCTCAACGCGGACATCGTGGGCGAGGCGGACGTGTCCGCCGACGTCGAGGTGCTGGCGTTGGCCGTCGATGCGGTTAGGGCGCTGGGGCTCGGCCAGGCCGACTTCACGGCCCGGGTCAACGACCGTCGGCTGGTGACTGCGGTCTTGGACGCCGTGGGCGTGCCGCCGGAGGGACGCCGTGGGTGCTTGGCCGTCTTGGACAAGGCGGGCCGCGCGCCTGCGGAGCACAGTCGAAAGCGCCTGCACGAGCTTGGCGTGGACGGTCGCGCGGCGGACGCGATCATGGAGTTGGCGGCATCGGACGCCGGCGAAGACGCGTGGGGACCGCTCGAACGGCGCTTCGGGCGCGACGCCGGCGTTCGGGAGGCGATGGCCCCCCTGGAGAGGCACCGCGAACTGGTGGACGCCATGGGGCTGGGCTCGTTCGTCCGCTTCGACTTCGGCATCGTGCGGGGATTGGACTACTACACGGGGATCGTCTTCGAGCTCTTCGACCGGGCGGGCAAGTTCCGAGCGATCTGCGGCGGCGGGCGGTACGACCGGCTCTTGGAGCTGGTGGGCGGCGACCCGCTGCCGGCGGTCGGATTCGGCATGGGCGACGTGGTGCTGGGCGAGCTGCTGCGGGACCGGGGGCTGGCGCCCCTGGGCGGCGCGGAGTGCGACTACTTCGTGGTCTGGGTGGAGTCGGCGCAGCAAGCCGCCGCGCTGAAGGTGGCTCGCGAGCTGCGGGAAGCGGGATACTCGGTGCTGTATGGGTTGCGTTCGCTGGGGGTGGGCAAGCAGCTCAAGGCGGCCGCCCGGGCCGGCGCCGCCCACGCCGTGGTGATCGGCCCGGAGGAGCTGGCGAGCGGCTTGGCCACCGTTCGGGACATGAGGACCGGCGAGCAGGAATCGCGACCGATGAACGCCGTGGCGCCCGATTCGGCCTTGTCTGCATCCGACTCGGCTGTGGTCTTGCCCGACTCGGCAGCCTCCGCATCCGACCCGGCCTTGCCCGGAACGTCCGGGGCGTCTCGATGAAGGGCTCGGCGAGCGACCACCGGGCCGTTCGGGCCGTCATGAAGCGCGCCGTGCGTCGGCTGGGCGTTCTGGAGGCGCTTGTGCTGGCCGCGGCGGCTGCGGCGTCCCTTGTCGGCGGCGCCCTTGCGGCGTTCCTGGCCCAGAGCGCGTTCGGTCTTCCGTTCAGACCCGCTTGGGCGGCGGCTTCCTTATTGTTGTTCGTGGTGCCGGGGCTGGCGGCCCTGGCGCGAAATGCTCGCTCGGCGGCGGGGAAGGCTTCTTCCGGCGGCGGCGCGACGGCACCGGAAACGGAAGGCGGACGATGGCGAAGCGGAAAGGGCTGACCCCCCGTTCCCAGGACTTCAGCGCTTGGTACAACGAGGTCGTGCAGCAGGCCGAGCTGGCCGACTACTCGCCCGTGCGCGGCAGCATGGTCATCCGGCCGTGGGGCTTCGCGATCTGGGAGCACATGCAGCGGGCGCTGGACGACATGTTCAAGGCCACGGGCCACAGCAACGCCTACTTCCCGCTCCTGATCCCGATGAGCTTCATCGAGCGCGAGAAGGAGCACGTGGAGGGCTTCAAGCCCGAGCTGGCCGTGGTGACCCACGCGGGCGGCAAGGAGCTGGACGAGCCCTACGTGATCCGTCCCACGTCCGAGACGATCATCTACGCCATGTACGCCAAGTGGGTGCAGAGCTACCGCGACCTGCCGATCCTGCTGAACCAGTGGGGCAACGTCATGCGCTGGGAGCTGCGCACGCGCCTCTTCCTGCGCACGGCCGAGTTCCTGTGGCAGGAGGGCCACACCGCCCACGCCACCGAGGACGAGGCCGAAACCGAAGCCCAGTCGATCCTGCAGGTGTACCGGACGTTCATGGAGGACTGGATGGCGATGCCGCCGGTGACCGGCGTCAAGAGCGACGCCGAGAAGTTCGCAGGCGCGGTGCGCAGCTACGCCTGCGAGGCGCTCATGCAGGACAACAAGGCCCTGCAGGCCGCCACGTCGCACATGCTGGGGCAGAACTTCGCGCGCCAGTTCGGCCTGACCTTCCAGAGCGAGGAGGGCAGAGAGGAGTACGCCTGGAACACCTCGTGGGGCGCCTCCACGCGCCTGGTGGGCGGACTGGTCATGACCCACGGCGACGACGCGGGCGTGGTCGTGCCTCCCAAGCTGGCTGCCACGCAGGTCGTGGTCGTGCCGATCTCCCGCAACGACGAGCAGGCGGCAAGCGCGGCGGAGGCCGCGGCGCGGGTCGTGAAGGCGCTGACCGACGCGGGCGTTCGGGCTGCCGCCGACGACCGGCGCCACCTGTCGCCCGGGGCCAAGTTCTTCGAGTGGGAGCGCAAGGGCGTGCCCGTGCGGGTCGAGATCGGGCCGCGCGACCTGGAGCGGGGCGAGGTCGTGGTGGCGCCCCGGATGTCGGCGGACGAGGGTCGCCCCGCCAAGGAGACGCTGCCCGAGGCCGCCGCGGTCCAGCAGATGCCGGGTCGCCTGGACGCACTGCAGGCCGGGTTGCTGGAGGCCGCCCGCGCCCGGCGTGACTCGGCCACCGTGCGACGGGACGTGTCGTCCGTGGAGGAGCTGAACGACCTGCTGGACCAAGGGGCGGGGTTCGTCTTCACGGGGTGGAGCGGCGATCCGGCGGTCGAAGAGCGCGCCAAGGAGGTCGCCAAGGCCACGATCCGGGTCGTCCCCGACCCCGAGTTCCGTTCACCAGAGGCGCCTGTCCGCTGTCCGGGCGGGGGCAAGTCCCGCATGGAGGTGGCGTGGGCGAGGGCGTACTGACGGAGCGCTTGCCGAGCACGGACCGGCCCGTCGCCGACGAAGCCCCGCCCGGTGGCTTCGTTCGCCCGAACCGCGCGCTTCGCGGCGGGGCCGTGCCGCTGGAGGAGTTGGCCCGTCGCCACGGGACGCCCCTGTTCGTTTACGACGGCGACCGGGTCTTGGCGCGACTGGCGGCCTTGCGCGAAGCCTTCGCCCCGATGCGCCCGCTGGTGGCCTACTCGGTCAAGGCCAACCCGAATTTGGCGGTGCTGGAGTTGCTGGCCGGCGCCGGCGCCGGCGCGGACATCGTGAGCGGCGGCGAACTGTACCGTTGCCTGCGGGCGGGGGTTCCGGCCGACAAGATCGTCTATGCGGGGGTGGGCAAGACCCGCAGCGAGATGAGGGACGCCCTGGAGGCCGGCATCAAGTCCTTCCACGTGGAGAGCGCGCCGGAGATGGAGGCGCTGGGCAGCTTGGCCGTCGAGATGGGCCGGCCGGCGCCGATCGGCGTTCGGGTCAACCCCGACGTGGCCAGTCCCACCCACGAGTACACGCGGACCGGCCACGCCGCCGCCAAGTTCGGCGTAGCGCCCGAGCAGGCCGTCGCTCTGTACCGCCGCGCCGCCGCCCACGACGCCCTTCGCCCCGTGGGGATCGATGTCCATGTCGGGTCGCAGATCCGCGAACCGGAGCCGTTCCTGCGGGCCTTGGACGTAGTCCTGGAGGTGGCGAACCTGGCCGAGCGCGAGGCCGGCGTTGCGCTCGAGTACGTGGACATGGGCGGCGGCTTCGGGATCGCGGACGGCAAGGGCGGCGAACTCGATCTGGCGGCTTTGGGAGAGCAGGTCGCGGCCCGGCTGGCGGGGTCGGACAGGGCACTGGTCGTCGAGCCGGGGCGCTTCCTGGTGGGCGACGCCGGCGTGCTTCTGACCCGAGTCCTCTACGTGAAGCGGAGCGCCGGCAAGACCTTCGTGGTCACGGACGCCGGGATGACCGAGCTGATCCGGCCCAGCCACTACGGGGGCGTTCACGGCATCTCGCCGGCGAGCCGACCTCCGCTCGAGTTCGGGGCCGAAGACGAACCCGGTCCGCGGTGCCGACCCTCCAAGCCCGGCGGTGGCCCGGAGCCCGAGCCCGACCCGGGGCCCGGCGGCGGCCCGGGCCGGCGCATGGAGACGGTGGACGTGGTGGGGCCGGTGTGCGAGCAAGGGGACTTTCTGGCGCGCGACCGGGTGATGACCGTTCCCGAACCGGGGGCGATCCTGTGCGTCCACCAAGCCGGCGCCTATGCGTTCGCCATGGCCTCGAACTACAACTCCCGCCCGCGGCCAGCGGAGGTCCTGGTGCGCGCGGGCGAAGCCGCCTTGGTGCGCCGTCGCGAGCGCTTCAGCGACCTGGTGCGGGGAGAGGTTCATGCCTGACGTTCCCGCCCGCCACGACCGCATTCTGGTGCTGGACTACGGCTCGCAGTTCACGCAGCTCATCGCGCGCCGCATCCGCGAAGCCAAGGTCTACTGCGAAATCCACCCGCCCACGCGCACGCTGGAGTGGATGCGCGAGTGGGACCCCCAGGGAATCGTCCTGTCCGGCGGACCATCGTCCGTGTACGACCACGCCGGTCCGGGACTGGCGCCCGGCCTGACGACGATGGGCGTGCCCGTGCTGGGCATCTGCTACGGGATGCAGCTCCTGGCCCGCAGCGAGGGCGGCACGGTCGTTCCCGGCAAGCGCGAGTACGGCCGCGCCACGCTGCGCGTCCACTGCGGGGACGACCCGACCGGCGGGGACGGAGAGCTCTTTCACGGCTTCAGGAACGACGCCGCACCCGACGAAGTCGTCGTCTGGTGTTCGCACGGCGACCACGTGGACGAACCCCCGCCCGGCTTCGATGTGCTCGCGTCCACGGCGGACTTGCCCGTGGCCGCGTTCCGGGCGCGAGATCGCCCCCTCTACGGCGTGCAGTTCCATCCCGAGGTGGCCCACACGCCACGGGGCGACGAGATCCTGGCCAACTTCCTGTTCCGCGTCTGCGGCTGCGCGGCGGACTGGACGCCTGGCGCCTTCGTGGCAGAGTCGGTGGCGCGCATCCGCGACGCCGTGGGCGGCGAGCAGGTCGTCTGCGGCCTGTCGGGCGGCGTGGACTCGTCGGTGGCGGCGGCCCTGGTGCACCGGGCCGTGGGCGACCAGCTGACCAGCGTGTTCGTGGACACGGGTCTGTTGCGCGAGAACGAACGCGCCGACCTGGAGGCTCTCTTCCGGGGCCGCGTCGGCATGCGGCTGCTGGTCGTGGACGCCGCCGCCGAGTTCCTGGCGGCCTTGGAGGGCGTGGCCGACCCGGAGGCCAAGCGGAAGGCCGTGGGCGAGGTCTTCATCCGCATCTTCGAGCGGGTCGCCCGAGAGCAGTGCGCCGGCGCTCGGTTCCTGGTGCAGGGCACGATCTACCCGGACGTGATCGAGTCCGCCCCGGTCCACGGTCCCTCGGCGGTCATCAAGAGCCACCACAACGTGGGCGGGCTGCCCGACGACTTGGCCTTCGAGCTGGTGGAGCCCGTGCGCGAACTCTTCAAGGACGAAGTGCGCGAAGTGGGCCGCGCCCTGGGGCTCCACGAGGAGTTCGTGCGCCGCCATCCGTTTCCCGGACCGGGGCTGGCGATCCGGGTGCTCGGCCCCGTGTCGGAAGACCGGCTTGCCGTCCTCCGGCGGGCCGACGCCATCTACATGGAGGAGATTCGGGCCGCCGGCGTGTACGACGACATCTGGCAGGCGTTCGCCGTCTTGCTGCCGGTGCGCACCGTGGGCGTCATGGGAGACGCCCGCAGCTACGAGAACGCGGTGGCGCTGCGGGCCGTCGGTTCCCGAGACGGCATGACCGCGGACTGGTACCCCTTCGAGCCCGAGTTCCTGGCCCGCGTCTCGACCCGCATCATCAACGAGGTGAAGGGCGTGAACCGCGTGGCCTACGACATCAGCTCGAAGCCGCCGGCCACGATCGAGTGGGAGTAGCTTCCCGATGGGGCGCGGCCCGGCGACGGGACACGGCGTTGGAGTCCCGCGGGTCGGCTCCGGTTCGGATCACGGTCGTGCTCTCCACCTACCAGCAGCCGGAGTGGCTCGAGAAGTCCCTGTGGGGCTACGCGCGCCAGCGGCTTCGCGACTTCGAGCTGATCGTGGCCGACGACGGCTCGTCCGAGGAGACGGCGCGGGTCGTCAAGCGCTGCCGGAATGCGCTGGCCGCGGAGGTGCGGCATCTGTGGCAGGAGGACCGCGGCTTTCGCAAGTGCCGCATTCTCAACAAGGCGATCCGGGCAGCACGCGGCAACTATCTCGTCTTCTCCGACGGCGACTGCATTCCCCGACAGGACTTCCTGGCCGCTCACGCCGCCGCGGCGCGCCCCGGCCGCTTTCTGTCCGGCGGCTACGTGAAGCTGTCCGTTGAAGCCAGCCGCAAGATCGACCGCGCCAGCATCGAGTCCCAGCGCGCCTTTTCCGCCCGCTGGTTGGGACGCGGCGGCCATCCGCACAGCCTTCGCAAGCTCCGCGTGCCCGATTGGACCCGACGACCGACCGACCTATTGGCCGCCGGCCGGCCGACGTGGAACGGCCACAACGTGTCCGCATGGCGAAGCGACGTCCTGGCCGTGAACGGCTTCGACGAGCGCATGGGCTACGGCGGCGAAGACCGCGAGCTGGGCGAACGGTTGGAGAACTTCGGCGTGCGGGGCCTGCGCGTGCGCTACCGAGCCTTGTGCGTCCATCTGGAGCACCCTCGCGAATACGTGGACGCCGACGGGCTCGCCGAAAACCTGGCCATCCGGCGCGAGACGCAGGCTGAACGACGGACGTGGTCGGACTACGGCATCGACAAGTCGGCGCCCCCACACCCAGTTGAAGGCTGACACGCGAACGGCCCAACGAGCAGGGTTGACCCCAGGGCCGCGTGTGGTAGCTTCAGGTCTCTCCAATCCTCGACAAGGAACGGTCATGTTTGCGGTATTCAGAACCGGCGGCAAGCAGTTTCGGGCGGAACCGGGAGCGACGCTGCTGGTGCCCAGCCTGGAAGCCGAGCCGGGAAGCACGGTGACCTTCGACGATGTCCTTCTCGCGTCCGAGGGCGACCGCATCTCCGTGGGCGCACCGACGGTGGAGGGCGCCAAGGTCACGGCAAAGGTGCTGGCCCACGACCGGACCAAGAAGATCATCGTGTTCAAGCGCAAGCGTCGGAAGAAGTACCGGCGGAAGCAGGGTCATCGCCAAGGCTTCACCGTCGTGCGCGTGGCCGAGATCGTCACCTAGCCGCAAGGACGGGCGAAGAAATGGCTCACAAGAAAGGCGTCGGGTCTTCTAGGAACGGCCGCGACAGCAACCCGAACCGGCTGGGCGTCAAGCGCTACGCCGGCGAGCGGGTTCGCGCGGGCAACATCTTGGTCCGCCAGCGGGGCACGCGGTTCCACCCCGGCGCCAACGTGGGTCGGGGCAAGGACGACACGCTCTTCGCCAAGGCCGACGGGGTCGTGAAGTTCGAGAACCTGCGCCGTCGGCGCGTCGTGTCGGTGTACGGCGAAAGCGTCGCCGTCTAGCTCCGGCGTCGGTCGTCCGGCGGGACCTTTCTCGTCGCTGGGACCTCCTCGGGTTCCTCCCGCGCCTGTTGCGCCTGCTGCTCGGCGCGGGCCGCGGCCATCAGCTTCCACACCAGTTCGCGCACGAGTTCCTCTTCCAGGCCCGCTTCCCGGGCCATCTCGGCGGCCCGCCGCGCCACCGTGGCCTCCCTGGCGGGATCGGTCACCGGCAACCCCAGCCGGCGCTTCGCCGCCCCGATCCTGTGCACGAGCGCGCGACGACGGGCCATGACGGCCACCAAGTCGCGGTCGCACTGAAGGACCTCTTCGCGCAGGCGCGCCAGCTCCGAGTCAGACACGGACGAAGCTCTCCACGTGGTCTTCGTCCTGCGGCTTGCCGGCAAGGCTGACCGCCAGCAGGACGGGAACGTGCACGAGCAGGCCCAGCACGCCTTCGTGAAGGCCCAGCGGCTTGAGCCCCGGGTTGAGGAAGAAGAATATGGCGGTGACCGCGCCGGCGATCAGGCCCGTCGCCACGCCCGCCGTCGTGGCGCGCTTCCAGTACATGGCCGCCAGCATCGACGGCATGAACTGGCAGACGATCCCGTACGAGGCCAGCAGCAGCTCCACCAGCGAACTCTCGTTCAGGGCGAAGCCGTACGCGGTTGCGCCCACGGCGACCACCAAGACGCGCATCAGAACGCGGCGAGCCTTGTCCGAGAGCGGTCGGAAGGGCTGCACGCCGTCTTCCACGACCACCGACGCCCCGGCATGAAGGAGCGCGTCGCCCGTGGACATCGAGGCCGAGAGCGCGCCGGCGCAGAAGAGGCCGACCACCAGCGCAGGCAGGTCGGTGCGCAGGATCAAGAACGGCAGGATGAAGTCGGACCGGTCCGGCGATTCGGGGAACATCACGCCGGCGAAGCCGATGAGGAAGACCGGGATCAAGAAGAGCTGGAAAGTGGGGAAGAGGACGACGGTGCGCCGGATCGTGCGGTCGTCCCTGGCGGTGAACGCCTTCATGAACAGGTGGGGCAGCATCGTGAAGCCGACGGCGCTCACCAAGATGGAGGTCGAGTAGGCGCCCCAGCTCCAGGGGTTGCCGGCGGCGTCCAGTCCGGGAAGGGCGAGCAGCTCGGGCCGGGCCTCGAGTATCTGGCTGAACATGGCGCCCGTTCCGCCGTAGAGCTTCTGCGGAAGATAGAGCCCCAGCGTCCACGCGATCGCCAGCATGAACACGCCCTGGAAGGTGTTCGTCCACCCCACCGCCGACACGCCGCTGGCCAGCACGTAGACCATGACCACGCCGTACGCCAGCGCGGCGCCGGCCCACAGCGGAATGCGTCCGTCGGTCACGGCCTCGATGACGATCCCCGCCCCCCTGATCTGGATCGTGACGTAGGGCACGAACGCCGCCAGCGTCAGGACGGCCATCAGCGCGGACAACCCCTTGGACGGGAAGCGTCCCGTCAGCAGCTGCGCTTGAGTGACGAACCCGAAGCGGCGTCCCAGCGCGGCGGCCTTGGGTCCCAGCGCGTACCACGGCGCCATGCCAAGGGCCCCGTACGACAAGATGTAGAAGGCGGCGGCGCCCCTGGAGTAGGCCCAGCCCGGACCGCCCAGGAACGCGAACGCGGAGAACACCGACGCCCCGGTGATGAAGTACATGACCAGCAACCCGAAGTCCCGATCGCCTGCCACGTACCCCTGCACGCTCTTCGATGCGCGCCGGCCCGCCGCCAACCCGACGGCCAGCGTCGCAGCCAAGTACGCGAAGACGACGACCGCGATCAGTCCGAAGTTATCCGACATCGGCTTCGGTGCGGGTGGGCGCGCGTTCGCGGCGGGCGTCCCGGCTGCGAGCGGCGTCCAGGCGCCACATGACCAGGAGGCTGGCCACGATCCACGCCGCGACCCACGCCATCTGCCGGGGCAGCCCCAGCACAAAGGGGGCGGGCGCGTTCACCAGAGCCTGGCCCGGCCACGTCACGGCGACGGCGAACAGGATGTGGCAGCACCAGGCGACTCGGCGCCAAGCGGGGTAGGGCATTGGATCGGGGGCGGTCGAGGGCGCGGGGGTTCAGCCGAATATACCTTAGAACCATGCAACTCGTGGGAATCTTGCGGCTCGTAAAGGTCGTCGTCGCGGCAGCGCTGGTCGTCGCCCCGCTCGAGGGCGCGCAATCCCGTCCCGCGCCCGTGCGCGTGGCGTTCCTGGACGTGGGGCAGGCCGACGCCGTGCTGGTGCAGGCGCCCGAGGGCCAGACCGCGCTTGTGGACGCCGGCAGGCGCTCGCCCGTGGAGCTCCTTCGTAGGTTGGGCGTGTCGACGGTCGACCTGCTGGTGGCCTCGCACGGCCACGCGGATCACATCGGGGGCATGACCGCCGTGTTGCGGGAGTTCCCGGTCCGCTACTTCATGGACAACGGCATGCCCCACACGACGCGGACGTACCAGCGGCTCATGGAGGAGATGGAGCGTCGCCCCGAGATCGCGTACCTGAACGCGGAGCCGCGAACGATCGCGTTGGGTTCGGTCTCCATCGAGGTTCTGCCCATGCCGCCGGCTCGCGGCCGCGACCAGAACAACCGCTCGGTGACACTGGTCGTGCGGCACGGCCGGTTTACGGCCTTCTTGAGCGGCGACTCGGAGGTTCGCCAGCTGAACTTCCTGACCGGGCGAGGCGTCGTGCCTCGCGCGACCCTGCTCAAGGCGCCCCATCACGGCAGTCACAACGGCTTCACGCCGGCGTTTCTGCAGGCGGTCCAGCCCGAACTGGTCGTCATCTCGGTGGGGCGAAACAGCTATGGACATCCACGACCCGAGGCGCTCGCGGCGTTCTCGGCGGCCGCTGGCCACGTATACCGCACGGACCGGGACGGCACGGTCACAGTGCTGGGCTTCCCGGACGGCCGTCACACAGCGAGCAAGGAACGCCCATGAGCGAGATGCACCAGCCGGCCCCGAAGCCGACTTCGCCCCCGCCGGCCTCGTTCCGGTCGACCGCCCCGTCCGCGCCGGAGCGCACCTACGTCGTGGATCGAATCGAGAGCGGAGTGGCCGCGATGATCCCGGACGACGAGGCCTTCGCCCCCGAAGACGTGCTCGTCCGGCGACTCGGCTACCGGGTCGCAGAGGGCGACGTGGTGCGCGTGCCCGTCGGTGCCGACGGCTCCTTGGTCTGGAGCGACGCGACGGCGGACCCCCAGCAGCGCGCCGAGCGGATCAAGGAAGCCGAAGCACGTCTGGAGCGGTTGAGGAAGCGGGACCCGGGCGGCGACGTGATCTTGTAGTTACCCCAGGACTTCCACCAGCTCGGCCACCACGTTCACGGCTTCCTCGTCGTCGGTGGCGATCTCGATCGGCGCGAAGTCGGCGTTGTCGGGCTCCAAGGTCACCTTGACGTGGCGCCAGCCGCCTTCGTCCTGGCGCTTCTCGCTGCGGTAGCGCTTGACGGTGAAGCGGTAGCCCGTCTCCGGATCGGCCTGGTCCAAGAGCTGGACGAGAAGCACTCGACCTTGGCGCGAGCCGGCCACGTCGCGCCGGAAAAGACAGTACGCCCCGTCGGGGATGCCCGGCGCCATGGAGCGGCCCACGACCTGCGCCGCGAAGATGCCGGGCCGAAGCGACCGTCCCGTTTCCACCTCCAGCCACTCCCATTCGTCGTCGTCAAGGAGCGTCTGCGGGTCGCCGAAAGCTCCGGCCGCAGCCTTCAACGGGACGAACGGCACGCAGTTCACGTAGCGCCCGGCCGGTTCGGGCTTGATCAGACGCAGGCGTGGTCGCGCCCGGGCGTCGGAGGACCCGGGCGTCGGGAACCATGATCGGTCGATGCCCAGCTCCCTCGCCCTCTCGCCCATGCCCAAGTAGCGGGCCAAGCGGCGAAAGTGGCGTGCCATGGCGTCCTCGTCGTCCAAGTCGTGAACAGCGATCTCGACCACTTCGTAGCCTTGGTTCCGCAGCCAGCCCCGAATCTGCGCGTCGCGTTCGGCGGTATCGGGGTTGCCGTGGAGGTGTCGGCTGAGGCCGTCCAGGTAGATGCACACGCCTTCGTCGGCGTCGTGGCCGGGACCTCGGTAGATCACGTCGGGCGTCGTGGTACCCAGGACGCGGTCCAGCCGAATCTGCTCGTCGCGCCCGCCTTCCGCGAAACCGGCCCGCAACAGCAATCGACGGAGCTTGGCCTCGGCGGCGTTGACGGGGATGGTGCTGCTGCGTGGAAGAGTCGCGTCCGGCTGACGGGGCGGAATGTTGTGCTCCCACGCCAGGTTGCTCCCCCACTTGTCGAAGCGCTTGACTGCGTTTCCGCGGTCGAGGAAGCGGTGGTAGTAGGCGTTGCGGAAGGTCTGGAGGCAGTCGGTGCACGCCGATTCGCACAGGGCGGGGCACTCGCCGACGACTTGCCGGGCCGCCGCGACCACTTCTCCAAAGCGGTCGCATATCCGCTCCAAGAGGCCGGAGCCGCCGGGCATCGGGTCCCACAGCAGCGCGTCCACGGCCTCCTCGTGCATCTTGCCGACGACCAGGACCTGCAGGTCGTCGATGTGCATGTCGAGCACGCGGGCGGCGCCGAAGCGCAGGGCCTCCAAGACGCTGTGCGCCGTAGTCTGGCCGTCGCACGCCGGCAGGGAAAGGGCGTCCGCGATCACGTCCGCATGGAAGCCCACGAGTCCCGGCTTGCGGTTGCACCGCTCCTCGTGGCCCTTGTCGAACTCCTCCCGCTGGCGGTCCGACGCGAACGGCGAGACGCTGTGGCCGCAAACCGAGCACACGGGATAACCCAGCGCGCCCCCGCCTTCCATGGAGGTCGCGGGACCTACGTTGACCAGACGCATCCGCACGCCCCGGCGAAGCAGCAACGATTGCGCGCCCCACCGATAGGCATCGCCGCCGCTGTGCTGGTTGCGCTCGACGCCCGCGACGGCGACTCCCAGCTGAAAGCGAAGGTCCTCTTCGTCGGAGATGTGGGACGTGTGCACGAGGTCGACGTCGCAGACGGCCATGGTGGGCAGCGTTGCGTCCCCGTCGGTGCCGCCGCCGTGCGGGGCCTCGGCAACGGCCCGCCGCCTCCGCGACACCGCGTAGGTCGCCATGTCGGTCCGGCGCTCGTTGGCGTCCCTGTGAAAGCGGCGGGCGGCGAAGCGATGGCCGTTGGCGTAGATCAGGTTGCCGGGCACGTACTCGCGCAGCGCGGTAGCCGGCGGACGCGGAAGCCGGAACTCCGCGGGCCCCGCCTTCCAGAAGGGCACTTCGGCCCAGCCCGTCACCGCGCCGGTCTCCAGGCCGTATCCGGGCAGGAATCCCTCCGCGGCGAGCACGCCGAAGGTGTTGGCGTCGTCGTGTCCCTCCGCATGTCTCCAGTTTCTCGGCGATGTGCCCTTCAGCTGCTTGACCAGCCGGTCGCAACGTCGGCGCAGCGCCTCCTCGGGCGGCTCCAGGCTTCCCTTCAGTTCCTGTTCGCGGTTCAAGCGCCCGATCTGCCGCATCGCCCACTGCAAGCGGTGCCGCAGGCGCGTCACGACCTCTTCGAGCTCGTCGGTGAATCGCTGCACGTGGCCTTGCAGCGCCGCGTCGGCTACGACTGCCGCGTCCGCCTCGGGCCAGCCCTGACGGAACACGCGCTTCGCGTCGTGCGTCAAGCTGTGCGAAAGGTCCTCCACGAGGCTCCGCAGGGGGCCGAAGTCGAAGGGCGCATCCCGCACCGCTCCGTCGGCGAACAGGTAGGGCGCCACTCGCCGGGGCAGGGCCGCGTTCAGCATGTTGCGAATGCGGTTTCGCTCGGCCTCGGGTCGTTCCGGGTCCTGGCTGTACCGGTACAGGGCGCCGATCGCGACGGCGTGAACGTGCTTGGCGACCATCACCTCGTTGCGAAGGTTGAACGCCGGCGGGTCGATCTTGCCGCCCAGAAGCTTCGGCGGGTCGGCGAAGTAGGCGCGGTCGTGGGAAACGGGCCGGCAGTAGGTCACGTTCACGGCCATGCGGTGACGCCGGCCCGCTCGCCCGGCGCGTTGCCAGTAGTTGGCGGGCAGAGGCGGCACATTGCGCATGAGCACCGAGTCCAGCCGACCGATGTCGATCCCGAGCTCCAGCGTCGGCGTGCACACGAGGCAGTTCACGGCATCGGACTCGCCCTTGAATCGGTTCTCCAGCCGGTCGCGCTCGTCGGGCGGCACCATGGCGGTGTGCTCATCGGAGCGAAGCATCGAGTAGTCGCCGTCCAGCAGCCGCAAGTTGTAGTCGTCGGGGTCCTCCTTGATCCACTCCAGCGCGCCGTCGCACCGCCAGGCCGGGCACAAGCCGTGGGGCACGTCGCGGGTGGCCTTGCGCCTGCACTTCCTGCAACGCCACACGCCCCTGTTCGGCTTCAACAGCAGCTTGTCGGCGGCCACCTGAAACACCCCGCTCACTCCCGGCAGCGGTCTCTTCCTGGACCCCTTGAGGACGACCCGGACAAGCAGCCCCGCCTCGACCAAGTATTCGAACAGGCCCTCCAGAAACGCCTCGACCGCGTCTCCCGCCACGCCCCACTTCCTGGCGATCTGGCGCATCGTGGTGTCGCCGCCGCCGGTGCTCAGCCACTGGGTGACCTGCGCGGGCTTCTCTGTCGGCTCTCGGCGTAGCTTCGTGGCGTTGGGCTTGAGGAAGCCGGGAAGGTAGCCCTGCTGAACTTCCCGATCGCCGTCCATCCAATGCTTGGTGAAGACCTCGTGCACGGGGTCGAAGAGCGCGCGCTTGCGGCGCAGATAGTCCAGGACGCTGGCGACGCCTTCGCGCAACTTGTCGGGCGGGATGCCCAGCTGGTGGGCGTGAAGCTGAATCCACGGGTCCGTCGAACTCAGGCCGTCGTACTCCACCTTCATCCGGCCCCACGGCTCCAGGCCGTATGCTTGGCGCGGGGAAAGGGCCACCTCGCGCAGCACTTGAATGCGCAGGTACTTCCGGCGCTCCTGCCTGTGACGGACTCCGGTGCCGTCGCTCGGGGCGGCCTGCCAGACTTCGGGGATCAGCGCCCGAGAGAGGGCTTCGTCCTCGTCCAGTCGGTCGTCCAGGGATGCTGTAAGGTCGCCGACGGAGATCGTGCCGGCCTCGAGCACTTGGCTCATGAGCGCGCGCAGGCGGAAGCGGCGGGCGTGATCTTTCATCCAGCCCGCCTGGAACGCGGCGTCCTGCCGGTTGTCGCAGAAGACGAGAAGGCGCCGCCGCTCGGCGTGTTGCACCATGTCCTGCGAAAGGACGTGCACGTCGGCAACGTTGACGGCGCGCACCTCGCGGGCAGGCTCCCGGTACCGACCGCCGCTGGGACGGCGACCCACCGATCCGCACGACAGGCAGCTCGTGAGAAGGCCCGGATTGTCCTTCTTCTGCCGGACCGCCAGCAGCTCCAAGAGCGGCCCCGGGCGGCCGCATGCCGAGCAGCTCGCCTGTGCCCGGGCGTGAGCGGCGCCGCAGCGACGGCAGAAGGCGAGCGACGCCGTGCGCTTGTGGGCGGGTGCGTCGTCGTCGTCCGCTTCGTCCGCGCCGATGAGCCGGTCGGTGACCAGGACGCGCTTTCCGCCCGCCTTCTGGTCCAGTCGCTCCCACCAGGGACCGCTGGGGCTCGCGTTGCCCCCGCCCGGCTTGGTTCCCGTGAAGGCGAAGTCCTTGAGGAATGCGACGAAGTAGTGCTGTCCGCACGTCGTGCAGGTGGTCACGGGGAAGCGGGCGCGGGCGCCGTCGGGTCCGTTGCTGGCGGCTTCGTCTTCGGCGGCCAGCCAGAGCCTGGGACCGGAGGCCCCGTCGGGGAACGACGCGACCGCGCCGCCGACGCCGCGCACGAACGCATGCACGACGGGGCGAAGCAATGGGCGCCCTTGCAGGCGTGCCGCCGCCCCCAGCGTGAGCCAGGACAGGATCTCGGCTTGGGACGCGGACCTTCCAATCCGTTGCTCTAGGGCGGCGGGCAACGCCTCCAGGGCACGGGGCTCGGCAAGCTCCTCGTTCAGCGCGTAGACGACCTCGTTCTGCGACAGAGCCGCGTGCAGCGCCACCGGCCAGCCTTTGCCGCTGCCATCTCCATCGCCATCCGCGCCCGGAAGCGTTCGGCCCGACAGGGACCAGTAGGCCGCGCGAACCCTGCCTCCTACCGGGTCTTCGTCTTCGACGGCTCGCACGCACTGGTCGAGGATGCCGGTGGCGTCTCCGTCGGGCGTGGGCGGCAGGAATCGCTGGCTAGCCCAGACCTCGGCCTCGTAGTCCTCTCCGACGGTTGCCACGTCCTCCGGCGCGACGCCGAAGAACCGAGCGGCGAAGTTGCGCGCCGCTTCCGGGTCCTCCCGGTCCACGATGGTGGCGGAAGTGGCGATGCACGTCGTGTGCTCCGGCCCCGCGTCGCAGAAGGCGCGAAGGCGGCGGAGCAGACAAGCGGACTCGGCCCCCATGACGCCAGTGAAGGTGTGGGCCTCGTCGAACACCAGGTAGTCCAGGCGCGCGCCGGCGAATAGTTCGATGTCGCGGCGGCGGGTCAGCAGAAGCTCCAGCTGCTTCACGTTGGTGAGCAGGATGCGCGGCTGGCGGCCCGGCGTCCGCATCGCTTCGCGCGAGCACACTTCCTCTGCAGGGTAGACGGCCTCTCCTTGACCGTCCTTTCGCGCCTGCTCCAACCGCGCCCGGTAGTCTGCCCGGGACGAACCGGCGGGCAAGCGGAGGCCCGTCACGCCAGACTCCCCTTCCGGAGTCTTGCCGACGTAGATGCCGAACGAGACTCCAGTTCCGGCCAGCAGGTCCCGGAGCCGCAACAGCTGGTCCTCGGCGAGCGCGTTCATGGGGTAGACGATCACGGCGCTGACGCCCGGCGGCGCGTCTTCGTCCCGCAGCTCCAGGCACTTGCTGACGATGGGGTAGAGAAAGCACTCGGTCTTGCCCGAGCCGGTGCCCGTGGACACCAGTGTGGTCCGTCCCTCGGCGACGGCCCGAACCGCCTTTTCCTGGTGGCTGTACAGGTGAGTGATCGCCTCGGGAATCCGCTCCCGAAGAAGCGGGTGCAGCAGCCCCTCGCCCACCAGGTCATCCACCGCCGCGCCCTGCCTGAACGGGCGGGACAGGCTAACGTAAGGTCCCTTCAGCAGGGGCGACTGCCGGGTCTCGTCCAGAGAGAGGAGGTCGCGCATCTGGCCGCGAAGCCCCTCGTCCATGAACGGATAGGCCGTGAGCTGGTACCGCAGGAAGCTGCCGACAACCTTCTCGGTGTAGGCGACGGGGTTCAGGGCCATGGACGGGGGCTGATCTTGTCAATCAACATCACGGATAGGCAGGTTCTTCTCGTCGGAGTCAATTGCCATTTCGGCTCTCCATGATTCGCAGGTAGTACTTGCCAATCAGCTCGTTGGGAATGTGCACGTTTCTCATGCCCTTGTTCTCGTTCCACACGATGTCCCACGGCGTGCCGGGCGCGTGGGCCATGCCGGACAGTTGCAGACCGCTGAAGTCGCCGTAGACCTTCCACACTCGTCCAAGGAGCGCGACCGCATTGACGTCGTCCGTCTCGACACGAGGCGTAACCAGCTTGAAGTCGGTTCCCACGAGCTCGAAGTCGGTCGCGTAGTCGAGTATGGGCGACGCGCCGTAGTGCTTGAACTCGTGGTAAACGGACGGGAAGACCGGGCCGTACTCCCATGCCTCGACGTATTCGTCCGAGACCAGTGGTTTCCCGCCGCTGAGTGCGAGATGCCAGCCGTGAGAGATGTACACGAGCTTCTGAATCATCAGCGGCGATATCTCTTTCGTGCGAGTTCGTCCGAAGTCCAGGAAGTGATTCGCCACTGCTTTCGCGGTGTAGCCCATCTGCGGTCTCCTCTTGCCGGGGATATGGGCGGTCCGGGCATCCAACGAACTTGGTCACCACTCACTGTTTGATCGTAACACATCAATGCGACGCTTGTCAAGGTTGCTGCGCAAGCTCACGCCCGAGCGCGTCGGCTCCCAGATTGCCCGCCGACAGACAACATCCTCAGGAGTGTCGACTTCCGACGGCGACCCCTGGCAGCGGCGGGAGCTCCTCCGGAAGCCGGTCCAGGTACGGGCGAGTTCCCGCCAAGCCCAGCCGTGTCGGGGAGGCGTCGAGCTGCGGCACGCGCTCCAGGAGGGTCCCGGCCCCTGCAAGGATGCGCCGATTGGACTCAGGGACGCCGCTCCGCAGCGCGGGGCTGGCGGGATCGGGCTGTCCGAGGGCGAGTCGCACGCGCGGAGCGCGATGAGCCAGGCAGTTGACGGCCAAGGTTCCGGCGGGCATATTGCTTTCAGCGGGACGCGGACTTCAGTTCAGACACCCGGAGAACAGGAGTAGCATGTAGGTGGAAGAGCTGGACGGGGAACGGATCCTGGACGCGATCGACGCCGACACCTTGAGGGCAGCCCGGGTCAAGGGAGGGACCATGCCTCAGATCGAGGTCAACAGGGGCCGAATCGCAGCGTTGCTGGGGTGGTGCGACAAATGGAAGCGGCCTGATGAAGTCTACGCCGACGAGGCGTGGGAGATCTGCATCATCTGGCGCAGCGGGTACGGCAGGGTCGAGATCGGCACCGAAGAGGATGGCAGCGTCGGGTACTGCGTCAGCCGCACGTTGAGCGAGGAGAGCAAGGAAGGAAGCTTCCTGGAGCACAGCCGAGAGGAACTCGACCGAGTCATGTCATGGCTAGAAGAGGTGCCCGAGGAGATCTGAGTCGGATACCAAGGAGGACGCCGGTGACGAGAACGCTGACTGCAATCATCGAACGCGAGGGCGACCTGTACGTCGCGACCTGTCCGTACTTCGACGTGATTACCCAAGGACACACCATTCAAGAAGCTCAAGACAACCTCAAAGAAGCCGTCGAGCTGTCGCCCGCCGAGAAGATGGCAAGGGATCGACCGGAGTTCTACGTTACCGACGTCGAAGTCACCGTTGGGTAGCCGCGACACGGCTGGTACCACTGGGTCGAGACCGGGCAGTTGGACCGGGAGCTCAACGAGACGTCGGTGCGGGTGCGGGCCTGGCTGGCGCTAGTCGTCGAAGCCGGACCCTTGTGCGTGGCCTGTCCAACGCCGCGATGTCCTCAAGCGTCCACATCTGGTCGTACAGGCACTGCGTGAACCGCCGCGCGAACTTCGTCGTAGATGTCGATACCGAGTTCCTCGGCCACCTCCAGCGTTATGGCAAGCGCGTAGGGGACTTCTTCTTCCAAGCTCCCGGCCCCGGCGCGGCAGCTGACTTGAATTTCTAGGTCTGCGCCCTCGACAAATTCTGCTGGTCGTTGGCCTTCAAGTATCTCGTGCTGCAACGTCCCGCGTCGCACTGCCCGCCCATCTGCATGCTGGCGACGTACATTAATCGGGTCCTGCGGAGGGTCGAAGCTGAGGGCAGCTTTCCGCCAAGCTTGATGTCGTGGGTTGACCGGTGACAGCCACGCAAGGGTAATCGCGAGTCTTCGATGACCACGCTTCCCCTGCAGGGACGGCGGCAACGGGAAGCGAAGGATGTGCGACTGGTCTTGCCGAAGCATACCGCCACCGAGAGCCGTGACTCGCTGGGCAGTGCACTCTTGCACTCGATCGATGTTCACTACTCCGTATCCAAGGAACCGCGTGACGTGCTCTTTGAGCTGTCGGCTGTTGTTCTTGTTCTTCAGTACCCGAGTCAGTATCGCTCCTGCCTCTCCCCATTCTGCTCCGTGCGCGACGATTGCCTTGAGCCAAACTGCTCGGGGAACGCCATCGATGGTCTCTCCCCACGGTTCCGCACGAAGCTCGTCCAAGACGTCGTAGAGCATCCCGCAGGCTCGACTGACCAGCGCGGTCGCGTTGCTCGTGCCCCGCGAGTACTTTACTGCTCCTCGGTCGCCCGGGTTTGCCCCCGGGGAGGCTACCCGCTGTCCGGGTGGAAGCGGTCCTCCGTAGAGCTCGAAAGCGGCTCTGCCTCTCTTCGTTTGCTGCACCATGACCCGTCCACCTGCCGCCAACACATCTGGCTTTATCCCGCGACGATGCCCCATGCCTTGAGCGTTGATTGGACTGGGAAGCCCCGTGGCAGTAAAGGGATCGTCCCATCCGGGCGGCGGTGCCTCGGTCGACGCGTCCTCGTGCGCCGAAGCCACGGTGAGCGCATTCACTGCCTCGGCAGGCGAAAGGAGGCGGCGGTGTCGCGCGTCGGCGGCAACAGATCGAATCACCTCTTCCTGATTGTTGCCAAACAACTGTCGGCTCGGTTGTTTTACTGCCGACAGGTCGATGTTTCCATGGTTGCCGGCACTTACGACAAAGAGGACCTTGTAATGCCACGCCAGCCAATCGAGCAAGCGTGCAAGTGGACTCAAGCTGAGATCAAAGGGCCGATCCCGGATGCCAATCGACAGATTGACAATCGCCACGTGCGGTGCCACTGGTGCTTGGTTCCCGTCTCCCTCGAACAGGCGTCGAACCGCCCTGTGAATCAAATCGACCACGAGCGTTCCTTCGGGCATGGATTCGGCGTCCGCCCAGTCATGCGGTCGCAAGATCGGACGCACGTACAATGATCTCGCGAGAGGAACTTCACCTGCGGCCAGGTCGCCGTGGAGAATGAGCGACGCCATGGCAGTGCCATGCTGGCGCTGGAGGGGCGGAGAGTCTGCTTCGAAGCCGTCTGGATCATCAACGACGAGCCGTCCCTGAAGTCGACGGTGTGCCTGTAGCGGAAGCCCATCAAACATCGCAACAACGGGAAAGCCTGCCGGCGGCTCCTCTGACATCGCTTCCCGATCTTGATCCTGGAACTCGTCCGCCAGGCGCACGGACATCTGCCCGGCGGCTCGAAAGAACTGGATCGCCTCGCACTGGACGAGATCGATATCGGACTTGCCCATCTCCCACACAGGGCGAATGTGAACCACAGGTAGCTGAATCAGAAGGGCGTGATAACGGATCTCTGGAATGTCCGCTTCGGCTTGCACTTGGCCGTCCATGCCTTTGGCAAGGCTCACAACCCGATTCCGAGCCGTACGACGCTGTTCCGGCTTGTTCCGATACCAGAGCTCGATTTCGCATGGTACCACTTCTTGACCGTGCTTCACACGCTGGCGCCAATCTTCGAGTATTCCCGTTTCCGAAAGGCGGTCCTGTATGCCCCAGTGCCGAAGCTCACGGATCTGTTGAAAGAGCCACTTCCATTTACCAAGGCGGTAAGGAAGCTTATCCCCCGACTGCCAGGTTTTCCAAAGCGACATCAGATACTTCAACGCATCTTGGTCCGAAAAGACCAAGAATACGCGGCCCCGAAGGTCCTTGTCCAGGCGTGTCTCGCGATCATGGGCCGTGGCGAAGAAATCGTCATCTGGAGGGATTCCCTCGACCTCTACCTCGGCAAGCCACTCCATGCCGGGCACTCTCTCCACGGCGCGCATGAAATCGCCCACCGCCCCCACAGTCTCCAGCACTATCACTTCCTCGGGGACGAGATCACGCGACTCCGTTTGCAGCCGGACCCGCCGCTCGTCGAATGCTTGCCGTAGTCGCTTGAACTGGGGTGAAAGCCGTTCTTTCTGCCGCTCAACGCTCGGGCGTTGGAACTTTTCGCCGCCAAACCCGCTCCCTTTTTGCCGCGCCAAGGGCGCCCCTGGGCTCGGGAGAATCAGCAGAGGACGTTCAGGCATCGCTTGGCGCATCCGCTGGCTCGGCCAGCGGTACCGGTGCCTTGGAACGGTCCTGCCACTGCCTCAGCCGCTCTGCAACGATTGCGCGCAGATTGTGGTTGGGGAGCGTGAGGACGTACTGCCGCTGCACATCGAGGGCGAACTGCTCCAGTTCAGAGAAGCTCACACCCCTGAGACGCTTCGCCAAGGTGGCGGGCTGGTACCCGAGCTGCTCGCCGAGGCGTTTCTCGAAGCGGCGGAACCACTCCTCCGCCAGCGAGAGAGTAGGAGGGGGGAGGTTCAGCCGGAGCTGAAACCGACGCCAGACCGCCCTGTCCAGCAGTTCGGGATGGTTCGTCGCCGTGACCACCACGACATGGCTGGGCAAATCGTCGATCTTCAGCAGGAGCGAGCTGACGACTCGCTTTATCTCTCCGGTCTCGTGGACGTCTCCGCGCTCTTTTCCGACCACATCGAATTCGTCGAAGAAGAGCACGCACCGGCGCGTCCGGACCTCGTCGAAGAGCCGGGCAAGACGGACCGCCGTCTCGCCAAGGTAGCTGGCGATCACCGATTCGTACCGCACTGCGAACAACGGAACCGCTAGCTCCGTGGCGAGCGCTTCGGCCAGGGAGGTCTTCCCGTTGCCGGGCGGTCCGGTCAGCAACACCCGGTGCCGCGGTTCCAGATTGTGCGCTCGCAAGAGGTCAGCGCGCCGAAACTCTTCGACCAACTCCCTGCCCGCGTTCTCTACGGGGGCCGGAAGGACGAGGTCGCGCATCCGCCGTTCGGGATGGATCTCGTGAAATGGCCCGTCCACCGGCCCGTTGCGGTTGCGGCTCGTCAAGGGTGGCGAAGCAGTGGCGTTCGGCGGACTTGCCGCGTTGAGGTGAGAGGCTAGTCGGTCAGCCAATACGTGGTGCTGCTTGGCGCGTTCCTCGGTGACGAGGGCCTCGATGGCCTTGCGGAACAGGGGCTGATTGCCCCCAACGCCTGCGCGCACCAAGTCGAGGAGCAGATCGGCTCGGGCCATGTCAGACACCTCCCTCAGGGGAGCACGGACGCGGACAAGGCAAACGTAAGGAATGGCACCCGTGGCCGTCTACCTCCCGGCAACGTGTGTTCGGCGAAGACAAAGAGGAATCCCTGCTCCAGTCGTCCAAGCTCACCGCGTCTTCTCCCGCAACTGCTCCAGCTCCTCCCGAAACCGGTCCTCCGACGGCAGCAGCTTGATCGCCCTCTGGTAGGCCTCCTCCGCTTCGCGCCGGGGTGCGTTTAGCCAGGTCAACGTGCGGGCGAGTTCCCGCCAAGCCCAGGCGTGGCGAGCCGGGGATGCGTCGAGCTGCAGCACGCGCTCCAGGAGGGTCCGGGCCTCGGCAAGGAGGCGCCGGTTGGACTCGGGGATGCCGCTCCGCAGGGCCTCGCCAGCCAGCCACATCTTCGTCTGGGCGAATTCGAGCATCGCGCGGGGGTCGGCGTAGACGGCTTCGCCGGCGCGCTCGAAGTGCTGGTGCGCCAACTGCGAGTCGCGGGCTCGTCGCGCCACGATGGCCGCGTTGATGGCGTCCTGGCCGAACCGGGCCGCGTCGTCCTGCTGGAGAAGCTGCCGCGCCCGTTCGGGGTCGCCGGCCGCCACCAAGACTTCCGCCAGCGCGTTGGCCACGTGAACAGCCGCGACTCCCGGTCCTTGAGCCTTGAAGGCGCGGAACACATCTTCGGCGCGGGCCGTCTCCCCCTTCTTGGCGTAGGCCCGGATCAGTTCGACCGCGAGCGCTCCCGAGCCTGGGTTGCCCTGCCATGCGGCCTCGACGCGGCGAAACGCCTCTGCCTCGTCCCCCAGCACCCGCAGGTGCGCCGCGTCTCGAAGGGCAGAGAGCGCCGCGTACTCGGGGTGGGCCGGCAGAGTCACCTGGAAGTACGTCCGCGACTCGTCGAACCTGAACCGCGGCGGCGGCGAGCCGTTGGCCTCCATCGCGCGATACATCTTCGGAAGCCCTGTCAGCCGCAGCTCGGCGAACTTCAGCTCCTTGAAGAACTCGCCGATCCGGCGGTTTCGGGCGGGAGCGCCCCGAAATGCGGCGCCGGGCACCAGGTGTTCCGACTGCACGCCTGGCACCGGGCCGGGGTAGCTGACGATCTCCACCTTGTCGGGAAACAGGTAGACTTTCGTGGGATCGGGGTGCTCCACGTCGTAGCTGCGATGGTAGAGCGCGTTGACCAAGGCCTCTCGAATCGCGGGCACCGGAAAGTTGACCCATCCGCGAACTTGGCTGCGATGGTTCTGCTTCTGGACGTGATTCACCGAGAGGTTCTCGAGGTAAGTCATGCAGTCGCGGAACTGATCCAAGAGACCGCCCTTGAAGACACGCTCTTCCTGGACGTCACCGGCGCGGTCGGCCGCGAACTGCACGACCTCGATCCACGCACCCCGAAACCACGCTGCAGGATCCGACGAGAACAACAACAGCCCAACGTTCCTGGGCACGTCGTGATCGTTCACCTTGGTGGTAAGGCGCATTCCGCGATAGACGGTCTCGGTTTCCGGCTCGTCCAAGAGCCCGCTCCCCACATCGTGCAGGAACTGCCGAACCCTCATTTCCCGCATGTCTTCAACGCGTGCGTCCATGGCCCTGCGGTCGTCCCACGGCACACGGCCGGCCTGCTGCACCAGCGGCTGCAATAGGCCGTTAGGCTCTGCGTCCACGGTTTCGGCGCCGACACGAACCCAGTACCGTCGCCGCCCCTTCCCATCGGGTGCCCGGTGCGGCCTCACCTGACTCGCAAACGCCCACACGACCACAATCAATCGGTCGTCGACCCATTCGCGGGACAGAACCGGTTGGTAGTCTGGATCGATGCGTCTACAGTTGCCGCGAATCCACTTCTCCGCCGCCTCGGCCGTCTCGGGCACCAGGCCCACGGGCGGCAGCACGGCTCGACCGTCACGTTCCTCCACGCCAATGACCACGTACCCCCCGTTGAGGTTGTGGAGGTCGTTGGCGAAGGCGCAGATCGTTCGGAGCACCTGCGGGCCAGTCGTCTTGGGGTCCCAGGAACGCTTGAACTCGACCCGCTCCGACTCGACGGTTCGGCAGTCGAGAAGGTCATCCAGGTTGACGCGGAGGACGGTCTTCATGACGGGTCGTCGGTGCCGAAGAGGTCGGAACGGTACTCTGCTCTGGGTTCGGCCGCCTTCATGAGGGGTTGGCGAGAGGGCGTGTCGGTGGCGAACTCGGCATATTCTTCGGATCCAAGGAGGTTCCTGGCGTGCAGGCGACACTCTCGCCACGCGTCCGCAGGACTTTGGGACAGCTGCCAGTCGTAGAATCGAGGGCCAAGGCGGCTGGCCACGGGTTGCGGCTGTTCCGCCCGTTCGTCGCGGCCAAGGCCGTAGTCAGCAAGGCGGAGTGTCTCGGGAATGAGCCAGCCTTCGCCGTGATTCTGATCCAGGAAGTCCCGGATTCCCATGTCTCTATCGCCGTTGCGGCTCTTGATTTTAGACTCAAGGTCAACAAATGCAACCATCGTCAGAACGGTCTGGCGGAGCTCTGGGTCCATGTTCTTGTCAACTCGCCAGAAGCCCTTAGCGTCATCATCATGTGCATGGACTTGTCCGATTTCTTGTGTCGGAATACAACAGTTGCGCAGAATATGGCCAATGTCATCCGCGTCAAGATTGAACAATGTCGACACGAGGACATCGATCACGATCTTCGCCCTGAGGCGTTCCCTGAGTGTAACTGGTGAGTGACCTGCTAGCAGTGGGTACATCGCTTCTTGCCCGAATATAAGCTCTGCCAGTCCATTCAACGACTTCACAAGAGACGCAAGAACGTGTCGAGTACTCTCACTGACAGTGGCCAATACCGGTGTTTCTTCAATAATGAACCAGTTGGCACTGAGTCCCGACAGGCGAACACGAAGCGAGAAGTCATAAACAAACGACGCCAGTATTGCACACAACAACGCACTATCGTCATCATCACTTCCGTCAACCCGCAGCACAGGAACGGAATTGCCACAAGGAACGTCGTGCAGGAGAGACGAAATCATTGTCCTTGTATTCGTAGACGACGTTGTATTCATGAAGCCTACTTTACATCCACTTCGCAACTTGTGCTGCCGTTCATCGATTGCGTACTGTGGCTCAACTTGCTTTGTTTCCCATGGAATTTGCCTCCATACAGCACTCCGCCCTCTTCCACTTACCCACCCCTTCGCACTGAAGTCGAACTGCCCAATCATGCGCCCTTCCCACAACGGAAAAGCTGTGTCGTCCACATCCCCTTCGATTATCCACTTGTTTCCATCTCGAGATAGGAACACCCCTGCAGGAATCGAAGTCCTCGGCACCGGCAGTCGGTCGTAGGGCGGCGGGGCGCACCGCACTTGCCAGAGGCTCCGAGCGATGTCCCCCGGCTTCAGCAGGTGGCCGTGGACAAAGCGGGCTTCCGCTTTCCGCCGCTCTGGCCCTGCCGTCGAATCGAACAGCCATCCTTCCAACTCCACTTCGGCTGGCGTCGGTCGAGACGGATCAACCCCGAGTTCCGCCCACAGCTCCCCGATCGGGCGCCATTTCCCAAGCAGCCACCGGCTGTACTCGTCGGGCTGGTAGCCCTTTGCCTCCCACTGGGCGCGTGGAGGAAACAGTTTCGAGTCGTTGGTCATATCGAACTCGCGCGTGTACTCTACGCCCCAGCCGTTTGGGCCGTTGTCCCCAAGGAGAACGCCGTTGGCGTACATCTTCTCAAGGATGTCCAGGTCGCGCTTGGACTGAATTTCGAGCAGCGTCCGACTTTGGGGACTGAACTGCTCGACCTGAGAACGGGCGTACGGAATGGCGACGGCTTCGGGGCGATCCCAGTCGTCCAGGTCGTGGCGCATGAACGCGGTGCGGATCGCTTCGGTGGAGCCGCCCTTCTGAACTACGACGGGGTTGAATTTGTAGCTCCTGTGGATCGGAAAGATCTTGTTGCCGTTCTCGATGCCGAATAACCATTCCCACTTGCATTGCTCCAGAAACAGGGTTCGGATCGGGGCCGTACCGTAGTCGGAGTACAGCCCCGAGGGCACGATGAACCCCATTCGGCCGGCTGGACTGAGCAGGGCGTGGGCAACCTCGAGGAACAGCTTGTACAGGTTCAGGTCCGCAGAACCTTGTCGACAGAACGGGTGCATCGCGTCGGCGAACCCGGCCGACTGGCTACGGCGGACCCGCCAGCTTCTGTGTAGCACACCGTTGGTGGTGCCGCGTGCAAGTGAGAAGCGGTCCACGCTCTTGTCTTTGGTGATGGGGTCCCCGTATGGGCGCGCCGCATACTTCACATAGTTGGACTGGAACCGGAACCGGGCGTTGTAGTCGAGCCAATCGTGTTCGATAGCTTCGCCCGAGGCGGCGTCGTCGAAATAGGAAGTCTGTTTTCGGATCGCTTCCTGCTTTCGGTAGCTTCGGTACAGCGGATCGATGTTGGAGAAGAACTCGTGCGAGTTGGGCTTGGCGACGTCCCACGGCGGGTTCCCCAGGACCGCGTCGAACCCGGAACCCGCTTCCCGGAATACGTCCGGGAACTCCAGCTCCCAGTGGAAGAACCGTGTATCGGCGGAAATACGATGGACCACATCCCGCGTTCCCTGCGACGGGTTGGCGAAGGCCCGGGGAAGTGGGGCGCACTCGATCTCGCCGGGGGGCCAGAACCAGCAGGCGCACCACAGGTCCATCGCATCCTTGAGTGCCGACCACGCGGGCGAGCCCACGAACTCGTCGCGGTAGAGCCGCGCCCGTTCCGTCGCGTCTTGCACGGGCAGGGCGTGCATCTTCTCCAGAACGGCCAGCGCACTGCGGTGGGCGTTGTCGTGGCGCTGCAGATGGTCGTCGAGGAAGAGGTCCGGGTCGCGGAGGAACGAGGCCAAGTCCGGCGTCAACCGGTCCTTCACGAACGCCTTGATCGCCTTCGTCCGGGCGCCCTTCTTGAAGTGGATGCCGTTGCCGTGGTTCTTGTCGCCGCCTTCGCGGTTCTTCCAGGCCATGACCGGGTCGTGGGCGAACTGGTCGAGCCACGCGCCCACGAGGGAGTTGCCGCACTTGACCTTGTGATCCAGGAAGCCGAAGGGCAGGCCCCGGTCCATGGTCTCGATCCACAGCGACAAGCGGCAGAGCTCGACGGCCAAGGGGTCGATGTCCACGGCGTAGATGCAGCGCTCCACCACGTGACGGCGCAGCACGGCCCGCAGACGGGGCTCGAAGTCGTCATGGTCCTGCGGACAGGGGATCAGCTCGTCGCCCAAACGCTCGGTGTGCGGCTCGTATTCGGTCGGCGCGCCCAGCAACCGAATCAGCGTGCGCTCCCCGTCCGGCTCGATGCGTCCGTGGCGCTGAAGAGAAGCGAGGAGAGCGTTGGTCAGGAAGCGCAAAGCCGACAGCACGAACGCGCCCGAACCACAGGCCGGGTCGCACACCTTCAGTTCAAGGACCACCTCGGGGCGCTTGGGAGTCCACTTGGCGGCAGGAGCGTCTCGGTCGGGTTCGCCGTCCTTGCCGAGCGGCGGGTCGTAGGCCAAGGGCCGCAACGTGCGCTGCACCGTGGGCACGACCAAGCCGGGTCGCGTGTAGAAGCTGCCCGACCCCTTCCGGGTGCCGCCCCACCGCACCAAGTACCACTCGCCGGGCAACACGACGCGGGCGACCAGCTTGCGGGCCTTTCGGGCCAAGTCGTCCTCGGCCTTCAGTCGGCGCTCCGGGGTGAGCTTGCCACGGGGTTTCTTGACCAATCCAGCCACGTGTGCGGCCCGCCGCGCCCACTTCTCGGCGCGGGTGCGGTTGGCAAATCGCGGGTCGGCGCCGTCCGGCGAAGCCTCGCTGGGGTCGCCGACGAGCGGCTCAGCGGCGTCTTCGGCTTCCGCTTCGTTCGCCTCGCCTTTGACAGCGGCTTGGCCCTCCGACTCCTCCGGTCCGTCGTCGTCCGCCGCAACATCCTTCTTCAGGTTGCTGAACAGCGCCCTGATCGCCTTGTCGTCCATCGCCTCCAGGCGCGACAACGGCAATGCCGGGTACTGGCCCGCCGCCAGGAAGATCACGGGCTCGCCGGGCGGGGCCGTCTTGAGCTCGTAGTCCAGCAGCCCCTCGTACAGTATGCCGATGTAGTCGGAGGACAGGTCCGAGAAGTCCACGGGCACTGTGACCCAGGTGCCGCCCCGGCCCTGGCGGATTCGGACCCGCGTGAGCGTCATCCGATCCAACATGCGCCGAACATCGTCGTCCGGGAGCACGTCGTGCTTCAAGCAGGCGGTCTCGAACACCGCCAAGGCTCGGGAGAGGCCGTCGGCCGACTCCGCGCTGCCGGGCTTGAAGAGCTCGCCGCCGTAGTCCTTGACCGGCATCTGGGGAAGGTGGGAGCCGTCGTGCACCAAGGTGAAGAGGGCCTGCACCTGGGGCCACGCGCTGAAGCGGTGGGACAGGGCATGGCCACCAACCGCCGACTGCAGCCGCTCCATCAGGCCGTTGAGGCCATAGCTGGCGTGGTAGACAGGGTTGTCCCTAGGCAGCAGGTCCCGGGCCTCGGCGAAGAGGATCACCACGAGGCGCATCGCGACTCGGCAGGCGGCCCGGTAGATGTCGGCGGGGTCCACGTCGGAGCACTGCTCCTTGAGCGCGTCTCCGTGGCCTTGGATCAGGATCTCGACGGCTTTCCGCACGCGCTCGCCCAGCGTCTCCGAGAGCTCGGCCTGTCCCTTGCGCGTGTCCCGAATCGCTTGGAGCAGAGGCGAGGCGGCGTCCTTTGACGCGGGAGTCCAGAGCTTGGGCTGCAACAGCGTCCGAAGCGCCTCCACCTGGGGCGCGGGCCTGCCTTCCTGGAACCACAGGTCCACGTCCCACTCGCACCAAGCCTCGAAGTCCAACCCGGCGAAGAGGAGTCGCCACTGCTTGCCGTTGGTGATCAGGGCCAAGTGGTCGTTGCCGGTGCGAAGCCATCCGAGTACCCGGCTGACCGTTCGGCGGCCCTTGCCGATCCCGACGCGCGGTCCCGGTTCCATGAACACCGGCAGACGCCCGCCCCCGAGACCCTCCCACAGCTGGCGCGGCTTGACGACCTCTCCGGTCGGGGCTCGACGACTCCACTCGGGCCCGACCTTGGTGCCTCGCGTCCACGTGCCCGAGCCCGAGTCGAATCCGCACACGTCCTCCAACACGAACTTGACGAACGCCGGGGCCTCGTCCGTGGCGCGGCGACGCAGCTGTTGCTCGGTCCAGCCGTCCATAGGGTTGGGCGCATGAGGCGCCAAATCGGCCAAGCGCTGCCCGTCCAGCAGGAGCCCGCCGTGACGCAGGTCTCGCCAGCCAGTGACCTCTTGACCAGCGCGCGAGGCGGCCGTCACGGACGGCGCCGCGTTGCCGGGAGGCGCACTTCCACGGCCACCGGAAAGAGTTGGGCGTCCCCCGCCAAGGCGAAGCGCTTGGGAAACAGCCGTTTCACTGTGCGGTCGCGCTCTCGCTGGAGCTGGTCGCGAATCTCGTCGTGATGGAAGCGACGGCGCTTCAGCTCTTCTTCCCGTTCCTCGATAGATCGCTCCAAGTCGGCCAAGCGCTCGGCTTCGTTGAAGAGCTGTCCTTGGTCGCGCTGCCCCTTGAGTCGCTCGATTTCACGGCCCAGCCTGTCCATTGTGGTGCGTGTGATGAGTTCGGAGACTTCGGCCAGGCGCTGTCGGTAGCTCTCGTTATCGCGCTCCCTGGCATCGTCGCCGTCAAGCGAAAGCTGGGTGGCCAAGCGTACGCCGAGGCGGCGCCTGTGGTCGCGCATCCACTGCTTGAGCTCCGGCGCGGCGGCTTCCAGGATCTCGGCGGCCTGTGCCCGGCGAGCCGCGTCCTCGCACTTGCTTGCGCCCAGGAGCGACCGGGCGGGCGCGTGGGGAAGGGGCGGTCCGAGCTCGCCGTCGCGCACGGGGAACACGACCGTCCGCACCCAGCGGTGGAACGTCTCCCGCAACTTGTTCACGCCGATCTCCTCCACGCTGAGCAGAACCGCCGCCTCGGCTCCTTCCGGCACGCCGCCGCAGCGCGCGGTCCAGCGCGAGGCCTCGCTCCCGGCGCCCGGGTATCGCCGTTTCGCCAGCACGCCCAGGGCATGGCGCATGATTGGGTGGGCCAAGTGGACGAGCAACGCATCCTTTCGTGGCCGGAAGACGCTCAAGTCGCCCATCTGCTGGATGAACGGCTTTGGACCGAAAGCCAGTGCGGGAACCGGTCCCTGCGCCCCGCCGAGTCCGGGGCGGCGGACGGACTCGTCCACTACTTGGTTCCAGCCGGGCAACCCGGGGTTCACAAGCCGGTGAAGGCCGTCGCGGCCGTTGCTGCCGCCGCTGGTCTCGTGGGCGCGCGCGGCGGGCTCGAGCTGCGGCCGCCCGGCCGTGTCCGCCATCGCCGCCTCCAGCGTATCCCGGACCGCTTCGGGGTCGAAATCGATTTCGGCGGCTAAAATGTCCAGCGAAATGTCCCGATTTTCGCCGTTTGATGTCCCATCGGATGTCCCGTTGGACGTCCGGTCGGCGGCCCCGTCGCCGCCAAGGCTGGCACGGCCTCGCGCCGCCTCCACTTCCAAGTCCAGCCCGGCATGCACGGCGGCGGCGTCCTCGCCCCGAACCAAGCGGCGATGAACGGCACGGTCGAAGACCTCGTTGACCGACCCCAGGTCCTCCCGGATGTCGTCGGCCTTGCGGACCACATGGTCCAGGAAGCGCAAGTCCGGGTCCGTGTCGCTCACGAAGTGGTGGACGGTCACGTCGCGGGCTTGGCCGTAGCGGTCCAGGCGGCCGTTGCGCTGCTCCAGCCGAGACGGGTTCCAGGGACAGTCCCAGTGGAGCAGGTAGCGGGCCGTGCGGTGCAGGTTGAGCCCCTCCGACGCGGCGTCGGTGGCCACGAGGATGCGCACGGGGGACATGGGGTCGTTGAACGCCGCCTTGACGTGCTCGCGCCCCGACTCGTCCATCCCGCCGGGGCCGCCCGCGCCGAACAGGGTCAGGATACGTTCGTCTCCGTAGCGCTCCCGCAGGCGGCGGGCCACATAATCCAGCGTCGTCTTGTACTCCGTGAAGACGACCAGCCGCTCATTGCCGCGGAACCGATCCTCGGCGCGAAGGCAGTCCTCGACGAGCTTCAAGAGCCGGTCGAAGCGGGCGTCGGCAATGGGCGTTTGGGACACGACGGGCGCAGCGCCGGCATCCAAGTCGAACTCCAGCCGGGCAAGGGCGTCTTCGATCCCGCGGACCTCGGCCATCAAGTCGCCCGCGAAGTTCTTCAGCCACGCCCCCACGACCGTCGATGCCGTGGCCTGGCGCTGCTGCGCCTCGCGGTCGTCGCCCGTGTCTTGGCGCAGCGAGCGTTCCACCGTGGCAAGCTGTTGATCGCCGGCGGCCTGCGGGTCCTCGAACCCCTGCTTGGCGCGGCTCCACGACTCGGCGAAGGCGGTGGGGCAGGACAGCAGCCGCTTGCCGAAGATCTCGACCGCGAACGCACCGGCGCGGCGACGGCGTTTGCCTCCTTCCGCGACTTGCTCCCGGATGGCACTGCGAAAGGCGTCGAAGGCGGCGGAGAGGCGGGCCTCGTGCGGGCCGAAGGCGAGCGCCAGGGCCTTGGGCGGGCGCCGGGTGCAGAAGCGGGGGCCGGTCCCCTCGCCGGTCGCGGTCGCGTTGATGTCGCGCTTGAGCCGGCGAATCACCACGTCGTCGATGCGTCCGCGCATGGCGGGCGTCATCTCGCTGGTGCGCGAGAAGCGGACCGGGTCCAGCATCTCCAGCAGTCCGGTGAACGAGCGGGTGTGGCCGTTGTGGGGCGTGGCCGACAGGAAGAGCCGGTGCTCGAAGCGCGGGGCCACAAAGCGCAGCATCTTGCACAGCTCGCTGTCTTCGCCGAACGGGGACGGCATCAGGTTGTGGCACTCGTCGACGATTAGCAGGTCCCATGGCAGGTGGGGAGAGCCTTCGCGAGTCTGGTGGTCGCAGGCCGCCCGGAACTGCTCCATCACGTCCGGCTGGCGCAGGTAGTGGTACGACGCCACGACGCGGCTGAAGGAGCGCCAGGGGTTGGCGTCCATGCCTTGGCGGCGGCGCAGCTTCTCCGTGCTCAGCCGGTCCACGATCTCGAAGGGCAGCGAAAACTTCTCCTGCATCTCTTCGCTCCACTGGCGGCGGAGCGAGGCGGGCGTCAGCACCAGCACGCGACGGATGCGGCGGCGCAGCAGCAGCTCGGACAGAACGAGGCCGGCTTCCACGGTCTTGCCCAGCCCCACGTCGTCGGCGATGAGCAGGTTGACCCGGGGCATCCGCAACGCCTTCAGGAGCGGCTCCAACTGGTAGTTCTCAATGCGGACGCCACCGTGGAAGGGGCTGGCCAGGGGCTCCTGGGCCGGGCGGCCGTCGCCGGACGGGTCGAGGTAGGGCGAGATGGCCGTCCACCGAGCCGCCCGAAGCATGGCGTCGAAGTCGGGCGCGGCCATGGGCGGACGGGCCGGGTCGGGCAGGGCGTTGGGCTCCAGGAGAGACGGCCTGCCTTCGATCTCCCACAGAAGGCGTTCCTCTCGGGGCGACTGATGGTCCGCGTACTCCAAGTGGACCAGGTGGATCCGGCCACGCTCGCCGTCGTGGGGCTCCACCGCCGCCACCACGCCCCTCCGGTTGCGGACGGTGGCCAGCATTCCGGGGCGGGGGACGTCCGTCATGCTCCCCACACCGCGATCTCGGTACCGTTCTCGGCGGTGCGGACGTCGCGAAACACCTTCTCGTCCCAACTGCGTTCCTGGTTGCGGTCGAAGACGACCAAGTGCCCGGCCTCGGCCCCGCAGCGATCCATGTACGCCGCCGTCTGCTCCACGCCCTCGGCCACGGTGCGATCCCGGCGCCGGCGCTCGTGGCGAACCTTGCATTCGACCACGTACTTGCTCGCGCGCCCGCCCTGCGGCCACACGATCAACAGGTCGGTGCGCCCGCTGCCCAGCGCGTACTCTCGCTCGATCCGCCCGCCGCTGTTGACGACCCGCTGCAGGAACGCCTGCAAGAGCAGCTGCGGTCCCGCCTCCTTGAAGCCGTAGCGCTCGACCCAATGCTCCGAGTTCTCGCGGTAGAATTGCTGGAACGCTTCGAGCAGCTTGCCCAACAGCAGCGCGCCGGAGGCGTCCACGTACCAGGCCGGGTCGTGCGGCAGGTCGTCCTGGGCGAGCCATGTGAGTTCGCGGGGCACGACCTCGGCGTAGATGGGGTTGGCCATGCGGATCGGGGGGTCGCGGGCGATCAGGCCCAGGTCCCGGACGTACTCCACGTCCCGAGCGGTGTAGCTGGACTCGCTGGCGCCGGCGAGAAGTGGTTCGACGACCCGCCAGACGCGGTCCTCGCGCAGCTTGTCGGTCAGCTGGTCCAGGTGGGTGTCGCGACGCTGGATCAGCTGCTCGCGGGCGTCCAGCACGTCCGCCTCGGTCACTGGGCGGGACCGATCCTTCGCCAAGTCGCCGCGGAAGCAGGTCTCGTAGGCCAGGGCGTTGACGAGCCAGGGCTGGCCCTGGGTCTGGGTCCAGATCGCGCCCATTGCGTCGTCGGTGAACGACTGTCCGGTCTCCTCGGTGTGCTGGCGGAGCAGGTCGTGCACTTCGTTCTTGGAGAAGTCGCCCAGGCGCAGGGACTCGGCCTTGATGTTGAAGGCGCTGCCGCCGGCGATCATCGTCTTGGCCGAGCCGGACCAGATGCGGTAGTCGCGGACGTCGCGGACGCCGCACAGGACCACGCTCTGGGGGAACCTCCCGGGCCTCATGTCGTAGCCTGCGCGAAGCTGGCGCAGCGCCGCCAGGAGCGTGTCGCCCACCAGCGCATCGATCTCGTCGATCAGCAGCACCAGCGGCTTCTCGTCGGCCTCGGCCCAGCGCGACAGGGCCTCGCCCCAAGCGCCGTCTCCGTGTTCGGCGAAGATCTCGGACCACGCCCCGGTCAGGAAGTCGTCGCCCGCCCGCCGCGCTTGGCGGGCCATCTGGCTCAGCATCACTTGCGTTGCCGCCCTCACGTCTTCGCGCATCGCCTGGCCGGCTTCGACGTTGACGTAGACGCAGCGGTAGCGGCCCTCGGCGTTGAGCAGGTCCTGGAGCGCCAGCAGAGCCGATGTCTTGCCGGTCTGCCGGGGGGCGTGAAGCACGAAGTACTGCTGTTCGTCGATCAGCTCTCGGACCTCGGCAAGGTCGAGTCGATCGAGGGGAGCGATGCAGTAGTGGCGTCGCTCCACTACGGGACCGGACCTGTTGAAGCGGCGCATCGGCGACAAGCCCTGGGACGACATCACATCCCCCACACCGCGATCTCGGCCCCGCTCTCGGCGGTGCGGACGTCGCGGAAGACCTTCTCGTCCCAGCTGCGCTCGTCGCTGCGGTCAAAGACGATCAAGTGCCCGGCCTTGGCCCCGCACCGATCCATGTAGGCGGCCGTCTGCTCCACGCCCTCGGCCACGGTGCGATCTCGGCCGCGGCGTTCGTGGCAAACCTTGCATTCGACCACGTACTTGCTTGCGCGTTCGCCCTGCGGCCACACGACCAGCAAGTCCGTGCGACCCGTCCCCAGCGCGTACTCCCGCTCGATCCGCCCGCCGCTGTTGACGACCCGCTGCAGGAACGCCTGCAAGAGCAGCTGCGGTCCCGCCTCCTTGAAGCCGTAGCGCTCGATCCAGTGCTCCGAGTGCTCCCGGTAGAACTCCTGGAACGCTTCGAGCAGCTTGTCCAACAGCAGTGCGCCGGAGGCGTCCACGTACCAAGTCGGGTCGTGGGGCAGGTCGTCCTGGGCCAGCCAGGTCAGCTCGCGGGGCACGACTTCGGCGTAGATGGGGTTGGCCATGCGGATCGGCGGGTCGCGGGCGATCAGGCCCAGGTCCCGGACGTACTCCACGTCCCGAGCGGTGTAGCTGGACTCGCTGGCGCCGGCCAGAAGCGGTTCGACGACCCGCCATACGCGGTCCTCGCGCAGCTTGTCGGTCAGCTGGTCCAGGTGGGTGTCGCGGCGCTGGATCAGCTGCTCGCGGGCGTCCAGCATGTCCGCTTCGGTCACTGGGCGGGACCGGTCTTTCGCCAAGTCGCCGCGGAAGCAGGTCTCGTAGGCCAGGGCGTTGACGAGCCAGGGCTGTCCTTGGGTCTGGGTCCAGATCGCTTCGAGCGCGTCGTCGGTGAACGGTTGTCCGGTCTCCTCGGTGTGCTGTCGAAGCAGGTCGTGCGCTTCGTCCTTGGAGAAGTCGCCCAGGCGCAGGGACTCGGCCTTGATGTTGAAGGCGCTGCCGCCGGCGATCATCGTCTTGGCCGAGCCGGACCAGATGCGGTAGTCGCGGACGTCGCGGACGCCGCACAGGACCACGCTCTGGGGGAACCTCCCGGGCCTCATGTCGTAGCCTGCGCGAAGCTGGCACAGCGCCGCCAGGAGCGTGTCGCCCACCAGCGCATCGATCTCGTCGATCAGCAGCACCAGCGGCTTCTCGTCGGCCTCGGCCCAGCGCGACAGAGCCGCTCCCAGAGCGCCGTCGCGAAACTCGTCGGCGATGCCGGACCAAGCGCTCGACAGGAAGTCGTCGCCAAGCGCCGCCCGAGCCCGCAAGGCCATCTGGCCCAGCATGACCCGAGTCGCGCGCTCCACGTCTTCGCGCATCGCCTGGCCGGCTTCGACGTTGACGTAGACGCAGCGGTAGCGGCCCTCGGCGTTGAGCAGGTCCTGGAGCGCTAGCAGAGCCGACGTCTTGCCGGTCTGCCGGGGAGCGTGAAGCACGAAGTACTGCTGTTCGTCGATCAGCTCTCGGACCTCGGCAAGGTCGAGTCGGTCGAGGGGAGCGATGCAGTAGTGGCGTCGCTCCACTACGGGACCGGACCTGTTGAAGCGGCGCATCGGCGACAAGCCCTGGGACGACATCACATCCCCCATACCGCGATCTTGGCCCCGCTCTCGACAGTTCGGACGTCGCGGAAGACCTTCTCGTCCCAGCTGCGCTCGTCGCTGCGGTCGAAGACGACCAAGTGCCCAGCCTCGGCCCCGCATCGGTCCATGTAGGCCGCCGTCTGCTCCACGCCCTCGGCCACGGTGCGATCCCGGCTCCGGCGCTCGTGGCGAACCTTGCATTCGACCACGTGCTTGCCCGTGCCCTCGCCCTGCGGCCAGACAACAAGCAAGTCCGTGCGACCCGTCCCCAGCGCATACTCCCGCTCGATACGCCCGCCGCTGTTGACGACCCGCTGCAGGAACGCCTGCAAGAGCAGTTGCGGTCCGGCCTCCTTGAAGCCGTAGCGCTCGACCCAATGCTCCGAGTGCTCCCGGTAGAACTCCTGGAACGCTTCGAGCAGCTTGCCCAACAGCAGTGCGCCGGAGGCGTCCACGTACCAAGTCGGATCGTGGGGCAAGTCGTCCTGGGCCAGCCAAGTCAGCTCGCGGGGCACGACTTCGGCGTAGATCGGGTTCGCCATGCGGATCGGCGGGTCGCGGGCGATCAGGCCGAGGTCGCGGACGTACTCCACGTCCCGCTCGGTGTAGGACGACTCGCAGGCATTGGTCAGGATCGGTTCGATCACCCGCCATACGCGGTCTTCGCGCAGCTTGTCGGCGAGCTGGTCCAAGTGCGTGTCGCGACGGAGGATCAGCGCTTCTTGCGCCTTCACCATGTCCGCCTGGGTCACGGAGCGGGAACGGTCTTTGGCCAGCGCGCCCCGGAAGCAGGTCTCGTAGGCCAGCGCGTTGACGAGCCACGGCTGGCCCTGCGTCCGGGTCCAGATCGCGTCCAACGCACCGTCGGTGAACGGCTGGCCGGTCTCGGCGGCGTGCTGCCCCAGCAGGTCGCGCACGTCGTCCTTGGAGAAGTCGCCCAAGCGCAAGGACTCGGCCTTGACGTTGAAGGCACTGCCGCCGGCAACCATCGTCTTCGCCGAGCCGGAGTGGATGCGGTAGTCGCGCACGTCCCGCACGCCGCACAAGATCACGCTCTGGGGAAACCCCGCAGGTCGCAGGTGGTGGCCTGCCCGGAGTTGCCGCAACACCGCCAAGAGCGAGTCGCCCACCAGCGCGTCGATCTCGTCGACGAGCAGGACCAGCGGTTTGTCGCCATTCCTCGCCCAGCGAGTCAGCGCCACCCGCAATGCGCTGTGTCCGCCGCTCTTGGTGAGCACGGCGGCCCACGTATCGGCAAGGAAGCTGTTTTCCAGCGTGTAGTGGGCGGCTTCGGCCAGCTCGCTGAGGACGGTGCGAACCGCTGCTTCCACGTCTTCGCGGGCCGTTGTCGCGCCTTCGACGTTGACGTAGACGCAATCGTAGCGGCCCTCGGAGTTCATTAGATCCCGGAGGGCGAGGAGCGTGGATGTCTTCCCCGTCTGCCGGGGCGCGTGGAGCACGAAGTACTGCTGTGCGTCGATCAGCTCTCGGACTTCGGCAAGGTCGATTCGGTCAAGCGGCGGAACGCAGTAGTGGTCTCGCTCCACTACAGGACCAGACCTGTTGAACCGGCGCATTCCTAAACGTACCACAGGACTTCCGAGAGCTCGACCACCACCTTCAGGCGCTCGAGCGGGGGAATGCAGTAGTGGTCCTCCGGCACTACCGGACCGGACGTGTTGAAGTAGCGCATGGAAGGCAAGGTTTCACGCACGAACGGTTCTCGGCAATTCGCGGGCCTGCGCGACGCGCTCACCGCCCTTGGAACGCTGGCCGCCGCTTCTCCACGAAGGCTCGCACGCCTTCTCGGCCGTCCTCCGAGGCGAACGCTTCCAGGAAGAGTTCCTTCTCCAGGGCAAGGCCGGCGGACAGCGGGCGTTCCCATGCGGCCCGCACCGCCTGCTTGGCCAAGCGCAACGCCACGGGACTCCATCGCACCATGCGGGCGGCCAGCTCCCGGGCCTTCTCCAGATGCTGGCCCTCTTCCACCAGAAACTCGACGAGGCCGATCCGGTGGGCTTCGGCGGCGTCCACCAAGTCGCCGCAAAGGGCCATGCGCATGGCTTGGCCGGGACCCGTCAGGCGGGCCAGCCGCTGGGTGCCCCCGGCGCCGGGGATCAGGCCCAGGCGGATCTCGAACTGGCCGAAGCGAGCGGTGGCGTCGGCCACGCGGATGTCGCACGCCAGGGCGAGTTCGTTGCCGCCGCCTATGCAGAAGCCGTGGATCGCGCAGATCGCGGGCTTGGGGAACTCGGCCAGAGCGTCGTAGACGCGCCGCTCCTTGTACAGTTCACGCTGCTGGGCGGCCGTGCGGGCCGCGAATTCGGCCACGTCGGCGCCCGCCACGAACGCCTTGTCGCCGGCGCCGTGGAGGATCGCGACCTTCACCCGGTCGTCGTCGGCCAAGGCGTCGAACGCCTGCGACAGCTGCCGTCGCACAGTGTCGTTCAGGGCGTTGAGCTTGTCCTGCCGGTCGATCGTCACTTCAGCTACGGAGCCGCGCACGGACACGCGCACGCTCCGGCTGTCAGCGGACTCCTGGCCCGCGTTGCTGGACTCCCCGCCCGCGTTCGCCGATTTCTCGCGGTCGCTCACGACGCATCGCCCCAGTCGTAGAACCCTCGGCCCGACTTCTTGCCCAGCCGGCCCTCGGCCACCATGCGTTCGAGCAGCGCCGGCGGACGAAACGCCTCCGACCCCAGCTTCTCGTGCAGGTAGCGCGCGATATCCAGCCGCACGTCGAGTCCCACCAGGTCCGTGAGGCGCAACGGTCCCATCGGGTGGCGGTACCCCAGGGTCATGGCCTTGTCGATGTCCTCGGGCGACGCCACCCCCGCCTCCACCATGCGGATCGCCTCCATCCCCAGGACGATCCCCAGCCGCGACGACGCGAAGCCGGGCGAGTCGGCCACGACGACGGGCTCCTTGCCCAGCCCCCGGACGAAGCCGACCGCCCGCTCTGCGACCTCCGCAGACGTGCGCTCGCCCTTCACGACCTCCACAAGGGCCATGACGTGGACGGGGTTGAAGAAGTGAAGCCCCAGGAACCGCTCCGGGGCCGGGAGGTCGGCGCCGATCTCGTCGATCGACAGGGACGACGTGTTCGTGGCGAGGATCGCGTCTTGCGCCGCCAGCCCCGCGACTTGGCCGAGCAGGTCCGCCTTGAGCGACAGGATTTCGGGCACCGCTTCGACGACCAGGTCCGCGCCGTCCACGGCGGCGTCCAACATCGGGACCGCCGCCAAGCGACCAAGCGCCCCGGCCCGCACGGAAGCGTCCACCTTCCCCAGGCGCACGCCCTTGTCCAGGTTCGCGGCGACTCGCGCCATGGCTGCCTCCAGCGGACCGCTCGCCATGTCGTGCAGGGCCACGAGATGGCCGGCCATCGCCGCCACCTGCGCGATCCCGTGGCCCATCACCCCCGCGCCGACGACGGCGACCTTGCGGAGCCCCGCACCACCGCCCCCCGCCTCCGCGACCTTGCCGTACCGCGTGCCTTCGCGCTCCCGGCGCTCGCCGGCCGTCATCGCCCCTCCACCACGGCCGCAACCCCCTGTCCCACGCCGACGCACATCGCCGCAAGCCCCAGCCCGGCGCCCCGGCGCGTCATCTCGTGCACCAGCGTAACCAGAATCCGCGCGCCCGAGCACCCCACCGGGTGCCCCAGCGCGATGGCCCCGCCGTTCACGTTCACCGTCTCGGGGTCGAGGCCGATCTCCCGCACGCAGGGAACCGCCTGCGCCGCGAACGCCTCGTTGATCTCGGCCAAGTCCAGGTCGCCGGCCTTCGCCCCCGCCCGCTCCAGGCAGGCGCGCGTCGCTGGCACCGGGCCGATGCCCATGCGTTGGGGCGCCACCCCGGCCACCGCCGTCGCGCGGACGGCGGCCAGCGGCTTCAGTCCCAGCGCCCGCGCCGCCCCGGACTCCACCACCAACAGCGCCGCGGCCCCGTCGTTGATCCCGGACGAGTTGCCCGCGGTCACCGTGCCGCCTTCCTCGAACACGGGGCGCAGGCGGGCCAAGGACTCCGCCGTGGTGCCGGGACGGGGGTGCTCGTCCTTGTCCACCCGGTCCGATCCCGGATCGCCGCCGCTCCTCCGCGCCCGACCCGCCGGCGCTGGCGCCGACACCGGCACGATCTCGGCGTCGAAGCGCCCGGCCTCGACCGCCGCCGCCGCCTTCCGCTGGCTGGCCAGGGCGAAGTCGTCCTGCTCCTGCCTGGACACGCCGTGCTCGCGGGCCACGAGCTCCGCCGTTCCCCCCAGGCTCATCGTCCACTCGGGCGAGAAGCGCGGGTTCGGAAACCGCCAACCCAGCACCGTGTCGGCTGTCCGCGGCGTTCCCCGCGCGTAGGCCCGCTCGGGCTTGAGCATCACGTAGGGCGCCCGGCTCATCGACTCGACGCCGCCGGCCACGAACGCCGCCCCCTCACCCGCCCGGACGGCGTGCGCCGCCGCCGCCACGGCCTGCATCCCCGAGCCGCAAAGCCGGTTCACGGTCTGACCGGGCACCTCCACGGGCACGCCGGCGCGCAACAGCGCCATCCGGGCCACGTTTCGGTTGTCTTCGCCGGCTTGGTTGGTGCAGCCGAAGATCACGTCGTCCAGCCGGTCCGGGGGCAGGGAAGGGTTGCGCTCCAACAGCGCCCGAACGCACACCGCCGCTAGGTCGTCGGGCCGCACCGACGCCAACGCGCCCCCGTGGCGGCCGATCGGCGTCCGCACGGCGTCGACGATCCACGCTTCGCCCCGCGACATCGCGCCCGTGCCCGCTACCCGTCCATGGCGACCCAGACGCTCTTCAGCTGCGTGTACTTCTCCAGCGCCGAATGGAAGCCCAAGTCGCGTCCGAAGCCGCTCTCCTTGTATCCGCCGAAGGGAGAGGCCGGGGCGTACTGGTTGTATGTGTTGATCCAGACGGTGCCGGCGTCCACGGCCGCGGCGATGCGATGCGCCTTGCCCACGTCCCGCGTCCACACGCCGGCGGCCAGTCCGTAGCAGGAGTCGTTGGCCTTGGCCACGGCGTCGTCCACGTCCTCGAAGCGGATCACCGAGGCCACCGGCCCGAAGATCTCTTCGCGGGCGATCGCCATCTCCGGCGCCACCTCGCTGAACACCGTCGCGCCGACGAAGTTGCCGCGCCCGTTCACCGTCTGCCGCTCGCCGCCGGCCACCAGCTTGGCGCCGTCGCGTCGCCCGCTCTCGACGTAGCCCATCACGCGCTCCAACTGCGCCTCGCTCACGATGGCGCCCAGGCGCGTGGTCGGGTCCATGGGGTCGCCGACCGGGGTTCGCTCCGCCCGCGCCGCCAAGCTCTCCACGAAGCGGTCGTGGACCGACGCCTCGACCAAAATGCGGCTGCCCGCCGCGCACACTTCGCCCTTGCCGTAGAAGACGCCCGTGGACGCCCCCTTCACGGCTTGGTCCAGGTCGGCGTCGGCGAAGACGATGTTGGGCGACTTTCCGCCCAGCTCCAGCGACACCTTCTTCAGGGTTGCGGCGGCCTCGCGCATGACGATCCGCCCGGTCTCCGTGGAGCCGGTGAACGAGATCGCGTCCACGCCGGGATGGCGCACCAGCGCCGCGCCTGCAACCTCGCCGAACCCCGGCGCCACGTTCAGCACGCCCGGCGGGAAGCCCGCCTCCGCTGCCAGTTCGCCGAAGCGGAGCGCCGTCAGGGGGGTCTCTTCGGCCGGCTTGAGCACCACCGTGTTGCCGCAGGCCAGCGCGGGTGCCGCCTTCCACGCCGCCATCGACAGGGGGAAGTTCCATGGAACGATCGCCCCCACCACGCCCACCGGCTCGCGCAACGTGTAGTTGAGGAATGGACCCGGGACGGGGATCGTGTCGCCCTGCACCTTGTCCGCCAGTCCGGCGTAGTAGCGCAAGGTGAGCGCCGCCGAGGGCACGTCGATCTTTCGCGACTCGAAGTAGGGCTTGCCGTTGTCCTGCGTCTCCAGGAGCGCAAGTTCGTCCGCGTTGGCGTCCAGCAGGTCGGCCAGCCGCCAGAGCAGGCGGGACCGCTTCTGGGGTGCCATCCGCCGCCACGCCTTGCCGCCGAACGCCGCTCGGGCGGCCTCCACGGCCAAGTCCACGTCCTCTTCGCGGGCCTCGGCCACGTGGGCCAGCACTTCGCCGGTGGCGGGGTTCGTGGTGGCGAAGGTGTTCCCGGCGCGGGCGTCGCGCCATTCGTTCCCGATCCACAGGCGCGTCCGCAGGGCGGCGCTTCCTTCGCCGGTGGCTGCCTGGGCTCCCCGGGAAGCTGCTGGGCCCCCGCCGGAAGCCGCTTGTGCCGCGGCCGTCGCCATCGGCGTCAGCTCCCCTTGAAGGCGGGCTTCCGTTTCTCCACGTAGGCGTCCAGCCCCTCGCGCGCGTCGCCGCTGGCGAAGAGCTGCTGCTGAAGCTCGCGCTCCAACGCCAGAGCGGTCTCGAAGGGCACCTCGGCGCCGGTCTGCACGGAGCGCTTGATCGCGCCCACGGCCTTGGACGCCCTGGCCGGCGGACAGAAGCCCCCGGCGTACTCCAGGACCCGGGCCATGAAGGCGTCGTGGCTCTCGGTTTCCCAGACTTCGTGGACGATCCCCAGCTCCTTGGCCTCGTCGAAGCCGAAGGTGCGGCCCGTCGCCATGAGTTCGATGGACTTCGCCTTGCCCACCAGGCGGGCCAGCCGCTGCGTGCCGCCGGTGCCGGGAAGCACGCCCAGGTTGACCTCGGGCAGCCCGGCCTTGGCGCGCCCCGCCCGCGCGACCCGGATGTCGGCCGCCATCGCCACCTCGAGTCCCCCGCCGACGGTGTGCCCGTTCAGGGCCGCCACCACCAGCTTGGGCGTGTGCTCCAGCCGGTTGAGCGTCTCGTTGGCGTGAAGGCAGAAGTGGTACTTGAAGCCCGTCGTGACGCGGGCCAGCATCGCGATGTCGGCCCCGGCGCAGAAGAACTTGTCCCCGGCCCCCGTCACCACGACGACGTGGACCGCGTCGTCGAAGCGCGCCTTCAAGACGGCTTCGTCGAGCTGGCGCATCATCTCGTGGGTGTAGGTGTTGGCGGGCGGATCGTCCAAGGTCAGGACGGCGACGCCGTCTTGGGTCTCGTAGCGAACCAGAGTCTTGCCGGAGCTGTCGGACATCGGCGGCCTCGGGGGGTGAAGGTTCATGGCTTGGAAGCGCCCGAAAGATAATGTGAGCGGAGCCGAACGACGCCCGAGTCCGGCGGCGGGTCCGACGACGGTCCGGCGACGTGGATTGCGACCGGGCGCGGGTTGGGCGGGCGGGGCGCGTCTCTTTGGCGTAGATTGATTTCGGGCGCGGATGCGTAGTTGACCAGAGGAGGTTCGTCGAATGTTCAGCAAGCGAAAGGGAACGCCGGCCGCCCTGGGCGGAACGCTGGTCGCCCTGGCCTTGGCCCTGGTCGCGCCGGCCGTGGCGGTGGTCGACGCCGTGGAGGGCCAGGACGACGCGACGCCGACGGTGGTGCGCGTGCCGGTGGACGGGACGGTGGAGATGGGGCTGGCCCCGTTCATCGAGCGAGCGCTGGAAGAGGCCGCCGCCGAGGGTGCTCGGGCCGTGGTCTTGGAGATCGAGACGCCGGGGGGGCGAGTGGACGCCGCGGAGCGGATCGTGGGCGCCGTGAGCCGCTCGTCCGTGCCCGTATACGCCTACGTGAACATGTACGCCTATTCGGCCGGGGCCATGATCGCCCTGGCGGCCGAGCAGGTCTTCATGCGGACGGGCGCCGTGATGGGGGCCGCCACGCCGGTCGACGGCCAGGGAACCAAGGCGTCCGAGAAGGTCGTCTCGGCGATGCGGGGCCGGATGCGGGCGCTGGCCGAGGCGCGCGGACTGGACCCCCGAGTGGCCGAGGCGATGGTGGACGAGGAGCTGGCCATCGACGAGGTGGTGGAAGAGGGCAAGCTCCTGACGCTGACCACCGAGGAGGCCGTGGAGCTGGGGTACGCCGTCGCGGTGGCGGACTGGGACGACGTGATGGGCGAGATCGGGCTGGGAGCGGCGGGGCCGGCCGGAGCGGGAGCGGTCGCCGGCGGCGACGGACCCGGGGCCGTGACGGTCGTGGACGCCCGCGTGAACTGGGCGGAGCGGCTGGTGCGCTTCTTCACCAGTCCGGTGATCGCGCCGTTCCTGTTGTCGCTGGGGTTCCTGGGGCTGATCGTGGAGATCAAGACGGCAGGGTTCGGCTTGGCGGGCGCCGCCGGGCTCCTGTCGCTGGCGCTCTTCTTCGGGGCGCACCTGCTGGTGGGGTTGGCCGGCGCCGAGGACCTGATCCTGGTCGGCGTGGGGGTGGTCCTGGTGCTGGTCGAGATACTGGTCGTGCCGGGCTTCGGGATCGCCGGCATCGCCGGGGGGGTGGCGCTCGTCGGCGGACTCTTCATGACCCAGATCGGCAGCCTGCCCACGCAGCAGGACTTCACGCGGGCGGCCGCGGTCCTGAGCACCACGGTCGTGCTGGTCGTCCTGACCACGTGGGCGTTTCTGCGGACCTTGCCGCGCAACTGGCGCCTGCGCCGAAGCGGCGTGCTGCTGCCCGAGTCCACCGACCGGGACGAGGGGTACATCTCCGCAAGCGTTCGGCCCGACTTGGAGGGCGCGCGCGGCGTGGCGATCACCGCGCTCCGCCCCGCCGGGATGGGCCTCTTCGGCGACGAACGAGTGGACGTGGTGTCCGAAAGCGAGTGGATCGAAGAGGGCACGCCGATCCGAATCCTCAGCGCCGAGGGCTACCGTCACATCGTGCGCGCCGTGAAGTCCCATCAGGCGGAGTAGCTTGATTCCACCCGAGGCCGCCGTCGCGCGCTCACGGAGTCGGCCCTAACGAGGTCCGGCCCCGCACACCTTCCCAAAACGGAACCGCAACCAAATGAACGAGACTCTCCTTTTCCTGGCCGTCCCCGCGCTCCTGGTCGTGGCGATCATGATCCTGGGCTGGGCCATCCCCGTTCGCCTGTGGATCGAAGCCACCTTCTCCGGCGTGCGCCTGGGGCTGGGCAGCTTGGTGGGAATGCGCCTGCGCAAGGTCAGCCCGCCCGCCGTGGTGCGGCCCTTGATCGCGTCCACCAAGGCCGGCTTGCCCCTGGACGTGTCGCATCTGGAGGCCCACTACTTGGCCGGCGGCGACGTGGACCGGGTGGTGCGCGCGCTGATCAGCGCCGACAAGGCCAACATCGAGCTTCCCTTCCAGCAGGCGGCGGCGATCGACTTGGCGGGCCGGGAAGTCTTCGAGGCCGTGCAGGTCTCGGTGAACCCGAAGGTCGTGCAGACGCCGCGGGTGGCAGCGATGGCCAAGGACGGCATCCAGCTGATCGCCGTGGCGCGGGTCACCGTGCGGGCCAACATCAATCGGTTGGTCGGCGGCGCCGGAGAGGAGACGATTCTGGCGCGCGTGGGCGAGGGGATCGTGTCCACGATCGGGTCCGCCGACACGCACAAGGCGGTTCTGGAGAACCCGGACGCGATCTCCAAGACCGTGTTGCAGAAGGGGTTGGACTCGGGGACCGCCTTCGAGATTCTGTCGATCGACATCGCCGACGTGGACGTGGGGAAGAACATCGGCGCCGAGCTGCAGACCGACCAGGCCGAGGCCGACAAGCGGGTCGCCCAGGCGCGAGCCGAGGAGCGCCGCGCCATGGCGATGGCCAAGGAGCAGGAGATGAAGGCCAAGGTCGAGGAGATGCGGGCCGAGGTCGTGGCGGCGGAGGCGAAGGTCCCGCTTGCGATGGCCGACGCCTTCCGCAGCGGCAACCTGGGCGTCATGGACTACGCCAAGTACCGCAACGTGGAGTCGGACACCCACATGCGCCGCGCGATTGCCACCGGCGACCCGGACGCGCCCTCCGAATCCGAGTCCTAGTCGAGCCGAACGCCGAGCCCGCCAGCCGAACGGAGCCGCCCCGTGGACCTCCAGATCCTGGTCATCGTCGTTGTCGTGGTCCTGTCGATCCTGGACGCGGTGATGAAGAAGGCCAAGAAGCGCGGGCTGGAGCTGCCCCAGAGCGACGAGCCGGCGGCCACTTCGGAGGTGGAGCAGGGGCACCCGCCACCTGTGCCCGGCCCGGACGCGGCGTCGCGGCCCTCCACGGCCGGCCCTCCGTCGGCGGGAAGGCGCCAGTCGGCGTTGGACATCCTGGTCCCGCCGGAGATACGAAAGGAGCTGGAGGACTTGGTCTCGGGCGGGGGGCCGAGGGCCGGGCAAACGACGTCTCCGCCGACGCAGGCGTCTGGATCGGGGGAGCTCTCGGGGACTTCCATGCCGTCGGATCGGCGTTCACTCCCGGCACCTTCCGAGGCGTCTGCGTCGTCCACCGCAGATCCTTCCTGGGAAAAAGAGGGTTCGCTAGGCGAGTGGCTGGCTCCTGACCACGGCCGCAGCGCGCCACAGGTCGAAGTGCGTTCAAGGGTGCCTCGTCCCTTGAACGTGCATGCCCCAGAGCCTCGCCCGGAGCGTCGAGCGGTACCGAGCGTGCCCACCACGCCCGGGTCGCCGGCTCGGCCTCACCCCCCACTCGCCAGCAGGCTTGGCTTCAGCACGATGTCCGACCTGCGACGCAACATCGTTGCGCGAGAGATCCTAGGTGCGCCCGTGGCGCTGCGGGACGACGGCCAATGGCGCGGAGAAGCAGGATCCCGGCCCTTGGCGACACCCTTGGTGCCGCCGCCTACTTCTCCAGAACCCCCATCTTCGCCTCCCTCGACGCCCTCCGACCCCCCAACGCCGAAGCCACCACAGCCGGAGTCGGAGGACGACAAGACACCGATCTCGGTCGGCGGAAAACGTCGTGACCCTCACAAGCCTTCGGACGAGACACCTGCGAATAGGGAGCGCCTGTCCGGCTTTCGCAGGCCAGAACTGCGGTGTCGCGAGACCTCCGACTCGCATTGGGAAGTCGTAGTGGACTTACCGAACGCGCCCAGCCTACCCAAGATATTGCTTGACGGTCAACAACTGCCGACCTCCGACCGATGCTGTCCGCTTCCCAGCCTTGACCGCAACATCGTTGCGGTGCTGGATGGGGGCAGCACGGTCGAGCTGCTGACCCCTGGCTTGCCTCTGATCTTCAAAACGGCAAAGCACTGGAAGTCCGGCGGACGGCGCGTTGGTCGAGTCACGCGCGGCTATTTCGTGGTGATCGTTCCCGAAGGCTGGCGGCGCGAGGGTCCTCCCCCTCCGGTTGCTCCCACGAAGGCTACGGCTCCTGGGTACCAAGCGCATTACGAGTACTGGGACGGCCGCAGCAACGACCGAGTGCGCTTCGCAGGACACGATCTGCCTATGGCGAACGACATTGAGATTCTCAAAGGTTCAACTCTCTTTGACGATGATCTGGATCACGGCCCCCTTTTTGTCGGCGACCCGCCGAGATTGACGAATTCGAACGCCTTCGCGTGGGCGATGGTGGGGGAGGAAGGAGTTCCCGACGGTTGGCGATGCCGCTTCAAGCCGTCGAAACACCAACTGGCCGACCTGCTGGAAGGCCGGGAGGGCTGGTTCTTTGTGCGACTGTACGATGCGAACGTTGCACTCCAGGCGAGCACCGACTTCCGTTATTCCCGTTGCTTGGCTCAGATCCACGTGAACAACCAAGCCTACTCGGGCACGACGATACTGCTTCCAGCCGAGACTGGCCACGATCTCACTCGCCTGGCATTTATTGACCGAACGGGCAGTCCAGTCAATCCCTGGTACTCACGCCTCCAGCCTACAGTCGTTGATGCGATTGCGGACAAGCATGCTGACGACGTGCGTGTGGAACTAAGGTCGCCAGCCGGCAGAATACCAGTAAGGGTCCAACTGCCCCGACTCTGGTGGCGACTTGTGGGTGACGATACCGAGCACGATTGGCAGTCCACCGCATTTCGCTGGGTGCCCCAAGAGTACCATAGACTCGCCGAAATCGGGACAACGATATGTCTAGATATGCCCCGCCATGTGCCGGATGTCAGCTGTGGCTTCGACGGTGACACCACACGTCGGTATCGTCGATCAAAATCAGGTTACTTCGAGATTCCATTGGACGAGTTCTTGGATGAACTGGACGACTTCTTCGACGAACATGCACCCCATGTGGAATCCCGAGATCGAATAGCCCTTGGCGTTACCTCTAATCTGGTGTCTCGCAACGTGCCCATCGTTCACGTACACCGCGAACCTGTCGAGAACGGTCCCATGGACTACAACGAGCCTATGGATATTCCCCGCTCGGAGGACGATGACCATGAATTCGTAGCTGTCGAGCAGAGACCCCCGCCACCAGATCCCATAACGCAACGAGACTGCGAGGAGTTTCTCGTCTGTCACTGCGACTCCCATGATTTTCACAGTTGGGAAGAGGCTAGAAGCAATGGCGTTGTGAACATACCGTACTTGACGCGATTCCCGATGGGATTGCCATCACCGGGTTCCCGACTTTGGGTGTGCTTGTCAGGCAGAGGCTATGTCGGGGTGGGGATCGTTGCCAATCGGAACCGTGGCCAACCCCAGCGTCCGGCGACTAAAGATGGACCGTGGACCACCGAGGTGCCGGTCGACTGGTACGACACCCTACCCGAGACCAAGATGCTTTTCGGTCCCGAGATTATGCTTGTTTCGGCTGTTGTGCCTATCAGGAACGATGGACCCAAGTGTCGCGAAACAGTTGAAGCCCTCAAGACAGGGCTCAAGTGGCGCATCGATGCCTGAAACACACGACATCCTCGAGTGGACAGCGACGATACGTCGTCGCTACGAAAACTACCTAAGAACGCTGTTCTACTTCAAGGACGCTGGGCTTCGGGCGTCCTTTCGCAACGCTCTTCAGAAAGGCGACGGCCTCCTCAAGGGCCCATTTTCCGAGGAAGATCAGGGATTTCTATACGGCGCAACGCCGAGGGACATGGCTGAAGCCGCATTTCCGCAGCGGAGTGCTGATCTGTGGCCAGCACTGCTTGACAAGCCTCTCTACACTCATCAGGAACAGGCTTTGCAGAACGTGCACTGTCGAGGGCGTAATGTGGTCGTAGCTACCGGTACCGCTAGTGGCAAGACTGAGAGTTTCTTGTATCCGATTCTATTCTCTCTATATCGCGAGCACCTGGAGAAGAAGCTGGAACGTCCTGGCGTACGCGCCATGATACTGTACCCGATGAACGCACTGGCCAACGATCAGAGAGACCGGCTGGGCGCAATCTGCGACGCACTGGAGAAAGAAAAATCTCAGTTCCGCTTCACCTTTGGCCAGTACATTGGCCAAACACCGGAAAACTCCCGGGACAGTTATCGGAATGCTCCGGTCCGAGCAGAAGAACGCCTCCCGGGCGAGATGGTCTTTCGAGAGGACATGCGCCAATATCCTCCTCACATCCTGCTGACGAACTACTCGATGCTTGAGTACTTGTTGATCCGACCGCAGGACAGCTCGTTGTTCGACGGTGGCAGAGGTTCTCGCTGGAGGTTTATTGTGTTGGACGAGGCTCACCAGTACCGCGGCGCAAGGGGTATGGAGATGGGCATGTTGCTGCGGCGATTGAAAGAACGCGTGCGCGACGGAGGCCGAACCGATGGATTTCAATGCATCGCGACAAGCGCGACGATTTCCACCAAACAGAGTAGCACGGAGAAGTTGAATGTCGCCGATTTTGCATCGGAGTTGTTTGGCGCTCAGTTTAGCGACAGCGACATAGTGTTCGGATCACGAGTGGCCGACAGGCGTGACACGACGCGGCGCCATCACGTATTTGTTCGTGCGCTGGAAGGGGCGTTTGTGGTTCATGAACAAGGTGAGGACAGGATTGTCTTGAACAGGACGGCAGGTGCAGACGGTCGCAACGGCTCAACACCGCTGGAGATTGCACTGTGTCGAGAGTGTGGTCAACACTATTACGTGGGGCGGGTAGTGGGTGGGAGGTTGAGCGAAGCCGTCAGGGACCCAAGCCACACGGCCTTCGGTGTAGAATTCTTCCTGCCGTCCAATCGCGGAGATCAGTTGCTTTGTCGGCAATGCGGCCGGATTGGAGTTTTGAGGGCGCCGCCGATGTGCGATTGTGGCGCAATGGTGCAGGTAATGACCTGTCCTTCACACGGGAAGCGGGCTGACCAGCTGGCAAAGTGCGAGTCGTGCGGATACGGACGGGGTGGCGTGGGCGATCCGGTTCAGGAAGTTGTCCACGGTCACGACGGCCCGAACACCGTTATTGCCACCACGTTGCATGAGCTTCTGTCGGCCGAGTCACGGAAGATCCTTGCGTTTGCGGATAGTAGGCAAGAGGCAGCGTTCTTTGCCTGGTACCTTGAAGATACATATGACAAGATCCGTGACCGGAATCTAATGTGGAGGGTTGTGGAACGAATGGGTGCTGGGGCGGAGGCGCTGTCGCTCTCGGACCTGGCGGATGGAATGTCGCGGCTCTGGGGCGAGCACAGACTGTTCCGGGCATCGGACACTGAGCTGGCTAGGAGGCGCCAGATCTTGGGGGCGATCTTGGCGGAGGCCATGACGTCGGAGAGACGCTTGTCGCTCGAAGGGGTCGGATTAGTGAAGTGGTACACGGAGTTGCCCGACGACGTCGAGATGCCACGGACACTGTCGGAGAGTGCCTGGGGTCTTGACGAGGAAGAGGGCAGACGACTAGCCCTTAGGCTTGTGGACGAGTTCCGAAGGAACCGCGCGGTCGAGTTGTCGGAGGGATATCCGGTCTGGGGGTGCGTTTCACCGTGGCCGCAACGGGCGTTCGGTGCAGGACCACCCAGAGGAAGAAGGAATGTGGCCGAATGGGGTAGTGCCGGATCAGGGATCGTCCAGCATTTCTTGACGAGGGTGTGGCTTGACGACGGGCCGGGCTCGGCGGAGGTTGAAGCAAGCAAGGCCGGTGTTGAGTTGATGAAGCAGCTGTGGAGAGCGTTGCGTGCTCGGGACCGCAGGGTGCCCGCTTCGGAGCGGTTTCTGATTGGAACGGGTGCTGGCAAGTATCGAGTTTCGCCTGAGTGGCTGCGGATTGCACGAGTAACGAATGGAGGGCTGTGGGAGTGCGGGATGTGCGGCGCCGTCAGCCCTACGAACATTCGAGATGTGTGCGACAGGCGTGCGTGTCCGGGCCGTCTTCGGTCGGTGGTACCGGGGCGGCTGGACCAGAACTACTATCGGGAGTTGTACGCCAACGCTAGCATGCCATCCCGGCTGCGGTCGGAAGAACACACTGCGCAGATCGACAGCGAGGAGGCGAGGATACGGCAGAACGGCTTCAAGCAGGGCGATATTCATGTGCTGAGCTCCTCGACTACGTTCGAAGTCGGCGTCGACCTAGGGGACCTTGACGTCGTGTTTCTGCGCAACGTACCACCGGAGGCGTTCAACTACACCCAGCGGGTCGGGAGGGCGGGGCGTCGCGACAGTCCCGGCGTGGCTGTTACGTACTGCCGTCGGAACCCGCACGACTTGTATCACTACGAGAATCCAGCGCAACGAATCATCAAAGGGGAGATCAGGCCGCCACGGCTGCGGATGAGCAACGAGAAGATCATCCGTCGGCACATGACAGCTGTTGCACTTTCCGCCTTTTTTCGCGAACGGCCGAATGCAGACCGTTTTTCGCGGGTGAAGAGGTTTGTGGGAGATTGGTTGAAGCCAAGCGGCACGTCTTCGTTTCGGGAGTTCTGCACACAGGATCGGTCTCTGGAGGCGACGCTTCGGCGGGTGGTGCCGAACGATGTCCACGAAGCTGTCGGACTCGCAGACGGAACATGGATCGAAGAAGTGTCGGGATCCAAAAGTCGTCTGGCAGAGATGGAAGCCGAGGTTTGTGGAGACTACCGTACAATGAATGAAGCGAAGGATAGGTTGATTGACAAGCAACCAAGGTCATGGACTAAGCGGGTGGAGAGAATCGAGCGACGGATGAGGGGAATCACCTCGGAACGCACGCTGAATTTGCTGTCGCGAAAGGCTGTGATACCGAAATATGGATTTCCAGTTGACGTTGTGGAGCTCGACACACACGGGGAAAAGGGCGTTGCTCTTGCCCGTGATTTGTCGCAGGCAATCGCGGAGTACGCACCAGGGAGTTCCGTCGTAGCGAAGAAGCTGGAGTGGAAGTGCGCTGGGCTGAAGGTCGTTCCTGGATGCCAGTTGCCCGTTCGACGGTATCAGTACGATGATGCGCGAAATTTTCGCCAAGAGGAAAAAGCCGGAACGGTGTTTGCGGATTCGTTGGAGCGGGCGTACGTGTCGCCGGTGTTTGGGTTTGTAACACCTCATATGGGATCACAAACGCCCAAAGGACGTTCCCGTCGCTTGTACACGACAAGGCCGTTTTTCCAGGGAGTGGGGAAGGAAACGGGGACCGACGCCAGGGTGGTGGCAGGCGTGCGCATAACCAAAGCGCAACCGGGAACACTGGTCATTTTGTGCGAAGGCAAGGCTAGAGCGGGATTCCACATATGTCTCACGTGTGGTAGCGGTTTCAAGGAGCTGACGGTGCCACACAAGTCGCCATATGGCGGTAGTTGCAACGGAACGCTTGAACGGCTGTCTCTCGGGCACGAGCTGGCCACTGACGTGGTTCGCTTGCAGTTTCCCGGGCTGAGCGGCGAATGGGACGCGTACTCGGTGGCGTACGCTGCTGTTCTTGGCGTGGCAAAGGCCTTGGACGTTCCAGATACAGATCTGAACGTCACGATTACGGCCGGCGAACGCCCGACAGAGACCGGGATCGTATTGTACGACAACGTGCCGGGTGGGGCTGGCCTGGTAGCACAGCTCGAAGACGAGCCGTTGTTCCGAGAAGCATTGGAAAGGGCATGCGAACGCGTTGAAGGAGGTTGCGGATGCGACATGAGTTGCTACGGCTGTCTGCGAAGCTATCGCAACCAGTTCGCACACCCGCATCTGAACCGGAAGAGAGCAAGGTCGTTCCTTATGGATGTCGCGACAGCGTGACCGAAGCGACTCCGATCATCCGTCGAGGCTTCCTTCGCCCTCGGCAGGATCCGGGCGGCGTCCTTCCGTCTTCATGACTGTGGGTTTCACCGGATCGCCTTCTGGCGTCTCGGATCTGCCTGTCGACTCGCCGCCGACCGGGTAGTCCTTACCCGTTTCCCGCACCACGAGCGGGCGGGGAGACGATCGCTCGTCAAGCTTGGCGTTGACGGCGCTGACCGTTGCCTTCAGCTCGCCGATCTCCCGGGCGAACTCGGCGATCTTCCCGAGCAGTTCTGCGTGGTTGGCACGAGCCCGCTCTTCTTGCCGGTCGATACGATGTCCGAGGGCTTCGTCGCCCTTGTCGATCCGCTGTACGAGCCTCTCTTCACTCTTGTCGATCCGGTGTACGAGCCTCCCTTCGAGCTTGTCGATCCGCTTTCCGGTGTCGGTTCGCAGAGCCCAGAAGAGACTGGCCGCGGCAACGACGACGGAAAAGACGGTGACGAAGACGTCGCTGGACAGGAAATCCACCACGGTCTCGTCCATTTTCTCGGTGGTCTCGCCCCGGCAATCCGGGCTTGGGTCGGAAGCTGACCGACACCATAACAGGTACCGCAAGCCCCCCAACCCCGACCGCCGCCCTCCGGCTGGACGCGCTGCTACCTCCCTTCGGCCGCCAACTTCCGCAGCACCGTGTGGAGGATGCCGCCGTTGCGGTAGTACTCCACCTCGACATCCGAGTCCAACCGGGCCGTCGCGCTGAACTCGATCCGAGCGCCGTCGGGGCGGGTGGCCTTCACCTCGACCTGGCTGCGGCGCCCCAGCCCGTCGGCGATTCCCGCGATGTCGTAGGTCTCGTCGCCGCTCAGCCCGAGCGACTCGGCGCCTTCGCCCTCCGCGAACTGGAGAGGCAGCACGCCCATCCCCACCAAGTTGGAGCGGTGGATGCGCTCGTAGCTCTCGGCGATCACCGCGCGCACGCCGAGCAGCAGCGTGCCCTTGGCCGCCCAGTCGCGGGAGCTCCCAGTTCCGTACTCGCGCCCGGCGATCACGATCAGGGGCGTCCCAGCCGCCCGGTAGCGCTCCGCCGCCTCGAAGATCGGCACGACGTCGCCGCTGGGGACGTGCCGGGTCCAGCCGCCTTCCTTGCCGTCGAGCAGCAGGTTGCGCAGCCGCACGTTGCCGAAGGTGCCCCGCATCATCACTTCGTGGTTCCCGCGCCGAGCGCCGAAGGTGTTGAAGTGGATCGGCGTCACGCCCAGCCCCTGGAGGTACTGGCCGGCGGGCTCGTCCCTGGGAATCGCGCCGGCGGGCGAAATGTGGTCGGTGGTCACCGTCTGGCCCAGCAGCGCAAGCACTCGGGCGTCTCGCACGTCCTCGGGTGCCGGAGCCTCGGAGCTCATCCCCTGGAAGAAGGGCGGGTTGCGGATGTAGGTGGACTCGGCGTCCCACTCGTAGAGGCTCCCTTCCTCCGGCAGGGGAAGGGCGCGCCAGTGCTCGTCGCCGTCGAACACGCTGCCGTAGCGCTCCCGGTACATCTCCGGCTTCAGCGACGCCGCCACCGTGTCGCGAACCTCGCCGGGCGACGGCCAGATGTCGGCCAGGAAGACGGGCACGCCGTCGCGGTCGCAGCCCAGCGGCTCGTCCCGCAGGTCGATGTCGATTCGCCCAGCCAACGCGAACGCCACCACCAGCATCGGCGACGCAAGGTAGTTGGCGCGCACCAGCGTGTGGATGCGGGCCTCGTAGTTGCGGTTCCCCGACAGGATCGACGCCACGACCAGCCCGTTCTTCTCGACGGCCTCGGCCACCGGCCCGGGCAGCGGTCCGCTGTTGCCGATGCAGGTCGTGCAGCCGTAGCCGACCAGGTTGAACTTGAGCTCCTCCAAGTACCGCATGAGCCCGGCCGCCTCCAAGTAGTCCGTGACCACCTGCGAGCCCGGCGCCATGCTCGTCTTCACCCACGGCTTCGGCTCCATCCCCAGCGCCCGCGCCTTCGTGGCCATCAGTCCGGCGCCGACCATGACCGACGGGTTGGACGTGTTCGTGCAGCTGGTGATCGCGGCCACCACGATGCTCCCGTCGCCGATCTCCATCCGCTCGCCGTCGATCTCAATCTCGACGCTGCGTCGAGCGTCGGGCGCCGTCCCGCCTTGCGGCTCGGCACCGTTGCCGGACGCGCCCGTCCTGCCGAACCCCGCTGGACGCAGCTTCGGCAGGTCCGTGGGGAACGCCCGGTCGATCTCCGTCAGCGCGATCCGGTCCTGGGGACGCTTCGGCCCCGCCAAGCTGGGCACCACGGTCGAGAGGTCCAGCTCCAGGGCGGTCGTGTACTCGGGGTCGGGGGTGTCGTCGGTGCGGAAGAGGCCCAGCTCCTTGGCTACCCGCTCCACGCGCTCGACGTGGGCGGGCTCCCGCCCGGTGCCCCTCAAGTAGCGCAGCGCCTCGTCGTCCACGGGGAAGAAGCCGACGGTGGCGCCGTACTCGGGGGACATGTTGGCCAGCGTGGCCTTGTCCGGCAGGCTCAGCGCCGACAGGCCGGCCCCGTAGTACTCGACGAACCGTCCCACGACCCCGTGGGCGCGGAGCATCTCGGTCACCCGGAGGACGAGATCGGTGGCGGTCGCGCCTTCGGAGAGCGCGCCGGTGAACTTCACGCCCACCACGTCCGGCAGGAGCATGTGGTAGGGCTGGCCCAGCAGCACCGCCTCCGCCTCGATCCCGCCGACGCCCCAGCCCACCACGCCCAGCCCGTTGATCATCGTCGTGTGGGAATCGGTTCCGACCACCGTGTCCGGGTAGGCCAGCGCGCCGTCGCCGTGCTCCCGCCGGTGCACCACCGACGCCAAGTACTCCAGGTTGACCTGATGCACGATCCCGGTGCCCGGGGGCACGACCCGGTAGTTCTCGAAGGCCTCCTGCGCCCAGCGAAGGAGGGCGTAGCGCTCCCGGTTCCGCTCGTACTCTCGGGCGACGTTCTTCTCGAAGGCGTAGCCGGTCCCGAAGAAGTCCACCTGCACCGAGTGGTCGATCACGAGGTCGGCCGGGACGAGCGGGTTGATGCGCCCGGGGTCGCCGCCCATCGCGCGGATGCCGTCGCGCATTGAAGCCAGGTCCACGACCGCGGGCACCCCGGTGAAGTCCTGGAGGACCACCCGCGTGGGCATGAACGGGAAGTCGGGGCGGGGACCGTCGGGCCGCCAGGAAGCCACCGCCTCCACGTCGTCGGGCGAGACGTGGCCGTCTCCTGCATTGCGCAGCACGTTCTCCAGCAGGATGCGGATCGAGAAGGGGAGGCGGTCCAGCGAGGGGACCACGCCGCTCTCTTCCAGGCGCGCGAGGCGGTAGAAGGACGCACGGCCCTCCGCCAGTTCGATAGCGGCGAGGGCGCCGAAGGGATCGGTGAGGCTTGGCACGGGGATTCGGCTCCTGGTCCGGGGGCGTCGCGACGGGTTGGACTCTGAAGCTAGCCACGAGCGAACGGCGGAACCGGCGGGCCCGAACGCGGACCCCGATCCCGTCCAGACGATTCTCCGGCCGTCCCGTTCCAACCACGCCCCCGACTTTACGGACCGGCATTGTCGCGCTAGACTCCCCCGCTCCCCAACCAGCCGAGGTGGCGGAACCGGTAGACGCGAAGGTCTCAAAAACCTTTGCCCTTGCGGGCGTGAGGGTTCGAGTCCCTCCCTCGGCATTCTGGACAACAGGTGGGCCTGGGGTCAATGCCGAGTAAGCCCGAGAGAGGCTTCGACCGCCTGCCCTTGATGCCGGGCCGCCGAATCAACGCGCCGGCCCGGGTCCTCGCGACGCCACCCCGGGCACCGAGCGAAGTTGACTGCCGCTTCGAAAATGTGTAGACTACACACTCGTGCCGAATCGGCCTCGGCACCCGGTACTCGTTCTCCCAGAGGAGCTACTTGATGGATCGTGCCAACCAACGAAAGAGGCTACTAAATGGGCCGTCGCAAACGACCTTCCCGAGGAGGGAAAATGAGAAGCAAGGAAGTGATCCGGATGCTCGGGCAAGATGGATGGGAGCATTGCCACACGAAAGGAAGCCACCGCCAGTTTGTCCACTCCGACAAGACCGGGCGGGTGACGGTACCGCACCCGACCAAGGACATTCCCGTCGGCACGCTACGCAACATCTATCGTCAAGCTGGCTGGGACTGGAACGACCGCTGAGGTGGAAGAACGCGACGACGAATGAACTTACCAAAACCGGAGAAAGCCAACCATGCGATTTGCCGTCGTCATTCACAAGGACCCGAACAGCTGCTACGGGGTCACCGTGCCCGGGCTCCCCGGCTGCTTCTCCGCCGGGGACACGCTCGACGAGGCCGTCGAGTCTGCTTCGGAGGCCATCGCCTGCCATGTTGAGGGTATGCTGATGGACGGGGAAGCGGTCCCCGAGCAGCCATCCCTGGAAGAACTCCAAGCGTGCAACGACTTCGAGGCCGGGACCTGGGCCCTCGTGAACGTCGACCTGTCGAAGCTGACAAGCGCGACGAAGCGGGTGAACATCACGATGCCGGCCCGAGTACTGGCGATCGTGGACGAGGCGGCCGTCAGGGAAGGCGACACGAGGTCGGGCTACCTGGCCCGTGCGGCGCTCAGCTACCTGAGGGACCGCCAGCCCGTCGGTTGAAGCCCCCGATCTGATCCGCGCTCGGCTCAGCAGCACCCGTTCCGGTCTCGATCTCGCGGCTGCGGTGCAGATAGGAGCCGACGACGCCGTAGCCGCCGTTCACGTTCTGCACGGGATGGACATCGTGCAGGTTGCCTTGGTCGCCCGTCGTGAGAAAGGCGTGGAAGTGACGGTCAACCGCAAGCACGTCCAGCATGGGAACCGGAGCTGCGCTGTCCACCGCGACCTGGGGCACCTGTCCTTTGAAGCGCGTGCCCTGCACCTCGGCGTACCACGCTCTGCCGCAGTTCGGGCAGTCGTCGAATCGCCGCCGCACACCCATCAGGTATCGATGCGCGGCCGCGCTCTCGGACCACGTTGCGGCCAGCGAATGCGAGCCGTCGCTACTAGAGATCGCTGCGCGCTCGATCTCGAAGTCGCCGACGACACGGGTCTCGCCGAAGGCTCGAACCCGCCCGTCCGCGGCGGCTTCTACGCGGTACGTCGCTCCCGGTTCCAGCACGGCCTCGGGCCGCAGGCAGTACCATGCCCGCCGCACTCCGGTCGCATAGACGATCCGAGGCCCCAGCGAGCCCGGCCACTCGTAGTCGCGATCACGACGGATGCAGCTGTCGCCGGCGAATCTCGTGCCCGCGGCGGCGGCCCGGGCGCTGTCCCACTCCACGACGAGAGTCCACCCTCCCGATCCCGGGTCGCGCCGGTGAATCCGGACGCTCACGTTTGCGAGCGCATGGGTGGTGAATCCGTCCACGGGCGCGACGTCCACTACGTGCCCGATGGAGTCGGCGTTCAGGACTGCGTAGAGCACCAGCTGGTCGCTGAGTCCCGTGGGTTGCAGCGGAAGTTCCTCGCAGGCACCGAGAACCAAGGCCAGAAGGCCAAGGCCGGCAAGGCGGTTGTTGGTGGTCATCTTCGCGGGCCTCCTTGTATTCGTTCAGTCAGAACTTGAAGTCGATGCCGATCGTCGGGAGGAACGGCAGCTGTTGCTCGTGCTCGAAGACGTACGGACCGTTCGCGTCGTCCAGAGCGTGTCCGAAGCCGGCGAACTGGTAGAACAGGACGTTGGTGCGCCCTGTAACGTTGACGACGGAAAGATAGGGCGCGATCTCCCACGCGCCCCACCGAAAGGCGTAGTTCGCCGCCACGTCGAAGCGGGCATAGGTGGGAAGGCGACCCTGCAAGTCCGACCAAACGGTGAAGAAATCCCCGGTGGTCAGCAGGGCTCCCTCTTTGCTTGTGCTCCCGCCGCGACGCTGATGCGGATCGAAGCGCTGGTTGGTGTAGTCTCCGGCCGGGTACCAAAACGGGCCACCGGTTCCAACGGTCGCCCGAAGGGAGACGCCGAACCCGCCGGGCAAATCGGCTACCACAAGGCCTTCGACTTCGTGGCGCCGGTCCCAGTGTGGACGGTACTCTTCGCCTTCGGCGCGGGCGAGGGCCACGCTTGCCCACTGGTACGACAGCCATCCCCGTACGGGACCCGCGTGCTTCTGCACCATCAAGTCCACGCCGTAAGCGTTGCCGTCGTGAAACTCCATCGTCCTGGGGTCGCGGGCGACCCCGGCTCGCCAATGCGGCAGACCTCTGAACCGACGGATCCATCCGGCTATGGAGGCTGTCCAGTCTTGTCCCCGCCATGCGTCCAGCGCCAAGCTCGCGCCGTCGGCTACGGAGACGGGCTGGTCCTCGGCGTGAACAAACCATGTCGGCGCGCCCGGTTCGCGGGCGTAGGCGTCCCGAAGCACCGACAAGAACTGGTACGTGCGATCCACGCTGGCACTGATGGCGAACAACGGGGTGCGCAAACGAACCGAGAACCGCGGCTCGAAGAAGCTGCGCTTCGACCTTCTCTCCAGGCCCGCGCGGATCCCCGGAGCGAATCGCACCGGTCCCAGCCACGCTTCCATCTCCGCGAACGCGGACGCGTGAAGGTAGGAGCGAGAAAGATTGCCAGTGAAGGCGGCTCCCTCCCCAAAGCTTTGCAGGCGCACAGGACCGCCTTCGACGGCAATTCCTGCTCGTCCGCCAGTCCGCTCGCCCCGCAATGTGACCCCTGCTCGCAGTCCCGCCACCGCAATGCGGTTGGTGGTCGAAGGGTCGGTGGGCGTGCCTCCGAACGCCTGTCTTGCCCGGTAGCGGCTGTAGTATGCGGTCACGTTGCTGGTCGTGCGGTTGTCGCGCACCCACGACCACGACGCCGAAGAGGTGAGGTTAGCCCACTTTGCACTGAAGGATTCGTGTCCTACGCCACCAGACTGAAAGTCCCACGCGTAGTAGTCGTCGGACGCGAAGATCGACCAGCGCAGTCGGTGCTCTTCGGCAGGATATGCCTCGATGCCGAGGTTTAGGTCGTGGAAGGAGTACGGGACGTTGATGCGCGCGAGGTCGACGAACGCCTTGCGTCCGGCCGCAAGCCATCGAACGCCGGCCCAGGGGAGCGTCCCGTCGGCGGCGAGCCGTCCGCCGAGCAGGCTGAGCCCGCCGGACAGGTTGACTCCGCCCGGACCGCCGGCGCGCTGATGCGCGGACACCACGCCGGAGAGGGTGCCGCCGTGCCGGGCGGGGATCGCTCCCCGGTAGAATTCGGTGGACTCGACGACGTCGGCGTTGAAGGAGCCGAAGTAGCCATACATGTGGTACGGCGCGAAGACCGGAGCGCCGTCCAGGAGCACCGCCACTTGGTCGCTGCCGCCGCCCCTCACGAAAAGTTCGCCCGTGTAGTCGTTCACGCTGGTAACGCCGGCCAAAGCCTGGAGGCTGCGGAAAACGTCGGGCTCGGCCAAGGCCGGCACGGCCTTGATCTCGGCCTGCGTGACGCCGACTGCGCCGACCGCGACCTCGCGGTCGAAGATGAGCCGGTGAAGCTGCCGGGACGTAATCTGACGATCGACCTGGACGGTCAGCGCGGGCAAGGAGATCGCTGTGCGTTCCAGTTGGAGCTCGGCGATGGAGCCCGCGGGAGGCACCGCAACGATCGTGTCCAGGTCGGCGTACCCGAGTCGCCTGGCCACTATCCGAACCCGGCTGCTCGTGCCTTCGCCGGTCGCCAGCCCCTCGCGGTTGGTGAGCCGGGTCGTCGAGTACTCCGGAAAAGCGACCAGCACGTCGCTCAACGGTTCGCCTGAAGTGCGGTCCACGGTGCGAACCGCCCAGGCCCCCGATGTGGGGACCTGGGCATAACTCGCCGCCGGCAGGAAGGCCAAACACGTCGCTGTGCTCGCCAATCCGAAAAACGCCGCGAGATGGTTCATTGTTCGCTCCTTGCCTACCACGTGAGTGCGACTTCGGAGCGAACGCGCAGGTTAACCGACAGGGCGTACGTTCTGGGCCCGTTCTCGAACGTCACGACGGCCGAGCCGAGGTCGTCGTCCCAGATTGGGTCGAGTTCGACGGCCGAGACCTCGAAGTTGGCTCCTCCCGGCTTGGGCGAAACAGGGAGCATTTCACGTGCGGGATCGATCGTAACCCACCGTCCGTCTCTGACGCCCCCGTAACTTGCGGTCCCGGTTACGAGTGTTCCGTGGGAGTTGGTATATCCCACGCTGATTCTAACTTCCTCACGTCCCCATTCCGTGTTGTAGAGCGACTTAAAGCCAATCAGGTCCGTAGGCGAGTAGGTCACCAAGGGGTCATAGTGAGGGTGTCCCGCCACATTGCCTTCACGAGCTAACCCGATAGAAGCCAGCAGGTAGTTTCGGGCCGTGTCCAAGTCTTCCACCGACTCGAATCGCCCGTAGTCCAGCGTCAAGGGTTCGGCGTCACCCACCTTGTACGTCCACACCACGGCCGTCTCGCCGTCATCAGGGTCCTGGATGACGGCTCCGGGCACGTCGGCTTGGTGGCCGATTCGAGTTCCCCAGTTCTCTCTGGGAGCCACGTAGAAGAATGCGCCGTACCGCTGGATATGGCGCATCTCGGTTGCCTCCGCTCGGCGTCCGCCGGGCTCGTGGACCGCGAAGTCGAGTACGTCCGGGTCCCACGAGCCTGCGACTCCGATGTCGGGACTGCCTCTCCACGTCAGCCGGTGTTCGCGAAGTGGTACCGAGATCACCAGCTGGGCCACCTCGTCGAGTCGAGCGACCCGAGCCAGGAACGCGGCTTCGTCGGTGTTCAGGGCAGCGGCACTGCCCGCCAGCAAGTCCCGGCCTTCGGGGCTGCCGAGGTACTCGCCGAGGATCAGCTGGTGCTCGACTTCGGTGGAGGCCCTCATGGCGGCGAGGATCTGCCGCCGGGCGTCGGGGGACGCCAGCCCGCGAGCCAGGGCGCCGGCCACCTGGGCGAGCGTGGGTTCGGCGTTCAACGCGCGTGAGCGAAGGACTCGTCGCCGGGTGTCGCGACGGGACGAGTCGCGTCGGCGCAGGCCGTCGTGAAGACGGCGAGCGCGATCAGGAACAGCTTGCTGCTTCTCATGGAACGACTCCTGGATGGTGCGCCGTCCAGGAACAGGCTGGATGCCCGTTCCCAGAGAGGCGCCTGTACCCTGGATACTCCAGGTTCCCGAAAAAGTTCCATTTGCCGTCCGCTAGCCGTGCTGACCGCACCACGGACGAAGCCGCCGCCAGAGATGGCGACCCGAGGTCGAGCTACTGGGCTCGGGCCCCGGCGACCTGCTTGAAGGACGGCCCTGCCATGACGCCCCGGCAGGCCCGGACCACGCCCGCCGCTCCTACTCCTCCGCCACCGGCGCGACCGCCTTCAGCACCTCCCGCGTCAGGTCCCAGCGGTTGAAGCCCTGGCGGCCGTAGTCCAGCCCGCGCCGGACGATCACCAAGTCGTGCGTGGGGACGACGACCACGTACTGGCCCCGGTTCCCGGCGGTCGAGTAGGCGGTGGCCGGCACGTCGGTGCGGTCGTCGGGGACCAGCCACCACTGGCCGCCGTAGAAGGCGCCGCGCTCGGCGGTGGACGGGGCGGGCGTGCGCGCGAAGTCGATCCACGCCTCCGACAGGATGCGCTCGCCGTTCCACACGCCGCCGTTCAGGTAGAGCAGGCCGAAGCGGGCCAAGTCCCGCGCGTTCGTGTACACCTGGCTGCTCAAGATGAAATCGCCGAAGCGGTCCACGCTCAGGTACGTGTTCCGCATCCCGATCCGGTCCAGCAGGGCGGTGCGGGGGAAGGTCAGGTAGTCGCCCCCCAGCGCCAGCTTCATGGCGTAGACGCCCAGCAGCGTGTCGTAGTTCTCGTAGTCCCAGTTGGCGCCCGGCTCCCGCACGAGCGCCCGACGGCGAGCCCCAAGCACGGAGCTCGCGCCTGCCCAGTACGACATCCCGGAACCGACGGCGTACTCCATCCCCCGATTGTCGACCGGGTATAGGCCGCTGGACATGTTGAGGACGTGACGCAAGGTGATCCGGGCGCGCGGGTCCGTCTCGGCGGCGTCGGCTTCGGGCAGCCAGTCGAAGCCCAGCGGGGCGTCCAGCTCCAGTCGCTCTTGGTCCGCCAGGATGCCGATCAGCGTCACGGCGATGCTCTTGGCGGTGGACCAGGTGCGGGTGCGGGTAGCCATCTCCACGCCGGGGGCGTACCGCTCGTGAACGATCCGCCCCCCGTGGACCACGAGGAGGCTCAGCGTGACCTGCTCCGGGGACTCGCGCTCGAAGGCCCACGTTGAAGCCGCGTCGAGGGCGGCGGCGTCCACGCCCTCGGGCAGCGCGGCCTCCGCCACCATGTCGCCGTCCGGCCACGGGATGTCGGCGGGGTCGCCCGGGGGCGGCGCCATGTCGAGAACGGGCAGGCTCTCGATGTCGGCAAAGGTCTGGTCGGGCGCCATGATCACGCAGCCCAGCCCCTCTCGGAACGCCGCCCGCATCGTCGGGACGTACCCCGGCGCGCCGATCGCCACGGCCCGGCGCTCCCAGTCCACCTCGTAGTCGCCGCCCTCCGCGGTCCCGACCGCCGTGCCCACCCGGCCCTGGATGTACGCGATCTCCTGGTCGAAGACCTGCTCCAGCGTCCGGTTCGACGTGAACAGCCCGTTGCAGAGGAAGATCGCCTGCATTCCTCGAGCGATCATCTCCCGGTTGAACCGCCAGTAGTCGTAGGACCCTTGGGCCTGGGACGCGACGGCTTCGGCGGTCGCGGCGCCGTCGGCGGCAGCGGGGGCGGGGTCTTCGGCGTCGGCGACGCAGGCGGCGTGCGCGAGAAGGGCAAGGAGGGCGGTGGAGGCGGGACGCTTCATGGACGCGGGTTCTCCCGGAGAGTGGAATTGGGTACCGGAAGGGCATTCTACGGCGCGCCAACTTGGCCAACAAGAGGCCGCACGTCGGGTCGAACCGGATCGCCGCGCGCGGGCCGATTCCACTTCCCGTCCCCTGCCCCCGGGGCTATCTTCCAGGGCGAAAACCCACGACGACCCGGCCCGAACCGCGTGGAGCCCGGCGGTCTCTGCGGCCGCTCCGAAGGGCCGTCCGGAAACCATCGGAAGAAGGAAGCGAGGGAGGCGATGAACACGAGGAAGATGGCGGCAGCCGGCTTGCTGGCGGCAGGGGTTGCGGTGGTGCTGGTTGCCGCGAGCATGTCCCGCGGCGACGGGGTGGGCGACGGCTTGGAGGTTGCTCGGGCGACGGGCGACGGCCCTGCGGTCCACGTCTATAAAACGGCCACGTGCGGGTGCTGCGCCAAGTGGGTCGACCACCTGCGGGAGGCCGGCTTCGCGGTGACGGTGGAGGACACGAGGGATCTGATGGCCGTGAAGCGCCGCGAGGGAATCCCGACGGACCTGAGCTCGTGCCACACGGCGCTGGTGAACGGCTACGTCGTGGAGGGCCACGTGCCGGCCTCGGTGGTCCAGGCGTTCCTTGAAGAGCCGGGAGACGCTCGCGGCTTGGCCGTGCCCGGAATGCCGATAGGGTCGCCGGGGATGGAGGGACGGCACGCCGAAGCCTACGACGTGTTCGCCTTCGACGCGGACGGGGGCCGGGAGGTGTTCCGCCGCATCGAGCCGTAGCCGGCTGTTTCGGAGGCGTCCCCGCGACCATAGAATAGGGACCCGCGCCCGGCAGAGAGGCGACAGCGTCGCCGGCCTTCCCCACAACCCTTCCATCCTCCGCCACCGCCGGCGGAGCCCGAACCGGCCCCGGCCCGCGCCAGGGCAGGACGCTTCCAGGAGCCCGATGTCCGAGACCGACAACCGCAAGAACACCCTGACCGTCACCGACAACCGCACGGGGCGACGGTACGAGATCGACGTCCTCGACGGCGACGTGGTGCGCGCCATGGACCTGCGCCAGATCAAGGTCCGCGACGGCGATTTCGGAATGATGGCCTACGACCCCGGCTTCATGAACACGGCGTTCACGACCAGCCGGATCACGGACGTCAAGGGGGGGCAGGGGATCCTGGAGTACCGGGGCTACCCCATCGAGCAGCTGGCGGAGCGGTCGACCCACTTGGAGGTGGCCTACCTGATCCTCAAGGGGGAACTCCCGACGCCCGAGCAGCTGGACGGCTTCGTCCACGACGTCACCTACCACACCTACGTCCACGAAAACGTCCTCACGATTCTCAAGGGGTTCCGCTACGACGCCCACGCCATGGGGATGATGATCTCCACCGTGGCGGCCCTCTCCACCTTCTACCCCGAGGCCAAGGAGGTTGAGGACCCCGAGAACCGCTGGGTGCAGATCAACCGGCTGATCGCCAAGCTGCCGACTCTGGCGGCCTTCGCCTACCGTCACCACCGGGGTCTGCCTTACGTCTACCCGGAGAACGAGTTCTCCTACACGGCCAACTTCCTCAACATGCTCTTCCGGATCGGGGGCAGGGAGTACCAGCCGAACCCGGTGCTGGAGCGGGCGCTGGACATCCTCTTCATCCTCCACGCCGACCACGAGCAGAACTGCTCCACCACGGCGATGCGCGTGATCGGAAGCTCCCGGGTCGATCCGTACTCGGCGATGGCCGGCGCCATGGCCGCCCTGTACGGGCCGCTGCACGGGGGGGCCAACGAGGCGGTGCTGCGGATGCTCGACGAGATCGGGACGACCGACAACATCCCGGCCTTCATGGACAGCGTGCGGCGTGGGGAGCGGCGGCTGATGGGCTTCGGCCACCGCGTGTACAAGGCGTACGACCCCAGGGCGGCGATCATCAAGCGCACGGCGGACGACGTGTTCGCCGTCACGGGGCGCAACCCGCTGCTGGACATCGCGCTCGAGCTGGAAAAGATCGCGCTCGGGGAAGAGTACTTCGTGAAGCGCAACCTGTACCCCAACGTGGACTTCTACTCCGGGCTGATCTACCAGGCCATGGGCTTCCCCGTGGAGCTGTTCCCCGTGCTCTTCGCCATACCGAGGGCCGTCGGTTGGCTTGCCCAGTGGGAAGAGATGATCCGCGACCCCGAGCAGAAGATCGCCCGCCCGCGCCAAGTGTTCCGGGGACGCGAGCGTCGCGACTTCGTGCCGCCGGAGGCGCGCTAGCCCGCGCAATGTTCGCACGGGCCGCAATCCGCGGGCGTCGCCCGGACGCCGTCGCCGTCGGCATTGCGCTTGCGTGCGCCCTGGCGGCGTTCGCGGGCGGGTGCGCCGGGGGCCGCGCCGACGCCGGGGCCAACCCGCTGGGCGGAGGCGTCCAAGACGACGAGATCGAGATCCTCGTGCGCAACGACAACTTCAACCAAGTCACCGTCTACACCGCGCGGGGCAGGGCCTTCCGCCGGCTGGGCGTCGTTGCGGGCAAGGGCGAGGCCACGTTCTCCACCAAGTGGTACCTGCCCGACATCCAGCTGCGCGTGAAGTTCCTGGCCGGCCCCGACTTCTACACCGAGGTTCTCCCGGTCAGTCCGGGCGAACTCCTGGAGCTGATCATCCCCGCGCGACAGTCGCAAGCCCCGGGCGAGTAGGGCGGACGAGCCATGCTGCGTGTCCTGGGGGCGGCGTTGTCCGCGGCAGTCCTGCCGGTAGCGGTCCTGCCGGCGGCCGTCTTGCCCGTGGCGACTTTGTCCGCGGCGGTCCTGCCGGCCGCGGCGGGGCTGGGTTCCGTCGTGGAACCGGCGGCCGCGCAGCAGGCGCAGGACGGGAGCGCGCACGCGGGATCGCAAGGGTTCGGCTTCGACGACGCGCTGAACTTGGTGGGCGTGTCGGCACCGAGGCTGTCCCCCGACGGCTCCCGGGTCCTCTTCGCGCGGGACGAACTGGACTGGGACAAGAACAAGCGCAACATCCGCATCTGGATCGTGGGTGCCGACGGCTCCGGCGCGCGTCCCTTCACGGCCTCCACCGACGACCGCAACGCCGAGTGGTCGCCCGACGGTCGCTGGGTCGCGTTCACCCGCCCCGTGCAGCGAAAGGGCGACGAGACCGACGCCAAGCCGAGGCAGCTGTTCGTGATGCCGGCGGGAGGGGGCGAGCCCGCCCAGCTGACCCGCCATCCCACGTCGGTGGGGCGGTACGCCTGGACCCGCGACGGCGCGTCGATCTTCTTTCTGGCCCCCGACTCGCTGCCCGACGCCGCGGAGAAGGAGCGCAAGAACGGGGCCGACGCCGTGTTCGTGGACGAAGGTCCCAACGGCCAGACCCGCGGGTCGTGGAACGGGATCTGGAAGGTCGATCTGCCCGTGCGCGGCTCCGGGCTCGCCGCAGCCCCCGTGGACGCGGTGCGCGCGACGCCCCAAGGCCGGATCGCGAGCAGCTTCGCCGTCTCGCCGGACGGCAACCACTTGGCGTACGTGTTCCGCACCGAGAACCGCCGCAACGCGGGCCATCTGGGCGAGATCGCGCTGCGGCCGGCCAGGGGCCTGGACGGGGCGGTCGACATCGCCGAGGAGCGGCTGACCCGGAACGACGCCCCCGAGTCGCAGCTTGCGTGGTCGCCGGACGGCCGAAGGCTGGCGTTCGTCGCGCCGGACTTGGAGAGCTGGGAGCTGGATCAGGGCAACCTGTACGTGTACGACGTGCCGTCGGGTCGGACGCGGCAGGTCCTGGCCGACTTCGAGGGCGACCTGCGGGACTTCCGCTGGCACCCGGGCGGGCGGGCCGTGGACTTCGTGGCCTTGGAGCGAACCGACGCCAACTTCTACCGGGTGGAGCTGGCGTCGGGCGAGGTCCGGCAGCTGACGCGGGAACCCGGCGTGGCGAGCGCGCCGTCGTGGGACCGCTTCCACCATGCCGCCGCCTTTGCCCACGCCTCTCCGACCGCGCCCGCCGACATCTGGCTGGCCCGCTTGGACGGCGGCGGCATGGTGCGGCTCACCGATGCCAACCCGGCGCTCGCGGGCAAGGACTTGGCGGACCCGGAGATCGTCCGCTGGAACAGCGCCGACGGCCTCGAGATCGAAGGTCTCCTCTACCTGCCTCCGGGGCGCGGCGCGGCCGGCGAGGGAGGCCGAAGTCCGGACGCCGGGCAGCGTGGTCCGGGCGCCGCCGTGCTCCAGATTCACGGAGGGCCGGCTGGAGTCTTCACGCGGCGCTTCGACCCGGGCGCCCAAATCCTGGCGTCTCACGGGTACGCCGTGTTGCAGCCCAACGTGCGGGGGTCGTCGGGGTACGGCGACGCCCTGTTGCGCGGGAACATGAACGACATCGGCGGCGGGGACTACGAGGACCTCATGTCGGGCGTGGACGCCATGGTGGAGCGGGGCGTGGCCCATCCCGACTCGCTGGCGGTGAAGGGATGGAGCTACGGCGGCATCCTCGGAGGCTGGACGATCACGCGGACGGATCGCTTCAAGGCCGCCAGCCTGGGGGCGATGGTCGCCGACTGGCGGAGCGAGTTCGGCGCCGGGTTCAACTTCGACGTGGTGCGCTGGTACTTGGGCGGGGACCCGTGGTCGAACCGCGACTTCTGGACCGACCGCTCGCCCTACACCCACTTGGACAAGGTGCGGACGCCGACGATCCTCTTTCACGGGGCGGCGGACCGCACCGACACCATGGAGCAGTCCATGAACTTCTTCGCCGGCCTGCGCCACTTGGGCGTGGAGGCGCGGTTCGTGCTGTTCCCCAGGGAGGGCCACGGCATCCGGGAGCCCCGCCACCGGCGCACTCTGCTGACCGAGGAGATGCGCTGGCTGCAGGGCCACGTCCGAGGGCTGGAAGACTGGGAGCCCCCGCCGCGGCCGGCGGTTGCGGATTCGGCGGCGACGGCTCCTCGTCCCGTGTCGCCCTGAAGCCGTCCCGTCCGGCGCAGCCCTTGGTTCCGCAAGAGCTGATCGCCCGCAAGCGCGACGGCGCCGTTCTTTCGCCGGGCGAACTCGGCGCCTTCCTGCAGGCCTACATGGACGGAGCGGTCGGCGACGATCAGATGGCGGCGTTCCTCATGGCCGTGTACTTCCAAGGGCTGTCCGCCGACGAGCTGGACGCGCTGGTCGAGGCCATGATCCACTCGGGCCGGGTGCTGGAACGAGAAGGCGGCGGGGCGCCCCGTGTGGACAAGCACTCCACCGGCGGCGTGGGAGACAAGGTCTCGCTGGCGCTGGCGCCGTTGGCCGCCGAAATGGGCATGGTGGTGCCGATGATGTCGGGGCGGGGCCTGGGGCACACCGGCGGCACCCTGGACAAGCTCGAAGCCGTCCCCGGCTTTCGCACCCGCATCTCGCTGGAGGAGTTCGACCGGGTTCTGGCCGGCGTGGGGTGCGCCATGATCGGCCAGACGGACGAGATCGCGCCCCTGGACCGGCGCCTCTACGCCCTGCGCGACGTGACGGCCACGGTGCCCTCGCTGCCGCTGATCACGGCGTCGATCATGTCCAAGAAGCTGGCCGAGGGGCTGGACGCGCTAGTGCTGGACGTGAAGGTGGGGCAGGGGGCCTTCCTGCCCGAGATCGACCAAGCGCGGGAGCTGGCTCGCGCCATGGTGCGAGCCGGGACGGCCAGGGGCTTGGCGGTGACCGCGTTGCTGACGGCCATGGACCAGCCGCTGGGGCGGGCCGTGGGACACGCCCTCGAGGTGGACGAGGCCGTGGCGTGCCTGTCCGGACGCGGCCCCGACGACTTTCGGTCGCTCGTCGTGGAGCTGGCCGCGGAGATGGCCGTGGCGGGAAGCGTCGCCGCCGGCTTGGACGAGGGTCGCGCCGCCGCGACGGTGGCCCTGGACGAGGGCGGTGCCCTGGAGCGGTTCGGCCGTCTGGTCGCGGCCCAAGGCGGAGACGCCGGCTTCCTGGCCCGCGGCGAAGCGCTGGCGGAGGCGCCGCGCCGAACGGTGGTGGAGGCGGAGCGGGACGGCTTCGTTGCCGAGATCGAACCGAAGGCGCTGGGCTACGGACTGGTCGCGATGGGCGGCGGCCGGACGCGCCAAGACGAGGAGATCGACCACCGCGTGGGGTTCGAACTGGAAGCCAAGGCGGGCGACGCCGTTGCGCGTGGTCGGCCGCTGGCGGTGGTCCACGGGGCGGACTCGGCCGGTCTGGCCGCCGGCGTCGACGCCGTCAGGAAGGCGGTTCGCATCTCCGAGGAGGCCCCCGTCCCAAGCCCGCTGCCACTGCTGATTGAGCGCGTGAGCGCGTGACGGCGGGCGCCCCGGCTCCGGTCCGGCTCCGGGTGGTCCCCGGTCAGACCGACCGGGTCGTGTAGCCGATCCCTTCCTGGTCCAGCGCCTCGGCCAGCGCGCCGGCGTGCGCTTCGGGGGTGCGCAGCGCCAAGCCGCACTGTGCGCCGTCGCCTGGAGGCGCGGGGACGACTTCCGCGGGGATGTCCAGCTCCTGGGCCACGTCTTCCGCCCACATGGCGTGGTGCGTGGTGGAGAAGACGAAGGTGCGGGTCCGGGCGGGCGGACGTTCGTCGGGAGCGGACATGGCCGAGAGGGCGGAGGGGATCAGGGGCGCGGGCGACCGGCCACCGGGCGGGCCTCGCGGTCGCACGGCGCGGTGGGCTCGGTCCCCGGCAGGTAGAGCTCGTCGTAGGCGTCTTCGTCGGGGCACCAGCGAGAGGCCACCAGCCCGGTCTTCGAGTCCACGCGGAGCGAGACCAATCCGTCCGGCACCGGCCAGCGCACCGGAACCGGCAACAGCGGGCGACGAGGGCGCGCGATCTCGGCCACGTCGGTCGTGCCGGCCCCTTCGTCCGCCGTCTCGCCGCCGGGTTCGGGCAAGTCGTCGTAGTAGACGCGGCGCATGAACTCTCCCCAGACGGGGGCCGCGAACCCGCCCCCGGTGGCGCGCTCCACGATCGAGACGGGTTCGTCCATGCCGAACCACGCGGCGGCCGCCAAGTCCGGCGTGAAGCCGATGAACCAGACGTTGCCGCCCTCGTTGGTGGTGCCCGTCTTGCCGGCGGCGGGCACCTCGCGTGGCAGCCCGGCCACCAAGCGGACCCCCGTGAAACCCGTGCCTTGGACCACCACGTCTTCCAGCAACGACACCGCAAGCCGCGCCACCAGGGGGTCCAGCTCCCTCGTGCTCTCGGGCTTGGGCTCCCACAGCACCTCGCCGCCCGAACCCTCGACCCGTGCGATGGGGAAGGGGCGAACCCGCGTGCCCATGTTGGCCAGCGTGGAGTACACCTCCAGCATCTGGATCGGGATCACCTCGGCCGCGCCGATCGCCGACGACGGGTAGCGCTCCACCTCGGTGGCGATCCCCAGTCGCCGCGCCATCTGTCCCACCGACTCCAGCCCCACGCGCTGCCCCAGCCGGATCGCCACCATGTTGATCGAGCGGCGCAGGCCGTGGCGGATCGTGATCGGTCCCAGGAACTCCGGCTCGTAGTTGGTGGGCCGCCACACCGTCCCGTCGATCTGGTCGATCACGACGGGTGCATCCAACTCGATCTGCGACGCCGGAACGCCGCTCTCCAGCGCCGCCGCGTAGACGATCGGCTTGAACGACGAACCGGCCTGGCGGAGCGCCTGGGTGACCCGGTCGAACTTGGAGTGGTTGTAGTCCCGGCCTCCCACCAGCGCCCGCACCCGGCCGGTGCGCGGGTCGGATGCCACGAACATGCCCTGCACGTACGGGATGTTCCGGAAGTTCACGCCCTGCGCCGTGTCGGCGAACTCCTGGTACGTGACGTGGTCGTACCCGGGCCACGCCTCGATCCGGTCCCAGCCGTTCGTCATCGCCGCTTGGGCCGCCGCCTGCATGTCCAAGTCGAGCGTCGTGTGGATCGTCAGTCCGGCCGTGTACAGCTTGCTGCCGAAGCGGTCGTCCAAGATGCGCCGGACCCATTCCACGAAGTACGGCGCCTGCTGCTCCACGGCGCGCGCGCGCTCCAGCGGCACCGGCTCCTGCTTCCAGCGGGCGGCTTCGTCGGCGGTCAAGTAGCCTTGGCGCGCCATCAGGTCCAGAACCAGGTTCCGTCGTCGCACCGCGGCGTCCGGGTGGCGAAGCGGCGTGTAGTGCTCGGGCAAGTTGGCGATCGCGGCCAAGAGGGCGCCCTCGGCCGGGTTCATGTCGATGGCGTTCTTGCCGAAATAGTTCTCTGCGGCAGTCTGAAGTCCGTACCAGCCATGGGCATAGCCGATTTGGTTCATGTAAGCCTCGAGGATTTCGTCCTTGGAGTACGCCCGCTCCAAGGCCGTGGCGACCTGCCACTCCTTGAGCTTCCGAAGAACCCGCTTCTCGAAGCCCAGCCGCTCCGTCCACATGTTCCGCGCCAGCTGCTGCGTGATCGTGCTGCCGCCGCCCCCCGAGAACGACCGCGTCCGGATCACGCCCAGCACCGCCCGCGCGATCCCCCGATAGTCCAGCCCGCGGTGCTGGTAGAACCGCTTGTCCTCGATGGCGATGAACGCCTGCGGCACGTGGGTGGGGAGGCTCGCGATCGCCACCAGCGTGCGGCGTTCGGTGCCGAGCTCGGTCACCAGCCGACCGTCGCGGGCGTAGATCTTGCTGGCTTGGCGCGGCTGGTAGGTGTGGATGCGGGCGATCGACGGGCAGTCCGTGCACAGATTCCGCCACGCCCCCGCCGCCAGTCCCGCGCCGCCCGCGACAAGAAACACCAGGACGAACCACGCGGCGGCGGGAATCCGCAGTCGCCAGCGACGGGTCCCGCCCCGGTCGCTCTGGGCTCCGCGCCTGCGGCTCCGGCGGCTCCGCAGGTTCGCGAAAGGCTTCATTCGGTTCTCCCTGGTCGCGTCGGTTGCCGCTGCGGTTTCCTCGGGGACGCCCCGGCCCTCCAAACAAGTTACCACCAACGGGGCTGCGGGCGGCCCGATCTACGCTTGCGGGCGGTCATGGAGCGGGAGCTGGCGGCAGCGGCGGGTTGACCGAACGAAGACCGCATCGCTAACAATTGTGACGTTCGGCAGAGTACTCGGGGTCCGCACTCGAAGAACCCCAGACGAAGAAGGAAGGCGCAGTGACGGAACGCCCGACATGTTCACGTGGCATGGGGCTCCGCCTTCTTCGCGCTTACGTTGCTTTGGGTGTTCGCCTAACTCGGAGCTAGTGGCCAAGTCCCCGGCTGCCTCCCGGGAACCTGGAGCAGAGATAGGGAGACTACCCCAGTTAGAACGATGAACGTTTGGCGGTCCCTGTTCGCATCCGCGGTGCCGACAACCTGCTGGGTTCTGGCTTCGTGCGCCGCGCAGACGCCTGGGCAGCAATGGGTGGAGGCTGCCGACCCGGCGCTCGAAGCGATGGCGACGCGGTTGCTCCCGGAGGTCTCTCGTCGCTCGGGGATGCCGATCCGCCGGCCCGTGCACGTGGCCCTTCGCAGCCGCGACGCTCTGGAAACCTACTTGCGCGCCAAGCTGGCCGAGGACCTTCCGCCGCAGGAAGCCGAACGGGTCGTCGCGGCCTACTCGCTGCTGGGCTTGGTGGAACCGGACCTGGACCTCGAATCCGTGCTGCTGTCGGTCTACCTGGAGCAGGTCGTGGGCTTCTACGAGCCCGACTCGCTCGCGCTCTTCGTCGTGGAAGGCCAGGACGACGCCGTCTTGGAGCCGGTTCTGGTCCACGAACTGGTGCACGCTCTGCAGGACCAGTACCGCAACCTGGACTCCCTGACGGCCCGCGAGCGCGGCAACGACGCTCGCACGGCGGCCCAGGCGGCGTTGGAGGGCCACGCCACCCTGGTCATGATGGAGTGGGCCATGAGCCGCAGCGCGGGCGGCGACGTGGACTTGACAAGCCTTCCCGGCCTGGACGCCGGCTTGGAGGCCGTTCTGGGGGCCGCGGAGTCAGACTTTCCCCGGTTGTCGGAAGCTCCTCGGGTGGTGCGCGAAGGGCTGCTGTACCCCTACGTCGAAGGCGCGCGTTTCGCCGCTGCGGTCCGGCGCGCCACCGGAGAGCGTGCATCGGCGCTGGGTCGCCACCTGCCCCAATCCACGGAGCAGGTGTCCGATCCGGCGCGCCTCCTGGGGTCGCCGACCGACGCACCCGTACGCCTCGTGTTCGGGGGCGAGAACCGGCCCGTCTTCCAGGACAACCTGGGTCGGCTGGAGCTGGGCATCCTGCTGGCAGAGCGGGGTGGGGGCGCCCGCGTTGCCGACCTGGCCACCGGGTGGGCCGGGGACCAGTACGCGCTGTACGGCGCCCCGGGCGCGTGGTCGCTTCGCTGGGTGGTGCTGTGGGACGACGAGGCCGAGCGCGACGCCTTCTTGCGGTGGGCGGCGGCGGGCGGCGCGCCTCCGGGTGCCCAGGCGGGTCCGGTGGAGGTGGAAGGCTGGCCGGGGGCCGAGCTGGTCGTCGGGCGTCCGCCTCCGGGCGCGGTCCAGATACGGGCGGCGGCCCAGGGAGACGGCGGCTGAGCGTCGGCGTTGTGGTCCGCGTCTCGTCGGCGTCGGGCGGCTACGATGTGCACATCGGGCGGGGCGTGCGACGGCAGCTGCCCGACTTGGCCGGCGCGGCGGCACCGTCGGGCCAGTGCGCCGTGCTGTCGGACGACCAGGTCTTTGCGCACTGGGGCGCTCGCGCGGTTCGACTTCTGGAGGAAGGGGGGCTGGACGTGGTCTCGGCTACCTTTCCCGAAGGCGAGGCGTCCAAGACGCGGGACACCTGGGCCGCGCTGACCGACGCCTTGTTGGAGGCGGGCCTGGGCCGCGACTGCGCCGTGGTGGCCCTGGGCGGGGGCGTGACGGGAGACGTGGCGGGGTTCGTGGCCGCCACCTACCTGCGCGGCGTTCCGTTCGTCCAAGTCCCGACCACCACCTTGGCGATGATCGACGCCTCGGTCGGCGCCAAGACCGGCGTGGACCACCCCGCCGGCAAGAACCTCGTCGGCGCCTTCCATGCGCCCCGCGCCGTAGTGGCCGACACCGAGTTCCTGGACACGCTGGCGCCGGAACGACGGGCCGAAGGCTTCGCCGAAGCCGTCAAGCACGGGGCGGTCCTGGACGCGACCTACGCCGAGTGGCTGGCCGGCCGGGCCAACGAGCTGCTGGCCTGCGCACCCGCCGTCGTGGAGCGCGCGGTGGTCCGTTCCGTCGAGTTGAAGGCCGGCGTCGCGTCCGCCGACGAGTTCGAAGCCGGGCGTCGCCAAATCCTCAACTTCGGCCACACGGTGGGCCACGCCCTGGAAGCCGCCTCCGGCTACGCCCTGCCGCACGGTCGAGCCGTCTCCGCCGGCATGGTGGCGGAAGCCCGGATGGGAGAGGCGCTGGGGGTAACCGCTCCGGGGACGGCGGCCCGAATCCGATCGATGGTCCGCGCGTTCGGCCTGCCGGACGAGCCCGACCAGGGCGCGAGCCCGCAGGCGCTGGCCGCGCTGATGACCCGAGACAAGAAAGTGCGGGACGGAGTTGTCCATGTCGTGCTTCTGCAAGAACTGGGAACAGTGGCCGCGAACGCCACCGCATGGGCCCATCCCGTGCCGGTTCGCGAACTCGTTCCGCTCTTGGCGAATGCGCTTCGGCCGGGAAGGCTTGCGCCCCGCGAAGCCGGTCGGGTTTGACGCAGCGTTCTCCCGACGCGAAATTCCACGTTACGCCCCGTCACGACGGCCGGAGGGCAAATGGCGCCACGAGAGCGCGCGCCGGACCTTACAATCTCGACCGTTCTAGCACGCCGTGCCGCGGAGGAGCCCAGCCCGGCGTTCCTTCTGTCGGACGGCGATGCTCTGTCGTACGCCGAAGCCGAAGCGCAAGCGACCGCGATCGCCGCGGCCCTGGCGAACCTGGGCGTCGCAGCGGGCGACCGAATCGCCTTGGTGCTGCCGGCTTGGCCCGAGTTCGCGGTCACGGTCTTCGCCGCGGCCAAGCTGGGCGCGTCGGTGGTCCCGCTCAACCCGCGGCTCACCGTCCCCGAGCTTCGGTACAAGCTGCGCCATTCGGGCGCCACGTGCGCCGTCTCCGCCGAGGACGCCTACGGCATCGACTACCTCCAAGTCTTCGAGGACCTGCTGTCCGACCTTCCGGACCTCCACCACTTGGTCACAGTGGGTCGGGAGGACCTGTGGTACGACGACCGCATCTTCCAGTGGGAGGACCTGCTGTCCGCGGGCAAGGGCAGGGAGCTTGGCGCCCGTTCCGGCGACGCCGACTCGCCGTTCGCGCTCTTGTACACGTCGGGCACCACGGGAAAGCCCAAGGGCGTGAACCTCAGCCAAGCCAACCTGCTCCACGCCGCTTCCGAGACGGCGAACGCCGCGGGCTTGAAATCCGGCGACGTGGTGGTGGGCGCGACCGCCCTCTTCGACGCGTTCGGCCTGGGCCCCGCTCTCCTGGGAACCCTGTTGCAGGGCGCCGGCCTGCTCCTCCAGGACGACTTCGACCCGCTGGCCACGCTGGACTTGGCCGACCAGCGCCGGGCCACGGTCCACTACGGCGCGCCTTCGCAGTTCGCCATGGAGACGCGCGAGATCGAGGACGGCGTCCGCCGGGCGCCCCCCGCCTTGCGGGTCTGCATGACCGCGGGCGGGCCGGTGACCGACGACCTGGCGCGGCGCGTGGAGGCGTGCTTCGGCGTGCCCCTGCTGGCCGCGTACTCCTTGACCGAAGCCGCGTCCACCGTTGCCGTCGGCACGCTCCGGGACCCCGGCGAGAAACGCCGATTCACCGTCGGGCGACCGGTGGGCGGCACGTCGCTCCGAGTAACCGACGAAGCCGGCGTCTCGCTCCCCTCCGAGAGCGTGGGCGAGATTCGGGTCCGGGGCCCGGGCGTCATGCTGGGCTACCATCGGCAGCCCGGCGCGACCGCATCGGCGATCGACCCCGACGGCTACCTGCGCACCGGCGATCTGGGCATGGTGGACGAGGACGGCTACCTGCACTTGGTGGGCCGGCAGGTGGACGTGATCGCCCGAGGCGGCTTTGACGTGCACCCCCAGGAGGTGGAAGACCGCTTGGCGGCTCATCCGGCGGTGGACCGGGCCGCGGTGCTGGGCGTGCCCGACGACGAGCTGGGCGAGGCGGTGTGCGCCTGCGTGGTTCGAGTCGAGGGGGGCGTGGTCACCGAGCAGGAGCTCCGGAAGTGGAGCGCGCTCGACTTGGCCAAGTACAAACTGCCGGATTGGATTACGTTCATGGACGACCTTCCCCTGACCAGCACCGGAAAGGTGCGGCGCCTCGAGCTGGCTCGTCGCTTGGCAGAAAGCGGGCGGGAGCCCGGGGCGGGGAAGCACGTCGAAACGAAGGAAAACGGATAAGGATGCAGAACCACTACTCGACAAAACACGCTGGACGGGCGTCTCCGAGCGTCGCCGAGGCGGCCCCGAACGCCGCGCTGCTCATCGACTTCGACAACGTGACGATGGGCATGCGGAGCGACTTGGCCAAGGAACTCAAGAACCTCCTGGACTCGGACATCATCAAAGGCAAGGTGACGGTGCAGCGGGCCTACGCCGACTGGCGCCGGTACCCGCAGTACATCGTGCCCCTGTCGGAAGCGTCGATCGACCTGATCTTCGCCCCCGCATACGGAAGCTCGAAGAAGAACGCCACCGACATCCGCATGGCGATCGACGGGATGGAGCTCGTCTTCATTCGCCCGGAGATCGGGACGTTCATCCTGCTCACGGGCGACTCGGACTTCTCCAGCCTGGTCCTCAAGCTCAAGGAGTACGGCAAGTACGTGATCGGGATCGGGCTCCAGGAGTCCAGCTCCGACATCCTGGTCCAGAACTGCGACGAGTACTACTCCTACACGTCGCTGACGGGCCTGAGCCGAACGTCGGAGGGCGGCGGCCCCGAGAAGCCCGATCCCTGGCAGTGCGTCTCGGATGCGATGGCGCGCATGACCGCCCGGGGCGACGTGATGCGGTCGGACCGGCTGAAGCAGGTCATGATCGAGATCGCGCCCGACTTCGACGAGAGCAACTTGGGCTACCGCAAGTTCTCCAAGTTCCTGTTCGCAGCCGCCAACAAGGGGCTTCTCCGGATCGAGCGCGGCGAGAACGGCCAGTACTCGGTCGCGCCGCCGGGCGGAGCGGGCGCGGCGAAGGCGCCGGCGGGCAAGGCGAAGGGCGAGGGCAAAGCGTCGGCTTCCGGGAAGACGCAGGCCTCGGGGAAGGCGTTGGTTGCGGCAAGAGCACCGGCGGCAGAGAAGGCCCCGGCGGCCGCCCAGCCCGCGGCCAAGGGTCGCTCGGCGGCGAAGCGTTCGCGAGCGCCCGCCACGGACCAAGCTTCTGCGGGCGCGGCAAGTCCCGCTTCGGGCGACCGAACCGGAACCGGCGAGGCAGCCGTCAATGGAGAGAGTGGCCGGCCGCCGGCAGCAGACCCCGGGCCCGCGCTGGATCTGCTGCGGCGCGTGCTGCGGGAGTCCGGCGACAAGGGACGCCAGGGCGTTCGCGACTCGGAGGTCAAGCGTCGCCTTCTCGCCTTGGACGAGGGCTTTGACGAGAGCGCACTGGGCTTCTCGAAGTTCGGCAAGTTTCTGCACTTCGCGCGGGACTCGGGGGCCGTTTCGCTGGCGGGACTGGACGGCGGCGGCTACGAGGTGCGGTTGACCGCCGACGGCAGGAGGGGCTCGACCGGCGCATCGTCAAAGGACGGCGGAAGGCCGCGCGATCGTCGACGCCGGTCCGGCGAGTCGAAGAGCACAGCCGCCAAGTCCGGCGTCGACGCCAAGGCTATGGGGCTCCCGACCACGACGGAGGCCGCGACGAGCTACTTGGCGCACAGCTACCGGGGTGTGGGCGTGAAGACGGCCAAGACCTTGGTGGAGACCTTCGGCGACGACTTGTTCGGCGTGCTGCAGGATGCTCCGGACAAGGTTCGCGCTCTGTTGCCGCGGGGCAGGGCGGAACGGGTGCTGTCGGCTTGGAGGGAGGACTACGGGCGTCGGAAGGCTGCGATGCCGGCCCAACCCGCCGTCAGGGGCGGAGGGCCGCCGCCTCGGGCCCAGCCGAAGACGGACGCGCCGACTCCGCCTCGCCGGGAGCCGGCCAACGCGGTTCAGAAGCCGGCCGACGCAATCCGGGAGCGGGCTGGCGCAGGCGCGGCTGCCGGCGCCGGTTCGAGGACGCCCGCGGAGAAGAAGTCCTCGCCGGGGCTCATGGGGCTCTTTCGGCGGCGCGGCAGGGGGGATGGTGGCGGCTGAACCCGGTCTGCCCGAGGGTCTTCTGGGCGAGGACTGCGCGCAGGCGGCCCGCAATCTGCTTGGAAGCGTCCTTGTCTCCACGGTGGACGACGCGGAGACCAGCGGCGTCATCGTCGAGACGGAGGCGTACTTGGGGCCGCGCGACCCCGCCAGTCACGCCCGCACCGCCACGGGCAGAACCAGCCGCAACGAGGCCATGTTCGGAGACCGGGGCACTCTGTACGTCTACTTGTCCCACGGCATCCACCACTGCGCCAACATCGTGACCGGCGAGCGGAACGACCCGGCCGCCGTGCTGGTTCGGGCGCTGGATCCCTGCAGCGGGATGGGGCGCATGGCGCGGCGACGGGGCCGCGACGCCGACCTCTGCAACGGTCCGGGCCGCTTGGCGCAAGCGTTGGGGATCACGCTTCGCCACAACGGGCACCCCCTGTCGCGGCCCCCGGTGCGCCTGGCCGCCGGCCGCGCCTTCGAGGACGACGAGGTCGGCGTCTCCGGCCGGGTCGGCGTATCGCGCGCGGCCGACTGGCCCTTGCGCTTCTTCGTCAAGGGACACCCCGCGGTGAAGGCGCCCCGGTGGTAGCAGCGTCTCGACCTGCCGGCTCCTGGGCACGGCGATGATCGAGCCCACCTGGATTTCCGTCCTCCCGCCGCTGCTGGCGATCGGGCTGGCGATCGCCACCCGCCAAGTCTACCTGTCGCTGGCGGGCGGCATCTGGCTGGGCTGGTCGATCCTCCACGGCTGGAACTTCGCCTCGGGGCTTGCCGAGGCCGTCGAGTCCGCCGTTCGCGTCTTGGCTTCGCCGGGCGACGCCAAGGTCGTCGTCTTCACCCTGGTCATGGGCGCGCTCATCGCCACGCTGAGCGGTTCCGGCGGCGTCGCCGGCTTCGTGGCGTGGCTGGAACGCAATCGGTGGGTCCACAACGGACGGCGCGCTCAGCTTCTGGCCTGGTTCACCGGCGTCGTGATCTTCATCGAGTCGAACATCACGGTCCTGGTTGCCGGTTCGGTCGCCCGGCCCCTCTTCGACCGCTACCGGGCGTCCCGCGAGAAGCTGGCGTACATCATCGACTCGACCAGCGCCCCCATCTGCATCCTGATCCCCTTGAACGCTTGGGGCGCCTACAACATGCGTCTGCTGGGCGACGAAGGCGTGGCGAACCCGGTTGGCCTGCTCGTCCAGTCGATCCTCTTCAACTTCTACGCCCTCGCCGCCGTGGCCCTGGCCCTTGCCGCGATCCTCTTCAAGCTGGACTGGGGACCCATGAAGTCGGCCGAGTCCCGCGCGGCCCGGGGAGAGGTGCTGCGCCCCGGCGCCGTCCCCATGATGGACGAAAGCGTGCTGGGCGGACCGGAGCCCGGCCCCGTGCAGGCGCCGCCTCGGGCGGTCAACATGATCGTCCCCATCGCCGTCCTGGTGGCGCTCATGCCGCTGGGCCTCTGGATCACGGGCGACGGCGACGTCCTGAGCGGCGACGGCTCCACTTCCGTGCTCTGGGCGTCCCTGGGCGCCTTGGCCACGGCTTGGGTCCTCCTGCTCGCCCAGCGCGTCTCGTCGGTGGACCAGCTGACGAGGACGGCCCTGAAGGGCGCCGGCGGCTTGGTTCCTCTGGCCTTGATCCTGGTCTTGGCCCTGGCCTTGAAGGAAGTGGCGAGCGAGCTGGGGACGGGCGCCTACGTGGCCGGCGTGGCCCGGGACGCCCTGCCGCCGGCCGTCTTCCTGCCGCTGGTCTTTCTGGTGTCGTCGGCGATCGCGTTCTCGATCGGGTCCAGCTGGGGCACCTTCGCCATCATGATCCCCATCGCGGTGCCGGCCGCAGCCTTCATGGACCTGGCGCCGGCGCCGTTCCTGGCCGCAGCGCTGTCCGGCGGCATCTTCGGCGACCACTGTTCTCCGGTCAGCGACACCACGATCGTGTCTTCCATGGCCGCGGCCACCGACCACGTGGACCATGTGCGAACCCAGCTTCCGTACGCCCTGGCGGCGGGCGTGGCGGCCGCGGCGTGCTTCGTCGCGACAGGAGCCTTCCTCTAGATGAACGTCTTGGTCTGCGCGAAGCGGGTGCCCGACACCGAGACCCGCGTTCGCATCGCCGAGGGCGGCACGGAGATCGACCGCAGCGGCGTGAAGCACGTCCTGAGCCCCTACGACGAGTTTGCCCTGGAGGCGGCGCTGCAGGTCGTGGAAGGCGCGGACGAAGGCAAGGTGACGGTGCTGACCTTCGGAGGCGAGGACGCGAAGGAGACTCTGCGTTCGGCGCTCGCCCTGGGGGCGGACGAGGCCGTGCTCCTGCAGGGCGAACCGACGATGGACGGGTGGGCCACGGCCCAGGTCCTGGCGGCCGGCATCGGGGAGTGGGAGGCCGGGGCCGACGGCCGGCGGGCCGAACTGGTGCTCTTCGGGGTCAAGGCCGTGGACGACGACCAGCAGCAGGTCGGTCCCATGGTGGCCGAGCTTCTGGGCCGCCCCTGCGCCACGGCGGTGGCCGAGATGGAGCTGGGCGACGGCGTGGCGATGTGCAAGCGCACCGTGGAGGGAGGCCGCGAGCGGGTCGAGATGGACTTGCCGGCGGTGGCCACGATCACCAAGGGGCGCTACGAGCCGCGCTACGCCTCCCTCCGGGGCATCATGGCCGCCAAGCGCAAGCCGCTGGTCGAGATCGACGCGGGGGCGGTCGACGCCGGCTTGGTGGTGGAGCGGCTTGAGCTTCCGCCGGCCCGGCCCGAGGGGCGGATCGTGGGAGAGGGGCCGCCGGCGGCCGCCGAGCTGGTTCGCCTTTTGCGGGAAGAGGCGAAGGTCCTGTGACGAACAACGTTCTTGCCGTGGCCGAGCTGAAGGCGGGACGGGTCGCCGGCGTCTCCAAGGAGGTGGCGACCGCGGCGCGAACGCTGGCGGACGGCTTGGGGGGGTCGGCCACCGCCGTGGCGACGGGCACGCCGGGGACGGCCGCCGAGGCCGGCGTCGAGGTGCTCGCCGCACACGGGACGGAGCGCGTCCTGGTACTCGAATCCGAAGCGCTGGCTCCCGGTTGCGCCGGCGTCCACGCGGCCGCCTTGGCCGACCTCGTGGCCGACGAGGGGTACGGGGCCGTGGTGTTTCCGGCCACCGGGACGGGCAAGGACTTGGCGCCGCGGGTCGCTGCCAAGCTGAAGAGGCCGCTTCTGACGGACGCCACCGCCCTCGAAGCGGTTGACGGCGAGATCGTCGCGACCCGCCCCGTGTACGCCGGCAAGGCCTTGGCCAAGGTCCGCCCCGTGGGAGCACCGGCGCTCGTCTCGATCCGCCCCAACGTGTTCGCGCCCGGCTCCTTTGGGGGGACCGCGTCCGTCGAGGTCGTGGCCGTCGAGCGGGCCGTGGGCGCCGACGGCGGCTACCGGGTGCAAGGCTTCGAAGCGGCCGAGGGAGTCGCCCTCGACGTCTCCGAGGCGGCGATCGTGGTGTCTGGAGGGCGGGGCATGAAGGGACCCGAGAACTGGGGCCTTCTGGAAGACCTGCGCGACGCCCTGGGCGACACGGCGGCCTTGGGAGCCTCGCGCGCAGTGGTCGATGCCGGCTGGCGGCCTCACGCGGAGCAGGTCGGCCAGACGGGCAAGACCGTCACGCCCAAGCTGTACTTCGCCTTGGGGATCTCCGGCGCGATCCAGCACTTGGCCGGAATGCGCACGGCGGGCGTCGTGGTGGCGGTGAACCGGGACCCGGACGCCCCCATCTTCGGCGTTGCCGACTACGGCATCGTGGGCGACGTGTTCGAAGTGGTCCCGGCGCTGATCGACGCCGTTCGGAGTCTGCGAGAGGAGTAGCGCCGACGGTCCGCGACCGCCGAGTCGCTTATCCCTTCGGCGGGCCGCCCAGCAGCTGCACCGGATCCACCTCCCGTCCCCATCGCCACACCTCCAAGTGCAGATGAGGCCCGGTCACGTTCCCGGACTGGCCGGTAAGCCCGATCACGGTGGCCTTGGTCACATCTTGGCCGGGTTGCACGGCCGTCTCCGACAGGTGGGCGTATACCGAGAGCATCTCGGGGCCGTGGTCGATCCAGACCACTAGGCCATAGCCGCTCATCTCGCCGGCGAATCGAACGCGGCCGTCCAGCAGCGGACGCACGGGGGTGCCGACCGCCGTCGCGATGTCCACGCCGCGGTGCATGCCGGGCCACGTGCCCTCCATGCGGACGCCGAACGGAGAGCTCAACGGGCCGTTCACGGGCCACTGGGGCGTGCGGCAGCCGGCCGCAATCGCGAGCCCGGCAAGGACGACCGCCGACCGGGCGGCGAACCGTCTCATCGGCCGGGGAGGGAAAGCACGGACACGAACTGGTCGCGGGCGATGCCCCGAGCACCCTCGGGCACCACTGCGAGTCCCCCGGCGTCTCGGAGGGGCAGGACCAGGCCGCTTCCCTGGGGTCCGGTCAGCGAGCAGCGCAAGCCGGACGCCGCGCCCGGACCCGACTCCAGCTGGACCCGATAGAACTGCGTCAGTCCGGCCGGCGACGGCAGGGGGTTGGTGGTTCGCGCGAGGACGGTCGCGCCCTCGGGGCGGGGCGAACCCAGGCAAGCGCGAAGGTAAGGCGCCACGAAGACGTGAAAGGTCACGAACGCCGATGTGGGGTTGCCGGGAAGTCCGAATACGGGGAGACCCGAATCTCCGTGCCGTCGCGGGACATGTCCGAACGAGACGGGGCTGCCGGGCCGGACGCGCGCTCGCCAGAAGGCCAGTCGAAACCCCTTGGTCAGAAGCACCTTCTTGAGCAGGTCGCGTTCGCCCATGGACGCGCCCCCGGTGGTCACCAACAGGTCGACTCCCTCGTCGATCGCCCGGGTCAACTTCCCGGCCAGGGCGCCCTCGTTGTCGTTGGCCACGCCCAAGTCCACGGGCACGCCGCCGGCCTCCACGACTCCTGCTGCGATCATCCCCCGGTTGGTGTCGGGCACGGCGCGTCCCTCGGCCACCAAGTCGAAGCTCTCCGGCCCCGCCAGCTCGTCGCCGCTGGAGAGCACCCCCACGCTCGGCCGGCGATGGACCCACACGTGCTTGCGGCCGCTGGCCAGCAGCACCGGCAGCGAACCCGAGTGAACGACCGTCCCCGCCGGCACGATCTCGTCCCCGGCGGTCATGTCCTCGCCCGCAGGACGCACGTGGCGCCCAAGGTCGTCCGTCTTGCGGATCAAGACGAAGCCCGGCTCGGCCTTGCCCCCGTCGGTGTGCTCCACGCGAATCACCGAGTCGAACCCGGAAGGGATCGGGCCTCCTGTCATGACCCTGACCGCCGACGCCGGGGGCATGTCTTCGAGGGGCGCGCTTCCCGGCAGGGACAGGCCGGCCACGGGCATCCGCAGCGGCTCGCCCTCGTCGGCTCCGTCCAAGTCGCCGCTCCGCACGGCAAAGCCGTCCATGGCGCTGTTGGGCCAAGCCGGCAACGTGGCAGCCGCGCGCACCGAAACCGCCACCGACCGCCCAAGCGAGTCGCCCGGGGCCACGGTCTCGGCCGGCAAGGGAACCGTGGCGGACAGGACCCGGCTCAGGGCTTCCCGGTAGGACAGCCAGTCGGCCTTCACGCCCGCCGTCCCGGACTCAGAAACGCCAAGCGGCGCCAAGGGCGAACCCGAAGCCCCGCACCCACTCCCGTTGAACCGCGTCCTCCAGCTCCTTGCCGGGTTGGCCGAAGCCAGTGGGCGTCTGGAGACGCCAGAGCACGATGTTCGCGTCCAGCCGAACCATGATGCGGTCCGAGGGCGCCAACCGCACGCCGCCGCCGCCGGAGCCCGTGAAGGCGGTGCCGAAGTCGAACCGATCCTCTTCCAGCAGGACGTTCTCGGCCTCCCCCAGGCCGGCAACGTCCAGTGCCGCGCCGGCGCCCGCGAAGATGTAGGGACTGACGCCGCGCCACGTCCTTCGGCCCGTCACGCTGAACGCCAGGCGAGCGTCGGCCATGATCAAGTTGGCGTCGGTCTCGCCGATGGTGCGGTCGCCCTCCGCCCGCCGGGGGTCGACCACGTCCCGGGTGGTGGGCACGTAGAACAGCAGTCCTTCTATCGACAGCGGGCCGCTCAGCTCCAGGGCGTATCGCCCCCCCGCGAAGACCGACGACTTCGGCCCCAGATCCAGGCTGCCCGAGGCCAACTCCAAGTAGCCGGACACCAAGCCGGCTTCCTGACCGTGCTCCAAGTACCGGTAGGAGGAGGGGATCGCTTGGCCGGAGGCCTCGGGCGGATCCGCAATCGACGGCGCGAACGCCGGCAGGAGTGCCGCCAAGCCGGTCGCGAGGGTGCGAATCGCCCCTCCGCGAGAACGATTGTTGGGTGGAAGGGCCATTCTGCCGCGATAGTGAGCCGGGTTGCTCCAGTCCAGGTTGAATGTAATCTGATTCCGGCAACGGTATCTTTCGGCGAGGGGCGCGCAGGCGCCCCATTTCCCAAGACGAGGCGAGGGACATGCTCATGCGGTGCACCACGTGCGGACTGGTGCTTCGGGACGGCGAGGACCGCTGTCCGACGTGCGGCGCCGCGGTTGCGAGCCGTCCGGTTCCCACGTCGTTGCGCGGTCTGCGCCAGTGCCGTCGCTGCGGGTACCGGGGCGAGGGCATTCCCTACTTCCGCAAGGCCGCCCACGTGGGTCTGCTGGCCGGGCTGAGCCTATTCACCTACGGGGTCGGCGGCGTCATCTACTACGCGGCTCGACGAAACCACGAGGTCTGCCCCGGTTGCGGCTTCGGGTGGGAACACGCGCGCGAGCCCGGTCCGCCCCAAGAACCCGCGGCGCCCGTTCCCGCCCCAGGCGTCGCCGGGCGGCCGACGCCGCTGCCGCCTTCGGGCGCCGGCCGGCGCGTATTCGGTGGCGTCCTCGCCGGGCTTGCCACGCTGATGATCACCTTGGGCCTAGTCGGCGGCGAATTCGAACCGGTCGTGCTGGGCTCCCTGTTCGGCATGGCCGGTTCCGGGCTCTTCCTGGGCGGATGGCGCGCCTTGCAGCGCCGGCGCCAAGCCGTCCTTCAGTCCCTTCATCGGAAGGTGCTCCTCATGGCCACGCAACGCCAAGGAGTGCTGACCGTGACCGAGGTGGCCGCCGAGCTCAGCCTGTCGCTTCCGGCGGCGGAGAAGCTCATGACGGGCATGGAGGACGGCTTCCGCGTCCGGTCCGACGTGACCGACGACGGCATCATCGTCTACGAGTTCCCCGAAGTGCTCCACCAGAAGAAGCTGCGGCCCGGTGGTTCGGACTAGAACTGGATGAGGTTGTTGCCTCCATGTCGCCTGCCCTAGTAGGATTGCAGCGCACTATTGCCATCATCGAAACTGCGAGGCCAAGACTTGGAGGAAGCCTCTAGATGCGCCATTTCGTCGACGAGCGCGGTCGATCCTGGGTAGCGTCGGTGGCCCAGGAGGAAGGCGGCGACTACAAGGGACGTTTCTTCCTGGTCATGGAACCGGCCGGGAACGGCGTTCTTGCCGGGGAAGGCGGTCTTGCGCCGCTGCCGTTGCAGGATGTTCGCTGGAACTCCGTCAAGACGGCGACGCGCACGTTGGCGACCGCTTCGGACGTGGAGCTGCGTCGCCGGTTGCGCGCCGCCCGAGGCAGGTCCGGCCGACGAGACGCTCCCAGGACGCAGGGGGCGAGGCCCGATCGGGAGGTCGCTGCCGTGAGCGCCGGCCCCGACGCCGACGTCCGGGACGGGTCCCTGGACACCCTTCTGGACGAGAGGCGCGAGTTTCCGCCTTCCGCCGCCTTCGCCGCCCACGCAAGGATTGCCGACCCGTCCGTCTACCAAGAGGCCGAGGAGGACCACGAGGCGTACTGGGCGCGATGGGCGGAAGAGCTGGACTGGTTTCGGAAGTGGGATCGGGTCCTGAAGTGGAGCCCGCCCTACGCCGAGTGGTTCGTCGGCGGCCAGTTGAACGCCTGCCACAACTGCGTGGACCGGCACTTGGACGGCCCTCGCAAGGACAAGCCCGCCTTGCTTTGGGAGGGCGAGCCGGGCGACAAGCGAACGCTCACGTACGCCGATTTGGCAGCGGAGGTGAAACGCTTTGCGGGCGTGCTCAAGTCGCTGGGCGTGCGCAAGGGAGACCGCGTGGCGATCTACCTGCCCCTGATCCCCGAGGCGGTCTTCGCCATGTTGGCGTGTGCCCGGATCGGCGCGCCCCACTCGGTGGTGTTCGGCGGGTTCAGCGCGACCGCCCTGGCGGATCGGATCAACGACGCCGGCGCCAAGGTTCTGGTCACCGCCGACGTTGGTTGGCGACGGGGAGCGCAGGTGCCCCTGCAAGAGCAAGCGGTCCGCGCGGTCGAGAAGTGCCCCGGGATCGAGCAGGTGCTTGTGGTGGCCCGCGAGCTGGCTTCGCCGTCGCCGGACGCCTCCCCGCCGGGGGATGCGCCCGGCCCCGACGCCCGTTACCACTGGCATCACGAACTTGCGGCGGATGTCGACGGCCCTTGCCCTCCGGAGCCCATGGACGCCGAGGACCTGCTGTTCATCCTCTACACGTCGGGGACCACGGGGGCGCCGAAGGGCGTGGTGCACACCACCGGCGGCTACATGACCCAGGTTCACGCCACCGCGAAGACGGTCTTCGACCTGAGGGAAGACGACGTGTTCTGGTGCACGGCGGACGTGGGATGGGTGACCGGGCACAGCTACGGCGTGTACGGTCCGCTGGCGGCGGGAGCAACCCTGGTCATGTACGAGGGCGCGCCCGACTGGCCCGCCCGCGACCGCTTCTGGAAGATCTGCGCCGAGTACGGCGTCACCATCCTCTATACGGCGCCCACGGCGATTCGCGCGTTCATGCAGTGGGGCGAAGAGTGGCCGGCGCGTTGCGACCTGTCTCGCCTTCGACTGCTGGGAAGCGTGGGCGAGTCGATCAACCCGGAGGCGTGGATGTGGTACCACCGGGTGATCGGCGGCGAGCGGTGTCCCGTCGTGGACACGTGGTGGCAAACCGAGACCGGCGCCATCATGATCACGCCCCTGCCGGGGATCACGCGCACGCGCCCGGGCAGCGCTTGCCGGACCTTCCCCGGCATTCAAGCTGCGCTCCTGAACGACGCCGGCGAATCCGTGAACGCCGGCTATCTGGCCCTGACCCGGCCGTGGCCCGCCATGCTCCGCACCCTCTACGGCGACGACGAGCGCTTTCGCCGCCAGTACTGGTCCAAGTGGGACGGCGTGTACTTCACGGGCGACGGCGCCAAGCAAGACGAAGACGGGTACTTGTGGCTCTTGGGGCGGGTCGACGATGTCCTGAGCGTGGCTGGCCACCGGATCGGCACGACGGACGTGGAGAGCGCGCTGGTGTCGCATCCGGCAGTGGCCGAGGCCGCGGTCGTGGGCAAGACGCACGCCGTCAAGGGCCAAGCCATTGCCGCGTTCGTGACGCTCGTCGAAGGCGTGGAGCGGGGCGACGACTTGATCGCCGAAATCAAGGCTCACGTGTCCAGCAGCATCGGGCCCATCGCGCGTCCCGAAGCGGTGCTGTTCACGGCGGACCTGCCCAAGACGCGCTCGGGCAAGATCATGCGTCGTTTGCTGGCCGACATCGCCGAGGGAAGGGCGCTGGGCGACACGACGACCCTGGCCGACCCGGCCGTCGTGGCGTCGTTGAAGGAACGCTACGGAGAGGCATCGTGAGACGCACCACCGGTATCGTGACCGCAGCGCTGCTCGCGGCTTCGTGCGACTTGCCCACCAGCGCTCCGATCCTGGAGACGAAGTGGCTGTTCGAGGTTCGCTCCACGGCGATCGGCGTGGAGGGGCTGTTGCCGGCGGGTGTGGCGCTGGAGGCGGGCGTCTTCGCGGTGGCGGTCGATCCTGGGCAAGCGGGCAAAGGACTGGACGAACTGTGTCCCGCTTGCCGCGAGCTGCAGGGCCGGTCGGCGCCGAAGCCGGCCTTCACGGGCAGCGTGGCCGACACCCTGAGCTTGCCGGCGGAAGTCGTATCGGCGGAGTTGTCGGCGGGAAGCGTCGAGCTTTCCTTCCGCCACAACTTCGGCTTCGATCCGCTCCGGCCCCCGGGCGGAGAGGCGGGCTCCTTCACCGTGGTCGTGTCCGAGATCGGCGGCCGGGAGCTGGCTCGCGCCGTGGTGGACGGAGCCGCGGACTCGCTGCCTCCGGGCCGGCCCTTTCGCCGAGTCTTGGCGCTGGCGCCGGGGGCGGTCGGACCCGAGGTCTTGTTCACGGCGTCGATTGCGTCGCCTGCCGGCGGGCTGGATCGGGAGCACTGGATTCACTTCAAGGCGGACCAGAGGCTCGACGCGACCGTCGCGCCGACGGGCCTGTCGGTCTCTTCGGCCAGGGTTGGCGTGGTGGGCCGGCAGGCCGAGATCGAGCCCGCCGCCGTGGACGTGGAGGCCGTGGACGCCGGGATCGTGGACCGCATCGCGGACGGGGCGTTCGTCTTGGATGTCACCAACCCGTTCGGCGTCGGGATGGACGCCGAGCTGGTGATCGTCCAGGGCGACAGCGCTGTGGTGCGCAAGGACTTCGCGGTCTCCGAGCAGGCGGCCTCCATCGTGTCGGTTCCGCTGTCCGCCGACGAGTTTCGGTCGTTCTTGGGCAAGGCGGGCGTGGTGCTGAGCGGATCGGGAACGGTCACCTCGCCGACCGGCGGGGTGCGCGTGGCGCCGGAGATGGAAGTGACGATCGACGGCAACGTCGAGCTCGTCCTTCGCGTGGGGAGCTGATGAGGATGCACGAAGGGCTGATACGCGCCTGCTTGGCGACGGGACTCGGCGCGGCGTGCTTGCTGGGACCGGTGGTCGCGCCGTCGCAGGCCCAGCTGGGCACTGCGAGCACGCGGGCTCTGAACATGGGCGGAGGCGCGGCGGCGTCGGCTCGGGGGTTCGGCGCCGTGGCCACCAACCCGGCCGGGCTGGGCATGCCCGACGCGCCGTCGTTCTCGCTGGCGGTCCTGGCCGTCGGGGCCGAGAACGGCGTTGGTCCAATCGCCTGGGGCGACATTGGGTCTTTCGGGGACGGCGTGCTGTCCGACGCCGTCAAGGCAGACTGGACGAGCTGGGTGGCGGAGGCCGACGGGCAAACTGGTCCCTTCGGCGTCGAGCTGACCTGGGTCGCACTGTCGGTGGGACGGATCGGCTTTCAGGTGTCCACGGTCGGGTCCGTGGGCATGGACCTGTCTCCCGGACTGGTCGAGCTCATGCTCTACGGGAACGCGGGGCGGACCGGATCGGCGTCGGAAGTCCGCGTGGCACCGTCCTCGGCCAGCGGGTGGGCCGTCACCACGGCCGGCGTCGGGTCGGCGTTCGGGTTCTCCGCCGGCAACGGTCGAGGGGCCGCCGGGGCCACGCTCAAGTACTCCCTGGGCCACGGCGCCATGGCGATGGACGGCCCCGGAGGAGTCGCCACCGCGTCGCCCCTGGCCGTTTCGCTCGACATGCCCGTGCTGTACACCAAGGGAGACGATGTCGGCTTCGCGGGTGGCGGCGTCGGCCTCGACCTGGGCTTCCAATACGCCTCGGGCGCCGTCTCCGTGGGCGCGACGATGCGCAACGTGTTCAGCACCTTTGCCTGGGACGACGCCAAGGCCGCCTATCGCCCGATGGCCGCGGACATCCGCGACGGCGGCTTCGACACCGATTTGGCCGTAGGCGCGGTATCCGGCGCGCCCAGCGACTTGCGCGGCAAGTGGGACGACATGGGCTTCGCGCCGCAGCTGGCGCTGGCCACCGCCTACGAGGTCGTGCCGGACCTGATCGTGTCCGCCGAACTCCACAACCACTTCGGCGAAGGCATGCGCGTCGGGCCGAAGCTCTTCGCCGGCGCCGGCGTTGAGTACCGGGGCGTGTCGCGGCTGGGTTTGCGCGCCGGCGGAGGGGCCGCGACGGGCGGGTTCCAGGTGGGCGGGGGCGTCACGCTTTCGCTTGAACCGGTGCACCTGTCGCTCGCTGCCGGCCTCAGGCGAGACGGCGACGTGGACGTGCCGACCGCGATGGCGGGGGTATCCTACGGCGCTCATTAGGCGGGTGTACCGCCAGGGCGGTTTCGTCAATTGCGACTCGGCGGACGGGTCATGGACGGGGTCGTCCAAGGACACTGAGTTGAGCAGCGAGTCGCGATTCGGTATACTCGGTAGCTAGTGGCCTTCCCTCCCGAAAGTGGTGGTGCAGGCAAGGTCACGGACGGAATCACAAAGCTCCCCTGCTCCAAGGCTGAACGCCCATGACCGACCAAGAGAACCTACTTCTCCCAGAGGCCGTTGCTGTCGCCGAATCTGCAGACTGTGATATCTTGCTGCTCAATGGTCCCCTCTTGTTTCCCGTTGACCAAGAGGTTGCGCAGCTTTGCAAGGGCCGGCAGGGGCGACGCAATTTGTTGTTCATGCTCGTGACAACCGGTGGGGATGCCGATGCGGCATATCGGCTTGCGACCACACTTCAAAATCACTACGAGACGATAACCTGCTACGTTACAGGCTATTGCAAGAGTGCTGGGACTCTTGTAGCAATTGGTGCACACAGCCTCGTCATGAGCGATTGCGGTGAACTGGGTCCCGTCGATGTTCAACTCTACAAGGAAGACGAAATTGGAGAAAGAAGGTCGGGCCTGACCGTACTTTCAGCCTTGAAGACTCTGCACGAGCAGGCATTTGATGCATTTGAGCACTTTATGTTGTCGATCAAGTTTCGTAGCGGGGGTTCAATAACCGCCCGCACAGCCACGGAAGTTACTGCTAATCTGACCGGCCGACTGATGGAGCCGATCTATGGTCATATCGATGCAATGCATATTGGCGAGGCCGGTCGCTCGTTGAGGATCGCACATGAGTATGGCGAGTTGCTGGACAGCAGAACAAACAACCTTAGGAAGGGTACGCTTGACAGACTTACGAACGACTACCCGGTTCACACGTTCGTGATTGACCAACGCCAAGCTGAACGGCTATTCCACAACGTTCGTGAACGCTCGGCCGAGGAGGTCTTATTGGCCAGCAAGTTGGGGGAATGGGCTGTTTTTCCTAGATCTGCACCTTCCGACAAGCTACTGGCTTTCTTGAATTCCGAGAATCATGCGTCCCGACAGGAGGATCAAGAACGTGAAGACCAAGGAGAGGTACTGTGCCCCGGAGGAGAATCCCTTGAAGATCCAGGAGCGCACTCTGGCGCGATTGAGGGACATACCTCGGGTCGACCCCGGGAAGGAAGCACGCAGGATCCAGCGGGAGTCCCTAAGGCGGATTCGAGCAACGGTAGACCGGTCCCAGTAGGCATCCAGCCCACAGTCGCCGACTCGGTGGTGGGGGTCCACACTTGAGTGGGGATTTCCCCCCGCGGCTTGTCTCGGCTAAAGTTGGAGACTCGCAGCGCTGACTGCCCGTCCACGCAGGTCGGGGACGCCGGGCCGAGTGGGGAGCCGGCGACTTAGCAGTCGTCGCGAATCTCTGGCGGACGGCGGGCGAATGGATCAAGTCGACGACGCTCTGATCACCGAGATGGTCAAGGCCATCGTTGACGAAGTAGACCCCGAAAAGGTCGTTCTTTTCGGTTCCAGGGGTCGCCGGGCGGCTACGGAGCGGTCGGATGTGGACCTGCTCGTCATCGAAGCCGAGCCGTTCGGTCCCGGTCGCAGCCGGAGCCGTGAGCTCGTCAGGCTGTACGGCGCCCTCTCCGGCTTTGTCGTGCCCGTGGACGTTCTCGTCTACTCGCTGGCCGATGTGGAGTACTGGCGCGACTCCCTCAATCACGTCCTCGCACGGGCGTTGCGGGAAGGAAGGGTCGTGTATGAGCGACCCTAAGTGCGCCGGGATGTTGCTCCGCGCAGCCGAACGCGATGTTCTCACGCTCAGGAGCATGACGGCAGAAGCGCCCGACGAGTCCTTCGGTTTCCATGTCCAGCAGGCGGCGGAGAAGGCCTTCAAGGCGTGGCTCGCCGTGCTTGGCGAGACCTATCCTCTCACGCACAGCCTCCAGGCGCTGCTCCGGCTGCTTGCCGCGAAGGGCGTCGCGACAGCCCCGTTCAATGACCTTGCAGACTTCACGCCGTATGCCGTGGAATTCCGATACGAGGGAGTTGGCGCGGACGCGGAGCCCATCGATCGGGAGGCGACGCTTGCCCGGCTCGTGATCTTGCTGGACGGCATTCGGCGGCAGGTCGACCACGCGAGCCCGGGCTGACAGGCCGGAGCCCGCCAGCAATGAAGGGCGATGTCCTGCCGCCTCGTGCGTCTACTTGTTGGTTGCAACGAGGCCCCGAATCGGCTCCATCAGTGCTTCCCGGCTTGCCGCGCGCCCTGGGCCAGCTTGGCCGCAGTAGCCGCACGGGCGGTTCCCGGCTTACTGTTTCGCTGTGAACGGGCCTTCGGAGATGCAGACAGACCAAGACTGCCGCAAGAGCGTCGGCGCACAGCTCGAGGCGTCGCGCCGGGACCTGCTTGACGTCGGGCTTCGCAACCCGCTGATAGCGTTCCGTCCGCTCCGTGCCAAGGGGGTGCGGATCGTCGACGAGGTCTCGCGCGAGGTCTACCGCATCTTGGTGGCGGAGAAGCGGCCGATGTACTTCCTGGCCGCGCCGGAAGTCGAAGCTGCGGGCGGTCCCGCCCCCTCCGACGAAGGCGCCGACGTGCCGAGCGAGCTTCGGGCGCTGATCAGCGAGTCGGCGCGTCGGGAGGCGCCGAGCGAGCGCCACGTGGACAACAAGCTGCAGACGGTCCACAGCGCTGTGCGACTGGACAGACGGCTGCGGAACACGCTTCGGCATGCGCGGTCGTCGATTGAGGAGCAGGGCGTCAACATCTTGTACTTGGCGCTGGGAGCGCTGGTCTGGTACGAGTCGCCCTCCAGCGAGGTTGCGCGCCGGGCGCCCTTGGTGCTGGTGCCGGTGGAGCTGGACAGGGGGAGCGCCCGCGCCCGCTTCAAGGTGCAGTGGACCGCCGAGGACATCGACGCCAACCTGTCGCTGGACGCCAAGCTGCGGGGCGACTTCGGCCTCTCCCTGCCGGAGATGGGCGACGACGACGACCTGGACGTGGACAACTACTTTCGCCAGGTGGAGGAAACGGTCTCGGAGATGGATCGGTGGCATGTCGACCGGGACGCGGTCGACCTGGGCTTCTTCTCGTTCAGCAAGCTGCTGATCTACAAGGACTTGGCGCCGGAAGCTTGGCCCGAAGACGAAAAGCCGGACGACCATCCGGTCATGCGGGCGCTCTTCTGCGGCGGGTTCGGCGGGAGTGCCGGGAACGGCGCGGAAGCCGGACTCGCGGACTGCGGCGACGGTGAGGAGCGCCGCCTGGACGACCGCGTGGCGCCTGGCGACACCCACGAGGTGATGGACTCGGACAGCTCGCAGACCGAGGCCGTGCTGGACGTGCTGGCGGGCCACCACTTGGTGATCCAGGGGCCGCCGGGCACGGGCAAGTCGCAGACGATCACCAACCTGATCGCCGAATGCGTGGCGCAGCGCAAGAAGGTGCTGTTCGTGGCCGAAAAGATGGCCGCGCTGGAGGTCGTCAAGCGCCGGCTGGACGCCGTTCACGTGGGCGACGCCTGTCTGGAACTGCACAGCCACAAGGCCAGCAAGGCCGCCGTCCTGGCCGAGCTGAAGCGCACCGTCCAGCTGGGGCGGCCCCAGGTCGCCGACGTCGACGAGGACCGGGAGCTGCTGCGGACGGCCCGCGACCGCCTGAACGAGTACGCGCAGGCCGTCAACTCCCATGTGGGGAAGACCAAGCTGACGCCCCATCAGCTGGTTGGCATGTGGTCGCAGCTGGGAGGGTCGGAGGCTTCCGGAGGCTCGGACGCCCCCGGGTTGGAGCAGGTCGCGCCGGTGGCTTGGACCCGCGAGGACTTCAAGGTGCGTCGCGAAGCCGTGCGCGAGATGCAGGACCTGCTGGGGGCGATCGGCGTTCCCAGGGAACACGCGTTCTGGGGAAGCGCCCTGACGCGGCACATGCCGCAAGACCGCGCCAAGGTTGCGGAGGTGCTGGACGCCGCCGCCGCGGCCCTCCGCCGTCACGACGAAGACGCACGCCAGCTTCGCGACCTCTTGGGGGCCGGCCCCGACCCCTTGGACCGGGCCAAGACGGGCGTGCTCCTTGTCACGGCGGCTCGGCTGGCCGAGGCCCCGAACCTGTCCGGCGTCCGGCACAGGGCCCCCGAGTGGACCCGGCGCGCCGCCGAAGTCGAGGCCCTGGCCCGCGACGCACTGGAGTTCGCCCGCCTTCGCGCCGAGCACGACGAGGTGCTGATCCCCGAGGCCTGGGACGACCCGCAGGTGCTGGCTCACCGCCAGGGACTGGCAGCCTCCGGCGAAAAGTGGTGGAGGTTTCTGTCCGGCAGCTACCGGAAGGCGGTCAAGGGGATCCGCGGACTGTGCCGCGAAGCGTCGCCCACCGCACACAAAGAGCGGCTGGCCCTGCTGGACGCGGTCTTGGCCGCGCGCCGGCTGCACGGCAACGTCGAGGGAGCGGGGACCCTCTGGACGCGCCTCTTCGGCGACGGGAAGCCAGGCCAGAGCGCCGAGGCGCACCGCAGGGCAGGGGATGTGGCCGAGTGGCTCTTGCGCCTGCACCGGGATACGGCTTCCGGCGAGATCCACCCCTGCGTGCACGATGCGTTGGACCGTCCGCCCGACGAGGCCGGCCTCCGCGCCGCAAGCGACGCCTGTCGCAAGTCTCGCGAGGCCCTGTCGGAGGCGCTCGACGCCGTGGCGGCGGCACTGGAGCTGGACGCCGCCCGGTTCGCGCCCCTGCTGCCGCCGGGCGACAGGCCGTTCGGCGAGATGGAACGTTGGCTCAGTGCGGCTTCCGGGGCGGTGGAGTTGCTTCAGGACATCGTCCGATTCAACCAAGTCGCCAGGCGCTTGGCCGACCACGGGCTGGAGAGCGTGAGCGAGGTGGCCGCCGAGTGGGACCGGGCCGACCGGGAGCTGGTGCGCGCCTTCGAACGCCGCTGCTGTTCGGCTTGGCTCAAACTGGCCTGGGACGAGCGGCCCGTGCTGGCCGAGTTCCACGGCGCGACGCAACAGGGCACGGTCGCCCGATTCCGGCAGCTGGACCGGGGTCAATTCGCCCGCAACCAAGCCCGGGTCGCGCACCGTCACTGGGAGGGCGTTCCCCGGGGCTCGGGCGGCGGGCAAATGCTCGTTCTGGCGCGCGAGTTCGAGAAGAAGCGGCGGCACCTTCCGTTGCGGAAGCTCATGGAGCAAGCCGGCAGCGCGGTGCAGCGGATCAAGCCCGTCTTCATGATGAGCCCCCTGTCCGTGGCCAAGTTCGTCCCGCCGAAGTCGCCGGTGCGCTTCGACCTGGTGATCTTCGACGAGGCCAGCCAAGTGCGTCCGGTCGAGGCCTTCGGGGCGATCGCGCGAGCGGGGCAGGCCGTGGTGGTGGGCGACAGCAAGCAGCTGCCCCCGACGACCTTCTTCGACCGCATGGCCGAGGACGACGACGACAACCCTTCCGCAGCGTCCGACTTGGAAAGCATCTTGGGGATGTTCTGCGCCCAGCAGGCGCCGGAGCGGATGCTCAGGTGGCACTACCGGAGCCGCCACGAGTCCCTGATCTCGTTCTCCAACGAGGCGTTCTACGACAGCCGTCTGGTGATCTTCCCCAGCCCCGACAAGGGCCGGGAGAGCACCGGTCTGCGCATGCGCTACGATCCGGAGTCGTTCTACAAGCCCGGGAGCGGCGGGCGCGTGAACCCCGCGGAGGCGCGGGCCGTGGCGGAGGCGGTCGCGCGACACGCCGTCGAGTCCCCGCACCTGACGCTGGGCGTGGCGGCGTTCAGCTTGGCGCAGGCTCGCGCAGTCGAAGACCAGTTGGAGATCCTGCGTCGGCAAGACGCTTCGTCAGAAACGTTCTTCGCGGCCCACCCCGAGGAGCCGTTCTTCGTCAAGAACCTGGAGAACGTCCAGGGCGACGAGCGCGACGTGATCTTGATCAGCGTCGGCTACGGCAAGCGGCAGGACGGGCGGATGGGGATGAACTTCGGCCCGCTCAACCAGGAAGGGGGCGAGCGGCGCCTGAACGTGCTCGTCACCCGCGCGCGCCGGCGGTGCTTGGTATTCGCCAACTTCGAGGCCGCCGACGTGCGAAGCGATGCTCGGGGGGTCGTTGCGCTGAAGCAGTTCCTGAAGTACGCCCGCACGGGCAAGATGGAGCTGCCGGAGCGAACGGGGCGGGGCGCCGACTCGCCGTTCGAGGAGGCCGTGGCCCGGGAGCTCGGACGGCGGGGGCATCAAGTGGACCACCAAGTCGGCTCGGCGGGCTTCTTCGTGGACCTGGCCGTGGTGGACCCCGACCGGCGCGGACGCTACCTGCTGGGCGTGGAGTGCGACGGCGCCAGCTATCACAGCGCGCGCTCCGCCCGGGACCGAGACCGTCTCCGGCAGCAGGTCCTGGAGGGCCTGGGCTGGACGATCCACCGGATCTGGAGCACCGACTGGTTCATGAATCCAGACCGCGAAATGGAGCGGCTGGAAGAGGCGATTCGACGGGCTCGGCAAGCTGGCTCGGACAGGACGTCCACTTTGGACGGCGTGTCCACTTTGGGCGGGACGCCGACTTCGGGCGGATTGTCAGTCCCGGGCCCGACCGCAGGTTCGGGCGAGCTGTCGGCGGCGGACTCGGCCTCGGCGGCGGGCGAAGTCCCGGCCTTGGACGGCCGCTCGGCGTCAAGCGGGGCTTCGGCGCATCGAGTCGCGCCGTCGCCCTCGCGGTCTCGCTCTCCGTCTCTGGTCCGCGAGGCACCGGCCGCACCAGCGCCCCGCGAGGTGTGCGTTCCGTACCGGCCCGCCGACTTCGGGATCGACCTTGACGGCCGGGAGTTCCACGAGGTGCCCGTCCAGGAGGTGTCGGACTGGCTGGCTGAAGTGGTCGCCGTCGAGAGTCCCATTCACTGGGAAGAGGCAGGCGCGCGTGTTGTGCGATTCGCGAGACTGGGGCGAATGGGCTCCCGGATCAAGGAGCGGGTGTCGCAAGCGGTGGGCCAGTGCATTCGCGATGGCGCCGTGGCGGCGAATGGGGACTTCCTCTGGGTTCCCGACCGGCAGTGGCGTCCCGGGGAGCCGCAGGCCCGGGTCCGCTGCCGAAAGGACGTCCACGACAGCCTGCGCAGAATCGATCGCATCGCGCCCGAGGAGATCGGCCATACGCTGGTGCTGGCCGTCCGTGACAGCCACGGCATCGAGGACGACGATGCCGTCGACGAGGCGGCACGCATCTTCGGGTTCAAGCGAGTGGGCAAGAACCTGCGCACCGGCTTCCACGCAGTCCTAGGCCGGTTGGTCCAGGAAGGGACCTTCCAGCGCCGGAGCGGCTTTCTGTACGAGGCCGACGGTTCCGCCGGCGACCGGAGCTCGTAGTTGTTCGGGACCTGCGCCCGTGACCGGAACCGATAATGTCGGGCGGCTGCGCCCGCGATCGGGCTTGGATGGCGCGTGCGCTCGAGATGGCCCGCGCGGGCGCCGCACGCGGGGAGGTCCCCGTCGGCGCAGTCGTCGTGCTGGAAGGCAAGGTGCTTGCCGAGGACCACAACCGGACCGTGGCGTGGTCCGATCCCACGGCTCACGCCGAGTCCGTGGCGATCCGTGCCGCTGCTCGCCGCCTGGGCGACTGGCGGCTGGAGGGATGCACGCTCTATGCCACGCTGGAGCCGTGCGCACAGTGCGCCGGGGCCGTCGTGCTGGCCCGAATCCCGAGGCTGGTGTTCGCCGCCTCGGACCCCAAGTCTGGCATGGCAGGCAGCCTGGAAGACCTGGTCCGAGACCCCCGCCTCAACCACGCCGCCGAAGTCGTGAGCGGCGTCCTGGCACGAGAATCCGCCGAACTGCTCCAAGCTTTTTTTAGGGTGCGGCGGGCGTAGCGGGTCATGGCTTCTGGTCGATGGCCACGACGATCGACTACCGGCGGCAACCGGCGTGGCCTGCAAGGCTCCGGGGCCTGCGGACCGCGGGGCTGCGCCGTGTGAATTTTGATATACCAAGTTTCGCGACGACAGGCATCTCCCCAGTAATCGCAACCGATGGGCGTCCGCGAGGAAAGTCCCGCGAGGTCGCCCATCGCTGGAAGGGAGAAGCATCATGACGACGTTCCAAGGATTCGCCTTGCGCATTATCGCTGTCCTGCGCCGCATCATCCTCGCGGTGAGGCCGGCTCGCCCGGTACGCCACCCCGTCGGCGTCAGAAACCTCAACCTCGGGCTCACACTGATTGCGACGGCTTTGGCGGTTGCGGTCGGGCTGCTGGTGTCCCCGGTCACGGGCGCGTCCTCCTTGCAGGGGCAGTGCGTCGTCTGCAATGAGGACGGGCACTGCGTGGACGGAGCCGGGGGCTCGAGTTGCACGAGTACGCGAGGCGGCGGAAAGCATCGCTGCCAAGTGACGGGCGGGTGCGAATGCACCAAGGTCGAGATACCGTTCTGGTTCGACACCCAGGTCTGCGCACCGACCGAAAGCGAGCAACAGGCAAGCCTGATGCCCGGCGTGGACACTCGGATCATCGATCACGGCGGACGCAACATTACCTTGATTCGAGTAGGGCCAGCCCACTTCGCCGGAGCCGCCCAATGCGGGTCCAGCGACGATTGGGTCTTCCTTGCGCGCCAATTGCCGAGTGGTGAGCTTGCCGTTACCTTGAATCCGCTCGTCATCCGATTCCAGCGCTGGGCCCACGGGCTCGCGTTCGAGCGAGCAACGACCGACTGAGCCTGCTGGGCCAATCAGGAGGCATTCGACATGAAGCTCCACTTCATGAAGACCATCGTTGGGGCCGTCCTGCTATTCGCGTCGAGTCTGGCGGTGACCGGCGAACTGGTTGCGGCCCACACGCAGGCGTCGACGTACCCGCTCGAAGTGCGTGTCCGGGAGATCTGGAGCACATACGGCGATCCGGGATTCGGATGGCCCAGAGGCATGTTGCAGTGGCCGGACGGAACTGTCTGGGTTGGCGACAGCCAAGTATCGGAGGTGGCCGAAGTATCGGCCGACGGCACCCAAATGAAGCTCGCTCTGCGCGGTGGCGAGGGTCCGGGCGAGCTCCGCAGAGTTTACCGGATCGTGCATTACCGGGACGGCGGAATCGTCATACACGACGTGCCGGGATTCTCGTTCTTCGGTGCCGACAAGAAGTTCCGCCGACGGATGACGTGGCCCGTCAGCTTGAACACGCGCAGCGTAGTGGCAACGCCCGACGGCGACCTGATCGCCAGTGGCGGCTTCGGGTACAAAGACCACGAGCTGGCTCGCTACGCCGTGCATCGGTTCGACAGCAGGCGGGGTCGGCACGTCAAGAGCTGGCACGCCGCCGCCGACCACCAACAGTGGGAAACGGTTCGCCAGACTTCCGGGGGAGCAATGGCCGTTACGGCAGACGGCGGGCTCTTGGTGTCCGATGCGGCACCGTTCAGGATCACCCGTTATGCCGATCTCCTGGGTAATGGAGCGCAACTTGTGATCGAGGACGAAGGCGTGGTCTCCGCATCGGAACGAGACCGGGCGGTCACGTACCTGCCTGACGGCTACGAGTACAATAGCGGGTGGACCCGATCGTACTTTATCAACGAGCTCGAGAACGGAAACATTCTCAATGTCGTAAAGGTCTGGCCCGAAGAGGGCCCGCCCACGAGCGAATGGCTCGTCGTCTCGCCGGAGGGAAGCATCTTGGCCCGCAGTCCTGTGGCGAAGGGATACGAGGTGTGGAACGCCACTCCCGACGGCCGCTACTTGGCCACGTATTGGGACGACCCGGCTGGCATGGACGCGGCGGTCAAGCTGGAAGTGGCGGTCGGCCCGCCGCCACGGTGACGCGAACCTAGGGAGTGGGGACTGGCCGTCGTCGGTTCCCGGCATGCGTCCGACGAGGCTCTCGAATGCGCGGTGCCCCGGCGCGACGACACTCGTTGAGCACGCGCTTGGACCAAGCGTCGCAGTATACATCCTGGGCCTTTGACGACCGGTGCAGGAAGGCTGGCCTGACCGCCTCCCACCGTTGCGCCGTCGCATTCGACGCCGGCATGTACGCCCAAGCCGTTGCGAACGCATCGCACCACCGGACCATCCTGAACGCCGTCATCGTTATCCCTCCGCCGAAACTTCCTCCACAGGCGTCCCGAAAATGCGCAGGATCACGGCCAGCACGATCACGCTGGCCGGCAGCGCCACCCAGTGGGGCAGCCCGAGCGCGGTGCCGATGCTGCCCAGGGCCAATCCCACGGCGCCCACCAGCATGGCGTACGGCAACTGGGTGCGGACGTGATCCATGTGGTCGCAGGCCGCCGCCGTGGACGACAGCACGGTGGTGTCCGAGATCGGCGAGCAGTGGTCGCCCCAGATCGCCCCTGCCAGGACGGCGCTGACCGCCCCCAGGAGGAAGCCGTATTGGGAACCGTCGGCGAAACCCGTTCCGCCCGCCAGGGACACGGTGAGCGGCACCACCAGCGGGATCATGATCGCCATGGTTGTCCAGGAGGTGCCCGTGGCGAACGCCATCGCCCCCGACGTGACGAACACCAGGGCCGGAAGCATCCACAGGGGAAGGTTGCCGCTCAGCAAGCCGGACAGGTAGCCGGCCGTCCCCAGGTCCGAGGTCACCGATCCCAGCGACCACGCCAGGACCAGGATCGTCATGGCCACCATCATGGCCTTCACGCCGCCGGTCCAGGCGTCCACGCACTCGTGGATCGTCAGCGCGCGCTGGGCCAGCGAGAGCACCGCTGCCACCAAGCATCCCGCCAGCGAGCCCCAGAGCAGGGTGTTGAAGGGATCGGCGGCCCCGAAGACGTCTCGCAGCGACGCGTCAGGACCCGCCCCGGCCCGGCCCGTGACGTACAGCCCGCCCAGCACCACGGCCACCACGGCGAGCACCGGAAGGCCGGCGTTCCAACCGTTGCACGCCAAGCCTTCCTTGGCCTGCAAGAAGCTGCCCGACGTGTCGGTGGCCGGTGTGGCGCCCGGCCGGTGGAGCCCGCCCCCGGCCGCGGCTCTGGCTTCGGCCCGGGCCATGGGACCGAAGTCCCGGTTCATGACCGACGTGAGGAACACGAACGCCATCGCCAGCAGGGGGTAGAACAGGTAGGGGATCGACTGGACGAACAGGGTGTAGGGACTCAGCGCCGCAAAGAACGCCGACTCCGCGCCGGTGGTCCCCGCGGCCACGGAGTCCAGGCCGCCGCCGATCAGCGACACCTCGTAACCGACCCAGGTGGACACGGGCACCAGGGCCGCCACCGGCGCCGCCGTCGAGTCCACTAGATACGCCAGCTTCTCGCGGGAGATCTTCAGCTTGTCGGTGATGGGGCGCATGGTGTTGCCCACCACGAGCGTGTTGGCGTAGTCGTCGAAGAAGATCGCCAGGCCGGCCAGCGCGGTGGCGACCTTGCCCCGTCGGCGGTTCCTTGCCAGGGGCGTCACCGCCCGCACGATGCCCAGCGTGCCCCCGTTGCGCCCGATGATCCCCACCATCCCGCCCAGCATCAGGCTGAAGACGACGATCTGCGCGTGGCCGCTGCTGGTGTCCGCCAGCGCCGAGATCACGTACTGATCCACCATGCGCCACGTGGCGTCCAGCGGGTTGTAGCCCGACACCGCCAGGGCGCCCAGCCAGATGCCCGCCACCAGCGCGGTGATCACTTCCTTGAACGCCAGCGCCAGCAGGATGGCGAACAGCGGCGGCAGCACCGAGAACCATCCCGGCGCGTAGGGGCGCGAGAACTCCTCGACCGCGTCGCCCACGCGAACCGACAGGGGCAGGGCGTCCCGCGAGGCCACGGAGATGTCGCGGAACTCCCGCACTTCGCCGGCGTCCACCGGCCCCGACGCGAGCAGCGTGCCTTGGGCATCGCGGATCTCCGCCAGCGCCGACAGGCCCCGCTCCCTTCCGGCCGACGTGGCTTCCTCGCCCGCCACCGACAGGGAGAAGGGAACCGACCCGAGCACGACCTTGGGGCCGTCCGCCACTTGCTGGCCGCTGGCCGCCGCCGTCGGGAGCGCGAGCGCCAGCACGACAGCAGCGACGCGCCGGGCGAGTCGGAAGGCGGGCCAACGGCGGATCGTGACGCGCGGGCGCCGAACCCGCGCGCCTGAGCCAAGGGCCGCCGCCCTCGAATGCGGGGTCGGCGCGTGGGAAGTCGGCGCTGGCGAACGGAAGATCGAGGCGTCGAGACGGGACATGGGCACTCCGCGGTCGGGTCTGGGAACTGCTCCCATCATGTTGGACCGGCGTTTCCGTGGCAATTATCTTGTCGGCCGTGAACCCAGAAAATCTCCCGGCCGGCCCGCCCTCGGCGACGCCCACGGTGCTCATGGACGCGGACGCCGTCCGGCGGGTCGTGGACCGCATGGCGCACGAAGTGCTGGAAAGGGCCGGGGGCGCTGGGGACTTGGTCCTGATGGGCGTCCAGCGCCGGGGCGTCGACTTGGCGGACATGATCGGCGCGCGCGCGGCGGCGGCCGAGGGCGCGTCGGTTCCCACCGGGACGCTGGACATCACCATGTACCGGGACGACCTCATGGCCTTGGGGCACCTGCCCCGGGTCGGGGAGACGCGCCTGCCGTCCGGCGGCGTGGACGGCAAGACGGTCGTTCTCGTGGACGACGTGGTGTACACCGGGCGCACCGTTCGCGCGGCCCTCAACGAGCTCATGGACTTCGGGCGCCCGGCGCGCATCCTCCTCTGCGTGCTCGTGGACCGGGGCGAGCGGCAGATGCCGATCCAGGCCGACATCGTGGGCCGCGCCTGCCAGGTGCTCCCCGACCAGCGCGTGGACGTGCTGGTCCCCGCCGTGGACGGCAGCTTGGCGGTCGTCGTGACCGGGACGCTGCGACGGCCGGGCGCCGCCTTGCCCCGATGACGGTTCCGTCGCCGGCTCTGGGGAAGGACCTCGTCGGGCTGGAGCACCTCTCGGGGGACCAGATACGGGGCATCCTCGACTTGGCCACGCGCTTCCGGGAGATATCGGACCGCCCGATCAAGAAGCTGCCCGTCCTGCGGGGCAAGACGATCGTCAACCTCTTCTTCGAGCCCTCGACCCGCACACGCATCTCGTTCGAGTTCGCGGAGAAGCGACTGGGGGCGGACACGGTGAACATCGGGGCCAGCCGGTCGTCGGTGTCCAAGGGCGAGACGCTGGTCGACACGGCCCGGAACCTGGAGGCGATGCGGATCGACATGGTGGTGATGCGCCATTGGTCCGCCGGTGCCGCCGCCTTCTTGGCCAACCGCATTCCCTCGAACGTGGTGAACGCCGGCGACGGCGCGCACGAGCACCCCACGCAGGGGCTCCTGGACCTGCTCACCCTCCGCGACCGCTTCGGCAAGCTGGAGGGGCTCAAGGTTTGCGTCGTGGGGGACGTCCTCCACTCCCGCGTGGCGCGGTCCAACATCTTCGGCCTGCTCAACATGGGTGCGGAGGTGGCGGTCTGCGGACCTCGCACCTTGCTGCCGGCCGCGATCGAGGAACTGGGCTGCCGCGTCTTCGCACGGGTAGAGGATGCGCTGGAATGGGCCGACGCGCTCAATGTGCTGCGCCTCCAGCTGGAGCGGATGCAGGCCGGGTTCGTGCCGTCGCTCCGCGAGTACAACCGTGCCTTCGGGGTGACCTGCCACCGGCTGGCCCAGGCGCCGCGGGCGGTGACGATCCTTCACCCTGGACCGATGAACCGAGGCGTCGAGATCGACTCGGACGTGGCCGACGGCCCCCACTCGGTCGTCCTCCGCCAGGTGACCAACGGCGTGGCCGTCAGGATGGCGGTGCTGGCGCTGCTGGCGGACCGCGCGTCCCATGCGCCGGAGGCGCCCGCTTCTGCTGGGTCCGCTGAGCATCCCGGGGGCGAGGCGCCCGCGTCCGTCGGGTCGGACCAGCCCCCGACCGGGAACGCGAACCGGTGACGCGGTTGCTGGTGCACGGGGGACGCGTCGTCGACCCGACCCGGGGCCTGGACGCCGTGCGCGACGTGCTGGTCGAGGACGGACGGGTCGCGGCGGTGGGCGAGGACTTGGCCACAACGGTTCCCTCGTCGGCGGAAGGTTCGCCGTCCTTGCAAGCGATCGACGCCGCCGGCTTGGTGGTGGCGCCCGGCTTCGTGGACCCGCACGCCCACCTCTGCGAACCGGGACTGGAGCATTGCGAGACGATCGCCACCGGCGCGGCGGCCGCGGCGGCGGGGGGCTTCACGGTGGTCTGCGCCATGCCCGACACCGACCCGCCCGTGGACGATCCCGCCGCGGTCGGCTTCGTGGTCGCGGCCGGACGGCGCGCCTCGGGCGCCCGGGTCTTCCCGGCGGCGGCGGCCACCGTCGGCAGGGAAGCGGAACGCCTGGCAGAGTTCGGCGAAGTGGTAGAGGCCGGCGCGGTGGCCGTGAGCGACGCGGGCCGCGCGATCCGCTCTTCGCGGCTGATGCGGCTGGCCCTTGAGTACGCCCAGTCGTTCGACATCCCGGTCCTGGCCCATGCGGAGGACCCGTGGCTGGCGGAGGGCGCCGTAATGCACGAGGGGGTCGTCTCCACCCGGCTGGGGCTCCGGGGCAAGCCGGGCGCCGCCGAGGAGATAGGCATCTACCGGGACTTGGCGCTGGCCGGTGCGACGGGCGGCCGCCTCCATCTGCAACGGGTCACGACCGCCGCCGCCTGCCGCCTGATCCGCCAAGCTCGCGAGCGCGGCGTTCGCGTCACCGCCGAGGCCACCCCCCACCACCTGCTTCTCGCTCACGACCTGCTGGATAGCTACGGCGCCAACTGCAAGGTGGACCCGCCGCTGCGGCCCCGCGCCGACGTGGAGGCGTTGCAGGCGGCCTTGGCCGAGGGCGTGATCGACGCGGTGGCCACCGACCATGCGCCCCGCCACTACGACGAAAAGGAACAGGCGTTCGACGACGCCCCCTTCGGCGTCGTGGGCTTCGAGACCGCCTTCGCCGTCCTTCACACCGACTTGGTGCTGAAGGGAGTTCTGGACCTTCCGACCCTGATCGCGCGCATGTCGTCGGGTCCGGCGCGCGTGCTGGGCCTACCGGGCGGCGGGCTGGCGCCGGGTTCGCCCGCCGACCTGATCCTGATCGACCCGGCGGACGAGTGGGAAGCCGACCCCGACGCCTTCCTCTCCAAGAGTCGCAACACGCCCTTCGCGGGCCGGCGGCTGGTCGGAAGGGTGGTCCGAACGCTTGTGGAGGGCGAAACCGTCTGGATGCGGTCGGACCCCGGCGGAGCCTTGGACTAAGGTCGGTCGGGCTCGCAGTCCAAAGCGTGGTCAGACGGGGCCGTTCGCGGTCCGCGCCAACAGCTTGTCGCCCGTGTCGCAGTCCACCACGGCGTCCGCCGCCTCGTCCACCAACTCCGAGCCCGACGCCGCCAAGATGCGGCGCAGCCGCTCCGCCGTCCCCGACCCGAACCGCCGCTCCGCCAAGCGAACCACCAGCGCCCGCTTGTCGGCCAACCCCTGCTCCAGCCCCTGCTCGCGACCCTGCTCCATCCCTTGTTCCAGCCCTTGCTCTCGGCCTTCTCGCCGGAGCTCCTCCGCTGCTTCCGCCGCCTGCCAGGACATGCCGCCTCCCTCCCTTGGGTGTCTGATCCGCTCCACGATCCGCTCTCTCGTCGCCCGCGCCACGCCCATCGCCCGCGCCGCCTCCTCCGCCCACATCGCGTAGCCCTCCCGCACGCCCGCGTGCTCAGGACCGCCGTAGCGCGCAGCCAGAGCCTCGGTCACACGACCCAGGCTCCGCCAGTCCCGAACCAAGTCCACCAGCCACCGCAGCAGCGTGCCGTCCGCCGGCAAGTCTTGCTCCGCAGCCGACCTCGAGTCAAGGACCTCGTACAGGTGTGCGGTCTGGAGCCGGGCGGCGCTCGCAGACCCCGGCGGCGCCAGCGCGGCCACGCTCGTCAGCGCGCGCCACGGCTCGGGACCGATGTGCAGCACCGACGACAGGACGGCGGGCGCGCCGCTGCCGTCGGGGTTCCTCCACTGCTTGCTGGCTTTGAGGAAGCGGTAGAGGTGGGCGACGTACTCGAGGCTTCGGAAGAGCATGTCGTAGCCGACGGCGGACTGGTACTCGACGTGGAAGACGACGGCGCGGCGGCGGTGGCGGAAGGGGACCCACCAAGCGGCGTCGGCGCGCCGGAGCTTGGGGCCGGGGGAGACGTGCTCGGTGGGCAGTTCGCGGATCGAGTCGAGGTCGAGTTCGCGGTGCCAGCCGCGAGCCATGAAGTCGCGGACCAATGACTGGGCGGCGAGGGGGTGGGCGAAGAACGACTTGAGGACCTCGTCGTGCCTGCGGGGGCGCTTGCGGCGAGGGGGTTGCCGGCCGTTCTCGGGCGGCGTGGGGTGCTCCGTCATGGGTTGCGGTCTCCGTCGGCGCGGGGAAGTTGGCGGGGCTCGCTGGCGGGCTCGCGGGCGAACGCCGCCGGCCCGGCCTGCGAGGACCGGGCGAGTCCCGGATACGGAGCAAGATGGGACGAAAATTGGGCGCTTCCATGGCTGAATCGGCCCGTCTTTCGGCGACCGCCGCTGGCCGGCAAGGGAACCTTTTTGCGGTTTGGTGAGTACCACGTACCAGAACCACCAACCAAAGGGGGGACCCCATGGACGCTCTGCCGCTCAACAAACCGCCCGCCGCGGCGAAAACTTCCGCCGCCGCCCTGCCGCCACCGGAGCCCGAGGTCGACCTGGACCGCTTCCACGCCGGCAACCCACGCCTGTTCCAAGACCTGTTCGCGCGAGTCGAGCCGCGCCTGGTCCAGGTGATCGCACGCTGGGCTCAAGACCCTGCTCACGCCGACGATCTCCTGCAAGAGACCCGCGTCCGCATCTACAAGAAGCGGACCGCCTACTCCGGGTCCGGTTCGTTCACGGGCTGGGCAGCGACCGTCTGCCTGAACGTGTGCCGGGCCGACCGTCGCATGGCGAAGCGGGACCCGACCGTGCCGATCGACGAACACGACGAGATCGCTGCCGCCGCACCCAGCCCGGAGGCGGAGCTTCGGCGGAAGCGTCGGGCGACCGTGGTGCGGAAGGCGCTCGAACGGCTGGACGACCGAGAACGAGAAGCGGTGGTCGCCCGGTACTTCGAGGGGCGCTCGACCGCGGAGGTCGCTCGGAGGATGCGGGTGACGGAGACCGTCGTCGCGGCCCTGCTCGCCAAGGCTCTTCGCGAGTTCAGATGCATGGAAGACGTGATGGAACTGCTGCTGGACGCCGAGTAAGGCCAGCCAGCATGTCTCCCGTCCTCGCGCTTCAATCCGACTCCTGGCTCAAGGATCGCCTGCGGGCGGGCGTGCGAGCCGGGGGCGCCCACGGTCTTGTGGCGCGGGTGGAGTTCGCCCCCGGCTGGAGGGGCCTGCGGGACTTGGTGCACCGCTTTCCGGGCTCTCCCGCGTTCGTGGACCCCGCGCACCCGCGCAAGAAGGAGCGCCCAGACGGGGCGGCTTGGCTCGCGCGGCTGGTTCCGACCTGTCCGTTGATCCGCTACGGAAGGCCGGACCGGTCGAGTCCGGCGTCGGCGGATCGGGACGCCGCCCAAGACGCCGCGTTCGTCGCTTCCATGACGCCCGGCGTCGACGACGGCCTCGTCTCCATCGGCTCCACGGTGCTGCGAACCGCTGACCACGCACTGGTGCGCACGCTCGGCGCGGACCTCGGGAGCGCCGCCCCCGCCCCCGCCCGGAGGCTGCTGGAGCGCGTCGTCCGTGCCACCGTCTTTCCATGCACGGTACGCGCCCTGGCGACGAGCCTGGGAACGAGTGTGGCAATGCTCGACCGGCGCTGCCGAGCGTGGCGAGTGCCCCGACCCAAGAGGCTCCTCTCGCTGGCGCGCATCTTCCACGTGCATAGGCTGGCGGCGTGGAGCGGCCGCCCGCCCGGAGCAGTCGCCCTTGCTCTGGGGTACTCCGCCTACTCCAACTACGCACGCTCCGTCCGGCGGGAGCTGGCGTGCACCTCTTCGCTGGTCGCGGAACAGGGCGGCCCGGCCTACGTGGGGGCGCGACTGGTCAGTATCGTTGCCGGCTCGTTGTGAAGGGATTTGCCGACATGCGTCCGCGAGGAAACGCCCCGCGAAGTCGCCCATCGTCGAAAGGGAGAAGCATCATGACGACGTTCCAAGGATTCGTCTTGCGCATCATCGCTGTCCTGCGCCGCATCGTCCTCGCGGCGAGGCCGGCTCGCCCGGTGCGCCACCCCGTCGGCACCAGAAACCTCAACCTCGGACTCACTCTGATCGCGACGGCTCTCGCGGTTGCGGTCGGGCTGTTGGTGTCCCCCGTCACGGGCGTGTCCTCCTTGCAGCGGCAGTGCGTCGTCTGCAAGAAGGGCAACTGCGAGGACGGAGCCGGGGGCCCGAGCTGCACGAGCACGCGGAGCGGCGGCCAACACAGCTGTGAGATCGAGGGCGGGTGCGAATGCACCAAGGTGGAGAGACGGTTCTGGTTCGACACCCAGGTCTGCTCACCGATCGAAGACGAGCAACAGGCGAGCCTGCTGCCCGGCCTGGACACTCGGGTCATCGATCACGGCGGACGCAACATTACGTTGACCCGAGTAGGGCCAGCTCACTTTGCCGGAGCCGCTCGTCATCCGGTTCCAACGCTGGGCCCACGGTCTCGCATTCGAACGAGCAACGACCGACTGAGCCTGCGGCCAACCAGGAGGCAATCAACATGAAGATGATCGTCGGGTCTGTTCTGCTCTTCGCGTCGAGTCTGGCGGCGACCGGCAAGCCAGCTGCAGGCCACGCGCAGACGTCGCCGTACCCGCTCGAAGTATGTGTTCGGGAGGTCTGGAGCACATTCGGCGATCCGGGATTCGGGTGGCCCAGGGGCATGCTGCAGTGGCCGGACGGAACGGTCTGGGTTGGCGACAGCCAGGTGTCGGAGGTGGCGGAAGTAGCGGCCGACGGCACCAACGTAAAGCGCGTTCTGCGCGCGGGCGAAGGTCCGGGCGAACTCCGCCGAGTCTACTATATCGTGCCTTACCGCGACGGCGGAATCGTCATACATGAGAGTCCGGGGTTCTCGTTCTTCGGTGCCGACAAGAAGTTCCGCCGACGGATGATGTGGCCCGTCAACTTGGAGACGCAGGGCCTCGTGGCAACGCCGGACGGCGACCTGATCGCCAGCGGCGGCTTCGGGCACGAAACCCACGAGCTGGCTCGCTACGCCGTGCATCGGTTCGACAGCAGGCGTGGTCGGCACGTCAAGAGCTGGCACGCTGCCGCCGATCACGAACAGCCAGAAACGGTTCGCTATACGTCCGGGGGTCCCATGGTCGTTACGAGCGACGGCGGGCTCTTGGTGTCCGACGCGGCACCGTTCAGGGTCACCCGGTATGCCGACCTCATGGGCAATGGGGCGCAGCTCGTGATCGAAGACGAAGACGTGGTGTCCGCATCGGAACTAGACCGGGCGGTCACGTACGGGAACAACAACTCGAATAAGTACACCACCGCATGGACCCGATCGTTCTTCATCGACGAGTTGGAGAACGGAGACATCCTCAACATCGTGCGGGTCTCGCCCGAGGACGATGCCCCGCCCATGAGCGAATGGCTCGTCATCTCGCCGGAGGGAAGCATCTTGGCCCGCACTCCCGTGGCGAAGGGGTACGACGTGTGGAACGCCACTCCCGACGGCCACTACTTGGCTACGTACTGGGACGACGCGGCCAGCATGGACGCGGCGGTCAAATTGGAAGTGGTGGTCGGCCCGCCGCCGTGCGGGTGACGCGAACCTAATCCTCCACGACCGGCCCGCACTGGGGCGGATCGCCGTCTCCGGTCCGCGGGCGCGACTCCACGGCGACGGTCCAGCGCACGCCGGCCCCGAACACGCCGGTTCCGGCCCCGAAGATCGAGGGGATGCGGATCTCGCCGGTGTCGAACGTTGTGTTCACGAAGAGGGTCTCGAAGGTCGCGAGGCGGATCCAGTTGAACCAGTTCCGGTCGATCGCCCCCACGGCCACGGCGGCGGCGGCGCCCTCGGGGAGTCCCACCTGGAGCATGTCGGTGACCGCCGCGGCGACGTTCGCCGCGCTGAACAGTGTGCCGAAGTCGCGGGGGAAGACCATCTCGGTGGAGTCGCGGCCGAAGGGAAGTCCCGCCATGTACAGAGGTTCGCCGGCGTAGAGCGTGTCCTCTCCAGGCCAGATTCGGGGGTCGAGCCCCTTGACCGCGGCCCCGCCGACGTACGCCTGGGCACCCTCGGCGACGCCCCACGAGAAGCGATGGTTCCTGTCGGGCTCGACGAGGCAGCGGCCGCCCTCGCTGGCCAAGCCGGCCGCCGGTACGAACGCCTCCGGCAACCGAGTTGCTCCCTCGGCCACGCCGCCCGCCGGCGACTCGATCGTCAGCGATATGCCCTCGCCGGGCGCAAGCGGCGAAGGCGACGCCGAAGCCAAATAGCACGTTCCGTAAGTGGGAATGTGATGGATGTCGGGCCGTATTGGCCCCGGCGTGAAGCAGGATCCCTGCTCCGGCATCTGGACGAGTTCGACCGAACGGCCCGACTCCCCGACGACCCGGACCGACGCGCCCGGAACCTCGTTCGACCGCCGGCCGGTCCGAGTCCAGTGGAGCCAAGCCGTGGCCAGCAGCTCGGTGCGGGACGGGTCGGCGGGATCGACGGTCACGACGGTCCACACGCCCGCCGCGACGATGTCCTCCGGCGGGATGCCGGTGCCCGTGGGGTCGCACCCCGCCAGAGCCAGCGACGCCAACCCCGCCGACGCCAAGCCGAGCGACGCGCTGGTCCGCCCACCGCCGAGCCGTCCGGCCGCCGGCTTCAAAACGACACCTCCACGCCGGCCGTGGGGAGGAACGGCATCATCGAGATGCCTCTGCGACCCACGCCGTCCGCCCGGTAGTCGAAGACGTAGAACAGGATGTTGTCTTGGTTGTAGAGGTTGATCACGCTCAGGTAGGGAACGACCCGCCCCCACGCCTTGTCCATCGGCTTGCGCAGGCTGATGTCCAGCCTGTGACGCGCCGGGTATCGCTCTCCATTGATGGGCCCCAGGAGGATGGCCTTCTGACAGCATCCCTCTTCCACCAACAGGTCCACCATCCGGTGGTCGTAGAGGTCGTAGGAGCCCGCGGGCAGCGTGTACGGGAGGCCGGTGCCGAAGTTCCAGCGAAGGCCGCCCACCAAGCCCCAGCCCATCGGCCGCCGAAGCACCAAGTCCACCTCCAGACGCCGATCGAACACCGGCGGATGTTCCACGACCGGAGGCGGCGTCAAGAACGAGTACGCGTCCGGAAACCGCCGAACCGCCTTCAGGAAAGAGGCGGACACCCACCCCGTCGTCTCGCCCTCGGACTTTCGCACCATCAAGTCCGCGCCGTAGGACGCTCCATCGCCGGAAAGCGCGTCGTCCAAGGGGTCGCCCGGGTCTTCGGTCAAGTTCAGCGTGATCACGCCGTCGAAGGTGCGGTAGTAGCCCTCGGCGGAGACGGACCATTCGCCGTCCGGGCCAAGGTAGCCCTCGACTCCCATCTGCACTTGATCGGACACGACATGAGTGACGCCGTGCTCCGCCAGCAGCCAAACGTCGATGCCGAAGGGCAGCCGCTCGTCCCGCCGCGAGTGCAGGAACTGCGTGAAGCGTCCGCCGGCGACGCGAACGGCCCAGTCTCCGTCGTGGACGAAGCGCTTGATCGCGGCCCGAGGCGACACGACGACGACGCTGGCGGACTCGCCGGGAGCCCAGTAGTCCACTCGCACTCCGCCTTCGACGAGCCAGCGGGAGCTTGGGTTCCAGCGCACCTGGGTGTACGCCGCGGATTCCCATGCGCCGAAGTTCTGCTCCCGAAGGACGGCGCCGCCGATCTCGGAGAGGTAGTCGGAGGCGGCGCGCTTTGCCGACAGCCCGGACTTCCAACGGCTGCGCGGAGTCGGGCGTCGCTCCAAGTCGATCGCGAACAGAGACTCGGAGACGCCGTTGATGAAATCGGTGTCGGCCATGTTCAGGAAGTCGAAGTCCATCCGAAAACGAGAATGCGAAGCCCGCAGGTCCAATGCGCCTCCGCCCTTCGTGGGGCGCGTCCACGAGGCCCCGACGACGTCGTTGCCCCAGCGAGAGTTCATGCCCGCGAAGTCGGTGCCGGGCCGCACGTTGAGGACGTCCCGCCCCGAGTACGCCGTCAGCTTGAATCGGTCGCCCCTCCGGGTCCACGCCTCGAAGGCGCCCTGGAAGTCCATCAGGTAGTACGGCATGTCGGGCAGCAGCAGATCGAAGTAGCTGCGCCGGCCCGACACCCTCCACCGAGCGCTGGTAAGGCCGATCCCCGACTTGGTTCCGTCCGGCAGGTCGCCGCCGACCGCCGCTCGGGTCGCCAGCAGACTCCATCCCGAATCAACGCCGAACTCGCCGTCGCCCAAGTCGGTCTCCACCGACAGAACCGACGACACCCGCCCGCCGTACTCGGCCGGAAAGCCCCCGGAACGAAGCTCGGCGCGCCCCACCATGTCCGCGTTGAACACCGAGAAGAAGCCCGCGAGGTGGAAGGGGTTGATGATCGGCACGCCGTCCAGCAGGATGAGGTTCTGGTCCGCGGAACCCCCACGCACGTTGAAGGCCGACGAGAAGTCCGACACGGTGACCACGCCGGGCAGCACCTCCACGGCCCGCATCGGGTCCGCCTCGGCGATGCCGGGGACCGACTTGATCTCGGCCCGATTCAGCTCCTCCACCGTCACGCCCGCGGATTCCTCGAACCACTCCCGGCGGCGGCTGCGACGGGTCTCCACCACCAGGCCTGCGAGTTCCACGGCCTCGACGGACAGCACCACTTCCAGCTGGACTTCCGCACCGGCGGACACGGTCACTCTTTGCGTTCCCGGACCGAAGCCGATGCGGGCGACGGTCAGCATGTAGTCCCCCGAGGCCACGCCGCGGAAGACAAAGAACCCGAGGCGGTCCGTGCCGGTAATCTGCTGCATCGTCGAATCCGCCGCCGAGCGAAGACGGACCGTGGCGTCGGCGACCGGGACGCCGTCTTCGGCGCGCACCCGACCTGCGACGGACCCCTGCTGGGCGTCGGCGACCGACGGGAGCCAGCCGGTAGCAAGCATGGCAACAGCGGCGAGCGCCGCCGCCGACGAGAGGGTGGGCCGCGTCATGGCACGAATCGGCTTGCTACCCTACCCTATGGGAAAGCCAAGGCCGGCCCGAAAGGAGAACGCGCGGCTCTTCGCCGCATTCGTGTTGTTCAGGTTGTCAACCTCGCCAAATCCGTGGGTGTAGAGTGCTTCCACGGACAAGGCCACGGACGGGTCGCGGAGAACCTGGAGCTGGAAGCCCGCGCCAACCGTGGCGCCGATGTCTACGGACCCGATGTCGAGGTTGAGGTCTTCGCAGAGTATCGGTGCAGCGCCGTCTGGCGGGGCGTTTTCGCACGATCGCTTGAAGGACACGGTCGGCCCGACGAGCAGGTCGAACGAGGCCTCCTTGTCTCCCGTGGTGCGGATCGGCCTGATATCGATCAACGGCGACAACTCGACGTAGCTGATTCTCAGGGTGCTCTCCGCCCCTCCCTCGAACGACGCCGTGGCGCCCTTCGATGCGAACACGCCCCCGAGTCTGACCCCGACCTTCTCCCCCAGGTAGCGCGTGACCGACACCCCGACCGCGATGCCCCTCCGGTAGCCGATGTCGGGCCCCGGGTCGGACTCGTAGTCCAGCGTCGCGATCGATGCGCCGGCTCGGACCGCCATCACCGTCTGGGTCGAAGCTGGTGCGGCGACAAATGCCCAGGTCGCGAACGCTGCGACTAGGGCTGAAGTCACGCGGCGGTTCATTTGCGGGCTCCTTTGTTGCGAGGTACGCGGACTTCCAAGCGCGGATACGGGTCTTCGAATACTGCGACATGACCATCTGGTGTCGCAAAGATGCGAGGCAGAGTGTCTCCAATGAATCCGCCTCGGCCACTTGTAGCCTGGTCGCAGACGATCTCGTGCGCCTGGGCCTCGGGGGGGAGCGACCACGTCCAGCACCGCCGCTCCTGCCACGGCTCCTGCCGTGACGCTGATCGCGAGCAGCCCGGCGAGGCCGATGGCGCTCACCAGGTTGCTCACGAGTCTCGAGGTGGTTTCGAACATCTCGTTCTTTCCTCCTGCTATTGGGTTGCCTGCTCGCCACGGGAGCTCGTCTCCCGGCGAGCGGTCGGGTTCCTCCCGACAACAAGCCGATGCCCCAATCCACGTTTGCGGTATATCAAAATTGGCACCCCCAGGCGAAGAGGCTTCGTGGCGTGCGCCGCTGGCCGTCCTGGCGTGCCAGCAAGGCCCGCCGGACGGGACGGCATGTCGTCCCTTGCGAATCCAGCGAAGATCGCCGTATCGTGCGTCACGAACCCGAACGCGACCGGACCCGTCCGGCCTTCTCTGGACAGGGACCACCAGGCAGGACGTCGATGTGATCAACCGACCGAACCGCGACTACTTTGCGAGCCTGATCCAGGAGTTGCGCGGGTTGCCCGGGGAGAACGAGTGGCTGGAGTTCAAGGTCGACTTCAGCGACCCGCAGGGCATCGGCGAATACATCTCTGCGCTCTCGAACTCGGCCGCCCTTTGCGGCAGGAACCATGCGTACATTGTCTGGGGAGTCGAGGACGCCACGCACGACGTCGTCGGTACCCGCTTCTCGCCGGCTAAGGCGAAGAAGGGCAACGAACCGCTGGAGAGCTGGCTTCACCGCTTCCTGGAGCCGGCGGTCGACTTCGCCTTCCACGAAGTGGCGGTGGAGGGCCGACGGGTCGTCTTGCTGGAGGTTGCCGGAGCCGTTCATCGCCCGGTCGAGTTCATGCGAGCAAGGTACGTGCGCGTCCGAAGCGCAAAGAGGCGGCTATCCGACTTTCCGGAGAAGGAGCGCGCTCTGTGGCGGTCGTTCGACAACGTGCCCTTCGAGAAGCAGACCGCCGCGGAAAGACTGGGCGCGCGCGATGTTCTTGGGACGCTGGACTGTCCCAAGCACTTCGACCTGCTCGGACGCCCGCCCCCCGACGGCGCAGATGCGATCGTCGCCGCCCTGGTCGAGGACGCCGTCGTCGTCCGAAGCGCTGCGGGTGGGTTCGACGTCACGAACCTGGGCGCGATGCTGCTGGCGAGGGACCTGGGCGACTTCCCCGGGTTGCGGCGAAAGGCCCTGCGAGTGGTCCACTACCGCGGCGCGGACCGCATCAATGCGCTGACGGAGCAAGAGTTCGTCGAAGGGTACGCTTCCGGCTTCGACAGGATGGCCGCTCACGTCGTCGCTCGCCTGCCTGCCAAGGAAGAGCTCGACGGCGTCTTCCGGCGGTCGATCACGGCGTATCCCGAGGTGGCGGTGCGCGAGCTGATGGGCAATGCGCTCATCCACCAGGACTTCGCGCTGCGCGGGGTCGGGCCGATGGTCGAGATATTCGACGGCCGACTCGAGATCAGCAACCCGGGAGAGCCGCTCGTGGACACGCAAAGGTTCGTCGACGCGACGCCGGCCTCCCGCAACGAGGCCACGGCCTCGATGATGCGACGATTCGGCCTGTGCGAAGAGCGGGGCACGGGGATCGACAAGGTCGTGTCCGAGATCGAGCTGCGGCAGCTTCCCGCTCCTCTCTTCGAGGCGCCGCCCCGCTCCACGAGGGTCGTTCTCTTCGACCGAAAGACGGTGGCGCAGATGGACGGGAGCGAACGGCTCCGGGCTTGCTATCTGCACGCGTGCATCCAGTTCGTGAGCCGTCGGCGCATGACGAACGGCTCGTTGCGAGAACGCTTGGGCGTCCCCGACAAGAACGCGTCCATGGTCTCCAGGATTCTGCGCGAGGCGGTTGCCGACGGACTGATCGTAGTGGCGAACCCGGAAAACGGCCTGCGCGCCCGCCACTACGTGCCGTTCTGGGCCGTGTCGAGGAGCTAGGCCGGGACCGACGCCTTTTCTTGACTCGAAACCGGCAATTCGGCCTCGAATTCTCGTAACTCCTTATTTGACAGCCATTTAGTTTCTTGACTGGAAGCTGCAAGAAACCGCGACTCGCGTGACGCCGGTCGCCCGGGGAGCCTGTCCGCACAAAGCGGGGCCGCGGCTCTCACCTTGCCCCGAACCTCCGGCCCGCAAGCCGAAGGGTGTGCGTCAAGCCCAGCACCTCGGCGCGGCTGGGCAGGCGCTCCCGCCCTTCCAGGAAGGGCCGCACGTCCGCGGAGAGCTGGTCCCACGACGAGGCCGAGAGCCGGCGCGCGACCGCCTCCCGCCACGCGCTGGCCGGCGACGGAGGTTCGTCCCCGGTCGATTCCGCGCCCCGGTCCAGTGCGGCGGACAGCAGGCGCAGGTTCGGCGCCGGCCACCTTGGGTCGCTCAGGTACCACGCCAAGTCGTACACGTCCCGGCCCTTGGCGAACGGCCGTCCCAGGACCGCGTGGATCTTGCCGGCCAGCAGCGATGCTCGGTCGTGGTGCCACAACCGCAGCGACACGTGGCGGCGCACCAGGCGCGTCCGGGCGACGGCACCGTCCGGCGGGTCCGTGTCCACCTCGATCTTGACGGCCAATGCTTGGTCCCGATGCGGCGACAGGCCGATCTCGTACAGGACGCCGGGGAACCGCAGTCGGGCGGCGTGGACTGCGCCGCCGTCGCGAACCGCCGCCCGCACCTTGTAGCCCTCCCGCCGGAACTGCCGCCGAACCGCCTCCAGCCAGCCGCGCAAGTCGTATCCAGTGCGGTCGCCCTCGAGAGCGAAGTCCAAGTCTTCCGAGTAGCGGGGCAAGTCGTACAAGAAGCGGACCGCTGCGCCCCCCCGGCAAGCGACGTGCGCGAACGCGCCCGCCCGCTGCATTGCCTCCAGGATGCGCGCCTGGAGGTACTCGCGGGCGATGTTGCGACCGGCCAGGGGATCGACCTCCCGCACCAAGCGCCGAAGGTGGTCCTTCACTCTTGCAGCTCCTCGTAGGCCAGCGCTCGGTCTTCGGCCGTCACCCGGAGATGTCCGACCGTCCGCGTCAGCTTGGGGTTGGCCGTGCGGGCCGCGGCGTCTTCCAGCGCGGGAATCGAGATCGCGTCCAGGTCGAGGCGCAGTCCGTCGATCCATGCGGGGTCGTCGCCGCCCGGCTGCAAGTAGGCCAAGTCGAGGAACGCCTTCTCGGGGCTGGCGACGAACGCGTGTTGGCCGCCGCCCAAGGGCCTCCGCTGGTAGCCGAAGAGCATCTCCGGCTTTATGCGGCGGAACGAATAGCGGCCCAAGGGCGTCTCTCGCACCCCCGGTCGGACCGGACCGAAGCTGGCGACCTCGGCCATGTGCTCCGGGACCGCGCCGGCCGCCGCCAGCGCCGACAGTCCGCTCACGTAGGAGCCCGGCGCGAGCCGATTGGCCACCAGGAACGGATGGGGGATCGTCTTCCGGTACGGGGGCGCCAGCGCGTACAGCCCCCGGCGCAGCTGGTGCAGACGGCCGGCGGCGCACCATCGCACCAGCTGTCCGGCCAACCCGGGCTCGCGCCCGCGACCGGCCGTCAGCAGCCCCGTCTCGAAGACGGGCTCGTCCTCCACGATCTCCAGCAGCTCGGCGAATCTCATGGCAACAAGTTAGCATAAAAAATGATTTGATGCGCTCGATATCGCCCAATACAGCAATGGTTCGCGCCGTCCCAAGAGGTCCTGCGGAGGTCTCCCAGTCAAACAACAGTCAAGAAAACAAGTGACTGTCAGATAAGGACTTACGGGAATTCGAGGCTCGGATTCCGGTTTCCAGTCAAGAAAACCGGGGCGGTCCACGCCGGCTGATCGGGGGACGGCCTGCTAGGCCAGAGAGCGCACCGCTCGGTCCAACTGGGACTTGATTCTGCCGGCCTTGTTGGGATGGATCAGACGGCGGGCGGCCGCGCGATCGATCAGCGCCACGGCGGCGCGTCGGGACGCCTCGGCCTGCTCGTGCGAACCAGCCTCCTGCACGCGCCGGATCGCCGTGCGGATCTTGGACCGCACGGCCCGGTTGCGGGCCCGCGCGGCCCGACTGAGGTGCATCCGCTTCTTGGCGCTCTTGATGTTCGGCATCTGTGGCGTGCTTCTCGATCTGTGACGTGGCTTGTCGGTTCCGTGACCCGCGAACGACGAACGCTAACGATAGCCCCGTCGGCGAAGGCCGGTCAACCCGTGGTCCGGGGCTGGTCTCTTCCATTAGCTTGATCGCCATGGACTTCCTCTACATCGTCGCCGTCCTCCTGTTCTCGATCGTGGTCCACGAGGTCGCCCACGCTTGGCAGGCGCTCCGGGAGGGCGACACGACGGCGAGGGACCTGGGCCGCATCACGCTGAACCCGCTGCCGCACCTGGACTTGGTCGGCTCGCTGATCGTCCCCCTCGCGCTCTACCTGCTTCCGGGAAACTTCGTCTTCGGCTGGGCCAAGCCGGTGCCGGTGAACCCGGCCAACTACCGGAACTACCGGGCGGGCGACATCCGCGTCTCGATGGCCGGGATCGTGGCGAACCTGTGTCTCGCGGCGCTGTGCGCGGGGCTGCTCGCGGTCTTCTTCCAGTTGGGCGGCGCGTGGTGGACCACGAACGCATTCGGTTCGGCGCTGGTCAAGGCTGCGACCGTCGGCGTCTTCGTCAATCTGGTGCTCGCCTGGTTCAACCTGCTTCCCGTTCCGCCGCTGGACGGCTCCCACGTCTTCCGCCACCTCCTTCCGGCGCGGCTGGCGCGCCTCTACCAGTCGGCCGGCAGGTTCGGGATCGGCCTCCTGGTGCTGGTTGGCGTCTTCTACCGCGACGCCCTCTTCGTCGTGTTCGCGCCCGTGGAGCTGGCGTTCGACTGGATCATGCGGATCGTCCTGGGATGACCGCCGCGACCAGCACGACCAGCACGAGCAGCGCCGAAACGGCCCGCCCGGATGCCGACGCCGACGGCCTGCTGGTCGTGGAAACCGACCGCTTTCACGGGCCGCTGGACCTGCTCCTTCATCTGATCCGCACCCAGGACATCGACGTCTTCGACATTCCCATCGCCCGGATCACCCGTCAGTTCCTCGCGGCCATCGAGACCCTGGCCGAGACGAAGATCGACGAAGCGGGCGAGTTCCTGGAGATGGCCGCGGCGCTCGTGCGGATCAAGGCCGCCATGCTGCTGCCGAGGCCGCCCGGCGAGGAGGACCACGATCCGCGCGCCGAGCTGGTCCGCCGACTGCTGGAGTACGAACAGGTGCGCGAAGTCGCCTCGCGCTTCCGGGCCGCCGAGAACGACCAGGGCCGTCGCTTTCCCAAGGGGTGGGTGCCGGTCCGCCCCAAGCCGCAGATCGCCGAAGCGCCCTTGAACGTCTCGTGGGACCAGGTGTACGCCGCCGCCCTGCGACTGCAACCCCCGAGAGAGCGCGAGCCCGAGCACCGCATGGCCGCCCGCACCGTCGTCATGCGCGACAAGACCGGACTCATCGTGGACGCGCTGCGGCGGGTGAAGCGCATCGAGTTCGCCAGCTTGGTGGCGCCTTGGAAGGATCGCCTGCACGGCGTGATGACCCTCTTGGCAGGCCTGGAGCTCGGCAAGCGGCGCGTCGTCGCGCTGAAGCAGAGTCGCCCGTTCGCGTCCCTGTGGCTGTACCCGGGGCGCCGGATCGCCGACGGCCCGTACGTCGAGGACGACGAGGCCGCCGCGACCGAGGCTTCCCCGACCGAGGCCGCTGCGTGAACGACGCTTCCGTGGTCGAGGCGGTCCTCTTCGCCAGCGACGAGCCGCTGACGGCGTTGGAGATCGCTCGGGCCGACGAGACCCTGGACGAGGACCGGGTCGAAGCGGCTCTGGAAGCGCTCAGGGTCGCATACGACGACTCCGGCCGCGCCTTCGAGCTTCGGGAAGTGGCTGGCGGCGTCCAGATCGCGACGCGTCCCGAGTTCGCCCCCTATCTGGAGCGCTTCGACACCGTGGCCAAGCCCACGCGCCTTTCGGGACCCGCCTTGGAGGCGCTGGCGATCGTGGCCTACCGGCAGCCAATCAGCCGCATCGAGATCGAGTACGTGCGCGGCGTCAACTCCTCCGGCGTGATCCGCACCCTGCTGGACCGCGAGCTGATCCACGTCGCCGGAAGAGGCGAAGGCGTCGGTCGTCCCGTCCTCTACGGCACCACGCGGCGCTTCATGGAGCACTTCGGCTTCGCGTCGCTGGAGGACCTGCCCCGGCCCGAGGAGCTGCCGGTCGTGCTGCGCGAACGGACCCCGTTGACCGACACGGGAACGGCGGACGGGGCGCCGAGCGACGGGGAAGGGGAGGTCGCGCCGGAGCCGGACGACCCGGTGGCCGCGGTCCTGGCCCATGCGCAAGAGGTCGGCGCGGACGTTGCCGGCGGCGGGGATGCTGCCGAAGCGGACGCTGTCGGCGACGCGGACGCTGTCGGCGACGCTGCGGTGTCGGGTCCTCCTTCCGAGGACGAAGGTTGACTCGCCGGCACGGGGGCGGCCTCGGGCCAAGCGGCAGGTCCACGTCCGGTCGCCAAGCGCGACAGGGCTCCCGCGTCACGGTTCCGACCGCGTCTCCGGCACCGCCTGGCATCCGCGTCCAGCGCTACCTGTCTCAGGCCGGCGCGGCTTCCCGCAGGCAGGCCGAGGTCCTGATCGGCGAGGGGAGGGTGGCCGTCAACGGCGACCCGGTCGCGGAGATGGGCGTGCGGGTGGTTCCCGGACAGGATGTGGTGGCGGTGGACGGCCGCGTGGTGGAGCCGGCGCCCCGTCGCTGGATCGTCCTGCACAAGCCGGTCGGCGTTCTCTGCACGCGGGTCGACCCTCACGGAGGCGCAACCGTCTACGACGTGCTTCCCGACTGGACGACGGGCCTGCGCTACGTGGGGCGACTGGACCGCGACACGTCGGGACTGCTCCTCATGACCAACGACGGCGCGCTGGCGGCCGCGCTGGCCCATCCCGCGAACCGCGTCGAGCGCGAGTACGTGGCCACGGTCGGGAAGCCGTTGACCGCCCAGGCGATCCGCGCCATCAAGGCGGGGGCCCGGCTGGAAGACGGCTTCGCCCGTCCCAAGAAGGTGCGCCGAACGCCACTGGGCGACGGCGAATGGGGGGTGAGCTTGGTCCTGACCGAGGGACGCAAGCGCGAGGTTCGTCGGCTCCTCAAGGCCGTCGGCTGCCCGGCGAAGTCGCTCTGCCGCGTCCGCTTCGGCCCCTTCCGCCTGGGCCGACTGGCGGCCGGGCGCTGGCGTCCCGCTCTTCCGTCCGAGATCACGACGGCCCGTTCCCAGGTTCGCCCGCGCCGAGGCGGCCGGAGACGAGGCTGCACAGCGCAAAGGAAGTCCCCATGACCTCTTCGTCGTCCGTCGTTGTCGTCGACCACCCGCTGGTTCGGGACAAGCTGGGCCGCCTCCGGGACCGCCGCACGCCGGCGAAGCGATTTCGGGAGCTGGTGAACGAGATCGCCATGCTCATGACCTTCCAGGCCACCCAGGACCTCCACGAGCGGGAAGTGACCGTCGAGACGCCCCTGGAGACGACCCGCGCCACTCGCGTGCAGGAGCCCGACGTGGTGGTCGTGCCGATCCTGCGAGCGGGGCTGGGGATGCTGGAAGGCGTGCTCCGCGTGATTCCGGGCGCCAGGGTCGGCCACGTGGGCCTGGAGCGCGACGAGCGGACGTTGGAGGCGACGCGCTACTACGCCAAGCTGCCCTCGGGCGCGGAGCACGCCCGCCACTTCCTGGTGGACCCCATGCTGGGCACCGGCGGCTCGGCCACCGCGGCAACGACGTGGCTCAAGGAGCGCGGCGTCCGCGAGATTCGCTTCCTGTGCGTGCTGGCCGCCCCGGAGGGCTTGGCGCGCCTGCACCAGGAGCACCCGGACGTCCCGGTGCTGGCGGCCGCGGTGGACCGGCGGCTGAGCGAGGCCGGCTACCTGCTGCCGGGGCTGGGCGACGCCGGCGACCGCATGTTCGGCACGCTCTTCGCCGATCTGTAGACGCCCCACCGGAAGCCGCGCCCGATTCCCCGGTCCGTCGCGTCGTGACCGGAGTGGGGGACCAGCCCCGACAGTGACACCGCTCGACCGTGACGGGGTTGCCATGCGGCGCCCTGCTGGCGTAACGTTCGTTGGGCCCATAGCTCAGGCGGTTAGAGCAGCGGACTCATAATCCGACGGTCGGGGGTTCAAGTCCCTCTGGGCCCACTCCGTCCGCGAGGAACACGCTATCTTTTCGCCGAGAACCACGCTGAAACACGAGGAACGCGCGTTGATCGATCCGTTGCCTGCGCCGGGGCGCACCTTCATGCGGGGTGCGCTCCGCCTGCCAGGTCACCGCTCCGCAAGGCCGGACGCTCGCAGGTTCGCCCTGCTTGCCGTCGTTGCCGTCATGATTGCGACGACGGGCGCGACGGTAGTCCTCGACGTGCTTGCCGACCAGGGCGGGTTCGGAGTCCCAGCGCACATGGAGTCGCCGGACGGGGACTGCCCGTGGGCCCACAACCACGGCTTCTGCCAAATGGTGCGCTCGCTGCCGGCCGTTGTGCCCGCGCCGAACGGTACGCTCGAGGCGTCGCCCGCGCCGGCCAAGCTCGTTTCTCTTCCGGGCGTTCCAGAACGCGGTCCTTCCCGACTGACGTTCCTGACGGACTGCGTCGTCCCCCGAGGTCCGCCGCTCGTCTGACCTGCTGGAGCTTCCCGCTCCAGTCCCCCACCCAACAAGCCCTGCCCGCCAGCGGCGTCCGAGGCCGGATCGGCCTTGGGGTTGTCGTCCGGTCATCCGGCAGGGCGTCCAGCCCGTTCACGCCCGCTTCGGCGACTCTCGCTTCCCGACAAACGGGGGGCGCACGCCGCTCGGGAATCTCGGAGAAGTCGTAGATGCCCCGATTCTTGGCCCCGCGGCTCGTTGTCCGCGTCGCTCTTGCGACCGCGGCGACGGGGTTGTGTCCGCCCACGGGCTGGATCGGCGTCTCGGCGTCCCTTCGCGGACAGGCGTCCGAGCAACAGGTCGTTCACGGAGTCGTCCGCGACGCCGAGACCGGGCTTCCGCTGGCCGGGGTCGTCGTGTCGCTGGCCGGAGGGCGGCGTTCCGCGCTCACGGGAAGCGACGGCGCCTTTCGCATGGAGGTGGCGGGCGCGGCGGCCCAGCAGATCCGCGTGGAGCGACTGGGCTACGGCCGTCGGACGGTGGCGCTGGCCGAGGACCGGGGCGCCGATCCCGTCGTGGTGGAGCTCGTACCGTCGCCGATTGCGCTGGCGGGACTGGTGGCCACGGGCGCGATCACGGCGCGCACGACGGAGGAGACGCTGCGTCCCGTCAACGTCGTCGCGGGCGAAGAACTTCAGAGCCGTATGGAGGGAACGGTGGCGAGCGCCCTGGCGGGTCAGCCCGGACTGGCGGTCGCGACGATGGGACCGGCCACGGCCCGCCCCGTGATCCGCGGCCTGGGAGGCGATAGAGTGCTGATGCTGGAAGACGGCGTGCGGGTCGGAGACGTGTCTTCCAGCGGGTCGGACCATGCGACGGCCCTGGACGGGTCGTCGGCGCGCCGAGTCGAGGTTGTCCGCGGGCCGGCGGCGCTGCTGTACGGGAGCGGCGCCCTGGGAGGCGTCGTCAACGTCATCCGTGACGAGATCCCGACGACGGTGCCCGAGCGGTTGTCCGGGTTCGCGTCGCTGCGCGGCGCCACGGTCAGCGCATCGCTTGCCGGAAGCGCGGCATCCACGTTCAGGGTCGCAGAGCGCGTGCCGTTGCGAATCGAGGCGTCGGGACGCAGGGCGGGGGACCTCAAGACGCCCATCGGCGTCCTTCGGAACACCGACGCCGATACCTGGAACGTCGGCACAGGAGCGTCGTACGTGGCGGACTGGGGCCACGCCGGAGGGGCCTTCCGGTCCTACCGCAACAACTACGGCATCCCGGGCGGGTTCGTAGGGGGACACGAGGAGGGCGTGGCGATCGAGATGGAGCGCATGTCCACAAAGCTCCGCGCCGTCGTGGACCAGCCAACGGGTCCTGTCGAAGCGATCGAACTCCACGGCAGCTACACGTGGTACCGCCACAAGGAGATCGAACCCCCCGACATCCTGGGCACGCTCTTCAAGTTGCAGGCGACCACCGTGGAGACGCTCGCCCGCACGTCTCCCGTCGGGCCGTTTTCGGCCGGCGCCGTGGGAGTTCGAGCGTCGCGGGAGGAGTTCGCGTTCGGCGGCGGCGTGTACACGCCCGACACCCGTCGCACCACGCTGGCCGGGTTCGCCTTCCAGGAGATGGAGTTCGGTCCGGTTCGCCTCGAAGGCGGGTTGCGGTACGATTGGGCGAAGACCGACCCGCTTCAGGACGACCCGAATTCGGAGATCGGCGCCGTTCGGGACCGGAGCTTCCAGGCCATGTCCGGGTCGCTCGGGATCTTGTACAGCGCCGGTTCGAACGTGTTCCTGGGCGCAACCGCCGGTCGGGCCTTTCGCACGCCGGACGTGAACGAGCTCTATTCGGAAGGGCCGCACTTGGCGGCGTACTACTTCGAGGTCGGCAACCCGTCGCTGGACGCCGAAACCGGCAACGGCCTGGACGTCTTCGTCCGCTACGGCGGAGACCGGCTGCGGACCGAGGTCACGGGGTTCTACAACGCGATCTCGGGCTACGTCTACGGTCGGCGAACCGGCGAGACGAGCCGCGTGCAGCTGCCGATCTACCAGTACCGGGGCAACGACGCAGTGCTGGCCGGATTCGAGGCCGCGGTGGACGGCGACCTGGGCCGGGGCTGGGGCTTCCAGGGGGCCGCGTCCTATGTGCGGGGCGAACTGGAGGACACGAGAACGCCGCTGCCGCTGATCCCGCCGATGCAAGGGCGGATCGCGGTGGAGCACGAGCACCCGGCCTGGTTCGTTCGCGCCGAAGCCGAGATCGCCGCCGAGCAAGACAGGGTCGACGAGTTCGAGCTGCCCACCGACGGGCATGTCGTTCTCCACGCCGCCGCCGGCGCGCGCTTCGCAGTGGGGGGGCGCTTGACCGTGATCACGGCCAACCTGCGCAACGCCACCAACCAGACGTATCGGAACCATCTCTCCCGGGTCAAGGAGATCATGCCCGAGGCCGGGAGGAACCTGTCGATCGCGTACCGCGTGATCTTCTAACCCTCACGTACCACCACCACGTACCACCAAGGAGACCAAGCATGAAGAAGCATCGCAAGAACCGCCTCGCAACCCTGGCCGTCGTTGCCTTCGCCGCCTTCGCCGCCGCGTGCAGCGACGACCCGGTGGCGCCCGACGAGGACGAGCACGCCGAGCCCGAAGGAGTCCAGGTGCTCGTGGACGGCGCCGTGGTCGCCACCTACGACGGCGACGCCCAGTCCTGGACCGGCGAGCTGGAGATCGAGGCCGGCGAGGAGAGCGGCATGGTCGAAGTCCGGTTCGTGGATCACGACGGCGACCCGATCCCGATCGACGACGACCTCTACCTGGAGGTCGACGTGGAGGACACGAGCATCGCGGAGTTCCACCACGAGCCCGCCCCAGGCAGCTTCACGGGCCACTTCGACGGCAAGGTCGAGGGCGAGACCGACGTCGTGTTCATGCTTATGCACGGCGCCGTCGGCTCGGGGCACTCGGACTTCACCACCACGGCTGTGCACATCCACGTCGAAGCGCACGGATGACCGACTAGAACCCCGCGCGCGGGGGGCGCCGTCACGGGCCGAGGCTGGTAAAGACCCCGCGCGCGGGCGCCGGTTTTCCGGCGTTCCCTACCGCCCGCCGGCCTCGATGATGTCGGCTGCCCGACTCCGGTCCGGCTTGCCGGCGCCCGTCAACGGTACGGCGTCCACGATCGCCACGCGGCGCGGGTGGGCGTAGGTGGGTCCGTGCGCCAGCGCGTGGTCGCGCAACGCTTCCGGCGTCGCCTTGGAGTCCGGCGCCACGACGACCACCGCGGCGGGCACATGGCCCTTCACCGGGTGGGGCAGCGGGACCACCACCGCGTCCAGCACGTCGGGGTGCGACAGCAGCAGGTCCTCCACTTCCTTGGGATAGATGTTCTCGCCGCCCGAGTTGAACATGTCGTCGGCGCGACCGCGGAAGTAGAAGAAGCCGTCTTGGTCGCGGTGGAACAGGTCGCCGGTGGCCAGCCAGCCGCCCTTGATGCGCGTCGCGGTCAACTCGGGGAGGTTGCGGTACTCGGCGGCCACGCCCGGGTTGCGCACCCACAGCTCGCCGTCGCTGGGGTGCTCCGCGCCGTCCTGCACCAGCTTCACTTCGCCTTCGGGCCAGGCGGCGCCGCAGCTGCCCACGGGGACGGGCGCTCCGTCCGGCGGCGGCCCCAGCATGACCGGCCCCCCTTCGGTGAGGCCGTAGCTCTCGCCCACCTCCACGCCGAACGCGCCGGACACGGCGTGCACAAGTTCGGGTTGCACCGGGGCCGATCCCAGCGTCGTGGTGCGGAGCGCGGAGAAGTCCAGCCGTTCGATCAGGTCCCTGCGGCGCAGCACCATGGCAAAGACGGCGGGGACCGCGCTGACCCTTGTGCAACGGTACTTGCTCAGGGCGCGCAGGAACGGCTCGGGCGCGAAGCCGGGCAGGATCACCGCTGAACCGCCCGCCTGCAGCAGCGGCTTGACCGCGCCCGCCATGGCGTTCTTGTGATAGAGGGGGACGGCGACCAGCGCGCGTTCCGACGGGTCCGCCGGCCAGTGCCTCTCCAGGCAGCGGATCCACCAGAGCTGTCCCTCGTGCGGCAGGACGACCCCCTTGGGCTTGCCGGTGGAGCCCGACGTGTAGGGAAGGAAGGCGACGGCGGCCGGGGGCAGGGAAGGGGGCTCGAAGCCGGTGGAGGCGCGCGAGAGTTCGGCTTCGTAGTTCCGCCAGTTCGTTGCGCCTTCCAGGGGGCGCCCGTGACCGGCGGCGTCTGCACCGGTTGGTTCCGACTCCGATCCGCCGACGCGCCAGCGGATCCCGATGCCCGCGTCTTCCACCACTTGCGCGGCCCTTGCGGCGGCCGCCGGCTCCACGAACGCCGCCCGGCACCCCGAATCGGACACGACGTGGCGCAGCGAATCGGCGCTCAGCTTGTAGTTCAGGGGCACCGCCACCGCGCCCCGGCGCATGATCCCGAACATGATCTCGACGAACTCGAAGCGGTTGCCCACGCCCAGCGCCACGCGCTCGCCCGCCTTCACTCCTGCGGACTCGAGGAGCGAGGCCACGCGGTCCATGCGTTCGTCGAGCTCTCGGTAGGCGATTCGACGCGGCGTCGGGCGCGACAGGTCGATCAGCGCGACGCGATCGGCGAAGCGCTGGCAGGCGCGCCGGCACCAATAGCCCAGGTTGTCGTCGCGGCGGGGGTCCGAGCGCGTTGCCGCAGCCGGCGTCAAGCCTGGTCCTCGTCCCCGGGCTCGCGCTTGTCGGGAATCGCCAGCGCCAGCACGCAGAGCAGCGTGACCGCGCCGCCGCCGACCGCCCAGGGCCAGCCGCTGCCCGTGCGGACGATCGACGAGATGCCCCACAGGGCCGCCACGTTGGCCAGGAAGTTCACGGCCAGCCCCCAGACGCGCAGCCTCATCGCCCGGCCCTCCGGCCGCCGTCCGGCGGGCTCGCGACGATCCGGCGGGCTCGGGACGCCCATGTCCGCGTTCACGACGCCCACCATCCGAGCCTGTTGAACACCCAGGTGATCGCCACGGCGTTCAGCAGCGTGACTTGCAGCAGGATGCCCAAGTTCCACACGTAGGAGCCGGTTCGGTCGCGGCCGAGCACCTTGCGGTCGTTGAGCAGCAAGTACATCGACCAGCCCACGACCGTGTTGGCCATCGACATGCCCGCCGCCACCGCGATCACGAACCACACCGGGTCCACGTTGAAGGCGCCCACCAGCGCCAGCTGCGGCAGCAAGATGCAAGCTCGCCATCGCCACGACGACGTGTCCGGCTCCCACCCGAACGCCTCGTGCAGGGCCATGGCCCCGGCCACGCTCATCACCACCGTGGAGGTGACGGGAACCGCCAGGAATCCCACGTAGAACAGGACCTCGGACCAGGTCGGACCGAGCAGGGGCGCCAACGCCGCCGCCAGTGCCTTGGCCGTTCCGGGCACGTCGCCCCCGAAGTCGGTCGCGGCGAACACGGACACGACCAGGAAGTTCACCACGACGAAGGGAACGAACAGCCCCGCCACCAAGTCGAAACGCGCCAGGGATTCGTGCTTTCTGCCCCACCCGCGCACAAGTCCGGCGTAGTTGAACAGCACCCAGTCCATGACCACCACGGCGGCGGCCGTCGTGGCGATGAACAAGTCCAGCCCCTCGCCGCCGCCAGGCAGCCAAGGCACGACGAAGCCGCGCGCCGCCGCGCCCCAGTCCACGCCCACGATCAGGAGCACGGCCCCGAACGCGAGCACCATGATCCCGATCGCCGCCTTCATCGCGCCCTCGACGAACCGCGTGCCTCTGCCCCCTTTCCGGCCGTAGCTCAGCGCCAGCCAGCTCGTGACCAAGCCGTAGACGATCCAGTTCCACTTGGCGGGGAACGACACGCCGGCGAACGGCGCCAGGGACTCGATCAGGTGAGTGCCCAGGGCGACTTGACCCAGGTTGAAGACGACCGCCACGGCCACGGTGCCCACCAGTCCGGTGGCCAGCGACCCCACGAGCCAGCCGTGCCGGCGGTTCTGCACTTGGATCAGGCGGAAGCCGCCCCGGCAGGTGAAGCGCGCGCTCGCGGCCATCAGGAAGAGGCCCAGCCCGGCCGACAGCCAGACCAGCCACAGCGTCCGGTATCCGTACTTGGCGCCTGCCACCATGGCGGTCGTCATGGTGCCGGCGCCCAGGGTCAAGGCCGCGGTCATGACGCCGGGTCCGGCCAGCCGCGCGTACCCGCCTATCCGTCTATGGAGGGGCGCGGACGCCAGCGATTCCAGGTGGGCCGCCTCCGCGTCCAGGTCCCGGCGCGGAATGCGGCGGGCGATGGGATAGGTCAAACGGTCAGGATCGATTTTCCGAACACCTTTCGTTCCTCGAGTTCGGCGACGGCTTCGCCTATCCGCTCAAGCGGACGAACGGCGTGGACAGCGGGGTCCAGCCGGCCGGCGGCCACCATCTCCAGCAGTCGCGCCAGCCCCGGGCGGCTCCAACCGTCCGAGCCCAGGATCGTCTGCTCGAAGCTCCAGATGTAGCGGATGTCGGTGGGCGGATCGTACCCGGCGGTGGCGCCGCAGGTCACCATCCGGCCCTGGAAGCGCAGCACCTTCAAGCTGGCCGCCCAGGTGTCGCCTCCGATGTAGTTGATCACGACGTCCACGCCGCCGGCGCCCCGGTCCAGGTAGCGGGGGCGGCCCGCGATCTCCTTCACCGCCTTCACCCAATCGTCGGTGCGCGACGGCAGCACGTGATCGACGCCCAGCGCCGCGAGCTTGTCGCGTTTCCACTGGCCGCGCCCCGTGGCCAGCACTTTGGCGCCCGCTTGCTTGCACAGCTGCACGCAACAGACGCCGACGCCCCCCGTGGCGCCCAGCACCAGCACGGTCTCTCCCTCCCGAACCTTGGTCCGTTCCTCGACGACCCGCTGGGCGGTGCCATAGGCCACCGGGACGGCCGCCGCCGCCTCGAAGGAGACGCCCGCCGGCGCCGGCACCAAGTTCTCCACCGGAACCGCCACGTACTCGGCGGCCACGCCCCGCACCTTCTCGCCCATCATGCCCCGGTCGGCCAGGACGGGGTCCAGGACGGCCCGGTCGCCGACGCGCCACGCCCCGGGGTCCGTGCCCGCGCCGAACGCCGCCACTTCGCCCGCCGCGTCCCCGCACGGGATCATCGGGAACGGCACGCGGATGCGCGTGGTCCCGCGCAGCATCATGGGGTCGAAGCCGTTCAGCGCCACGGCCCGCACGCGCAGCAGCGCCTCGCCTGGCGCGGGTTCGGGACGCGGCATCGTGCCCACGTAGAGCTCGTCCACGCCGCCGTGGCGGTCGTAGAGAGCGGCGCGCATCGAAGGTTGTTCGGCCATGGCTCAGCCCGGTCTGGACGAGTAGATGCCGCGGCCCAAGGCGCAGAGCCGCCCGTCGTGGCCGCGAACCTCCACGTCGGCCACGGAAATCGTGCGCCCGAAGCGCCGCAACCGGCCCACGGCCCGCACGAACGGACCCGTGGCCGGGCGCAGGTAGTCCACCTGCAAGGAGATCGTGGGCACGCCGCCCCCCGCTCGGACCGCCACCGCCATGTCGCCGGCCACGTCGACCAGCGACGCCAGCGGCCCCCCGTGGAAGACCGTCCCGTCGCCCCGCGTGAGTTCGGCCTTCAACTGCATCTTGAGCGTCACTGCAACGTCGCCCTCGGGGTCCGCGATCTCCTCCAGGACCAGCCCAAGCGCGGCTGTGGCCCGCGAGTCGGCCAGGACCGATTCGATCATTGCGTGGACGCGGGCGCGGTCGGCGTGGACGCGGGTGTGGTCGCTGGGCATGATCGGCAGGCTACGGCGCGCGATGCCATCGCGCAAGCCTTGGCGCGGCGTCGACGCATGCGGCAATCCCGTCGCGTTTCTGAAACCTTGCGGGGGGCACGGTGCTGCTGGGCGTCGAGGACGACGGCAGCGTGTCCGGCGTTCGTCGCGACCGCCTCGAGGAGTGGGTGGCCGAGGTAGCCCGTACCAAGTATTGAACCTCCGGTCGTGCCGGTCCTTGCCTGGGTGCGAGACGCGAGCGCGTGGCGACCGCGAACGGGCTCGTCCCATCACCTACGAGCTCGCCATCGACAGCGACCGGTTCGGCCGCCCCTATGTCTCGAGCGAGCGCCTGCGGACGCCGCCCGCAGCTTGCCGTTGGCCGGGCCGCAAAGGCATCTGAGCATCCACGGCGACAATTCTGGGCAATGTGGTTCAGTTCATGGAGCGCCAACATCCGACGCGGTTCAAGGACGTTCTCAATAGACATCGACACCGATCGAAGCCCGGACGGACGCTTGCTTCTGCGGTTCAGCGACAGGGGATTCCAAGAACCCTTCTACGCGCAACAGGTGTCTTGTCGGGCCGCACCTCGACCCGCACCGACTTGTTGTACCGAAACGGAGCACCCATTATCTTCACCTTGGCGTTGCGTGCGGCAGGCCGCCGGCTCTCGGCCGCGAACCTTGAACCTAATGGCCTCGCCGCCGCAAGCCACTCCCCTCACAACAAACTTCGTGAATAAGGCGGGATGATGCCCCCCCCCAAGTGGTTGCGCCGCCGCCGCACTCCTGTGGTCTTGTTCGGGGCGGCGCTGGCCGTGGTCGTGTTCTTGGGCGGCGTGCAGGTCGGGCTAACGAAGGCATTCCCCTACGAACTGTTCCAGTCGGCCTGGAGAACTGCCGATGCTATCCGTGACAAGTGGTACAGACAGTCGCTGGGTCTGCCGGAATCCGCGCCCGTAGACTTGTCTCCCGGCGAAGTGGAGGCTGCGCGCATCGTGTTTCACAACCAGAGCGGACTGACGGATCGCATCGTGTGGCCGGGAGGCGTCGGACGGTTTGCCGAGCTGTGTCCGGGGCATCCCGGATGCGTGGCCGTCGAGTACGTCGGCCAAGGCCAAGTCGCTCGCGCCTATCCCTATCGCCCGAGCGAGATCGAGCAAGCGACGATCGTGGACCTGCCTTACGAGTCCCTGTTCGACATCAAGCTGGTCGACGACGCCTACGTGTTCGCCGTGGACACGTATCCCAACGGCGACCTGCTCGCGGTCTTCCACTACAATGGCGCCTTCCCCTTCGCCGGGGGCGTCGCGCGGATTCGACCCGACGGCACGGCGGCCTGGTATCGAAGAGACTACAGTCATCACGAACCCCATCTCGCGGCCGACGACGTGGCCTGGGTTCCCGGCTTGCGCATCGGTCAAGGCCCGCTCCGCGTGCATTACCAAGCCCCCAAGCAGAACCTCGGCTTCGAGCTGCCTTGCGCGAAGCCCTACGTCGATACTGTGCGCAAGATCGGACCCGACGGCGAGCTTCTCGAAGAGGTCTCGATCTGGGAGAAGCTGGCTGCTTCCCGCTATCGGTTCTTGCTGCGGCACGCTGGCGCCCCATGTCACCCGCTCCACGTGAACTCGGTGCACGAACTGGGGCCCGACGCGACGGGACCGTCGGGCATCGGTCCGGGCGACCTCGTGGTGTCGCTGCGGAACTTGAACGCTTTCGCCGTGCTCGACCGGGACGGCTTCGACGTCAAGACGCTGGTGCGGGGAACCTTCGCCGGGCAGCATTCCGTCAAGCACTTGAGCGACTCCCGGTTTCTCGTCTTCGACAACTGGGGCGTCGAAGCAGACCGAGACGGACCTTCGCGAGTGCTGACGATTGACTTGGCCGACGGCAGCGAGACGACCGTCTTCCCCGTCGCCCTCGACGCCGGACGACCCCCGTTCGGAAACAACTTCTTTACGCGGTGGCACGGCCTCCTGTCGATCTCCCCGGACCGGCAAAGGCTGATCGCCACCTTCCATTACGAGTCAAGGGCCCTGGAGATCGAGATCGCCACCGGCAAGGTGCTGACCGAGTTCACCTCGGTGCACGACCTGACTCCGACCCCCTTCGGCGACTTCGCGGGAGACGCGCAAGTCGTTCTATTGCTGGCGACGCCGGCACCACGCTATGTGCTCGACCCGTAGCCGTTGGACCCCGTCGAATACGCGGCTCGGACCACGACCATGATATCATCTCGGGAGTCTCTGGTACAGCGATCGGAAGGTGGTGCTGGCCGCTTATCCGGGTGCCAGGAAGTCCGTGCTGAACGGGTAGGCGCGCGGCTCGCGTCGCCGCGCCCCCATTGGACGCACCCGACATCGAAGACGTAGCTTACGAGCTTGTCGCGCGCCGCCGTCCAGGAGCCGCTCGCCACAACCCAGGAGGAGTCCTCGATCATGCGCATTCGTCCCTTCGCCTTCGGCTTCATCCTTGTCGCCGCCCTGCTTCCTTTGTCGCCGGCTCAGCCTGTGGTCGCCCAGGAAGTTCCCACCTCCGCGCTCCAGGCGATGAAGTTCCGCCACATCGGGCCGGTGGGGAACCGGGTGACCTCGGTGGCGGGCGTCGCGGGCGATCCGCTGACCTACTATGCGGGCGCGGCTTCGGGCGGGCTGTGGAAGACGGAGGACGGGGGCGTCAACTGGCGGCCCGTCTTCGACGACCAGCCGGTGCACGCGATCGGCGAGGTGGAGGTGGCGCCGTCGGACGCGAACATCGTGTGGGCGGGCACCGGCGAGCCGTTCATCCGCTCCAACGTCTCGATCGGGAACGGGGTGTGGAAGTCGCTGGACGCCGGGCGGACCTGGACGCACATGGGACTGGAGGGCACGGGGCGGATCAGCCGGATCATCGTGCACCCGACCAACCCCGACATCGTGTACGCGGCGGCGATCGGGCACGGCTACGCGCCCCAGCCCGAGCGGGGCGTCTACCGCACGCTGGACGGCGGCGCCACCTGGGAGCACGTCCTTTTCGTGGACGAGGAGACCGGCGCCAGCGACCTGGTGATGGACCCGTCCAACCCGCGCACCCTTTTCGCGGGGAGTTGGCAGATCGCGATCCGCACCTGGACGCGCACCTCGGGCGGCCCCGGCAGCGCGATCCACGTTTCCCGCGACGGCGGCACCACCTGGACGCGGCTGGAGGGGAACGGCCTGCCCACCCGCGAGATCGGCAAGATCGCGCTGTGCATGAGCGCCGACGACCCCGACCGCATCTACGCCCTGATCGAGACGGGCGACGCCGTGCCCTGGGAAGGCGGCGACACCGACGGGGGCGAGCTGTGGCGCTCCGACGACGGAGGCCGCCAGTGGGCGCTGACCAGCTACGACCGCGACTTGGCCGGCCGCACCGCCTACTACACGCGCTGCGAGGCCAACCCCGACGATGCCGACGAGGCCTACTTCCTGGCGGCGGCGTACAGCACCACGCTTGACGGCGGCGTCACGTCCACGGCGGCGCCGTTCCTGCAAGGACCGGTATGGGACCACCACGACATGTGGGTCGACCCGCAGGACGGCGACCGGCAGATCGTGGCCGGCGACGGCGGCGTCGCGATCTCGCGCAACCGGGGCAAGACCTGGTACCGCCAGCAGCTGCCGATCGCGCAGATGTACCACGTGACCGTGGACAATGCGGTGCCTTACAACGTCATGGGCAACCGCCAGGACGGCCCTTCAACTCGCGGGCCGAGCAACAGCCGCACGGGCGGCCTCTTCCTGGGCGGCATCCCCCGGGGCATGTGGCAGACGGTGGGCGGCGGCGAGTCGGGGTTCGCCACGCCGGATCCGACGGACCACAACATCGTGTGGTCGAGCGCGTCGGGGGCCGGCGGCGGGGGCGGCATCGTGTCCCGCTGGGACGCTCGGACGCGCCAGTATCGCGAAGTCGAGGTGTGGCCCGAGTCCACGATCGGCCAGCCCGCCGACAGCCTGCGCTACCGCTTTCAGTGGACGTTCCCGCTGCTGATTTCCCCCCACGACAACAACACCGTCTACGTGACCAGTCAGCACGTTCACCGCACCACCAACGGCGGCCAAAGCTGGGAGGAAATCAGCCCGGACCTTACCACGAACAACCGGGAGCGGATGGGGATCAGCGGCGGCCTCACGCCCGACAACATCGGCGTCGAGTACTGCTGCGTGATCTACGCCTTCGACGAGTCGCCCGTGGAGCGCGGCGTCTTCTGGGCCGGCACCAACGACGGCCTCATGCACGTGAGCCGGGACGGCGGCGCCACCTGGACCAACGTCACCGAGAACATCCCCGACCTGCCGCCCGACGGCGTGGTGCGGGGGATCGACGCCTCCCGGTTCGCGCCCGGCAAGGCGTACATGGTGGTCGAGCATCATCAGGTGGGCGGCTTCGAGGCCCGCGCCTACCGCACCGACGACTACGGCGAGAGCTGGACCATGATCACGGACGGCATCGACGACGGCGTGCTCAGCTACACGCGAAGCATCCACGAGGACCCGGTGCGTCCCGGGCTGCTCTACCTGGGCACCGAGGCGTCGCTCTACGTGTCGTTCGACGACGGCGACCGCTGGCAGTCGCTGCACACCAACATGCCCCGTGCGCCCATGTACGGGCTGGTCGTCCAGGAGCACTTCAACGACCTGGTGATCGGCACGTACGGCCGCGGCTTCTGGATTCTGGACGACGTGACGCCCCTCCAGCAGTTGACGGCGGAGGTCGCCGACGCGCCCGCGCACCTTTTCGCCCCCCGGCCCGCGTACCGCTTCCGCCCGGTGTCGGAGCCCTTCGCCATGTTCGACGACCAGTCCGACGGCGACAACCCGCCCTACGGCGCCTCGATCAACTATTGGCTCGCGCAGGAGACGGACGACAGCGTGACGATCGAGATCGCCAACGCCGAAGGGGACGTGGTGCGGACGCTGGAGGGCACCGGTCAAGCCGGCGTGAACCGCGTGTGGTGGAACCTGAACGGCGAGCCCGCCACCGAGATCAAGCTGCGCACCAAGCCCCTGTACGCGGACGACATAGACCTTGGCCCCGAGCGCTGGCGGCCTCTGCCGGGCGTGCTGGGAGGGCCCGGCCAGGGCGCGGCGGTGATCCTGCAGCCGCCGGGGCAGTACACGGTCGCGCTCAAGATCGGCGGTGCGGACGCGGACGGCGCGGATGCGGAAGAGGGCGCGGATGCGGAAGAGGGCGCGGGCATGGAGGCGGGCGCGGGCGACTCCGAGGACGAGCCTGCGGGCGACGATCCGCCGGTGCGCGGGACCCTTGTCCAGACCCTGGAAGTCCGCAAGGACCCGCACTCCGAAGGCGGGCTGACCGACATCCGGGCCCAGCAGGCGATGCTGGAAGCGGTCCGCGCCGACTACGAGACCGCTGCCGAACTGGTCAACCGGGTTGAGTGGGTGCGACGCCAGCTCCGGGACGCGAAGGCGGTGCTGGAAGACCGGGACGACGACGCCTCGAAGGCGCTGGCCGCCGCCGCCGACTCGCTGGACGAACGGCTGATCGCGGCGGAGCAGGGGCTCTTCCAGATGCGGGCGACCGGGACGGGCCAGGACGGCATCCGCTACCCGACCCGCGTGATCGAGCGACTGGGCTACCTGTTTGCCACGGTGTCGGTCGGCGACTTCCCGCCCACGGACCAGCAGGACGAAGTCCACGCGGTGCTGCGGGAGCGCCTCCTACGCATCCGGGACGAGCTGGAGGCGCTTCTGGACGACGACTTGGCTGAGTTCAACCGCCGCGTCCAAGCGCTGGGGCTGGGCGTGATCTCGTGACGCCGCCTTGTTTCGTGACTTGCCGGCCCTGGGCACCGCGAGGTGACGGGAACCTGCTGCCGCCGCCTCGACGCACCGCGACTCGCTAGTTCGCGAGTCGGGCGATCAGCTCCGTGACCGTGTCGCACTCGATGACGGCGTCCGCCGCCGCGTCCAGCTGGTCGCCTCCGTCCAAGTCGCCGATCACGCCCGACAACTGCACGGCTGCGTCCGCGCCGAACTTTTTGGCCACCTGGCGCTCCAAGACGGTCCTGGATCCCTCCCGGCGGCCCTCGTCCCGCAGCCTTGCCATCTCTTCTTCGATCTGCGTGTACATGTCCCTCGCCTCCGTCAAGTTGGTGATCTTCGACAGTTCTTCTTCCGAACGTCCCCACTTCCGAGCCGCGCCCAACGCCCACAGCGCGAACGCCTCCGCGATCCCTGCGTGCTCGGGACCCGGGTACACCTCCAGCACCTCGTCCAGCACGGCCCGGACCTTCGCCGTGCCGCCGTCCCGCTCGAGCTTCCTCAACCAAGTCAGGATGCGCCGCTTCCGCAAGCTTCGCCCGGGTGCCGCGCGCATGTCAAGCACTTGGTAGGGCAGCCGGACCGAGAGGTCGCGGAGCTGGGGCAGCGTGGGCGAGATCAGGTCGGCGATGTCGAGGCGGGCGTCCCAAGGACCGGGGCCGTTGTGGACGACGCAGACGACGACGGGGGGCAGCCGGTGGTCAGCGCCGGACGGCGTCTCGCGGATTAGGTTCTCGTAGGCGTCGGTCACGTAGCGGAGGACGCGGGCGGCCATGGATGGGTCGACTCGGGACTGGAATTCGAGGAGCAGGATCATGAATCCGGGGCGGTGTCGGAAGTCGACGCGCCAGATCATGTCGGCCTGTCGGCGTTCGAGCCGGGAGCTGACGTGCTCCGGCGTGAACTTGCGCAGCGAGTCGAGGTCGAGTTGGTCGGCCCAGTCGGGAGCGATGTAATCTTCGAGGAGTTCTGCGACGGTGGGGGCCTGGGAGAAGAAGAACTTGTAGACCTCGTCGTGCTTGCGGCGGGGGAAGTCGGGCTTGGCGGACGTGGGATTGGGCAACGGGGTCCTCCTTGGACGCGGGGTTCGCGGGTTGGCGGAGGCCCTTGGGGAGCGCTCCGGGCCCGGGGGAATGGCCGGGGCCGGAAGCAAGATGCACCCGGAAATTGGGCGTTTGGATAGCTGGATCGGCCCAACTTTGCGGCTGTGACGGACCGGAGGGGCGCAGCCCCTTCTACCGGAACGAGAGTCCGAACGTGTGCGAGACCGACAGGGGCGGGTAGCGACTCTCGCGGCGTCCGTGACGCTGATACGCATAGTCGAGGCGGATGCGGTCGCCGGCGAAGCCTCCGCCGAAGGTGAGTTCGTAGAAGCTGCCGTTCCGATCGTCGGGCATCCGCAGAACGCCGGCCCGAGCGATGAACACGCGGCGCAGCAGCGGCCACCACGCCACCTCCACGCCGGCTCCGGCCAAGAGCTCGCCGCGCCCGTTGCGGACCAATCGCGCGGCACCTCCCACGTCCAGAGGCCCGACAGGCGTTCGTTCGGTCCCGGCGCCCAAGGTCACTCGCCGGGCCAGCGGCACCGTCGGGCCTTCCAGCTCCATCCGCAGCTCCGGCCCCAGGTTCTGCACCGTCAGCGCCACGGTGGCCGGCCCCACTTCGGTGCTCGCGCCCGCATCGACCGCCCCCGTGACGCCTCTCCGCGTCCCGACCCGCAGACCGACGGCCTTCACCGCGCCGCCCAGCGTGAAGCCGCCGATCTCGCGGGAGAACGCCCCGGCGGCCACGTACCCGGACGCGGCCTCTTGTCCGGTCCCGCCGAGGTCGATTGCGTTCCGGGGCCAAGCCCAGGGCTCCTCGCCGTTAGTGTCGTACTCCAAGAACGCCAGCCCAACGCCGGCGACGCCGCCCATCCACCCCGCGCTCCCGCTCATCGCGAGGAAGCCCACCCCGTCCGCCAGCGCCGACGGATCGTGGAAGTGCTGCCAGCTCATGCCGAAGCCGCCGCTGGACATGAGCGACGGGTGGTGGAAGATCGCCCCGGCCTCGTCGCCCGCCGTCCAGAAGGCGCCGCCGAGAGCGACGGCCCTGGCGCCGACCGGCAGTTCCAGCATCAGCGGTCCGGGGTCCGGGGGACCGCCGCAGGGCCTTCCCTCGACACAGGGCGTCGTAGCGGCAACGCTGTATTGCGCCCAAGCGCCTTGGGGCGCGAACCAAACGGCCAGCGCGATCCCGAACGACATCGGCAGCGCAAGCGAAGTCGGCAACGAGAGCGACAAGTCGGCCCGCGGCAGCGACCCGGTGGTGGCGCTCCCCCTTGTTCCGCGCGGTGTGTTGCTGGCAAGGTGGGCCATCGTTGACGCGGGTTGAGGGTGGCCGGAGACGGACCCCGAAGGTAGCTTGGCGAGGAGCGCTGTTGCCAGGAGGCCCATGGCGGGAAGCCCAGCCGTAGTTGGTTTGGCTTTCCTCTTCCCGCTTGTTACGCCAACGCAATCGGAGGCTACGTGTTTCGGGTCTTCACGGTGTCCATGAGCTTTGCAATGGACCTGTTCATGGAAACGCCGGTGCCAGAAGCGTTCATGACGCAGTCGCCTCCTGGACACTCTGCACGGGCCAGAGGCACCCTCGGAGATGGATAAGGAAAGCCGAGACGTGACTTGCGGTAGAGGTGCTTCGATTGGACTCGGTTATTTTCTAAGCAAGCGGTCTCGCGACTGACCAGCTCGGTCTACGGCTTGCGGGCCCGTTCTGCCGAGCGCCCGAACGATTGTGCGACTTGGCCGGACACTCGGAAGCGGCGTTCGACGAAGCCCTGCCAGCCGTCGGGTTGGGCGTTGAAGACGTTGCCCACTCCGGCGATCAGGGAGAAGCGCCCGTCGCCGATCTCCAGGGCCGCGCTCAGGTCCAGGGCCGCGAACCGACCTTGGGTGCCTACGCGGGCGGGCGCGCCGTCCGGGCCGACGCCGACGATCGGGGCTTGACCGGTGACGTGGCCCGTGGCGTCCAGACGGAGCCGCCCGGCGGTCCAGCTGGCGCGAGCGCGGGCCGAGTGCTTGGCCTGTCGGTCCAGTGGGAGGTCGGGTCGAAGGGAGCGGGCGTCCAGGAAGGCGTAGGCGGCGACGATCTCGCCACCACCTTCGTGAACGGCCCGCAGGTCGAGCTCGAAGCCTCGGGTGACGGCGTCCGCCACGTTGCGGGGCGAGTAGATCGCCAGCCCGCTGGGTGCGTATCCCACGAACCCGGACTCGATCAGATTGCGGACCCGGTTGGCGAATAGTTCGACGCCGGCGCGAACGCCGGTGCGCGGGCGCCACTCCACGCCCCCCGAGGCGTTCCACGAGCGCTCGGGTTCCAGGTCGGCGAAGCCCTGAAGCACGTAGCCGCCGCCCAGGTTCACGAAGTTCCAAGCAAGCTCCTTGAACGACGGCGCCCGGAAGCCGCGAGCCACGGCGCCCCGCACACGGACCCGATCCCCAATCGCGAAGACGGCCCCCAGGGAGGGGGATACGGTGGACCCCCAGCGGCTGTTCCGGGTAATCCGCGCACCCGCCGTCAGCACCGTGGCCGCGCCGGGTGCGTGGTTGCCGGGCACGGCCGAGTCGCCCAGGCCGCCCGAGCCCCTTGAGCCGTCCGAGCCCCCCGAGGCGCCCAGGCCCCCCAGCCGCCAGGCGTCCTGTACGTACAGCTCCACTTGCCGGTCCTCCGCGCGGTCCTCCAGCAGCTTCTCGGGCGAGCGGATCCCCCGAAGCGCGCCCTCCACGCCCACGTCGAAGCGGTGACGGCCCCACGTTGCCGAGTAGGCCGCGGTCGCCTTGGCCAAGCGCTCCTGCTGCTCGGGGGCGCCGCTTCCCTCGATCGGCGCGCTTCCTCGGGCGCTCCGGTACAGGTGGTCGTAGTCGTGAGCGAAGATGCGTCCGATCCACTCTCCCCGTCCCGCTTGACGTCGGGCCTCGACCCAGCCGGACACACCGGCGTTGTCGTTGAAGCCGGAGAAGCCGCCGCCCACAGGCCAGCGCTGCCGTTCGCGGAGGAAGCTCGCGTCGCCGCGCACCACCCACCTTCGGGTCGCGAACCGCAGGCTCGACCGAAGGTCCCACACTCGGGCGAAGGCCGTCTCCCGGTCCGCGACCCCCGGCACCCGGTCCTCTTGCCTCCAGCTCCCGCTGACCCGGTAGACCAAGCTGCTGCCGGAACTCAACCGCCCGCCCCCGCTCGCGCTCGCTTCCGCCCCGCGCCGGCCCGCGCCTCCCGACGACGCCCGTGCCTCCACCCGAAAGCCCGGCGCCGGCGTGCGGGTCACGATGTTCACCACGCCTCCCACGGCGTCGGAGCCGTAAAGCGACGACAGGGGACCCTTCACCACTTCGATCCGGTCCACGCCGGTCATCGACGCGCGGCTCAAGTCCTGGTTCTCGATCAGCGCACCTCCGGCCGGCTGTCCGTCCAGCAGCACCAGCACCCGCGGCCCGCCGATCCCCCGGATCGAGATGCGGGAGCCCGTGGGAACCCCCCTGCCGACTTGCACGCCCGGCATCCGCGCCAGAAGGCGGTCGGCGGAAGCGGCCCCGGCGGCGCGTATCTCGGCGGGACCGACGCTAGCCACATGGAGGGCGACTTCGGACCGACGCCGGGGGCGTCCATCGGCGGTGACGACGACCTCTTCCAGCGCCAGGGGGTCGCGAACAAGGGCGATCTGCCACCCCGCCAGCGCCGCGTCGTCCCAGGGCACGGTCCGGGTTCGGTAGCCCAGGGCCGACACCTCCACGGCGCCGCCGGGTCCCCACGGCGTCTCCGACTCGAACCAGCCGCCTTCGCCCGCGAGCACTTCGACCGAGCGCGCCCCGCCGTCCGCCGTCCACGCCACCAGGCCGCCGACAACGGGCGCGCCCGTCTCCGCGTCCGTCACCTGTCCGCGGACTTCCGCCGCCATCCCGCGCCGCTGCTCGAGGCCGTGGACCGGCGCGACGGCAACGACCGCCCAAGCTGCAACCCCGATCCCGGCCCCGACCCAGCGTCCGGCCTTCACCGGAGCCGCAGGAACCTCACGGTGGGGAAGCCCGACGCGCCGTCGGCGGAGTAGTAGCTGGTGATTTGGACCTTGTAGACCTGCTGGCCGTCCCGCACCAGGAAGACGTTGTAGGTCGGCCACATCCGATTGCCGCCCTCGATGTTGTACCAGAAGGTTCCGCTGGCGTCGCTCACGGCCGCGGGGAACGCCCCGCCGACGGCCGACAGGAAGCCTCCGTACTTGGGCGCGTCGGCGGCGGTGGTCAGGGCCGCGAAGTCGTCGTCGGCGGCCAGGGGGAACGTTCCGCCGTCGCAATCGGCGTTCACCTCGATCTCCAGGGCGGGCGTCGCTCCAAGGTCCCACGCGCAGGCGTTCTGGCCCTGCACCTCGCCGGCTCCGAGCGCCCGGCCGTTCGCGAGAGCGACGTAAGCCGGCCCCCGCGTCAGGTCCAGCGCCACGGTTTCGGCCTCGCCCAAAGCGCCGCCCGGGTCCTGCCGCCGATACTCCACGACAAGGCCGACGGGCCGCTGCCCCTGCATCGTCAGCTCGCTCACCCGGAAGACGGCGTGACCCCGGCCCGAGCCCTCTTGCACCTTCCACGCCGCGCCGGGGTTCGCCACGACGGTGCCCGCCCGCCCGTCGAACCGGAACCAGCTGGCGCCGGGGTCGGGCACCACGTCGTCCTCGACGAAGGTCGCGCCGGCGATGTCGTCCGCCGTGACGGCCTGGAACGCGCTCTCGCCGTCGGCCGCGTCCAGAGCCGCCACCTGCTCCTGGGTCAGCGCGGCGTTGTTGCGCAGGTTGGCGCCGGCCACCGACCCCGCTCCGCTGACGCCGCCGTTGAGGCGCACGGCGAAGCGCTGGAAGCTCATGTGCCAAGCCGTCGAGGCAGCGTCGGGGGAAGTCACGACCGTTCCCCCGTCGGCCAGGCTCAGGTAGGCGGGGGCGCGGTGCGAAGAGGCGTCGACCGTGATCGTGCCTTCCTCGAAGACATCGTCGGGCGGCGCCACGGTGTCCTCGCAGGCGGCGGGAACGAGGGAAAGGATCGTCGCGGCGGTCGCGGCCGCGAAGGACGGGTACTGGAAGCGATTGCGCATGACTGGAAGAATCCTCGAGTTCAGAAGGATGCAGGTTCGCGCCCTCGTGCCGGATTGGCCGAAAGGGCGCAGGAAGCGAGGGGCGACGGCAGGCCAGCGGCGCAGAAGCGACTCGTGGCCCGTTCGGCGACCCACTCGGTGATCAGGGGATGGGGAAGGAGGGCGGGACCGCTTTCGTAGGCGAGTCCCTCCAGCACGTCCGCGTAGGGGCCGAAGCCGTAGAGACGGTACGGCAGCACGACGACCCGACCGTGCCGGCGCCGCATCTCCTCGACGGCCGCCCGGATGTCGTCCTCGGCCACTGCCCGGGCCTCCGCCCAGTCCTCGCGAAGTGTGGCCGTCCGCACCTCCGGGTGCCCGGTGGTCCGCAGCTCCTGCGCGCTGCGCTCCATCAGGGCCAGCAGCCGGTCGTTCTCGTCCTCGGCGCCCATGCCGTGGGCCACCAGAAGCACGCCGGCGTCCCGTTCGGGGGCCGCCGCCGCCGCCCGCCCCGCCATGATGCCGCCGGCCGCGCGGGAGCCCGCCAAGCCGTCCGGGTCAAGCAGTATCCTCGCCTCCGTGGTCAGAGGCCGAAGGTCGGCGCCGTCGGTCATGCGATGTCCGATCATGCCCCAGGACGGGGGATCGGAGCGCAGGCCGAAGAGGTACTCGGTCTGGTGCAGGAAGGAAGCGCCGGACAGGAAGAGTCGGACGACGGCCACGTCGCGCGCCCCATGCGCCGCAAGGCTGTCCAGCCCCGCCTGCAGCGTGCGCGGGTCCGCCATTCCAAGCGCCAGGACAAGGGGGATGCGGTCTCGGAGCGGAGCGACGGCCTGGGCGACGGCGGCGTTCCATTCGGCCCCGCCGCCGTGCGCCATGACGAGGACGCCGGTCGAGTGGGCGGCGACTGGGTTCGCCGGGGAATCGCCGGTATCGGGTGAGTCGGCCGTGATGGGGGAGTCGCCCGGGGCGGGGAAGTCGCCTGCCGCAGGGAGCGGCTCGGGGACGGGCGCACCGACGCCGGCGCACGCCGACAGCGCTGCAAAGGCCGCGAAGCACGGGGCGAGCACGAGGGCGGCGCGCCCGCGGCGGGCGGGTCGGATCGGCTCCGGCATCGGTGGTGGCTCCTTCTCCTGCATCGTCGATGATCTCCTTGATGAAAATGAGAAGCGTTCTCATTTAGCGCGAAACGCGCCGGAGTATGGACGAACACGGAGAAGAGGTCAACCCCGGACCGTCGGTCCCCTCGGCTGCCCCCCGTTGACAGGCCGGGCCGCCGGGCGATTCTTCCAGTCATGGCCTTGACTCTTGCTTACCTGGGACCGGAGGGGACGTACAGCGAGCAAGCGGCGCTGGGGTACGGTCCGCGGGCTCGGCGGGTGCCGTTCGGAAGCATTCCGGCGGCGATCCGGGCGGCGGAGGGCGGGGAGGCGGACGAGGCGGTCGTGCCGATCGAGAACAGCTTGGAGGGCGCCGTCACCTCGACGACCGACCTGCTGATCCACGAGACGGCGCTCAAGATCAAGCGCGAGATCGTCGTCCCGATCCGCCATTGCCTGGTCCTGCCGCCGGGCGCCGACGCGGCCCAGGTCGCCGTGATCTTCTCCCACCCCCAAGCGACGGCGCAGTGCCGCGGCTACTTGGGACGGCGCTTCCCGGACGCGGGGCTCTCGGCGTCGCTCAGCACCGCCGCGGCCGTGGGGGACATGTTGGTGAGCAAGCGCCCCGCCGCGGCCGTCTCCAGCCGTCGCGCGGCCGAACTGTTCGGCGGCGAAGTCGTCGCGAGCGGGATCGAGGACGCCGCGAACAACCAGACCCGGTTCGTGGTCCTGGGCGCCGACGACGCCCCGCCCACGGGCCGCGACAAGACGTCCGTCTGCTTCGACTTCAGCCACGACGGCCCCGGCATCCTCCACAACGCCCTAGGCGCGCTGGCGTCGCGCGAGATCAACATGCTCAAGATCGAGTCCCGCCCCGACAAGCGAAGCCCCGGCCGCTACTACTTCCTGCTGGACGTGGAGGGCCACCGCACCGACCCCGCCGTCCGCGACGCCCTTGCGGACATTGCCCGGCCCGCCGCGTCGTTCAAGGTTCTAGGCTCGTATCCCAGGGCGGACCGAGAGGGGGACAGGGACAAGGCCGCTGTTGAACGACGACCAAGATGAGACGGTAGTGACAACCAGATGAGACCGTCGGAGGCGGCTGTGATCCGAGGTCGAGGGTTCGCGTGCGGGCTTGGTCCTGTCGTTCGGAGTCGATCGTCGGTGATCGTGGAGAGGGTCCAGCTACATCAGCCTGCCCGAATGAGGAGGAGTGCTGATGGCCAGCTGGCACGTGAAATGATGGCCAGGTGAGGTAGTACATCGGACCCGATCGGACCGACCGCTCCCGCGTGGACAACGTTGTTCCCAATCGGTTGGCGACTACGAGTGCGCAGCCAAGCTTGAACGACGCTGTCCCCCACGGCTGCAACCTTGACGCACAGACGAAATCCCACTTTAATGTGCGACTATTTGTAGGCAACCAACCACATTCTCGAAAGGAGTCCAAGATCACCATGAGCAGACTCGCCAAGAAACCCGTCGCCCCGATCGTCGAGATCCTCCTACAGATCAAAGAAGGCCAGCGCCCCACGCAGGGAGACGCCCTGGAAGAGGCGATCGCACGTAGGTGCGTCACGGAGCGGATTTCCGAGCCACCGCTTGATCCGGATGTTCCTCCCCCGCCTCCCGTGTACGCACTTACGGGCAAGGGCGAGGAGTACCTAGCGCAACAGGAAGACGCCAACCAGTAGGAGACGATAAGAAGACGAGTGCGGAGGCCGCTCAACGAAGGCCGGTGCCTCGACCCCGGTGCCACTGCCGACTTCTTCGCTGGGCTGGGTGGAGCACGGCACGGTCTATCCCCGCACACACGGGGAAGCCCCCGTCCGTCAGGCGTCCGGCCGACGACGACGGCGCGACGAACCGCCCCGATCATCGAGATCCTGCGGACAGATCAAAAACGGCCAGCGCTCCACGCAAGGGGATGCCCTGGAAGGGGCAATCGCACGCTGGTACGTCACGGAGTGGACTCCCGATCAACCGCTTGATCCAGGTGTCCCTACCCAGCCTCCCATGTACGCACTTACGGGCAAGGGCGACGAGTGCCTAGCGCAACAGGAAGACGCCAACTAGTAGGAGACGACAAGAAAACGAGTGCGCAGGCCGCTCAAACGAAGGCCGGGGTCGACCCCGGCAACACGCGTGCAGGGCAGGGGTGGTCACCGAGACCGGTCCCGCTCAACGAAGGCCGGGATCTCGACCCCGACAACACCCGAAGGTTCCGGCTTGCAATGTGTCGCAAATCGCTCGCTCAACAAAGGCTGGGGCCTCGACCCCGGCAACACACCTCGGCGCACGCGGCTTCCCACAACACGGACGCGCGCTCAACGAAGGCCGGGGCCTCGACCCCGGCAACACGTCGGTGTCCCACTTCAACATGACCGGCTCTGGGCGCGCTCAACGAAGGCCGGGGCCTCGACCCCGGCAACACTCGCACCTGCCATGGGCAGGTTGGACCGACGGGCAGCGCTCAACGAAGGCCGGGGCCTCGACCCCGGCAACACTCGCACCTGCCATGGGCAGGTTGGACCGACGGGCAGCGCTCAACGAAGGCCGGGGCCTCGACCCCGGCAACACGGGCGGTGGTCGGGTTGGCCATGGTGGCGCATCCGGTCGCTCAACGAAGGCCGGGGCCTCGACCCCGGCAACACCGGCCCGGGGCGGGTTGCGCGCGTTGCGAAAAAGCTCGCTCAACGAAGGCCGGGGCCTCGACCCCGGCAACACCAGCGTGCCGGCTGGCCACGCGGCCTCGATTTCGAACGCTCAACGAAGGCCGGGGCCTCGACCCCGGCAACACTCGAGCAAGCGACGTATGGCGCGGCGTGGTTCGACGCCGCTCAACGAAGGCCGGGGCCTCGACCCCGGCAACACGACGCCCTAGGGCGCGTCTAGGGCAGGCTGGACGCCCGCTCAACGAAGGCCGGGGCCTCGACCCCGGCAACACGTGCCCCGGCGCATCTCCACGCCGGTGTCGGTGAACGCTCAACGAAGGCCGGGGCCTCGACCCCGGCAACACCGGATCGGGGCCGACGCGCGATTGCCCACCTCGAGCGCTCAACGAAGGCCGGGGCCTCGACCCCGGCAACACTTGCAGGATCAAGTGGGGCGTGGCGCCGCGAAAGTACGCTCAACGAAGGCCGGGGCCTCGACCCCGGCAACACTTCAGCGGATGCGTCGATGGTGAGCACGAACGAGGACGCTCAACGAAGGCCGGGGCCTCGACCCCGGCAACACGACGGATGGCCGCTTCCAGCGCTGGACATTGAAAACGCTCAACGAAGGCCGGGGCCTCGACCCCGGCAACACCTGCTCGCCAGACATCGGGGACTCGGTCTCCGGCCCGCTCAACGAAGGCCGGGGCCTCGACCCCGGCAACACACGCCAGTATCGAACGACGGCGCCACGGTCCGGCACGCTCAACGAAGGCCGGGGCCTCGACCCCGGCAACACCCCATCTCCTGAAGACCCGCGGAGAGCAGGCGGGCCGCTCAACGAAGGCCGGGGCCTCGACCCCGGCAACACGAAGCGTCATGACGCTGGCCCGCCTCGAGTCCAGCCGCTCAACGAAGGCCGGGGCCTCGACCCCGGCAACACTGTCTCCGTTGGTTGGCGATGGTCCATGCACTAATCCGCTCAACGAAGGCCGGGGCCTCGACCCCGGCAACACACGACGCGATACGGCTGGCGACCGAGCGCATGGAGCTCGCTCAACGAAGGCCGGGGCCTCGACCCCGGCAACACGTCATGACCGACGAAACAATCTCCGTGCTGGACCCGCTCAACGAAGGCCGGGGCCTCGACCCCGGCAACACGCGTCCGATCCGCCCGTCGCCGACGAGGTGCAGCGCGCTCAACGAAGGCCGGGGCCTCGACCCCGGCAACACCGCGTGTTCGTGCCGTATTGCGGGCACGGCGTGGCCGCTCAACGAAGGCCGGGGCCTCGACCCCGGCAACACCCGGCCCGGAACCGACAGAAACGCACGAAGAGGATCGCTCAACGAAGGCCGGGGCCTCGACCCCGGCAACACACCGACGCGCAGATCAACACGCTGGCCGATGGTCGCCGCTCAACGAAGGCCGGGGCCTCGACCCCGGCAACACATCCCGCCGCCCAGCATGACCCGGCCGCTCCCGACCGCTCAACGAAGGCCGGGGCCTCGACCCCGGCAACACGAGGCCAGCGCGATCGCGAGGCAGCACGTGCTGCACGCTCAACGAAGGCCGGGGCCTCGACCCCGGCAACACCGGGATCAGAGACGCCATCATGTCGGGCAGGCGGGCCGCTCAACGAAGGCCGGGGCCTCGACCCCGGCAACACTCGCCGCCGCGATGTCACTTCGGTTCCAGCTTTACATACGCTCAACGAAGGCCGGGGCCTCGACCCCGGCAACACGAGCAGCTGGCGGAGCGGTTCACGTTCGATCGAGTGACCGCTCAACGAAGGCCGGGGCCTCGACCCCGGCAACACATCACCGTGGTCGAGACGGTGCCGACGCGAGGGCTCGCTCAACGAAGGCCGGGGCCTCGACCCCGGCAACACAGGCGCCGCCGGGTAGTCCGAGACATAGTCTCAATCCGCTCAACGAAGGCCGGGGCCTCGACCCCGGCAACACAATAGTTCGCGACTCTCTCCCGATACGATCATGTCCGCTCAACGAAGGCCGGGGCCTCGACCCCGGCAACACGCGGAGCCGTCGTTGCGACTCCGGGCGCTGGAGCCCGCTCAACGAAGGCCGGGGCCTCGACCCCGGCAACACATCTGATCGTCCAGCAGCAATGCGAGCTTTTCGAGATCGCTCAACGAAGGCCGGGGCCTCGACCCCGGCAACACTCGGCCCAGAAGTCCTTCAGCGCGTACTTCGAGATCGCTCAACGAAGGCCGGGGCCTCGACCCCGGCAACACATGCCGTAGTCGTCGCAGTCGGCGACCTCCGGCGTCGCTCAACGAAGGCCGGGGCCTCGACCCCGGCAACACACCACTCGTCCGGGCGCATCGGCGTGCCCGGCCCGCGCTCAACGAAGGCCGGGGCCTCGACCCCGGCAACACTGCACCACTAGTCCGGGCGCATCGGCGTGCCCGGCCCTCGCTCAACGAAGGCCGGGGCCTCGACCCCGGCAACACCTCGTCGCGCACGCGCGTGCCCCACTTGGTCTGCTCGCTCAACGAAGGCCGGGGCCTCGACCCCGGCAACACCTCCGACAACGCCTCGTGGCCTTCGTGGTCAAGGCCGCTCAACGAAGGCCGGGGCCTCGACCCCGGCAACACCTCCGACAACGCCTCGTGGCCTTCGTGGTCAAGGCCGCTCAACGAAGGCCGGGGCCTCGACCCCGGCAACACTCACGGGCATCGACGAACCCGTGAAAGGCGCCGCGCGCTCAACGAAGGCCGGGGCCTCGACCCCGGCAACACGAAGCTGAACCGCGACGTCTATTTCCCGATGGCGGACCGCTCAACGAAGGCCGGGGCCTCGACCCCGGCAACACACGTGCACGCACGTGGCCCGCGCGGCGCCGCGGACCGCTCAACGAAGGCCGGGGCCTCGACCCCGGCAACACACGTGCACGCACGTGGCCCGCGCGGCGCCGCAGACCGCTCAACGAAGGCCGGGGCCTCGACCCCGGCAACACACGCCCCCGAGCTACAAGACCCAGAAGCACGTGCTCGCTCAACGAAGGCCGGGGCCTCGACCCCGGCAACACTTTCGAGGGAGCGTCGGCCGGCCCGTGCCGAACAGCCGCTCAACGAAGGCCGGGGCCTCGACCCCGGCAACACGACCGGGAAGCCTCGCGCCTCCCGCGTATCCTAATGCGCTCAACGAAGGCCGGGGCCTCGACCCCGGCAACACTTGCTGCAAACAGTGAATACGAACAGTATCGGACGTCGCTCAACGAAGGCCGGGGCCTCGACCCCGGCAACACGAGACGACGAGGACGTGGCCCTGGCGGAGGCGGAGCGCTCAACGAAGGCCGGGGCCTCGACCCCGGCAACACCGGGCTTCCGCCGCCGCCGCTGAACGTGGACACGTCCGCTCAACGAAGGCCGGGGCCTCGACCCCGGCAACACCGCCCACTTTCGCTTGCGTTCGCGCTCCCATTGTGCGCTCAACGAAGGCCGGGGCCTCGACCCCGGCAACACTTGGCGTTGCCCGTGCCGCTCGCCGCATGGGCGGACGCTCAACGAAGGCCGGGGCCTCGACCCCGGCAACACGTCGTGTCCTCGTCCGTGATCACGATGGGCTTGACCGCTCAACGAAGGCCGGGGCCTCGACCCCGGCAACACGGTTCAATCGTTCCAAGATTCGCTGCGGTTGATCGCGCTCAACGAAGGCCGGGGCCTCGACCCCGGCAACACTGGTGCTCTTGGTGGTGCTCATGTCGTTCTCCTAGAACGCTCAACGAAGGCCGGGGCCTCGACCCCGGCAACACGTAGCGTGGAGGCCCGCGTAGATGGCGCGCCCGAGACGCTCAACGAAGGCCGGGGCCTCGACCCCGGCAACACCCGCGCGAGACGGTGCCCAGGGGGAACGAGCCGAACGCTCAACGAAGGCCGGGGCCTCGACCCCGGCAACACCGCCGCCGTGCCGTTGCTCGCGCTCGTGACCACCCACGCTCAACGAAGGCCGGGGCCTCGACCCCGGCAACACCGCAAGCGGCAGTGGGCTCCGTCGCCATCCCGACCAGCGCTCAACGAAGGCCGGGGCCTCGACCCCGGCAACACAGCTGGTCGATCCCCTGCTGGTCCTGCGGTGCCATCCGCTCAACGAAGGCCGGGGCCTCGACCCCGGCAACACCGCGTCGTCGTGATGGCGGACATGCACATGTGGCACGCTCAACGAAGGCCGGGGCCTCGACCCCGGCAACACCACGACCTTTCCGACACGTCCTGCGCTTCTTCGAGCGCTCAACGAAGGCCGGGGCCTCGACCCCGGCAACACCCGTGTCGTGGTCGATGCCCCTTTCCCTGGCGGCCGCCGCTCAACGAAGGCCGGGGCCTCGACCCCGGCAACACGGTCGTGTACGCGCCAAGCGTCGCAGACCCGATCCCTCGCTCAACGAAGGCCGGGGCCTCGACCCCGGCAACACCTCCGCCAAGCCGTCGGTGTCGAACTTCGCCATCACCGCTCAACGAAGGCCGGGGCCTCGACCCCGGCAACACAGCTGCCGGCCACGCGCACGGCAAGGGCATGAAGTCCGCTCAACGAAGGCCGGGGCCTCGACCCCGGCAACACCCAGTCGGCCAGCACGTCGTCGTACAGATCGTTGGGCGCTCAACGAAGGCCGGGGCCTCGACCCCGGCAACACGTCCGCAACGTCAACAGGAGACGCCGCGACATGCACGCTCAACGAAGGCCGGGGCCTCGACCCCGGCAACACCCGGCGGTGCGCCAGCGCCCATGCCAAACGATGAGCCGCTCAACGAAGGCCGGGGCCTCGACCCCGGCAACACTGGCCACCTTCCACGCCGCCTGCGTGCGCGACATCGCTCAACGATGGCCGGGGCCTCGACCCCGGCAACACGGCCGACGTGGCGCCTGGCCCCAGCGCGTCGGCAACGCTCAACGAAGGCCGGGGCCTCGACCCCGGCAACACGCCGGCAGCGAGCGCGGGGAGATCGGGATTTTCGACCGCTCAACGAAGGCCGGGGCCTCGACCCCGGCAACACCATCGGAGAGCGGACGCATCTGCGCCTGCACGGTCACGCTCAACGAAGGCCGGGGCCTCGACCCCGGCAACACGGCCGGCGAGAGCCACGTCGAGCCTCCGTCCAGGGACGCTCAACGAAGGCCGGGGCCTCGACCCCGGCAACACTGGCGGGCGGCTGGAAGTCCCCGCAGATGCCGGCGTACGCTCAACGAAGGCCGGGGCCTCGACCCCGGCAACACCGCCGGCAGCGAGCGGGGGGAGATCGGGATTTTCGATCGCTCAACGAAGGCCGGGGCCTCGACCCCGGCAACACCACCTCCGGACACCAGCCCAGCACCGCCTGCAACGACGCTCAACGAAGGCCGGGGCCTCGACCCCGGCAACACCTGTCACGTCACCACCGTGCCGACGAGCTGACCCTCCGCTCAACGAAGGCCGGGGCCTCGACCCCGGCAACACGAGGCAGTTGGGCTCGCACGTGCGGCAGACGCCCCACGCTCAACGAAGGCCGGGGCCTCGACCCCGGCAACACGTGGAGGCATTGGAAGCGCAGGTTCGGACGCAATCCGCTCAACGAAGGCCGGGGCCTCGACCCCGGCAACACGACTACGAGGGGCTCTACACGTCCGAGCGGGTGCACGCTCAACGAAGGCCGGGGCCTCGACCCCGGCAACACGAGAGAGACATGACGGACGCTACGACGACGACCGCTCAACGAAGGCCGGGGCCTCGACCCCGGCAACACTCGTGTGGATGACTGCCGACGGCCGCGACTGGGTCGCTCAACGAAGGCCGGGGCCTCGACCCCGGCAACACAGGCGCGCCGCCGGGAGCGCAAGGTGCGCAAGGTCGCGCTCAACGAAGGCCGGGGCCTCGACCCCGGCAACACCAGGAACAAAGGACGTCATCGCTCCTCCTCCATCGCCGCTCAACGAAGGCCGGGGCCTCGACCCCGGCAACACTTCGGGCAGCGCGTCCAGCATCTGACGAACGGGGTCCGCTCAACGAAGGCCGGGGCCTCGACCCCGGCAACACACGAAGAGAAGTCCGCGCGGACGTTCGCCGCGGACGTCGCTCAACGAAGGCCGGGGCCTCGACCCCGGCAACACGTCTCCGACGAACACTCGCAAGTCGACGACGTAGCCGCTCAACGAAGGCCGGGGCCTCGACCCCGGCAACACCTCGCCGTCGCCGACGCGCACGCAAACCATGCGGCCCGCTCAACGAAGGCCGGGGCCTCGACCCCGGCAACACTCCTCGCGACGTGCGGCGCGAACGTAATGCACAAGCGCTCAACGAAGGCCGGGGCCTCGACCCCGGCAACACGGCCGACGTAGAGAAGCGTAACACTTCCGACCATGCGCTCAACGAAGGCCGGGGCCTCGACCCCGGCAACACCCCTTTCCGTTGGTCGGCTGCTCGTCGCCCGGCTCCGCTCAACGAAGGCCGGGGCCTCGACCCCGGCAACACGCCTTGGCGGCGCGCAGCGTGGAAGCATACACGCTGGCGCTCAACGAAGGCCGGGGCCTCGACCCCGGCAACACCGCCGCAGGCGTCCATGTTCCGAAGTCGATGGGCTCCGCTCAACGAAGGCCGGGGCCTCGACCCCGGCAACACCAGCTCTTCCAACGCCAGGCTGTCGGACCTCTGGACCGCTCAACGAAGGCCGGGGCCTCGACCCCGGCAACACACGGTCACGGTGACAGACAACGACGACTTCGTGCGACGCTCAACGAAGGCCGGGGCCTCGACCCCGGCAACACGGACTGCGCCGTCGCGGCGGCGCGGCGCTTGGGCACGCTCAACGAAGGCCGGGGCCTCGACCCCGGCAACACCCTGGCGGGGCTGGGGGGATCGTCGGCCAGCTTGAACGCTCAACGAAGGCCGGGGCCTCGACCCCGGCAACACCGTCGCGGCAAGGCGGGCGTGGCGCCGGAATCCGCACCGCTCAACGAAGGCCGGGGCCTCGACCCCGGCAACACCGGCGCGTCGGTCAGCCAGTTCGCGATCGGACAGGCCGCTCAACGAAGGCCGGGGCCTCGACCCCGGCAACACGATACGGCGAGCCGCCGTCCGGACAGACCAGCGCCGCTCAACGAAGGCCGGGGCCTCGACCCCGGCAACACTGCGTCCCCGCCGTAATGCGCCTCGACCAGCGGGACGCTCAACGAAGGCCGGGGCCTCGACCCCGGCAACACGCCGCCCCCGCCCCCCAGCCGGGCCGGGAGGATGCACGCTCAACGAAGGCCGGGGCCTCGACCCCGGCAACACAGGGCGCGATGGCGCCGCTCGAGATGCTGATGGCGCACGCTCAACGAAGGCCGGGGCCTCGACCCCGGCAACACACGTTCAGCAAGACGGGTTCGCCCCTGCTCAACCGCGCTCAACGAAGGCCGGGGCCTCGACCCCGGCAACACGCCTGGTACAGCGCGCGCTTGCGCCCCCGGACGGTCGCTCAACGAAGGCCGGGGCCTCGACCCCGGCAACACAACCGGATCTCGCCCTTCCTCGCGAAGATGCACGGCGCTCAACGAAGGCCGGGGCCTCGACCCCGGCAACACGTCGAGGGTCTCGGACGCCGGTACGGAGTCCACGAACGCTCAACGAAGGCCGGGGCCTCGACCCCGGCAACACATGGCCGCGATCCCCAGGATGGCCGCGGGGGCGACCGCTCAACGAAGGCCGGGGCCTCGACCCCGGCAACACGCGTATCCACCCTGCACCCGCGCGGACACGTCAGGACCGCTCAACGAAGGCCGGGGCCTCGACCCCGGCAACACGGGAAACGACCATGATAGCCACCAATACCATGGTCACGCTCAACGAAGGCCGGGGCCTCGACCCCGGCAACACCTCCCACCCGATGAAGAGGGACTCCACGCCTCGCCGCCGCTCAACGAAGGCCGGGGCCTCGACCCCGGCAACACTGGTGGCGCGCGCCGTCCGCGCCTTCGGTCCGGTCCGCTCAACGAAGGCCGGGGCCTCGACCCCGGCAACACCGCGCCGCCGAACTACAAGACGCAGAAGCAGACGCTCGCTCAACGAAGGCCGGGGCCTCGACCCCGGCAACACAGGCTGTCCTTGGTGCTCATGTCTTCTTCTCCTAGAACGCTCAACGAAGGCCGGGGCCTCGACCCCGGCAACACCGCACGCCACGGGTCAGCCCCCGGTACACGCCCTGCGCTCAACGAAGGCCGGGGCCTCGACCCCGGCAACACCGCGAGGTGCGGCACGAGGCCGCGGAGCAGCATGCCCGCTCAACGAAGGCCGGGGCCTCGACCCCGGCAACACAGCCGCATCGTTCGTCGGCAGTCCAGTTCTTCACGGCGCTCAACGAAGGCCGGGGCCTCGACCCCGGCAACACATCACGACCAGGTCGGGCAAGGATTTCAGCTACTCCGCTCAACGAAGGCCGGGGCCTCGACCCCGGCAACACGGTACAGCATCGGCGACCTGTGGGTAGACATCCCCCGCTCAACGAAGGCCGGGGCCTCGACCCCGGCAACACCGGAACATCGGGCAAGGATTGACCAGATGCTGGTCCGCTCAACGAAGGCCGGGGCCTCGACCCCGGCAACACCCCCGGCGAGCAGCGCGTGCCGCCGCGTTCTTTGCGCGCTCAACGAAGGCCGGGGCCTCGACCCCGGCAACACCAGACCTCGACTTCCTCTGCGACGAAACCTGCCTCGCTCAACGAAGGCCGGGGCCTCGACCCCGGCAACACCGCTGATGCACTGGCGGCCGTCCGACGCACTGTACCCCGCTCAACGAAGGCCGGGGCCTCGACCCCGGCAACACACGAGCCTCGTCGCCCGTCTGCCCTGGTGGCCGCACGCTCAACGAAGGCCGGGGCCTCGACCCCGGCAACACGTTTTCCACGGAACGTATGCTGGCTTCTTTACCCACGCTCAACGAAGGCCGGGGCCTCGACCCCGGCAACACCTGTGCGTCGCCGCCGGCGTGGAGGCCGTGAAGGCCGCTCAACGAAGGCCGGGGCCTCGACCCCGGCAACACCTTTTCGTGCGCTTCGCGCTCCGACTTGATTTTGGCCGCTCAACGAAGGCCGGGGCCTCGACCCCGGCAACACGGTCGTGTGGATGACCGCCGACGGCCGCGACTGGGTCGCTCAACGAAGGCCGGGGCCTCGACCCCGGCAACACATCTCGAACTCGGGCAGCAGCCCCTTGCGCGAAGCCGCTCAACGAAGGCCGGGGCCTCGACCCCGGCAACACCCCTAATGAGTAAGAAACTCGCCGCTCAAGCCGACGAACCACCCATTTCGGCCAATTTCGTGCCAAGACCGCCCTACACCGCGTCCTCACCGGCGGAAATCCGGCGGCCCGTGGGCACGATATCACTCCCCTGTGCCCGGATCACCGAAGGTTCGCATGCCGGTCAGACGACCCAAGGATCTCCGAGACGGCGAGCGCTGCGCCTTCCGTACTCCAACTTCGAGTCGTTGATTTCTCCGGAAAACCGATAGACGATCACCGAGTCATGTTCTTCGTCGATAGCATCCTGAACCTCGCCGATCATCCGGGCGAATGAAGTTGGAGAGACCCTGCACTCGAACACGGAGAACTGGACGCGCTGTCCGTACTTCTTACATACCTGCGCTATTCTCCGCAGGCGCGGCGCTCCCGCACCCTCCGTGTCTCCAATATCGTACGACACCAGTATGTCCATGGTCTCACGCCAGCACGAACGGAGGATAGGCTGGCAGGTCCCCACGCAAGGACCGGGCAAGCAGTGTGGCCTGAACCGACGGCAGTGCCCATCGGCCCACCGTTCTGTCGCACACCCGGTGATACAATTCGTCTTCCTTGTGTCTCTCCCATGCATGCAACAGATTGGTTCTTCCGTCGTCGCTCAAGTAACACGCACCACCGGGCGTCTCGACGAAACTATCACGCGAGACCTGTCTTCTGCGAATGAGCGACACGACAAACCGATCCGAAAGCGGGCGCAATTCCTCCACAAGGTCAAGCGCTAGCGAGGGCCGACCCGATCGTGGCCGATGGAGAAACCCAATCTGGTAGTCGAGGCCCACACTCTCCAAGGCTCCTATGAATTCAGTCAGCAACAGGCCATAACAGAATCCAAGCAGTGCGTTGGCCGGATCCCGGGGCGGTCTCCGCTTACGCCCAAAAAAGGGAAACCGGCTCTTCGCAAGAGCCTGTCTAACCGCCCGGAAGTAGACCCGTGCGGCATCGCCTTCGATCCCGCGCACATGGTCCGCAGATTCCGCGTCCGCCACGCGTTCGATGCGTTGGCGGATTGATTCTGCTCGTTCGCCGAGTGTACGAGACCTGTCGTCATCCTGATCGTCACGTGACCATCTGCCTACCACTGTCCTGCAATTCTGAAGCTTTGCCGCCACGATCGACTTAGCAATCGCCAGCGACCGAGCTTCGTCGCTCGACGCTCGGTACTGTGCGCTTCGCAGGTGAACGTTACCACCAGTTGCTCCGCCAACCACGAACCTGATTGCGCCGCTCCGACGCAGCGCTGCCACTCGTACACCTCTCCTAACGCACTCTTCCATGGCCTGAGAAGTCAATTGGCCCCCGCCCAACAGGACAAGAGCGTCTATCGCTTCAAGGGGGATGTGCTGGCTCCCGTCTGGGGTAGTGATCCGAAGTGCGCCTTTCCGATGCCTGACCTTGGCCCGATGGTGGCGAACGTAGGCCGTATTCAAGTAGCGCACGAATAGACAACCTCCTTCATGTACCGGGCGACACGTTCCGGCGCACCGGTCACCTCAGGTAGGCAGTGATGTCTCAACTGACATTCGGTGCACCGTTGGTCATTCGGTGCAACGGGCAACACACCCGTTCGCAGCTGTTCTCGTATTGATCGAATTGTCGCCTTCACTGTCTGCCGTAGCGATGACGTCAACGACACCCTTTCGCGACGTCTCGGCCCGCCGTACCATATGTCGCCTTCGGTGACGGTGGTATCGAGCATTTCTTCTAAGCACAGTGCCTGTGCGCAAAGCTGCAGATCGGCCGCATTTCCATGTCGAACGCCTGATTTGTACTCAACGGGACGGAGGATGCCATTCTCGATTTCCACAACATCTGCCCGCCCCGAGAGTCCCAGGACCTCCGACCACAGCGGGATTGATCGCATTACAAGTCTGCCTCGTTCCCTTCGATGTCGATCGGTGTCTACCCGGTGATGTGCGCGTAGTCCACGAACCGTATGTTTGTTGTGGAGCCAGACACCGTCGCCGTGAATGAGTGCGCATTGCCGGGAACAGTACGCGTAGTGCTCGAGGGCTGATATTCGAACGATCGGCTCTGGGCTCACCATGGCTCTGAACCGAAAGCGCATGTGTAGTCACCCGAAGATCTTCTAGGGACGATTTTCCAGGCTGCGTGCACGCCGAGTCGGTGCCAGGTCGATCTGGCTTCAGGGTTCCAAACATCAAGCAATGCATCAATACCGTGGTGTTCCAGGGGTTGAGACCAAGCTGGCCAGAGAAACCGCCGTTCTCTCCGCTTGTCCAGTGCATCCTCGACTTCAACCATTCGCCAGCCTCTTTGTAGGGGCGACACGCCAGACGCGCGGCCTAACCGTTCATCAGTCCCGTTGCCGCGGACAGGAAGAAGAGCCAGGCCAAAGAATGCGAGTATTTCAACGACAGGATCGACGAACTTGCCGTGTTCGTCAGATTGTGATCCTAAACGTGTCAGATCAAATCCCAACCCATTGTCCTTGACCCGTGCTGCTCGTCCCGCGAGGGAGTCCATCAGTCGATCTCGTGAAGACTGCGACAACGCCTTTTGCAATTTCAGAATGCGGTGATGAAGCCACTTGATGGGTCCAGGTCCGGCAGCGTCAAAAGGCGCGTGGGCAACTTCCCCATTTTTGTCCACATGCAAGTCCGTAAGTGTGGAAGATATCGTCCACGACTGAGGATCGCCGCGAGCGGCACGTGTTCGGGCAACCAGTGCGTCAACATGCACCTTGCGTTCCAATGGATTGTCGGGCTGCCATTCGGACGCCAATGGCATCGAGTCAAGTGCATCTGCATCTGGCCACGCAGCCTCGAGAAGCGAAATCGGATCGTTGTCGTCGGCCGACAGAACTGCGATAGGCGTGGGCTCGGAGGTCCATCCCAACCGAATTCGGGAATCAAGAACAGTGGCACCGACGGCCGCGAGCCAACCGTTGATCCAATCAGCCGGCAAGCCGATGCAGGATACATGGGCCATTTATGTGGTCCTCTTGGTGGACAAAGTGGAGTTGCGTCCAGATACCGCATGGTCCGCCCGGCATACTATCGATTCCAGTAGCGCGAGGCCCCAGGGTCCGAATTCCGAATTGAGCCTATGGAACCTGGCTGGTTGCTCCCAATCGACCTCGGAAAGATCAGCAGACGTCGTGAGGGAATGGCCATCGATGCTGCAAGCCAAGGCCGCCGGAGCTTCGTCGAGCACAGGGCCGACGAGCGGCCGTCCGTGGCCATGATGGCTGATGACGAGATGAAGAAGCAATTCTCGCAGAAGTCCGGTGCCCCATTCGGAGTCGAAGTCGAGCCACTGACTCACGAGACGTGCGGACAGCACCTCGTGACGGCCTCCACGGGGCCATCCGGCGGCAACGCGGGCTGCGTTCCAACTGTGGCGCGGCAAGCCCGACTTGGCGAGCATAGCGCATGTGTGGTCGCCTCTGGGGTCCAGCCATCGCTGGAAGCGCTCGTCCGCTTTTCCAATGTCGTGTAGGCGACCGGCCCGTGCCACGACCTCAACCAAGTCGCGACGCATGCCAAGGCGATTTGCAATCGTCTGCGCATGCTTCTCGACATCCTCACTGTGACGGTCCAAGGATTCGACGTTCGCAGCCAAGGATCTCTCGTCGAACTCGTCGCTACTGCGCTCTTTCTCTGTGGTTTCAACACGAAGTCGAGCAACCTCTCCTCGTGGGACAACTGCCACGGGATTCAGGGAGTCAACGAAGTCTGTCCACTCCTCTTGACGCCATCCCGACGGCGTATTTGCTTCCCGAAGGTTGTCCACAATCCGCTCGACAGCCTGTCGTTGCTCGGCAGGATCGAGATCGACGCCGTCTTCCTGGGGAATCCCCGTGGCCGTCCGGATCAACTTGTCGGGAAGGGCAACGCCGGACATGCGCTTGATCGCAACCGGATCGAGTGGCAACCCGTTGCCAGGGAGGGACACGTCGACCACTGGCGACGCTCGCGACGACGGTTCCCACCCAAATTCGTCGAGAAGCCCACGGTCAACCGGAAGCACCAGCGAGTCTCCGGGTCGCAAGTCGTCGGCTCCGACCCTTTCGACGGTCACGCGATCTGCGGCGATCCGATGTATTTCTTCATCCTGCTCCAGAGCTTCTCGAAATTCCCAAATTGGAACACTAACCGCCTCTCGGTCTTTTGCTCTGGGCCACAACCGAGCTCCTGCCAAGTCGCGCTGGCCGGTCGGGTCGCCGTCACCGTCGGGAATGTGCGCTCGCCAAATCACAGAGACCATGCGATCGACTCTGGCAATCCCAGAGAAAAACGACTCCACCGGCGCTTCGCCAGGAGGCGGCGTGGTTGTCTTGATCCACTCCCACAGCAGTCCATAGAGAATTTCTGGCGCGCGTCCGCACTCGTCTTTGGGAAGGCCAAGGACCTCCTTGATGTGACGGGAGCAAAGGTTCAGTTCTTCCGACTCTTCGCCAGACCGTTTCTGAAGCCGCTGCCAGACGATCGCCGGCTCTGGACCGTAGACAGGCCATTCAGCAGGATTGTTGGTTGGCGTGACGCGATGTTGCTTTGGTGGAGGTGCATGGAGGTACACAGCGCGAGCGTGATCATGACGGCCGAGCCGGTTCATCCGTCCGAATCGCTGCGTAAGCGCCCTTACTCCACAAGTCTCCGTAACGACATATTCGGCGTCGATGTCCGCTCCAACTTCCAGTGTTTGGGTCGCAACAACGACCAAGTGACGGTCTCGACACGCGCCATGCTCCCTGTCAGACGCCATGCCGTGCTCCGGATGGAGTATTCGACTTCGGATGTCCTCCGCTTCGCGTTCTCGTGCTCGCCCGGTCAGCAGCTTGACTTCCGCGTCGCGGCCCAGCAGCTTTCTCAGCAAACCGAACACTTGGCGTGCGGTTTTCGGAGTGTTGGCGAACACCACGCCTGCTGCCGGTGCTCGTGCGCGATCAAGCAAATCTCTCATCGCCTCGGCAAGCTTACTTGGCACGTCTTTGGCTTCGCATTTTCGAAGTTCCACCGGCTTGGGCGCATCCAAGCGCTTTTTGACGATGGCGTTGTCGAAGTCGTTTTCGTCCAGGTCGAATCGCGAGGCGACCGGTTCGCCGCCGGTTGCGGTTAGGGATACGAGCTGTGGTTCGGATCGCGATTGAGGCAGAACGTCGTGTCCATGGGGAGCGCACCCCTGAAGGGCATCGCAGAGTGTTCGCAGGTGTGGCGCGAGATGGGCTTCGTCGAGCAAGACGAGACTGTCGGTTCCGGCCATGGCGGCGTCGATGGGACGCCGCATTCGGCTCGATCCGTAGCCACGAAACAAAAGCCGCGACCCGTACATCGGGAGTGTGGACAAGATGACTGCAGGCTGGGACGGATCGGTGGGCGTGCGGGATTCAACACCTCCTCGGAGCCGTATGACCTCCAAAGCACATGCCGAGGAAGATGCGCTGAGGGAACGCAGTCTGTCGCCGACGGCTGTGATGTCTCCACCAGCGGCGTCGGATCTCAATTCGACGCTCGATAGATCATCCAGGGCGGCCGCGAGCTTGTCAGCATGCTCCCAGGTGGAATCGACAAGCATGCGCCGGTTGACTACCCACCAGATCCGGGTTGGCGCGGACCGGAGAGTGGGATCAAGGTGCGCTTGGGACGCCAACCACCATACGGCAATGTCCAAACACGCCGTCTTGCCAAGGCCAGTCGGCACACCGACTTCAATCGGCCATCTGTTGTCTTCGCGGACTTGACGAGCAAGCCGAGCCTGCCAGGGAAACGGTTCACGGCCCTTGTTGATGGCCCGGTAGAACGCTTCAAAGTCCGGCATTGGAAGCTGAGATTCGGTCACGGTTTCTAGGTTCTGCTATGTGAGTCGAGCGGTGCACACAGCCCGAACCCCCGTTGCCGCCCGCTGCCGATGACGATTGGCCCACGAACGGGCTCAGCAAACTGCAGCGCCACATGGCAATAGGGCAATCGAGGCCGGTCGCGTCGGTGCACTTCGACCGGCGCAAGATCGACGGCTCCCCTAACAAGTGGAGCCCGCGCCGCACGAAACGCTATCGGCTCTGGAAGTCCGGCGTGACGACACCAACGGGAGACTTCGTCCAAGTCGAGCGTTCCGTGCCGCTCGTGGACTGCAGGAAAGGCGGTAACCCACTCGCGGGATTCTCTTTCCCATCTGCGGGGCTGGACAGCCCAAGGGCGGTCCATGTGTCGACGTGCGACCGACACGTCGACGCCGTTGCCAACCAGTCGCCGCACCGAATACACCGCACTTCGCACGCTCCGGCGTTCGGCGGCGTCCGACTCGGGCGGCAACCACAACGCCAGTCCGTGAATTCGCCCTCTCGAATGAGGGAAAGCCACGTCGGGCAGAGCGAGGAAGCGAGCAAGTTCGTAGCCCTTTCCACTCCAGCCGTGCCCATGGAGAACCGCGGGCGGCTGTCCGAACATCCGTTGATAGTGGCTGAGAACAGCTTTCTTGAACAAGCCCGTCAGGACGCCGATTCGCCGGCCAGAAACGGCCTTGTCCAGGCTCATCCAAGCCACGACGCTCCCACCCGATGGCCGCCGTCCCGACCGTGGGTCGCGGTAGGCAGCCTCGTGACGCAACCCCGGGAACTGCGAGCGACTGACACTTGCCCCCTCCCGTTGCCATGCCTGGTACATCTGGTCGAGGATGCTGAGGTCTCCTGGCCTCGGAACATTGATGTGGAGCGTGCCGTCGGAATCGGGTACGTATGCAACCCCCCGGCCGATCGGAGGCGGATCACCGGTGCGCACTCGGACGCGGGCCGGGGAATCGGAAGTGCCCAGGTACCCAATGCGGGCCGCGCGAAACCGCAGTGCGTCGAGGATTCGCTTTGAGGGCGGTGCCACATCCCACGAGTAGACAAGCCGGGGGTCCTTCGGTGCCACCCGGATGCTGGGTCGAACGAGCGCCCCCTCTCGAGCGACGTACTCCTGGTGCGTTTTCTGTTTGCCCGTGGAGTGGTGCTTGACCACATAACGGGGCTGCATCTCCGAGTGTGGCGGGTTGCAGTCTGCGTGAATCACGGGGGGCGGCAACCGCTCGATCCACTCCAGTTCTGATCCATCGGTAGCGGTGCAACGATCTCCCGTCCCGTCTGCTGCGACGAACGCGGCGAAGAGCCGGAAGGGAGTAGGCGGCCACTCCGGGACCACCAGACGCCCCGTGTTCGCCGTGCCGAGTGCGTCTCCCCGGAAGGTTCCGTGAAGCAGCTCGGCCGATACCGAGAACATCAGCCGTCTCCGGCTTCCTCGCCGTCCAGATTGGGCCACGTCTTGCTGATCGCGTTGCACAGGTTGGGTTTGGGCGAAAGCACGAGCGGCTCTTGGTCCCAACCATCCAGTGGAACCCCGACGGCCCTCGCGTTCTCCTTGGCCTCGTTCACCATGCTCAGAACCCCCTCGGCGTTGATGATAGCACACGACTCATCGCCAGCACTTCCCAGCCACGTCACGACCGCCGTGGCCGGTCGAAGCTCGGCTCCCGACCGAAGCGCGAAGCCTCGCCCGAACGCGAGGACGTGCGCGTACAGGCCGAGAGCAACAAGCAGCGCGCGGGCCGCGCCGTCCGCTTTATCGTCATAGCCGCTTCCCAGATGGATCCGCCGGAGCTGGGCGAACGAAACCGTGGCCCGCTGACTGATCCGCGAGAAAGACACCGCCGCCGCGGTGGCCTCTTTGCCCATGAACGGCACCTGACCGTGACCGATCTCGGAGAGGGCGGCCTTCTTCTTGCCCTTGCCGAACTGCCAATAGGTGGAGTCATTGGGATCGAAGGCGACGCTCTCGTCGACGCTGAGATTCAGCGAGTCACCCTTGAGACCCCGCGTCCGTGTGTCCGTCGAGGCTGGATTCCAGCCGATGATCTCGGAGACCCACGCCCTAGCGTGCTTGGCGTTGGAGCGCTTCTTCCCCAGGTGGGACTGCCAGAACCCGAAGAGAAGGGCTTGTGGGAACCACTTCATAAGCGGGGCGCAGGTCTGCGCGGTGGCTCCAAAGATGTCGCGCCCGATTTCTGTGTTAAGGAAGTCGCTGCCGCCCAGCATAGCGTCGCGGAGGTAGGCGTCGGCGTTCCTGTGGGGGAACTGCCAGCTGGACAGTTGCCGGGGCAGGTGGGGTGGAAGGTGGAGTCCATCCAGGTCAAGGACGAGTTCGGGGAGACCAGCGTCGGCCCGGCGTCGCCGCAGGGCGTCTTCCAGGCGGTTTGCCTGCGAGGGGACGTTGTCGATGACGATCACAGGCGTCGGCTTGTCATCATCGATCGACGCCCAACGACGATCCTGCTGATACTCGCCGCCCTCGTAGACGGCTGGCTTCACCGGTGCCCCAGGCCCGGCCAGCGGTTCCAGATCAGTGTCGATGCGAATGCCGTCGTCAAAGTGGCTGTCGGCGCAACCGGCCAGCAGCGAGTCCAGAGTGATCGTTCGGGCCATGTGATCCTCCAAGAGTGGATGGGATTGGGGCGTATGGACAGCAAGATAACAGCCCCCCGTGACAGCCGCACGGGTGGCGACCCATGGTTACCGCGAAAGTCGTCTCCCGGCAAGTCCCAGCGGAACGTGGGGTAGGGGGTGGCCCCGATTTCTCGGGCCGGTCCTTGGCGTACGAGGTCGAAGTCGGGACGCCGCGAGCCGACGGCCAGTCCTCCCGGCTTGGCCGACGAGCCGATGTGGGGCCGCCCCAGCGCCCGGTGGGGTTCCACGAGATCGGACACCGGGCCAGCGTCGGCAATCTGCACCGTCCTGGCCGCCGCCAATCCAGCTTGCTGGAGGAAGGCGCGCCAAGTGCCCTGGCAAGCCTTCGGAGTCCGACTCCCGAGTGCGGCGCTCGGTCCCCCAATCCCGGTCATCGCCAACGTGTTGACCGGCGTTCTCGCGGCCCATGCCGCGGAATTGGCACCGTCGCCCGCGGCTTGAATGGGGCTCCACTTGCAAGCCAGACGGAGTCGTGGTACCATTAGTGACGCCCGAGTCGGGCAAGCCCAGCAGTCCCGGGTGTCGAGGTGCCCAGTCTGGAAGTTGCGGGAGGTCGGGACCCTGTGCGGTGTGTCGACATGAGGAAGTGGAAGGAGAACAGGACACTCAAGCGAATATATCCAGCCTATATTTGTCTACAAGATAACAATATGGACTAAAGGGCTAATGCTTCATATTTTGTCGTTTCCAGTGATGCATATGAACCATAGCTTCGTATCTGACTGAATACAGCATCCGCCGGGGTCGGATGCTGACGGAAACAATGGATGGGATCTAGCATTTACCAGGACAAAGCATCGCTGCTTTCGGGGGCCAACAAATGAACAGTTCGAATTGCAGGCCATGGCCAAGAGCGCCGCCCTTACAGGTGTTCGGCCTCCATGGAGGTATCAGGAAGTTGACAATATATGCTCACCAGAATTGAGGCACAAATGAAGAGAAACGTAGCATTTCCTAGGATACGGAGAAATAATACAGTCCCCAAAAAGAAAGGAGGAAAGATGAATGGATATCTGAACAGACGTCCAATGGAGCCGTTGCCGTTGCGTGTCAGGCTAATGCTTCGCTATGGTGCGGGTAACGGCCCAAGATCCTCTCCAGCGAAAGGCGGTGGAAGTCTGACATTGGACCAGAATAGCAATCCACTGCTATTCTTGGTGGGAACCCGTCCCGGTGTTGTCAGCAGGAGCTGGCAACCCTGGGGCGGGTTCGCGACGCCCGTTCGAGACGGCCCGTTCCGGAGACGAACGTCAATTCGCCAAGCAACCCTCGCCTGCGGCCCCCCCCCGACGCCCCCCACCCAACAACCCGCCACCCAGTGGCCCGTTTGCCGAGTGGCCCGTCTCCACCCCCGAAGCCGAGGGCCTGGACGCCGCCGCCGTGGATTCCCTCCTGGCCGACATCGATGCCGAGCGCTACGGCCTGATCGACCACTTCCTCCTCGTCCGCCACGGTCGCGTCGTTGCCGACCGTCGCTGGGACCACGCCGCCCGCTACGCCGAACTCCTGGCCGCGCAGGACGACACCGCCGCCCACCAGTACAACACGTCGGACCCCAGGCGCGCCGCGGCCACGCAGGAGGACTTCCTCACCATGCGAAGCGGGATCGAGTGGGCGACCCCCGGCCAGAGCTACCCACCGGGGTCGGCCCCCCATTGACCTTCAACGGAAACGTTACGTACCTTTATCGTGTCCATTTTTCGTTCCTGCGAACGCGAGGCCAACCCGAAGATGAGCAAGACCATCGGAGCCGCGGCATTCAAGGCGACCTGCCTTCGGGTCATCAAGCAGATCAACCGGGACGGGGAGTCGGTCGTCGTCACCAGGCACGGCCGGCCCGTCGCCGTCGTGTCGCCGGCGCCGGCCGACGCCGAGAGTCCGCTCTTGGTCGGAGCCATGCGGGGATCGGTGCTCGGCTACGACGATCCGTTCGAGCCCGCCGCCGACCCGGCCGATTGGACCGCGCATCGTTGATCGTCCTCGACACCCATGTGCTCGTGTGGGTTGTGGACGGCAGCAGGCGATTGGGAGCAACTGCGCGCGATCTGGTCAACCAAGCCGCGCGCGCCGGAGGCGTCGGCCTTTCGGCGATCACGCCGTGGGAAGTTGCCCTGCTGGCGGAAAAGGGCCGCCTCCGGCTGGGGCGCGACATCGCCGCTTGGCTGGACGAAGCTCTCGCTCTGCCCGGCTTGCGCTTGATCCCCATCGACCCCTCCATCGCCGTGGCAAGCGTGAGTCTGCCGGGAGACCTTGGCGCCGATCCCGCGGACCGCTTCATCGTCGCCACGGCGCGACACCTCGGCGTGCCGCTCGCGACCGCCGACCGAGCCATCCTCGCCTACGGCCGTCAAGGCCATGTCCGCGTATTGGACGCCCGTCGCTAGTCGTGACCCGCAACTTGGTCCCCCGCGCGCTCGCCTGCTCGCTCGCCCTCGCCCTCGCCCCAACGACCCTCGCCTGCCGCCCACCAGTCCAGCAACCCGCCGCCCAATGGCCCGCTGCCGAGTGGCCCGTCTCCACCCCCGAAGCCGAGGGCCTGGACCACGCCGCCGTGGACTCCCTCCTGGCCGACATCGACGCCGGGCGCTACGGCCTGATCGACCACTTCCTCCTCGTCCGCCACGGCCGCGTCGTCGCCGACCGCCGCTGGGACCACGCCGCCCGCTACGCCGAACTCCTGGCCGCGCAGGACGACACCGCCGCCCACCAGTACAACTACGACCACCCCGCTTGGCACCCGTTCTACCGCGACACCCGGCTCCACACCCTCCAGTCCGTCACCAAGAGCGTGCTCTCCGTGGCGTTCGGCATCGCCGTGGACGAGGGCCACCTGCCCGGCGTCGAGTCCCCGGCGTGGCCCTACCTGCGGGCCTACCAGCCCGACACGTCGGACCCCAGGCGCGCCGCGGCCACGCTGGAGGACTTCCTCACCATGCGAAGCGGGATCGAGTGGGCGGCCCCCGGCCAGACCTACGACGACGAGACCCACCCCACCGTGGTCCTGGAGGCCAGCGACGAGTGGATCGCCTACGCCGCCGGCCGCCCCATGGCGGAAGACCCCGGAACCCGCTTCGACTACAACGACGGCGTGAGCGTCCTGCTGGGCAAGATCGTCCGCGAAGCCACGGGCGCGAGAATGGACGAATGGGCGGCGGAGCGCCTCTTCCGCCCCATCGGAATCGACGAGCACTACTGGAAGATCACGCCCGACGGCGAAGCCGACACCGAAGGGGGACTCTACCTGGCGCCCCACGACCTGGCCCGGATCGGCTACCTCATGCTGCGCGGCGGCCGGTGGGACGGCCGGCAGATCGTCTCGGAAGCCTGGGTGCGCGCCTCCACGTCCCCCGTCGTCCCCGACCCCGGCTACGGCTACCAGTGGTGGGTCCCCGTCCACCGCGACGGCGAGCCCGTCGTCTTCGCCGCCAACGGCTACGGCGGCCAGTTCCTCCACGTCTCCCCCGAGCACGACCTGATCTCGGTCTTCAACGGCTGGACCCTCCACGACCAGCCCGAACTCTCCAGCTGGACCGCCTTCCAGGACCGAATCCTGCCGGCGGTCAGGTAGCTGCCAACGGTGCCCAGCCTACCTCGTCGATACCCAGCCGGCGAGCGAACTTCTCAAAAGTCCTTCCGTGCAGACCGGTAAGTTCGTATGCCTCCAAGTACGGCAACTTGCCGCTCTTGGCGGCAGCGATGACCGCACCGGCAAAGGTGACGCCAACACGCATGTTCTGCGTGTTGTAAAAGTTGCCGCCGCCGCCCGAAGTCGTCTTGTGCTCTCTATTCTGCCAATCCGCATAGAACGCGCGAAAGGTCGGTCCGTCGATGAGGTCGGCGTCCAGCGCGCGACGGGCGGCGACGACCACGCTGACCTTGAAGCGGCCTCCCAGGAACTTGAACGGATCGTCCGTGCGCTTCGCCCGCTCCCACTGCTGCCGCAAGGCGCGGGACGGCACAAGGAACTCCGCGGCCACGCGATTGCAGGCCCTCTCGGTGGCGTTCGCGGCCGGCTGGAGCTGGCGCAGGTCAAAGGCTGCGCTGCTCCCGAAGAAGACGTGCGCCAGCTCGTGAGCGAGCGTGAACATCTGGGCTGCCTGGGCGTCTGCGCCGTTTACGAATACGAACGGCGCATACTCGTCGGCGAGCACGAACCCGCGAAACTCCGATACGTCGAGCCTGCGATGGGTATTGTTCCCCACGACGCCGTTGGAAACGACGAAGACGCCCGCGCGCTCCATGCGGTCTCGCAAGCAAGCCAACGCTTCTTGCCAGGTATGCCGGCCTTCGGCCCAGTTCGGGTCGAGGCCGAGGACGTCGCGCATGTTGTCGACCACCGCCTCGACAGAGTCGTGAACCGTGGCCGACCCGACGTACGGCAACCGAGCGCAGCCCTGCTCGATCAAGTGGCGTCGCATCCACACCTGGCGTCTCTCCAGCGTGTAGATCGTGTCCAGCAGGTCGGGACTGGGGTTGCGAGGCGGGGCGTCGCGTTCGCTGCGGTAGTGCGGGATCGGGATCTTCTTCTCGGGCGGATCGGCCAGAAAGAGATATCCGAAGGGTACGAACACGGCTTTGGCGAAGTTCTCCAGCTGCTTGAAGGTGGGGCGCAGCTCGCCGCGCTCCCATTCGACGAGCTTCGGGAACCTGCGGAGCAGGTCGGTCTGGCCGATCCCGGCCCGTTCGCGCGCCCACGTCAACAGCTTCGGATTGACGTCGGCGCGGGTCATGGAGGGCAACCGCCCGTCGCCCAACTCAGCTCCCGAGGCGCTGCTTCGGCGTAGATCGGGTTGGCGATGCGAAGCGGTGTGTCGAGGGCGACCAGCCCCAATTCCCGTACGTACTTCAAGTCGCGCTCCGACAGTCCCAGCGGATCGGCGCCCGCCAGCAACGGCTCGACCACCCGCCGCACCCGCTCTTCCCGGAGATTGTCCGCCAGCTGGTCCAGATGGGGGTCGCGGCGCAGGAACAGCGCTTCCTTGGCGTTCATCACGTCGGCCTCTTCGATCCGTCGCCCGTGGTCCGGCGCGTCGTCCCCTCTGAAGCAAGCCTCGTAGGCCAGCGCGTTGACCAGCCACGGCTGGCCGAGCGTCTGGGCCCACACCGCCTCCAGCGCTTCGTCGGCGAACGCCTGGCCGGTCTCCGCCGTATGCTGGCCCAGCAAGGCGGCCACGTCCGCTCGCGAGAAGTCTCCCAGGCGCAACGACTCCGCCTTGCTGAAGGCGCTTCCGCGCACGTCCCGCACCCCGCACAGCACTATGCTCTGGGGGAAGCTCTTCGGCCGACCGGGATAGTCCGCCCGAAGCTGGCGCAAGACGGACAAGAGCGTGTCGCCCACCAGCGCGTCGATCTCGTCGATCAGCAGCACGACCGGCCTTTCGTCCGCCTCGGACCAGAGCGCCAGCGCCTCCCCCAGCGCGCTGGAACCATACTCGGCGAACACACCCGACCACGTTTCGGTCAAGAAGCGATCGCCAACCTGTCGCGCTTGGCGAGCCATCTGGGTCAGGATCGCTTGGGTCGCCCCCCGCACGTCTTCCCGCATCGCCTGGGCGGCCTCGACGTTCGCGTAGACGCAGCGGTAGCGGCCCTCGCCGTGCAGCAGCTCCTGGAGCGCCAGCAGCACCGACGTCTTGCCCGTCTGACGGGGCGCGTGGAGCACGAAGTACCGCTCCTCGTCCACTAGCCGCCGCAGTTCGGCAAGGTTCACGCGGTCCAGCGGCGGTATGTGGTAGTGGCGCGCCGGCTTCACCGGTCCCGTCGTGTTGAAGAAGCGCATGGCGTCAATTTCGCCCACGGGACAGGGCGGCGCAAAGGAAAACGCGCAGCACGCCCCTACGCCTCCGCGACCGTCCGCCCCGCGCGCACGCTCGGCTCCGCGCACCACTTCCGGCGCAGCACGTCCAGCGGCCTCTCCACGACCTCCCAGTCCAGTCCCAGCACGTCGCGAAGCACGCGTGCGTCCAGTTCCTTCCGGGCCGCGTCCCGGTCCGCCAGATAGGCCGGCTTCAGATCGCGGTGCTTCATCTCCGCGAACACGGCTTCGGCGTCGTCGAGCTGCTTCCGCGCCAGAGAGGTCACGTCCAGAAACGGCATCCGCCCGATCGCGGTCACCGGCATCAGTCCCCGCCCGATCTGCTGCTTGCTCGCGTGTTGCCAGTACAGGAGCAGCCCCATCGTGGTGTTGCCCCACAGGCAGTACGCCTTCTCGTGGGCCTGGGTCGGCAGCTGCACGTTCGGCCAACCCCGTCCGCCGATCGTGCGCCCCTCGGTGTACGCGGCCCCCAGCGACTGGGAAGTGAAGCTGAGGTCGCGGTTGTGATGAGCCCAGCTTCGCGTCGCCCAGACCTTGCCCGCCTTGGCTTCGCGGCCCTCCCGCACCAGCCCGTGCATGTCCGGGGCGACCACCATCTTCCGCTGAACGGCAGCCCGACTGCGCCAGAGCATCGGGTACGCCGGCTCGCCAGAGATCGGATGGCGGTCGAAGGGGGCGGCCTGGTTGTTGGCGATGTTGTTGTCGGCCCAGCCCACCGCCGCGAACTCGCCGACCGGACGCACCGGAACCGACGGCGCATCCTCCCGGAGCGTCGTGGGCAGCCACAGAGCGCCCCGGGCTAGCTGGTGTCCGGCTTGAACCACCATGGCGTCCAGCACCGGGCAGCAACCCCACGGCGCGGCGCTCAACGGCGCATCGACGGCCTCGCCGACCGGCTCCCCTCCAATCGCCAGCACGGTGCCCCCGACAGGTCCGTCCTCGATCCTGCGCAGCCGCTCCGGCCCGGACACGACCCGCCGAATCGCCCTCGCCACCTCCGTCGCCTCCATGGCGCTGGACGGCCGTCGGCGCAAGGTGACGAAGGCGCCCCGGCCGCTCCCGCGCCCCGTACCCGCCTGCCGCCCGACGATCAGCGCTTCGGCCATCTTGGTGTCCGCCGACCAGGACTGGTCGATCGGCTTCGGTCCCGCCAAGCCCACGACCGTCACGTCGTCGTAGTCGGAGGCCAACAGCTTGCGGACCCCCTGCCAGCTCGTTCCTTGAATCGCCGTCAAGGGCAGCACGAACGCCACGGTGCCCCCGGGCTTGCACATCTTGTCGGCCACGGCGACGAACGCGGAGGCGATCCCCGCGGACCCGTGATAGCACGTGCCTCGGCCAAGCTCCTTCATCCGGTCGTCCATCTTCTTCTGAAGCCGCGCGCCGGTCCCCAGCCCTCGGTACTGCTTCCACTGTCCTTCGGCGCCCGCCTCCCAGTCCGACATCGCCCGAGTGAAGGGCGGGTTCATGATCACCAGGTCCTGGCTGGACGGCTCGGTGTCGATCGCGAACTCGGCCGTTCTGCCGGACTTTGCCGAGATCGCCTCGGGCGCGCTCATCGGAAAGAGGGAAGGGAGCGTGGCGCTGTCGCTCAGCAGATCGAGCGATCCGATGGCGGTGCTTCGGTCCCGCCGTTCCCCGTACTCGGCGATCAGGACCCGCGCCTTGTCGTACAGGACATTGGGGTGGACGGACGACAGCATCGCCGCCGTCAGGTGGGCCGCGGACGGCACGATGTCGCACGCCGTCAGCGCTTCCTCGATCATCGTGTCGTGCAGGGGAGCGGGATCGCCGCCGGCCAGTTCGTGCAGCTGATTGAGACGATGGTAGGCCGCGTGGATCAGCGTTCCCGTGCCGCATGCGTAGTCGGCCGCCCGAAAGCTCGTCATCCGCTCCGCGCTGTTCCAGTCGCCCTCGGGCAGGGCCAGGTGGGAGAGCAGGGCGGCGGACTCGGGGCGGGTGTAGAACGACGCCAAGTACTTGCGGTCCCCGATGAAGCGCTGGAAGACGATGCCGGCCAAGTCGTGGGAGCGCGCCACGCCCAAGTCCACGAGCGCGGCGGCCGTGCCCGCAGCCGTTCGAAGCGCGTCGTTGGCGTCCTTGGGCGGGTTGACGCCGGCCAGCAGTTCGCGAGCCAAGTGAAATATCGACCAATAGTTGATTAGGAGGATCTTGTCCCACTCGGCCATGACGCCCGCTTGGTTCAGGTCGCCGGCGGCCTTGATCTGGGCCAGGCTGCGCACCCCGCGATTGCCCGCCAGCCCCTCTTGAAAGACCATGGCGTTGACAAGGATTGTGGCGGCGATCCCCAGCATCTGGTCCAACCTGGAGTCGTCGTAATCCTGCCGGAGCACGGTAGCGATCTCGGCCTTCCAGTCCTCGCTCCGCAGCGCCGCGCCCCGAAGTCGTCCCACCAGCTCGGCCACGCCGCGCTCGAGCACTTCGGTGGCTTCTCGAAGCGCGTCGGCGGACACGCCTGCGTGGTCCACGAGCACGGCCAAGTCCGCCAGCGTCCCCGAGATGAACCCCGAGGCGGGGAAGCGGCTGCACTTGTCGTCGGAGCGCCCCGCGAACAGGGCGTACTCCAGCGGCGTTCCCGGCCCCTCGACGCCCGTCCCCCCGGTCCCCGGCCCCTGGAGCGCGGCAGCAACCTCCCGAGGCGTGTTGCAGTGGTCGAGGCCGGCCCGAGGCGTCCGCAGCGCCACCACCGACCGAACCTCGCCGGCGTGATCGACCGCATTCGCATCCAGCTCCTCCCCCAGCCGCGACCGCGCCTCGGCCTCCACCGAGTGCGCCGGCAGCCACTCGTTCTCGATCAGCACCGGCTGTCGGCCGTAACTGGTCACAACGATGTCGGGGCACCGCTGATTGCCCACGAAGCACGGCCTTTCGGCGTACACCTGCCAGCGCGGGTTCATGCCCTGCAACAGGTCGGCAAGGCCCCCGTTTACGAGCTGCTCGGACATGCGCGGGTTCATAAGTCGTAACTTACTACGAGACGCGAACCCTGCCGTCCACAACGGAGACGCCCCCAAGATCATGACACGCCGCTTCCCCATGACGACACGCTGCTTTCTGCCCCGCGCCGCCGCATGCGCGCTCCTCGCCCTTCTGGCCGCGGCCTGCGACCGCGCCCCCGAGGCTCCCTCCGTCGCCATCGACTACGAGCACTACGAGCTCGACAACGGCCTGGACGTGATCCTGCACGTGGACCGCTCCGACCCCGTGGCCGCGGTCGCCATGACCTTCCACGTGGGCTCGGCCCGCGAGACCGAGGGGCGCACCGGCTTCGCCCACCTCTTCGAGCACCTCTTCTTCCTGGACTCGGAGAACCTGGGACCCGGCGGCCTGGACCGCCTGATGACCCGGATCGGCAGCGCCACCAACGGCTCCACCAGCCGCGACCGCACCAACTACTTCGAGGTCGTGCCCGTGGACGGGCTGGAGAAGGCGCTGTGGGCCGAGGCCGACAAGCTGGGCTTCTTCATCAACACCGTGACCGAGTCGGTCGTGGCCAAGGAGAAGCAGGTCGTCAAGAACGAGAAGCGGCAGAGCGTGGACAACCGTCCCTACGGCCACACCAACTTCGTGATCGACCACGCCCTGTACCCGGAGGGGCACCCCTACCGCTGGCAGGTGATCGGCTCGCTCCAGGACTTGGACGCCGCCACGCTGGCCGACGCCAGGGAGTTCCACGCCCGCTGGTACGGTCCCGGCAACGCCACGCTGGTCGTGGCCGGCGACATCGCCAAGGGCCAGACGCGCGCCTGGATCCACAAGTACTTCGGCGAAATCCCCGCCCGCGAAACGCCCCCCGCGCCCGAGCCGCCCCCGGTCGAACTGGCCGAAACCCGCCTCCTCTTCCACGAGGACAACTTCGCGCGGCTGCCCCGCCTGACCCTGGCTTGGCCCACGGTGCCGCTCTACCATCCCGACGCCTACCCACTGGCCGCGCTGGCCGCCCTGCTGGCCGACGGCAAGTCCACCCCCCTCTACAAGGTGCTGGTCGAGGAAGAGGAGCTGGCGCCCGACGTGTCCGCGTTCAACTTCTCCCAGGAGCTGGCGGGGCGCTTCACCGTGCAGGTCGGCGCCTTCGCCGGCACGGACCTGGACGATGTGCGGGCCGCGGTCGAGTCGGCGTTCGCGCGATTCGAGCAGGAAGGCGTCCCCGAGGCCGAGCTGCAACGGGTCAAGGCCGCCACCGAGAGCGCGTTCCACCGGGGCTTGTCGAGCGTGTTAGGGAAGGCGTTCCAGCTGGCCCGCTACGCCATCTTCGCGGACGACGCGGGCTTCGCCGAGGAGGACCTTCGGCGCACGCTGGCCGTCACCGAGGCCGACGTGATGCGCGTCTACCAGGCCTACTTGGCGGACCGCCCGTACGTGGCCACCAGCTTCGTGCCGCGCGGAGAGGCCGGGCTGGCCGTAGAGGGCTCGGAGCGGGCCTCCGTGGTCGAAGAGCCGATCGTCCAGGGCGCCGAGGCCGAATTCACCGTCGTGCGGGGCGAGGAACGCACGCCTCAAGGCGCCTTCGACCGCTCGGTGGAGCCCCCCATCGGCTACTCTCCGGGCCTGTCCGCCCCCGAGGTCTGGAGCACCACGGTTCCGACGGCGGGCTCGCCGACCGAAGACGACGCGACCGACGCCGCCGCGCCGACCGACGCCGTTGCCCCAGCCGCGCAGTTCCGTGCCTACGGCATCGAGGACCGCGAAGTGCCCGTGGCCGAGTTCGAGCTGCGCTTCCGGGGCGGCATGATGCTCGAAGACCCGTCCCGCATCGGCGTCGCCAACCTGCTGGCCGAGACGATGCTCGAGGGCACCGCCAACCGCACGCCCGAAGAGCTGGAGCAGGCGATGGACCTGCTGGGCGCGTCGATCAACGTCTCCGCCGGCCCCCGCGACCTGACCCTCTCCGGCAGCGTCCTGGCCCGCAACTACGCCGAGACGATCGCCCTCGTGGAGGAGATCCTCCTGGAGCCTCGCTTCGACTCGGCGCGCTTCGCCCTGGCCAAGCAGCGCGTCGAGAACGGCATCCGCCGCCAAGCCGCCAACCCCAACGCCGTGGCCGCCTGGGCCTTCAACCGCCTGGTCTACGGCGACCACGTCCTGGCCGAGAACCCCAGCGGCACCCTCGAATCGGTCGCCGCCGTCACCCTGAGCGACCTGCGCGACTACCGCGCCCGCGCCCTAGTGCCCGGCGCCGCGGCCTTCCACGTGGCGGGCGCCGTCTCCCAGGAAGAGGCGCTGGAGCCCTTGGAGCGCCTGGCCTCGCGCTGGGCGTACGCCCCGGCCCCAGAGTATCCGCCGCCCCCCGCTTGGTCGCCGGAGCGGGCCGGCCTGTATTTCATCGACGTGCCCGGCGCCGCGCAATCGGTGCTGGCCGTCGGCAGACTGGCCCTGGCCCAGACCGACACCGCCTTCTACCCGGCCACCGTCATGAACTTCCGGCTGGGCGGGGGCGGCTTCGCGTCGGAGCTGACCCTGGAACTGCGGGAAGGGAAGGGGTACACCTACGGCATCGGCTCCGGCTTCCAGGGGTCGGACGTGCCGGGACCCTTCGTAGTCCGCTCGGCGGTGCGCTCCAACGTGACCCTGGAGTCGCTGGCGCTGATCAAGGATATCGTGGAGCGCCACGGTCCCCAGTTCGACGAAGAGGACCTAGAGGTCACCAAGGGCTTCCTCCTCCGCGCCAACGCCGGCGCCTTCGAGACGCTCCGCGCCAAGCTGGGCATCCTCCGCGCCGTCAGCGCCTACGGCTTCGAGCCCGACTACGTCCTCCAGCGAGAGCAGATCGTCCGCGACATGACCGTGGACCGCATCCGCGAACTCGCGTCCCGCCACCTGGACACGAACGACATGATCTGGCTGGTCGTCGGCGACGCCGCCACGCAACGCGCCCGCCTCCGCGCCCTAGGCCTGGGCACCGCAATCGCCCTCGACCGCGACGGCCGCCGACTCCCTTGAGTTCCCGACTCGCGTGAGCCGAGTTCTCCGGCGGCCCGAGAAGCCTTGCCCTCCCGGATCGGCGTCCGCTGGCGACTTGCGTCGCGTGTGTCGAACGCTTATCAATTAGAATTGAGCAGGCTTGGGGGCGGGCGGCCCCCGCAACTCGGGACGAAACTCCATGTTCAAGCATGTGTTTGGACGCCTCGACCGCGCGCACGGCCTCGCACGCACGCCCAGGCGCCTCGCCGGCGTGCTGGCGGCGACCTCCGTTGCCGCGATTTCGGCCTGCTCCGAAGTCGCTCGTCCGACCTCGGAAGAGGAGCAGTTCCAGCTTCCCGACCCGGGCACGTCCGTCGCTCTCGACCGCGAGGGCAGCGTTCTGGCAACCCGAGAACTCTGGCACGCCCCGGCGACCGAGCGCGGAAACTGGATGGCGACGTGGACTCTTTGGAGGTTCGTGTCTTCAAGCAGCGAACGGACGCCTCCGACCGGCCACATCTCGACGTACGCCGGTCCTGACCCCGAGCACAGTGCCAACGCGAGCGACTCGAAGGCGGTGTTGGACGACTTCGGAGACCGCGTCGCCGAGCTGCATGCCGATCCGGTTTGCGAGGTGGTCGTGGTGGAGCACTTCAAGGAGTCGGGTGACCTGCACGCGCACTGCGGGGAGTTGCCGGGCTAGTTTCGGGCTCGCCTTGCCAGGATCAGATCGACGAGCTTGAAGACGACACAAAGGGCGGCCAGCGTGACTGCCGCTACCGTAATCGCCTGCCAAAGGCTCCAACGCGCCGACCGGGGCTCAACCCCCTTGTTCGGCCCCTTGTCCGGGCGTTATCGTGCTAGCGTGAAAACGAAGAGAACTCCCGCTTGGGCCGCCGCCTTCCTGGCCTTCTCCTGCTGGGCGATTCTCCAAGTCGCCAGCCCCCCGGAGGCCGCCGCCCAGGCCGCCCACGCCCACGCCGCCGACACGCAGGACGCGCCCCGAACCGAAGCCCCCTCGGACGAACCGTCGTCGTCCCGCACCGGCATCGCCGTTGCCGCCCGGACCGACGCGCCGCCGATCGTGGACGGCGTTCCCGACGACGAAGCTTGGCTGGTGGCTTCGCCCCTGGGCGACTTCGTGCAGCGCGAGCCCGCCGACGGCCAGCCCGCGTCCGAGCCCACCGAACTCCGCATCCTCTTCGACGAGGAGGCCGTGTACGTGGCGGTGTGGGCCTACGACTCGCGGGCGGGAGAGATCGTTCCCGGCGAATCGATCCGCGACTACGAGATCACCGACGCCGACGCCGTGCTCATGGTCTTCGACACCTACAACGACCAGCAGAACGGCTTCGTCTTCGGCACCACGCCGGCGGGCATCGAGTACGACGGCCAAGTGGCGGCCGCCGGAAGCGGGGGCGGCTTCTTCCTGGGCGGGGGAGGGAACACGCGCCGCAGGTTCCAGGCCGGGGCGGGCGGCGGCTTCAACAAGAACTGGGACGGCAGCTGGACCGTGGCGACGTCCCGCGACGACCGGGGCTGGTACGCCGAGTTCCGCATTCCGTTCAGCACCCTGCGCTACGGCTCCGAGACCGACTCCTGGGGCTTCAACGTCTCGCGACGCATCCGCCGGCTGAACGAAGAAGACTTTTGGTCGCCCGTGCCCCGGGAGTTCGGCCTGTACCGCCTGGACTTCGCGGGCGAGCTGACCGGCGTGGAGCCGCCTTTCCGCCGGGCCGCGACGATCACGCCCTACGTTCTGGGCTCCACGGAGCGGGACTACACCGACGCCGCCCAGACCTCGTTCGCTCAGAGCGCGGAGGTCGGCGGCGAAGCCAAGCTGCAGGTCACGCAGGGGCTGACCCTGGACGTGACCGCCAACACCGACTTCGCCCAAGTCGAGGTGGACGACCAGCAGGTCAACCTGACCCGGTTCTCGCTGCTGTTCCCTGAGAAGCGGCCCTTCTTCCTGGAGAACGCCGGGTTCTTCACCGTCGGGGCCGGCGGGGCCGACCTGTTCTTCAGCCGCAGAATCGGCATCTCCGGCGGCCAGCCCGTGCCGATCAAGGGCGGGGGACGCCTGTCGGGCCGGGCGGCCGGGCTCAACCTGGGGCTGCTCCACATCCGAACCGACGCGCCCGAGGTCGGCGCCGCCGCGAACCACTACTCGGTCGCCCGCGTGGCGAAGGAGCTGCCCAGTCGGTCGCGCCTGGGAGGCATCTTCGTGAACCGCGGCAGCAACCTGGACGGCGACTTCAACCGCACCTACGGCCTGGACGCTCGCGTGGGGCTGGGCGACCAGTTCACCGTGAGTTCGTTCGTCGCGCGCACCGACACGCCCGAGCTGGAGGGCGCCGACCATGCCTGGGACGTGACGGCGGGCTGGGCCAGCCGCAACTGGCGGGCCAACGCCACCGCGCGCGAGATCGGCGAGCACTTCAACCCCGAGGTCGGGTTCCTGCCCCGGAACGGCCATCGCTACTACCAAGTGTTCGGCATGTGGTACTCCCGTCCCGAGCGCTTCTTCCGGGAGATTCGGCCCCACATCTCCTACTACGTCTACCAAGCCCAGCGCGGGGGCGTGACCCGAGGCTTCAACGAGTCGTCGCGCTGGCACATCGACACCCACTGGGAGTGGCCCTCCGGCATGGAACTCCACACCGGTGCCAACTACGTCACCGAGGGCCTCTACGAGCCGTTCAACATCTCGGGGACCGAAGTGATCGTGCCCGCCGGCACCTACGGGGGCTGGGAGTCCCAGATCGTCTTCTTCACCGACCAGTCGCGCACGCTGTCTTTCAACTCCCGCTTCAACTGGGGCGAATTCCTGTCCGGGGGCCGGAGGTCCACGACCGCCGACGTGACGGTCCGCCGAGACGAGCGGGCCACCGCCACTATCCGCGTGAGCCACAACGACGTGCACCTGCCCGAGGGCGACTTCACTGCCACGCTGGCCGGCGTCAACCTGGGCTACTTCTTCACGCCCCGGATCTACCTGCAGTCGCTGATCCAGTACTCGAACCAGATCGACCAGTGGTCCGCCAACGTGCGCTTCGGCTGGCTGAACACGGCGGGAACCGGGCTGTTCGTCGTCTACAACGACGTTCAGGGCATCGACGATCTGGCTGGGCCGGTGGGGCGCTCGGTCTTCGTGAAGTTCACCCGCCAGCTGAACGTTCTAGGGCGGTAGGCCCCTCCTACTCGCCGGGCCCCTCTTCCTCCGCGTTGGCCGCTTGGAACGCCTCCGCGAAGTCGGCCAGCGTCTCCCGCAGGACCGCGCCCATCGTGTCCGCCGTGTTCGCTGCTTCGGACACGCCCACCGTCGTGGCGAACCAAGTGACCGCCTCCGAGTGCGTGATCTGCGTGTCCCGGATCAGCTGGACGGCCTGCTGGACGCGAACCGACACCGAGTAGCCCACCACGCCGGCCACGCCGCCCCCGCACTCGAAGGTGACGCGCAGTTCGGGCAGGCCGGGGCTGGCCAGCATCTCCTCGCGGGTCAGGAGCGGGACGCCCTCCAGCGCCTCTTCCGACTGGGCGCGAACGGACTCGGCGGACACGCCGGCCCCCTGGCAGCCCTCGTTGGTCTCGGCGCGCACATGCACGCCGGCCAAGCCGTCCAACGTGTACCGGTTCCACTCGGTGTCCTGCGCGGCCGCCGCGCCCGGCCCCAAGAGCGAGCTGGCCGCGAAGGCGATCAGCCTTATCTGCTGCCGCCGCACGACCTGCACTGGTGGTTGTTCGCGGACCCCAGCTTCTCCAGCAGCGCCACGGTGGCCGGTTGCGGCTGCGCGCGCTGCTCCGGGCTGTTGGCCAAGTCCGCCGTCGTCTGGCCCCGGCGGCTGATGGCGTGGATGTCGGTTCCGACGGAAGCCAAGTACAGGATCGTGGCGTTGTCGCCTCGGGCCGCGGCGTGGTGGATCGCGTTGTAGCCGTCCTTGTCGCGCAGGTTGGGGTCCACGCCCAGCTCTTCGATCAGGTAGCGGACCGCGGGCAGCCAGCCGTCGGGCACGGCCCGATGCTGCTGGGCCACCCTGGACGTGCCGAACCCCACGCCCGACGCTGCGTGCAGGGGGTGGACTGCAGGTCCCCCGACCGGAACTGGCGGCAACCCCGACGGGTCCGCCGGCTCGTCTTCCGGCTGGGTGTCGGGGAAGTTGGGGTCGCGGTAGCGCCGTCGGTCCGGCAGGCGGGTCGTCCAGATGTTGGGGTCGGCCCCGTGCTCGACCAGCAGACGCATGGCGTCCACGTCCACGGCGTAGGCGGCGCGCCAGAACGGGGTGGCCCCGGTGAAGTCCACGCCCATGCGTCCGGCGTTGTACGCGGCGTACCAGATGTGGGTCGAGGTGCGCTGGTTGGGATCGGCGCCGGCGTCCAGCAGCAGCTTCATGAACTCCAGGTAGCCGGTCTCCTGCTGGCGGAACGCCTGCGGCTGCGGGTACCAAGTCCGAAGCGACCACTCGATGTTGAGCACGGCGAAGAGCGGACCGGCGCCGTCGTCGCTGACCGCGTTGGGGTCGGCGCCGCGCTCCAACAGGTCGCGGGCCAGGTCGTAGTTGCCGTTCACCACCGCCACGAGCAGCGGCGTCGAGCGATCGCCGGCGGTGGGCTGCCCGATGTCGGCGCCCGCGTCCGCCAGCAGCGCCACGGTGCTTCGATGGCCCTCGCGGGCGGCGAAGTGCACGGCCGCGAACCCTCCCTGCTTGCCGATCTGCTGGGCAGAGGTCAGCGCCTTGACGGGGGGCTCCGGCTCCGGCGGCGGCTCCTTGGGCTCGGACTCGTCCGGCTCCGTCTCCGAGGCGGCCGGGTCCGGCGGCTCGGCCGGAGTCGCAGGGGTCGCGGGTTCGGGGGTTGCAGGCTGCTGGGGGGCCGCGGGTTGGGGCGTCGGGGCCGCCGGAGCTTCCGGCGTTTCCGGCTCCTCGCCGGCCTCCACGGCCTTCGCGGCGGCCCTGATCTGGGCGCGACGGCGCTGCTCGGCCCGCATCTCTTGGTCCAAGGTCTCGTAGTCCTTGACGCGGGTCACCAGCGAAGCGTCCGCCCCGTCCGCGATCAGCGCATCCAAGGCCCGGTTGGCCCCCCGGACCGCGGCGAACATCAGCGGCGTACGTTCGGCGAATCGGTCTCGGGCGTTCAAGTCGGCTCCCCGCGCCGCCAGCGCCTCGATCACGTCGGCCGCGTCGGCTTCGGCCGCGAAGTGCAGCGCCGCGACCCCGGTGGTCGTGAACCGATTCGGGTCGGCCCCGGCCTCCAGCAGCATGTCCGCGACCTCGGCGTGTCCCGCTCGACTTGCCAAGTGCAGCGGCGCATACCCGCCCAATCGCGTTGCGGCGCGCACCGTGGCTCCGGCGTACAGAAGCGTCCGGGCCATCTCCACGTCGTTGCCGCTCGCGGCCCAGTGAAGCGCCGTCATGCCGTCGTTCTGGGCGGCGTTGGCGTCGGCCCCGTCCCGAAGAAGCTCCCGCACCGCCTTCAAGTCTCCCCGCTGGGCGGCGTCCGCCACCGGCGAGCGGGTCGAAAGCGAAGCGCCGTCTTGCGCGCCCGCCGCAGGCCCCGCGAGCACCCCGAGCCCCACGAGCCCCACGAGCCCCACGAGCACCGCCGTTGCCAGCGACAACCGAAACGCCCCTGCGCCTTCTCGTGTCGCCCGACCTTGCCTTGCCGTCATATCCGCCGCCCCCTCCTTACAGCGCGAAGACGCCGTTGCTGTTGCCGAACTTCTCCATGTCCGTGGCGCCCAGCTTGTGCAGCATGGCGAGCATGACGTTCGCCATCGGCGTGCCCGGCTTGGCCCGGATGTGCCGCCCGCCCTCCAGCACGCCGTTCGCGCCGCCGGCCAGGAACAGCGGGCAGCGCGCGTGGTTGTGCAGGTTGCTGTCGGCCATGGCGGAGCCGTACACCACCATGGTCTTGTCCAGCAGGTTGGCGTCGCCCTCGGTGGAGGCCTGCAACTTCTCCAGCAGGTAGGGCACCATCGACACGTGGTACTCGTTGATCTTGGCGAACTGTCGCACGCGCTCTTCCCGGCCGCCGTGGTGCGAGGCCGCGTGGAACGGCGTGTCCACGCCCGACTCGGGGTAGACTCGGGGCGAAGCGTCCCGCCCCAGCTTGAGCGAGAACACGCGCGTGGTGTCCGACCGGAACGCCAGCACCTGCAGGTCGAACATGAGCTTGACGTGCTCTTCGAACGAATCAGGAACGCCGACCGGCGCCTCGGGGATCTGCCGCTCCGCGCCGCTGGAGTTCTGCGCCTCGATCCGCTGGATGCGCTGCTCGAGCTCGCGGATGTTCTGGGCGTACTGGTCCAGCCGATGCACGTCCGCCACGGCCAGCTCGCGCCGCAACGAGGCCATCTCGCCCATCACCCAGTCCAGGATGCTGCGGTCCGTGTCCAGCCGCTTCGCCCGCTGCTCCGGCGTTCCCCCGGCCCCGAAGAGCTGCTCGAAGACGGCGCGCGGGTCGCGGATCATCGGCAGCGGCTGCGTGGGCGACGACCAGCTGATCGTGTCGGTGTACACGCACGCGTAGCCGTAGGCGCATCCGCCGGCCTGGTCTACGTTCTCGATCGACAGTTGGAGCGACGGGATCGGCGTGTCCTGCCCGAAGCGCTGCACGTAGAGCTGGTCCAGCGAAGTCCCGACCCGCACGTCCGACCCCTCGGTCTGCTTGGGGTGCGACTGCGTCAGGAACACGGCGCTGGTGCGGAAGTGGTCGCCGCCGATCTCGCTGGGCGCGTAGGCGTCGGCCATGCGAGCGTCGGTGTCGCTGATGATCGTGAGGTAGTCCCGGAACGGTTCCAGCGGCTTGAGGCTGGTGCCGGTCAGGTCGAAGTTGCGGCCCGTGTCGGCGGGCGACCAGAGGTTCTGGGTCGCGCCCCACTCGTTGCAGCCGGCCGCGCCGTGGACCTGCTCGATGCAGATCAGCCGGGTCGTGTCGGCGGCTCTTCCGGCGGCCGTGGCCCCCCACAGGCGACCCGCGGGGATCATCGCGTCGAGCAGGGGAAGGCCGATCGCCGCTCCCGCTCCCTTGAGCGCGGCGCGCCGCGAGATGTGCTTGCCGGTGATGATTTCCATCGCTGTTTGGGCCTCGGAGGTTGAGGTGTCAGTCGGGTTGGCCGTTCCCGGCCTCGGCGTCGACCAGCGTCTCGGCTCGCGCCAGTCGGAACGGCGGGCTGCCCACGACCCCCAGCACGAACGAAGAGATGCGGTAGTCGTTGGCTTCGGCCTGCCGGACGATCTGCCGAACCGTGGGCATGTCGTAGTACTCCACGCGACGCCCCAGGGCATAGGCCATGAGGTTCTCGGTGAAGGTCCTCAGCACGACTTCCTTGAGCCGGAGCAGGGCCTCCTGCAAGTCGCCCGGACCGGAGAGTTCGGTGCCGTCGTACATGACGTCCGTCGGGTCCACGTAGTTGCCCTCGTCGCGGATCCGCCAAGCGCCGGTCACGTCGAAGTTCTCGAGCGCCAGTCCCAGGGGGTCGATCGCGGCGTGGCAGGAGTTGCACGTCGGGTTGGCGCGGTGCATCTCCATCCGCTCCCGCACCGTCAGGAACCGGCCCTCTTCGGCGGCGCTGGTCTCCTCGAACGCGGGGATGTCCGGGGGCGGAGGCGGGGGCGGCGCGCCGAGCAGCACCTCCAGCACCCACTTGCCCCGCAGCACGGGCGACGTGCGGTCCGGGTGCGAAGTCAACGTCAGGATGCTGCCGTGTCCAAGGATGCCGCGCCGGCCGTCGTCCGCGTACTCGACCTTGCGGAAGTCGGGGCCGGTCACGCCGGTCAGGCCGTAGTGCCGGGCCAGGCGCTCGTTGGCGAAGGTGTAGCGCGCGGCGAGCAGGTCCAGCACCGGTCGGTCCTCGTCCACCAAGTGGGCGAAGAACAGCTCCGTCTCCCGGTGCATGGCATCGGCCAGCGTCTGGTCGAAGTACGGGAACGTAAGCGCGTCCGGGTGAATCTTCTCCAGGTCCTGAAGCCGGAGCCACTGGGCCGCGAACCGAGTGGCCAAGGCGCGCGACCGGGGGTCGGCCAGCATTCGACGGGCTTGGCGCTCGAGCTCGGCCGGGTCCGACAGAGCGCCGGAGCGGGCCGACTCCAGAAGCACGGCGTCGGGCGGCGATCCCCACAGGAAGAACGACAGTCGCGACGCCAGGTCCACGTCGGTCACGGCGTAGGCGCCCTCGGCCACGCTCTCCTTGGGCTGGCGCTCCAGGCGGAAGATGAAGTGCGGGCTGGCCAGCACCGCTTGCAGCGCCGTGCGGATGCCGCTCTCGAAGCCGCCTTGGGCCGCGCCCCTTTGGTAGAAGCCCATCAAGCCCTCGACGTCGCTGTCTCGCACGGGCCGGCGGTACGCCCGCTCGGCCAGCTTGGCGACGATCTGCCGGGCGCAGGGAGCCTCTTCCTCGGGAGATGTGGGCCGACACGCGAAGACGGCGCGGCGGGCAGGCGTCTCCGACACGCCGGTGACGCCGAAGGGTCCAAGCACCGTGAGGCGCTGCAGGTGCTGTTGCGTGGTCACCCCCAGACCGATGCCGATCTGGCCGTCGGCCAAGGTGTGGTCGATGGGCCGGATCAGGTCGTCGACCTCGCCCTCGAACTGGCGCACGAACGCCACGGACACGCGCTTGGGGCCGGCGGTCACGTAGATCGAGTCGGTCCGAATGTTCAAGCCGGTGGGCTCGGACTCGGACATCCACCGGTCGACCTCCAGGAGGGCGGCGCGCGCGCCGTCGATGGAGACCTCCAGCTGTTCCGTTCCGAACGTGCGCCCGAAGACCTCGCCCTCCACCGCGCCGTAGGGCATGACGTGGAAGACGTAGGCGCCGTCGGCGGGGAAGTTGTGCACGACCGACAGCCCGCCGCGCGTGCCGATGGGGGCGCCCTCCACGCGATCCTTCTGGGAGGACACGCGCGGGACCCGGTAGATCGCGGACGCGACCTCGGCGTCGGGGTCGCCCAAGGCCAGGCGGCTGATCTGCCCGGCGGCCCGAAGGTACCCCTCCATGACCGTGGCCGACGGCATCTGCACGTCGGCAATGTTGTCGAAGTTGGCGCTCTTGGTGTCCAGCGGCAGGAAGGCGCCCACGTCCACGCGAAGGCCCAGCAGGTCCTCCACCGCACGGGCGTACTCGGCGCGGTTCAGTCGCTGGAACGTCCTGCGTCCCGGGTCGGGGTCGCTCGCCGCGACGCGGTCCATCTCGGCTTCCAGCTCTTGGGCCATGGCGGCCAAGACCGGCGCTTCGGGCCTGCGCACGCCTCGGGGCGGCATCATCCCCGCCCGAAGCTTGCGGATCATCTTCTCGACGGTGGGCCGCATCTGCCCCGCGGCGGCCACGTCGAAGCCCTCCAGCACCAAGTCGCCCCGCCGTCGGCGCTCGCTGTGGCAACGCACGCAGTACTCCTCGACGACCTCGTTGGGGCCAAGATCGTCGCGGGCGTCGACAGCCCCATGGGAACCTACGGCGCCGCTCGGCTCCGCTGCGCGATGCACGACCGCGGTCGAAGCCTTTCCTGGACGCTGGGGCGCGGAGGCCCACTGGTGGCCGGCGGCTCCAAGCACGCTCGCCGCCAGCATCGCGAGGACGAGTCTACTCATACCGAACAAATGTAGGACAACGGCGCGCTCGCCGCCAGCCGGGGGACGCCATGCGACTCGGGGGAGCGGCCAGCGCGCTCGGGAGTGGCAGCGTTCGCGCGCGTCTGGCGCCTTCGTTGCCGAGACCGCATCTTCAAGGCCAGACCTTGGAGGACCTGCATGACCCGAAGGCACCCGTCCGCAACGTTGACCTGCGCACCGGCGTTGACCCGCGTGGCCCTGCTCGTGCCGGCGATCGCCTTGCTGCCGGCGGACGCCGCGTCGCAAGAGGCGGGGACGGCATCGGAGACGGTCGAGATCACGGCCCGAGTTCACGACGTGGACGACCGTCGGCCGCTTGCGGGGGCCGTCGTCTCGCTGTCGGGCGTCGCGACTCGCCACGCGACGGGCGTGGACGGCAGTGCCACGTTCGGCGTCGCCCTGGGCGACTACGAGCTCACGGTTCGCAAAGGCGGCTACGAGACCCTGGCCGGCGCCTTCACCGTCTACCGGCCGGGCGAGTTCACGCTGTGGATGACGAAGGCCGACGGCGTGGACCCGGGAGCGCCCGCGAGGTTGCTGGTCAGGGTCGTGGACGGCGACACCGGGACGCCGGTGGAGGGTGCGGCCGTGTCGGTGCTGCCAGGGGGAAGCCGGCCCACCGACGTCAACGGGCGGGCGGAGTTTCGGAACTTGGCCCCGGCGCTGGCCCAGGTGACGGTGGAGATGATCGGCTACGCCCGCCGCGCCGAGCCCGTGTCGCTGCACCCGGGCCGCACCACAGCGATGGAAGTGGCCATGGCGATCGAGGCGGTGCGGCTGCGCCCGATCGAGGTGGTCGTGCGGATCCCGTTCCTGGAGGCCAACGGCGTGTATCGGCGGATCGACCAGGGGGTCGCTCGGCGGCTGCTGACCCGCCGGACGATCGAGGACCGAGGGTCGCCCCGCATCTCCGACTCCTTCTCCCACATTTCGGGGGTCGAGGTCCGGCGCGAAGGATCGGCGATGGGGTTTCCCAACCGGGCCGTTCTGTACGCCCGAGGTTGTTCCCTGTCGATCTGGGTGGACGGCGTCGAGTGGAATCCCGACATCGAGGGCTCGGTGGACATCGACCAGATCTCGCCGGAGTGGGTGGAACTCGCCGAGGTCTACTCGGAGGCGCGGCTGCCCATGCAGTACACCTCCCGGCACGGATGCGGCGGCGTCCTGATCTGGACCCGGCAGGGACGGCGCCCGTAGGGAAGGGCGGCGGCCCCCAAGGCGGAACGCGCAGCCGGCCTTCCCCCCGAAGTTACCTTGGAGGCGTCGCCCCCAAGGGACCCCCCCCAACCTTCCGACAGGACGGGCTAGCCACGATGAGCACACCGGCGGTGGGAAGCGTCGCCCCCGATTTCTCCCTTCTGCGCGCGATGGGCCAAGCACCGGTCACCCTGTCCGAACACCGGGGCGGCCCCGTGGTCCTGCTGTTCGTGCCCTTGGCGTTCTCCGGCACCTGCACGGAAGAGATGTGCCGGATGGCGGAGACTTGGGACGACTGGGCGGGCGTGGGCGCCAAGGTGCTGGGCATCAGCATCGACTCGCCGTTCGCGAACCAGAAGTGGGTGGACGACACGGGCGTTCCGTTCCCGGTGCTCTCCGACTTCAACAAGGAGGCGGCCAGCGCCTACGGCGTGTTGCAGGAGGACTTCTTCGGCCTGCGCGGCGTGGCCAAGCGCTCGGTCTTCGTCGTGGACGGGGCCGGTCGAATCGCGTACGCCTGGGCCAGCGACGACCCGGGGGTGCTGCCGCCGTTCGCCGAGGTGCTGGAGGCGGTGCGGGGCCTGGGGTGATGAGCGGGCTTCGCAAGTCCTGGGGACGCTCGTTCGCCGCGGCGGCGTTGGCCGTGCTCTGGGCGCTGGCCGGGGCTGGTGCGGCGCCGGGCCAGAACGCCGACCAAGCGGGAGTCGGATTCGCGGGGAAGGTGGTGGACACGTACCAGGGAGCGCCGGTCGCGGGCGCCGTGGTGCAGCTGCCGGAAGCGCGGCGCGCCGACGGTTCGGCGTTCGCGGCGGTCACCGACGACGGGGGCCGCTTCGTCATTGAAGACGCGCCGGCGGGCCCGAACGCCGTCGAGATCTCCCGGATCGGGTACGCTCCGCTGGTTCAGGTCCTGGACATCCAAGACGGTCAGTTCGTGGAGGCGGCGTTGATCCCCAAGCCCGTCGTGCTTGAGGGGATCGAGGTCTACGTGGATCGCCTCGAGTCCCGTCTGCGGAGCCTGCCGTTCGGGGCCTCCACCTTCGACGAGACGGCGTTGCGGTTCGCGCCGGACCTCAACGTGGCGGACTACCTGGCCAGCCAGCCCGGCTTCGAGTTCGTGCCCTGCTTCCAGGGCTCGTCCGACGGCGCCCTATTCACTCGGCGCCGGGACTGCATCCGCACGCGCGGGACCACCCCGCAGAGACCCAGCGTCTTCTTGGACGACGCGCCGGCGTTCGGCGGCGTCCAGGAGCTGGCCACGCTGCCCACGACCGAGATCTATCGCGTGGAGGTGATCCGAGGTTGCGGCCAGATTCGCGTCTACACGCTGTCCTACGCGGAGGGGAGGGCGAGCCGGCAGCGGCCGCTGCTTCCCATCGTTTGCTGACTTCCGGGCCGACCCAGGGCATGACGGCGGTCGGCAGGCTGGACCGGAACCCCGGCCTGCGGTTTCTGTTCATGCTGGCGGTGATCGTGGTTCTCGTTCAAGGTCTCCGGATCGCCCAGCCCATTCTGCTGCCGGCGGCCGTGGCCGTCTTCCTGGCCATCACCAGCCTGCCGATCGTGGTCTGGTTGCGCAGGAAGCGCCTGCCGAACCCGCTGGCGATCCTGCTCACGGTGCTGGTCGTCGCGGCCGTCTTCGGCATGGTCATCCTCTTGGCGAGTCAGCAGCTGGCGGAGCTTCAGACCATCGGTCCGGCCTACGTCCGAGCGGTGAATGACCAAGTGAACGTCTGGCTGCAAGGCGTGGAGGACAGAGTTCCGTTCCTGGAAGGGGTGCGGGACAGCCTGACCGGGCCCCTCAACTCCACCCTTCTCGCGGTGGCCGGAGGCACGTTCACTTGGGCGCTGTCGTTCGCGTCCACGACGTTCCTGGTGTTTCTGATCTTGGCGTTCGCGCTGGGAGAGGCGGCGGTCTTGCCCCGCAAGCTCCGGGCTGTGACCGGCGGGTTCGTGGCCTCCGACGAGCGCATGGGCAAGATCGTCCGGGAGGTGCAGGGCTACTTGGTCATCAAGACGCTCGTGAGCCTGGGCACCGGACTGATAATCGGGCTCTGGACCTGGACCGTGGGGCTGGACTCGCCGATCCTTCTGGGGCTCGTGGCGTTCGTGCTGAACTACGTGCCCACGATCGGGTCGGTGATCGCCTCGGTGCCGGCGCTCGTGCTGGCCTTGGTGGACTTCGACGTCCAGGGGTCCGCCATCGCCGGCTTCGACGTGCAGCGCGCCTTCGTGGTGGGCATCGGCTACTTGGCGGTGAACGTCCTGTTCGGCAACTGGCTGGAACCGACCCTGCTGGGACGTCGCCTGGGGTTGTCCACCCTGGTCGTCGTTCTCTCCCTGGTCTTCTGGGGATGGGTCTGGGGACCCGTCGGCGCCCTGCTGTCCGTGCCCCTGACCGTGGTCGTGAAGATCATGCTCGAGAACACGGAGGACCTTCGGTGGGTCGCCGTGCTGCTGGACAAGGACGCGCCCCCAGGAACGCCGGTGGTCGGGGTCGAGGCCGCCGCCGCAGAGCCTTGACGCCCGTGGCGAATGCGGCGAGGCCGACGGGGTTGGACGACCTGCCGGGAAGCGCCCGGATATGGATCTTCGGCGCCGGCCGACGCCTCGACCGTAGCGAGACCGTCAAGCTGCTGGGCGCCGTGGACGGGTTCCTGGCGGGGTGGCGGGCGCACGGGGTTCCGTTGCGCGCCGCGCGGGACTGGCGCTACGACCGCTTCCTGTTGGTGGGGGTGGACCCGGGGGCCGCGCCGCCGACCGGTTGCTCGGTGGACGCCCTGGTCGGCGTGCTCCGGGACCTGGAGCGCGAGATCGGCGCCCGCTTCCTGGGGAACGACGCCGTGTGGTACCGAGACGCGCAAGGGTCGGTGCGGAGCGCGTCCCGGGCGGAATTCGGCGCCTTGGCGCGAGAGGGGCGGGTGACGCCCGATTCGGTCGTCTTCGACAACTCCGTCACCGAGTTGGCGGAGCTGCGGGACGGCCGCTGGGAAGGTCCGGCCAGGGAGCGCTGGCACGCCGCGTTCTTTCGGTAGGCCGCCCAAGGCGTCCGGGCCCAAGACATCTGGCAGGAAACGCAAAGAGGGCCGGCGGAACTTCCACCGGCCCCCTTGTCGGTTTGGCGAATGCGCGAAGCCGCGGTCTCGATCAGCGGCGGGGTTGCGCGTGCGCGTCGGGCGTCAGGCCATGGCCTCGACCCGTGTGACGTTCTCCGCGGCCGGTCCCTTCGGGCCGTCCACCAGGTCGAACTCGACGTGGTCGCCTTCGGCCAAGCTCCGGAAACCTTCTCCCGAGATCGCCGAGTAGTGGACGAAACAGTCCCGTTCGCCGGCTTCCGGGCTGATGAACCCGAACCCCTTCGCGTCGTTGAACCACTTCACGGTTCCCGTGGTCCGCATCCTCTGCTCCTTCATGCTGCGTGTTGTCGTTCTCCGGCCCCTGCCGCTTGCCGAGGCCGTCCGACGGCTCGCTCCGAACATGCGCCCGGTTCGACGCCACCGATTGGTTGCCTGCAACGCTAGCGCTTTCGAGCAGGCGGGTCAACTGCTGCGTGGAGTCGGAACGGGACGCCGCATCGGGGCCGCCCCTCGGCTCTTTGGGGACGGCTTCGTTCCGATTAGGTTCTTGCGCATCGGATGCATGGGGGGATGTGCGCACGGGACGGGGAGCATGGGCATACACGGAGGAGGGGGGCGGCGCCGGAGGCCGCGCCTTGTCGCAACGACCGCTGTTGCGGGCATTCTGGCTTGCGGACTGGGGCCGCCTCGCGTAGAGGCGCAGCAGACTCGGATCGCCCCGGGTTTCGGCGACGAGCCCGTGCGTCTCGGCACGGCAATCGCCGCCTCCTTGGAGCGGAACCGCGACATACTGGACGCCACGTACCAGCTGGCCGTGGCTCGGGGCCAAGTCTCGGAGGCGTGGAGTTCCTTCTACCCCACCATCGACCTGACCAGTTCCTTCACGCGCAACGTGGCGCCCCAAGTCAGCTTCCTGCCGGCGCAGATCTTCGACCCGACCGCCACCGAGGGCGACTTCATTCCCGTGCAGTTCGGGGCCGACAACCTCTGGAACCTGAGCGTGAACGCCGAGCAGTCCCTCTTCCGACCGGCCGTCTTCGCCGGTGTCGGGGCGGCCGCCCACTACCGGGGGCTCCAGCGGGAAGCTCTTCGAGGGCGGACCCAGCAGGCCGTGACGCGGGTTCGGATCGCGTTCTACGAGATGCTGCTCGCCCAAGAAGACGTGCGCTTGACCGAGAACTCCCTTCGGCGAGTCGGAGTCGCCTTGAAGGAGACGCGCGCCATGCAGGAAGCGGGCCTGGCCCAGACCTACGACGTTCTGCGGCTGGAGGTGGAGCTGGCCAACTTGGAGCCGAACCTGGGGCGGGCGCGGCAACGCCGCACGGCTGCCCGTCGCACTCTTGCCTCCGAACTGGACATGGACCCGGAGGCGGAGTTCGACGTGGCGGGTTCCCTTGCCGAAATGGACCTGGACGACATCGGCGCCAACTTGCCGGCGAACCGGGAGATCCTGGAGTTCGCGGGCGCGGCGACGGAGGTGGGCGTGGACGTGTCGGCCGTGGTCGCCCGAAGCACCGCCGACCGGTCCGACCTGCGGCAGCTCGAGATCACCGAGGACCTGCGGCAGGCCGAACTCCGGATCGAACAGGCGGGCTACCTGCCCAGCATCTTCGCGTTCGGCACCTACGGCTTGGCCGCCCAGCAGAACGGCCCGCCGGACTTCTTCGGCACCAGCGCGCAACGAGGCTCCACCAAGCAGATAGGCCTGCGCGTCAGCTTCCCCATCTTCTCGGGCTTCAGCCGCGACGCACGGATCGACCAGAAGCGGGCGGTGCTGCGTCAGGCGGAGGTGCAGACTCGGATGGCGCTGGACCGCGCCGAAGTGGAGCTGCGCAACTTGGCGGACCAGGTGCAGGAGGCGCGGGCGCGGGCGTCCGGCCAGCGTCTCGCGGTGTCCCAGGCGCGGCGCGGGTACGAGATCGCCAGCGCCCAGTACGCCGAGGGGCTGAACAGCCAGCTGGAACGGACCGACGCGGAAGTGGCCTTGCGCGCGAGCGAATTCAACTATGCGCAGGCCGTGTACGATTTTCTTGTCGCCGGGGCGCGCTTGGACCAAGCGGCCGGGCGGGTTCCCATGGTGGACGTGGAAGGCGGAAGACGATGATCACGCGAAATAGAAGGGGCGCCGGGGCGGCGGTTTTCGCCACGCTCCTTGGAGGCGCCGCGTCGGCGGGATGCGGCGGCGGGGCCGAGGCCGGCTCTTCGGCAGCGGCCGGCGGCGAAGAGCGGACGCAGGCGTTTGCCCGCGTTGTGAACGTGGAGGTGGCGGAAGTGCGGTCTCGGACGTTCGAGCGCGCCGTTCGGCTGACCGGCGTGGTTCAGGCCATGCGCGACGTCTTGGTGTCCGCCGAGGAAGCGGGCGTCGTGCGGCGGATCGTGCGGGACAAGGGGCGGACCGTGCGTCGAGGCCAAGCGATCCTTCGGCTGGACGACGCGATCCTGTCCGCCCAGCTCCGGACGGCGTCCGCCCAGGCGGAACTGGCCCAGGAGGTCTGGGAACGGCGGAAGCGGCTCTACGAAGAAGACGAGATCGGCTCCGAAATCAGCTATCTGGAAGCCAAGTCCAACGCCGAGCAGACGCAGGCCAACTTGGCCGCCCTGCGCGAGCGCATGGACCGCACCGTCGTGGTCGCGCCGATCGGCGGCGTTCTGGACGAAAGGCTGGTCGAGGTGGGCGCTCGCGTGTCGCCCGGCTCGCCCGTGGCTCGGATCGTGCAGGTGGACTCGGTGAAGGTGCTGGCCGGGGTGCCCGAGCGCTACGCCCTGGACGTGACGGTGGGGGCCCGCGCAACGGTCGCCTTCGACGTGCTCGAGGCCGAGAGCTTCCAAGGAGAGATCGCCTACGTGGGCGCCACGGTGGACCCAGACAGCCGCACCTTCGCCGTCGAGCTGCTGCTTGAGAACCCGGGGGGCCGGATCAAGCCCGAGATGATCGCCGAGATCACGATCGTGCGCGCCGAGATCGACGCCGCCATCGTGGTGCCGCAGCAAGCCCTCGTGGCCGCCGAGGAGGGCTACGTGGCCTTCGTGGTCGAGGGCGCCGGCGACGAGGCCGAAGCGGTGGCCCGGCGCGTGGAGGTGCTGGCGGGGCAGGGCAACGAGGCCGTCGTCGGGTCGGGGCTGGTCGAGGGCGACCGTCTCGTCGTGGTCGGTCAGCAGGGCCTGACGGCCGGGGACCGCGTGCGCGTCGTGGCGGGCGACGGCGCGGGCGGCGCCACGTGAGCGGTCGCGACGACGCCCCCGGCAAGGGCCGCGGGTTCAAGGAGTTCCCCGTCACGTCGTTCGCGGTCGAACACTCCACCTCCGTGATCGTCCTGTTTCTGTTCGTGACGATCGCCGGCCTGCTCAGCTACCGCTCGATCCCGAAGGAATCCTTCCCCGAGGCCGAGATCCCCAACATCGTCGTCAACACGATCTACCCCGGCGTGTCTCCGGCCGACGTGGAGAGCTTGGTCACCCGGAAGATCGAGGAAGAGCTGACCACGATCTCGGACATCAAGGAACTCACGTCCACGTCCGTCGAGGGCTACTCGTCGGTGGCGGCCGAGTTCGAGTCCGACGTGAACATGGACGAGGCGTTGCAGAAGGTCCGCGAGAAGGTGGACTTGGCGCGCCCCGAGCTGCCTGCGGACGCCGAGGACCCGTCGATCTTCGAGTTCTCAATGGCCGACATCCCGGTCATGCAGGTGAACTTGGCCGGCGGCTACGGGCTGGTGCGGCTCAAAGAGCTCGGCGAGGACCTGCAGGACCGGATCGAGTCGATCCCGGCCGTGCTGCGCGTGGCCCTGCGGGGCGGCCTGGAGCGCGAGGTCAAGGTCGACGTGGACTTGGCCAAGCTCAAGTACTACGACGTGTCGTTCAACGACGTGCTGGACGCGATTCGACTGGAGAACGTCAACGTCCCCGGCGGCTCGATCGACGTGAACGGCCTGAAGTACCTGGTGCGCGTGGACGGCGAGTTCTCGGACCCGTCGCTGATCCGCGACTTGGTGGTCAAGACCGCGGCCGGACGGCCGGTGTACGTGCGCGACGTGGCGGACGTGGAGTTCGGGTTCGCCGAGCGCGAGACCTACGCCCGCCTGGGCGACGAGCCGGTGGTGACGCTGGACGTGGTGAAGCGCTCCGGCGAGAACATCATCGCCACGGCCGAAGCCGTTCGCGCCGAAGTGGAGGCGATGCGGCCCCTGTTCCCGCCCTCCACGGTGGTGTCGATCACCTCGGACCAGTCCGAGGACATCAGCGAGATGGTCAAGAGCCTCCAGAACAACATCATCTCGGGGCTGGTGCTCATCGTGGGCGTGCTCCTCTTCGTGCTGGGCCTGCGCACGTCGATCTTCGTGGCCGTGTCGATCCCCACGTCGATGCTCCTGTCGTTCGTGATCCTGGGCCTGATGGGCGTGTCGATGAACATGGTGGTGCTGTTCTCGCTGATCCTGGCCCTGGGAATGCTGGTGGACAACGCCATCGTCGTGGTGGAGAACATCTACCGCTTCGTCGAGGAGGGATGGGACCGCAAGACCGCGGCCAAGAAGGCCACGGGCGAGGTGGCGGTGCCCGTGATCGCCGCCACGGCCACGACGCTGGCGGCCTTCGCGCCGCTGCTCTTTTGGCCGGGCATGGCGGGCGAGTTCATGAAGTACTTGCCGATGACGCTCATCGTCACGCTCTCGAGTTCGCTCTTCGTGGCGCTGGTCATCGTTCCCACGCTGTGCTCGATCTTCGTCCGGCCCGAAAGCGCTGCGCCCCGACGCATGCGCCGTCGCGCGCTGGTTGCTCTCGCGATCGCATCCGTCTTCGCGCTGCTGTTGATCGGCCGGCTGGTCAGCCCCCTGACCGCGGTGCTGCTGTCGGCGGCGGCGGCTGGGCTGTGGTTCGTCCACGCCAAGCTGCTCGACCGCATGGGCAAGGCTTTCATGGCCCGCGGCATGCCGCGCGTGGTCCGATGGTACGAGCGTCGCCTCGTCTGGTCGCTCAACCATCGCTTCCTAATCCTGCTCGGTTCGCTCTTGGCCCTCGTGGGCTCGTTCGTGACCTACTTCAGGTTGGCGCCGCCCGTCGAGTACTTCCCGGAAGACATTCCCCCGGCCAACGTGTTCGTCGCCATCGAGTCGCCCACGGGCACCTCGGCGCGGGTAACCAACGAGTACGCCCTGCGGTTGAAGCGCGAACTGGAAGGGATCGAGGGGGTCGGCGACGCCGAATCCGTCGTGACCACGGTGGGCGCCACGGGCGGCGGCAACTTCATGGAGGGAGGAGGGGGACCGTCCGGCCCCGAGGCGGGGCGGATCAACCTCAGCATGGTGGACTACCAGGACCGGCGGTTCGACGTGTTCGCCACGTTGCAGGCCATGCAGGAGAGGGTGGGCGCCGACTTGGCCGGGGCCGAGGTTCGGGTCGACAAGGTCACCGAGGGCCCGGCGGCCGGGCCGCCCGTGAACATCGAGATCGTGGGCGAAGACCCGGAGCGGCTGCGAACGCTGGCCAACCGCGCGATCGACCTGATCGAGGCCTCGTCCGTCTATCCGCGCCTGGTCGGGCTGGAGAGCGACATGAACGACGCGCGGCCCGAGTTGCGCGTGGACGTGGACCGGGAGAAGGCCGGCCTCTACGGGCTTTCCACCAACGAGGTCGGCTTTGCGGTGCGGACCGCGATCAACGGGATCGAAGCCGCCAAGTACCGGACGGGCAACGACGAGTACGACATCATGGTGCGCCTGCGGGAAGAGGACCGGAGCGACCTGTCCGCGCTGGGCGACCTGACGGTGGTCGCCGACGGACAGCAGGTGCCGCTCCTGTCGGTGGCGAAGTGGGCGGTGGACGAAGGCTACGGGTCGATCCAACGGAAGGACATGGACCGGGTGGCCACGATCAGCGCGGAAGTGGCGGCGGGGTTCAACAGCAACGCCGTGCGCAACCAGGTGGAGCAGGTGCTGGCGGGGTTCTCGGACGGGCTGCCGCCGGGGTACGCGATGAGGTTCACGGGCGAGCAGGAAGAGCAGCAGGAGGCCATGTCGTTTCTCATGACCGCCTTCATGGCGGCGCTCATGCTGATCGCCCTGATCCTGGTTTCGCAGTTCAACTCGGTCGTCAAGCCGATCATCATCCTGTCGTCGGTGATCATGTCCACCGTGGGCGTGCTGGTGGGGCTGCTCGTCTTCCGGATGCCCTTCGTGATCATCATGACGGGAGTGGGGGTCATCTCGCTGGCCGGGATCGTCGTGAACAACGCCATCGTGCTCATCGACTACATCGACGTGCTTCGCAAGCGAGACGGCATGGGCCGTCGCGAGGCGCTGGTGCAGGGAGGCAAGACGCGACTGCGGCCCGTGCTGCTCACGGCCTTCACCACCGCCTTGGGGCTGATCCCCCTGGCGATCGGCTTGAACTTCGACTTCTTCGGCTTGTTCGCCAGCTTGTCTCCGGAGTTCTACTGGGGAGGCGAACAGGCCGCGTGGTGGGGTCCCATGGCCGTGGCGGTGATCGTGGGGATCGTCTTCGCCACCTTCCTGACCCTGGTCCTGGTGCCCGTGCTGTACAGCTTGGTGGACGACATGGTCGTGTACTTCAAGCGACACTACTCCCGTCAAGAAGAGGTCGTGCGGCCGTTGATCGACACCGACCCGCAGCCGTCCGAGATCGGCTTTCCCGCAGTACCTCCGCCGCTGGCGCCCTCGCCCAGCCCCGAAGTCGCCGCATCCGCATCCGCAAGGAGCTGACCCCCTCGTGATACCTCGATCCGTTTCCGCGCCTCGACGCGCGGCCATGTCCACGCAGCCGGCGGTTGCCTCCGCGCTCGTCGCCGCCGCCGTGCCCGCAACCCCCGTGCCCGGCGCCCCCGCGCCTGCCGTCCCTTGGCAACGGCGCGCTGCCGCTCCATGGCGCTCCGTGCCGGCGCTCTTGCTGGCGGCGTTCCTGCCCGGCGCCTGCGCCCCGGACGCGGGCCCGTCCGAACTCCGAGTCGCCCAGGACACGGTGCGGGCCGACGGCGCGATGGTCGTGTCGGCCTACCCTGACGCCAGCGCGATCGGCGCCCAGGTGCTTCGCGACGGCGGGAACGCCGTGGACGCCGCGATCGCGACCGGATTCGCGCTGGCCGTGACGCACCCCGCGGCGGGGAACATCGGCGGCGGCGGCTTCATGGTGATCCGCTTTCCCGACGGCCGGACCACGGCGTTCGACTTCCGCGAGAAGGCGCCCCTGGCGGCGCATCCCGAGATGTTCGTGGACGAGGACGACGAGTACTCCTTCCAGCTTCATCACCGAAGCCACCTTGCCGTGGGCGTGCCCGGGACCGTGGCAGGCTTTGCGCTGGCCCACGAGAGCTACGGCAGCGGCGAGTGGGGGCGGCTGGTCGAGCCGGCGGCGGCCCTGGCCCGAGACGGCTTCGAGGTCAGCGAGCGACTCGCGGTCTCGTTGGAACGCATGTTGCCCGCGTTCCAGGACTATCCCGCGACGCACGCCCAGTTCTCGAAGGACGGGGAGCCGTTCGTGCCCGGCGACACGCTCGTGCAGGCCGACTTGGCGGCCACGCTGGAGCGCGTTCGCGACCAGGGCCGAGACGGCTTCTACGCGGGCGCCACGGCGCGCCTCTTGGCCGAGGAGATGGAGCGCGGCGGCGGCTGGATCACCGAAGAAGACCTGGCGCGCTACCAGGCGGTGGAGCGCGAGCCCGTGACGGGGAGCTACCGCGGCTTCGACGTGATCAGCATGCCGCCGCCGTCGTCGGGAGGCACGGCGCTGGTGGAGATGCTCAACCTGCTGGAGGGGTACGACTTGGCGGCTATGGGGCACAACAGTCCCCAGTACGCGCACCACTTGGTCGAGGCCATGCGCATGGCGTTCCGGGACCGTGCGGCGTTTCTGGCCGATCCCGACTTCGCGGAGGTGCCGGTGGATCGCTTGACCAGCAAGGCGTACGCCGACCAGCTGCGGGCGGGCATCGCGCCGGCCGCGGCAGGAGCGTCCAGTCCGGATGACGTGAAGGCGGCGGCCGCCGCCCTGGCGCCCGAGAGCATGGAGACGACCCACTACTCGGTCGTGGACGCCGACGGAATGGCCGTGTCGGTGACCTACACGCTTGAGGGCGGCTACGGTTCGTTCATCACCGTGCCGGGGGCCGGCTTCCTGCTGAACAACGAGATGGGCGACTTCAACGCTCGGCCCGGCCTGACCGACGAACGAGGCCTGATCGGCACGGACGCCAACTTGGCCCGCCCCGAGCAACGGATGCTGTCCTCGATGACGCCCACGATCTTGGCTCGGGACGGCGAGCTCGTGGCCGTGATCGGGAGCCCGGGGGGCCGCACCATCATCAACACGGTCCTCCAGATCGTCTTGAATCGGGTGGAGTTCGGCCAGTCGCCCGCCGACGCGGTGGCCTCGCGGCGGCTGCACCACCAGTGGCTGCCCGACGAGGCCCGCCTGGAGGAGGGGTACATGTCCGCCGAAGACGCGGCGACGTTCGCGGCGATGGGACACGCGGTCGAGTGGCGCGCGCGCCAGGGGATCGCGCACTGCATCTTCGTGGACGCGGACGCGAGGGCGCTGATCGGGGTGCCCGACCCGCGGGACTCGGACGGGACGGCGGCGGGCTACTGACGGGCCGTCGCGCCGGCTCGGCGGAATGCCGACGCCTGCCGAACAGCGTCGCCGCTAAGATCGCCCCGGGTGCTGCTCCTTCAGCAGCGCCGTCGCCAGTCGACTGGCCCTGCGGGGGTCCGCTTTGCCCTGCGTGCGCTTCATGACTTCGCCGACGAAGAAGCCCAGGAGGCCCGAACGGCCGTTGCGGTAGGCCGCGGCCTTGTCCGGGTACTCTTGGACGATCTCGGCCAGGAGCCCGCCGATCACGTCGTCGTCGGCGATCTCCGTCAGGTCCAAGCCGGCCTGGGCTTCCAGGAAAGAACCACCTCGGGCGACCAAGACCGACAACACGGTCCTCCCTTGTCGGCGCGACAGCTCCCCACGATCCACGGCCCGGACCAGGTCGGCCAGCGCCGGCGCGGCCAGCCGGACGGCTCCGTCCTCGGTTCCCCCGGCCAGCGCAGCCACCTCGTTCGCGATCCACGACGCCAGAGAGGCGGCGCCCTGCGAGTAGTGCGTCAGCGCGTCGCGAAAGAGGCGCAAGAGCTGGGGGGACCGGCACAGGGAGGCCGCCGTCGCATCGGCAACGCCGAGGGACCGCAGCTCGTCGAACGCGGCCTGCCGCTCCGGCGCCAACGGCGCGCGCTCTTCTGCGGGGCGGGCGCGGTCTCCCGAGGAGGCGGTCCGCCGAACACGGGCCTGCGCTTCCGACCCGGACTTGGCCAGGGCGGGCGCGCCTTGCGCCTTCCATCCGTCGCGCAGCGCCATCGTCCGGTTGAAGACGGGACGGCCGGGACGCGAGTCCGTCGGATCGGCGAAGAAGTAGCCGAGTCGCTCGAACTGGTAGCGGGTGCCCGCTGCCGCCTCCGCCAAGTCGGGTTCCAGCAGCGCGTCGGCCACGATCCGCTCCGAGTCCGGGTTCAGCGCGGCCGTGAAGTCGTCCTGGCCGGCCAAGGGGTCTGGCACGCGAAACAGCCTGTCGTACAGCCGGACCTCCGCCCGCACCGCATGGCGCTCCGACAGCCAGTGGACGGCGCCCTTGGGGCGAGGGCCGGACTCGGGCTCGAAGGTGCAGCGAAGCTCCACGGGCCGACCGGTCTCCGGGTCCTTCTCCACCGAGTCGCATCGGATCGCGCCGGCGTACTTGAGGCGCACCGCGCCGCCCGGCGACAATCTGCGAAAGCCCGGCGGAGGGTCCTCCTGAAAGTCGTCCCGGTCGATCCGGAGCACGCGCCCGAACGGAAGCTTCCGCGTCCCCGGCTTGCCCACGTCCGGCGGGAAGCAGGGCGCCGATATCCACTCTTCTCGGTCGGCGGGGTAGTTGGTCAGCACCACCTTCAGGGGCCGCAAGACGCAGAAGGCCCGAGGCGCGCGCCGGTTGAGGTCGTTCCGCACGGCGAACTCCAGCTTGCCCAGGTCGACCCGGGAATTGGCCTTGGACACGCCCACCATCTCGCACAGCGTCCGGATTGCCGCCGCGGTGACGCCCCGCCGCCTGAGCCCCGCCAGCGTGGGCATCCGAGGATCGTCCCAGCCGCGCACGAGTCCCTGGTCCACCAAGGCGGCCAGCTTGCGCTTGCTGGTCACCACGTAGTCCAGCGCGAGCCGCGCGAACTCGGTCTGCTCGGGTCGGGGCCGGGGCGCGTCCACGTGTTCCAGCAGCCAGTCGTAGATCTCGCGGTTGTTGTCGAACTCCAGCGTGCACAGCGAATGGGTGACGCCCTCCAGCGAGTCCGACAGGCAGTGGGCGAAGTCGTACAGTGGGTAGATCGGCCACGCGTCGCCCTGGCGGTAGTGGACCGCGTGGCGGATGCGATAGAGCACCGGATCGCGCATGACCATGTTGGCGTGGGCCATGTCGATCTTGGCCCGAAGCACGTGGCTCCCGTCGGGGAACTCGCCGGCCCGCATGCGACGGAACAGGTCGCGGTTCTCGTCCACCGTCCGCTCTCGGAAGGGGCTGTTCGTGCCCGGCTGGGTCACGGAGCCCCGTCGTTCCCGGATCTCCGCCTCGGAAGACGAGTCCACGTACGCCAGCCCCTTGTCCACCAAGACCATGGCGAAGCGGTACAGCTCCTCGAAGTAGTCGGAGGCGTGGTACAGGTGCTCGCCCCAGTCGAAGCCCAGCCAGCGGATGTCCCGCTTCATCGCCTCGACGTACTCCGCCTTCTCCGTGTCCGGGTTGGTGTCGTCCAGGCGCAGGTGGCAACGTCCGCCGGGGTGCTCGGACGCAATGCCGAAGTTCAGGCAGATCGCCTTGGCGTGGCCGATGTGCAGGAAGCCGTTCGGCTCCGGAGGGAAGCGGGTGGCCACGCGCCCCCCGTACTTGCCGGTCTCCAAGTCCCGTGCCACCATGCTGCGGATAAAGTCCATTTGCATAAGTTTAGCCCAGCCGACGAGCAGTTCCTACCACCCCCGCGACTCCCGGGAGACGCGCATGACCTTCGGATCGAACCCCCGCCGCGCCGCGCTTCCCGCGGCCGTCGCCGCCCTTCTCGCGCTTGCCTTTTCCGCTTCGCCCGGCGGCGCCCAGCGAACCCAGAAGCCGGTGCTCCACGGCAAGGACTGGATCGCGATCACCGGGAAGCCGCTGGGGGCCACCGCCGGCGCCATGATGTTCCTCAAGGGCGGGAACGCCGTGGACGCCGCCGCGGCGATGCTGGGCGCGACCGCCACGATGTGGGATGTGCTGGGCTGGGGCGGCGAGACGCAGGCGCTCGTCTTCAACCCCGAGACGGGCCGGGTCGTGGGCGTGAACGCGCTGGGGGTCGCGCCGACCGGCGCCACGCCCGAGTTCTTCGCGGAGCAGGGGATGACCGTGCCGCCGGCTCACGGTCCGCTGGCGGCCGTCACGCCCGGCACTCCCGGCGGACTGATGGTGATGCTGGCCGAGTTCGGACGCCTGAGCCTGGCCGACGTGCTCGCCCCCTCGATCGACATGGCACGGGGCTACCCCATCGAGGCCCAGGCCGCCGACGCCATCGAGCGCGAGAAGGAGCGGCTCGCGGAGTGGCCCTACTCCAAGGCCGTCTTCCTGCCCCGCTTCGGAGAGGAGCGGGCCGCGCCCAGCGCCGGCGAGCTCTTCGTCCAGGAGGACCTGGCCCGCACTCTGGAGGCGCTCGTCGAGGCGGAGGCGAAGGCCCTGGCCGAAGGCGCCTCGCGACGGGACGCGATCATGGCCGCCTACGACCGGTTCTACCAAGGCGACATCGCCCAAGAGTTCGTGCGGGGGTCTCAAGAGCAGGGCGGCCTTCACACCCTGGACGACCTGTCCAACTGGCAGGTGCACCTGGAAGAGCCCGTGAGCGCGTCGTACAAGGGCATCGACGTCTACAAGCTCACCACGTGGGTCCAAGGACCCGTGCTTCTCCAAGCCCTCAACATCCTGGAGGACCTGGATGTGGGGGCGATGGGCTACAACTCCGCGCGCTACATCCACGCCCTCTACCAAGCCATGAACCTGGCCTTCGCCGACCGCGACTTCTACTACGGCGATCCCTACTTCCCGCCCGAGGAACCCGTTCAAGGCCTGCTGTCCAAGGAGTACGCCCGCTCCCGCGCCGCCCAGATCGACTGGGAGCGGAACGACCCGGACGCCCGGCCCGGCGACCCGTACCCCTTCCAGGGCGGCTCGAACCCCTTCCTCCACCTGATCGAGAGCTGGAACGCGCCCGACCCCGCGGTCTCCCCCCAAGCACCCGACGAGCCCGCCTACGAAGACGCGTTCTATGCCGGGACCACCTCGATCCAGGCCGCCGACGCCGAAGGCTGGGTCGTGTCGGTCACGCCCTCGGGCGCGTGGATCCCCGCGGTCGTGGCCGGCAATACCGGCATCGGCATGAGCCAGCGCATGCAAAGCTTCGTGCTGGACGAGCGGGCGGGCCCCTACAACGTGCTGGAGCCGGGCAAGCGTCCTCGGGCCACGCTGACGCCGTCGTTGGCGCTGAAGGACGGACGGCCCTTCCTGTCCTTCGCGGTGCAGGGCGGGGACGGACAGGACCAGAACCTGCTCCAGTTCTTCTTGAACGTGGTGGAGTTCGGCATGAACGTTCAGGAAGCGGCGGAGGCCGCCAACTTCAACAGCTACCAGATGCGGAGCTCCTTCGGCGAGCACGAGTCCCGCCCCGGGCGCCTCCTCTTGAACGACCGAGTGCCTCCGTGGGTTCGAGCCCAGCTTCGGGAGATGGGCTATGACCTGACGTTCGGGTCGCGCACGTCGGGACCGATCAACGCCGTCTACTTCGACGCGGCCGCGGGCACCATGTGGGGCGGCTCCAGCAACCACGGAGAAGACTACGGGATTGCATGGTAGCGCCGCGACCAAGGGGCGGACGCGCATGACTGCTCCTGGACTGCGCGGGCGTGGGTTGCGCTCCGACGGGCCTCGGCGATGACCGGTCGCCCCAATCCGCTGCTGGACCGCAGCCTGCCGATTCCGTTCGACAGGATCGAGCCGGCGCACGTGGGTCCGGCCGTCGAGGAGACGCTGGCGTGGGCGCGGCGGCGGATCGACGAAGTGGCCCAGGGCGCTTCGGCGGACGGCGCCGACGTGCTGGCGCAGCTGGACGCCGTGGGCGACGAGGTGGCGCGCACGTGGGCGCCGGTCTCTCACCTGGCCAACGTGGACGCCACCCCCGAACTGCGGGAGGCCCACGCCGCGGCGCTGCCCGAGATCGTGCGCTTCGGCAGTCGCTTCTTCCAGCACGAAGGCGTCTTCGCTCGGCTGCGGGCACTGGAAGGCTCGCCGGAGCGGGCGCGCATGTCGCCGCTGGAGCGACGCCACCTGGACAAGACGCTCCGCGATTTTCGGCGCGCCGGGGCGGAGCTGTCCGCCGCCGACAAGGAGCGTCTCGAGAAGGTTCGGGTGGAGCTGTCGGAGCTGGGTCGGGAGTTCGACGAGAACCTGCTGGAAGAGACCGCCGACTTCGCGAAGGTGGTCGAGGACCCGCGCGCCCTGGCCGGCCTTCCGCCGTTGGCCATGGAGCGGGCGGCGCACTTGGCTCGCGAGAAGGGAAGGGAAGGCTGGCTCCTGGCCTTGGACACGCCCAGCGTCGACGCCGTGTTGAAGCACGCCGAGGACCGCAGCCTGCGTCGGGAGATCCACGCCGCCTACTTGGACCGCTGCGCCGCCGGCGAGCGCGACAACAGGCCGATCGTCTCCCGAATGCTGGAGCTCCGGCGCGAGCTGGCGGCGCTGCTGGGCTACGACGGCTTCCCCGGCTACCGGCTGGAAACGGCGATGGCCCGCTCGGACGCCAGCGTGCGCGCCTTCCTGGACGAGCTGACGGACGCGACCCGGCCCTTCTACGAGCGCGACGCCGGCGAGCTCGAGGCCCAAGCCCAGCGGTTCGGACTGGGGCGGCTCGAGCCCTGGGACGTGTCGTTCCTCGTGGAGAAGCTGCGGAAGGAGCGCTTCGACGTGGACGACGAGACGCTCCGCCCTTGGTTTCCCTTGGAAGAGGTGCAGGCCGGCCTCTTCGAGATCGCCCGACGGCTCTTCGGCCTGACGGTGGAGCAAGCGGACGACGCCGGCGCGTGGCACCCCGACGTGACCTGCTTCCACGTCCGCGACGAGACCGGCCTCCGCCTGGGCTCGTTCTACGCCGACTGGTTCCCCCGCGAGACCAAGCGCCAGGGCGCGTGGATGGACGTGCTCGTCTCGGGCGGCCCCCGAGACGGCGGCTTCGACCCCCACGTGGCGTTCATCGGCGGCAACTTCAACCCGCCCACCGCCAAGTCGCCCGCCCTCCTGTCCCACCGCGAGGTCCAGACGCTCTTCCACGAGTTCGGCCACCTGCTCCACCAAGTGGCGTCGCGAGTCGAGATCTCCGGCAGGGGCGGCGTGAACGTGGCCTGGGACTGGGTGGAGGTCCCGTCCCAGATCATGGAGAACTGGACATGGCGCCGCGAGGCGCTGGACCTCTTCGCCCGCCACCACGAGACCGGCGAGGCCCTGCCCGCCGAAACCCTCGAACGCCTGTTGGCGGCCCGGCGGTTCATGGGCGGCTGGAACCAGATGCGCCAGTTGTCCCTGGCCAACCTGGACCTGCAACTTCATTCCAGCTACGACGGAGACGAGCCCGTCATGGAGTTCGCGGCTCGAGCCCTGCGTCCCTTCGTTCCCGCCGACCGGTTCGTGAAGCGCCATTTGCTCCCGTCGTTCGCCCACCTCTTCGGCGGCGGCTACGCCTCGGCCTACTACTCGTACCTGTGGTCCGAGAGCTTGGAGGCCGACGCCTTCTCGCGCTTCGAGGACGAGGGCGTTCTGAGCCCCGAGACGGGGAGGGCGTTCCTGCGCGAGGTCCTTTCGCAGGGCGACCGACACGACCCGGAAGCCCTCTTCAAGAAGTTCGTCGGACGCGATCCGAGTCCGGCGGCATTGCTTCGACGCAACTTGGGCCGTACCTTGGCCGAGTACAGTTCCCCGGTATCCACAGAACGAGACGGGCAATGAACCACCGAATCGGGCGCTCCCCCGACTCGACGGACGCCACGCCGGACATGACCCGCCGGTCGTGGTTGCGCAACAGCCTCGGAGGACTGGCCGCCATGCCCTGGATGGCGGACGCGGCCAGGCTCCTTCCCTTCGGCCTCGCCGCCGGCCGGCCGGGACGCGGCGCTCCCCAGGACGAGATCGTGCTGGGCATGTCGGCCGCCTTCTCGGGCCCGTCGATGGGGCTGGGGATAGAGCTCTACCGAGGCGCCAGCGCCTACTTCGAGCACGTGAACCAGCAGGGCGGGATAGGCGGCCGTCGGATCGTGCTCCGCATCTACGACGACGGCTACCAACCCGACCCGTCCGTCAACAACACGGTGACCCTGGTCCAGCAGGACCGCGTGTTCCTCCTGTTCGGGTACGTGGGGACGCCCACGGTCACGCGCGTGCTCCCGGTCCTGAAGAAGTTCCAGGACCAGAAGGTCTACCTGTTCTTCCCGTTCACCGGCGCCCAGCCCCAGCGCGAGCCTCCGTACGGCGAGTTCGCCTTCAACCTGCGCGCCTCGTACCGCCAGGAGACCGCCGGACTGGTGGACAACCTGGTCGCGGTCGGCAAGCGGCGGATCGGCGTCTTCTACCAAGCGGACGCCTACGGCCGCAGCGGCTGGTCCGGCGTCAAGGCGGCGCTGGAGCAGTACGGCGCCCAGATCGCAGGCGAGGCCACGTATCGGCGTGGGGAGAAGTTCACGGGCAGCATGCGGCGCCAAGTCGAGATCCTTCAGAACGCCACGGGCGGGGCGCCCGAGGCGGTCATCTGCGTCGGGTCCTACGCCGCGTGCGCCGCCTTCGCCCGCGACGCCGTGGACCTGGGCCTGGAGGTCCCGATCGCCAACCTCTCGTTCGTGGGAAGCGAGAACCTGCTCCAGCTTCTCATGGACAGCCAGGACGACAGCCGACGCTACACCCGGCACTTGGTCAATTCGCAGGTCGTGCCCAGCTACGAGGACATGTCGGTCCCCGCGGTCCGCGAGTATCGGGACTTCATGGAGCGCTACAACCCGGCGGTGCCGGAGGAGCTGGTTCACGAGCCCTACACCCCGTTCCCCCACAGCTTCGTGAGTCTGGAGGGCTTCCTGGACGCCAAGCTCATGGTCGAGATCCTGCGGCGCCTGGGAGAGCACCCTTCGCGCGAAGGGTTGGAGCAGGCGGTGTTCTCGGTGCGCGAGTTCGACCTGGGGATCGACGAGCGCGTGTCGTTCGGGCCCGATCGGCGCCAGGGGCTCCAGCAGGTCTACTACACGGTGGCCGAGGAAGGCCGCTTCGTCACCCTGGAGGACTGGAACGCATGGCTCGCCTGACCTTCAAGGTCCAGAAGCTCTTCCAGAAGACGTTGTTCGGCGTCTTCTCCCTCTTCGGCCTGATCGTGCTCTCCACGTCGATGCTGTGCATCTACACGGTGGACACGCACCTGTCCTCGGAGTACGAGAACAACAGCCGAAACATCGCCCAGACGATCGCCGACTCCAGCGTGGACATCCTGCTGAACCGGGGCCTGTCGTCGCTTCAGTCGCTGATCGACCAGTTCGTGGAGCTTCAGGGCATCCGCTACATCTACATCACCAGCGAGGACGGCGAGTTCCTGGCCCACACCTTCGTCCCCGGCATCCCGGACGAGATACTGGCGAGCGACCCCTCCAGCACGGAGACGGTGGAGCGCAGCCTGCCCGGAATGGGCGACTTCGTCGAGGTGGGGAGCCCGATCCTGGCGGGCGAAGCCGGCCACGTGCACGTGGGCATGGACACGGACTTGGTGGCGTTGAAGATCCAGCGGGCGATCGGCCAGCAGGTCTGGCTGATCTCGATCATCCTGGTGGTGGGCGTCCTGTCGGCGATTTGGTTCGTCAACTTGGCCGCCCGGCCGCTGGGCGACCTGTTGGGGTACGCCGTTCACCTGGCCCGCCACGGCCGGCCCGACGCGAACTCGCCCGGCGAAGAGATCCTGGAGCGCGACGACGAGGTGGGGCAGCTGGCCCGCCTCTTCCTCCACTTTGCCGGCGGACCGGAGGGGGGGAGAAGCTCCGCGTCCGGCGGCGCGGGCTAGGTTCGTCGTGGCAGCGCCCAGCACTCGCGTAGCGCCTCGGTTTCTCGTTGCCGTCTTCTGCACGCTGTTGCAGTTGTGCTTCGGGACCGTGTACGCCTGGAGCTACTTCGGCACCATCCTTGTTCGCGAATTCGGCTGGACCCACACGCAGACGTCGTGGGCGTTCGGGATCGCGATCTTCTCTCTGGGGATCTCGGCGGCGTGGGCCGGCTCCGTCCTGCCGCGCCTGGGGCCGCGAAAGCTGGCGGTAGCGGGCAGCATCCTCTTTTCCGGGGGGTACTTGATCGCGGGCTTGGCCCTGCACTTGGGCGCGATCCCGTTGTTCTATCTGGGGTACGGCGTTCTCGGCGGCGCCGGAATCGGACTGGGCTACGTGACGCCCGTGGCCACCGCGGCCAAGTGGTTCCCCGAGAAGAAGGGCATGGTGACGGGGATCGTGGTCATGGGGTTCGGCGTTGGCGCGTTCCTCCTCAGCAAGGGACTGGCCCCGGTTCTCTTGGGGTACACGGCGGGCGACCTGCCGATGGTCTTCATGTGGCTCGGAATCGTGTTCGCGTGCCTCTTGCTGCCCTCCAGTCTCGTGCTGAGCGACCCCCCCGGCACGCCGGCGTACCGGCCCAGCGCCGAGGCCGCAAAGAGCCGGATCGCCCGCGAGCCGGACGCGATGCGCCGCTACCTGCGGTCCACCGAGTTCATCATCATGTGGACGGTGTTCTTCTTCAACATCGCGGCCGGCATCTCGGTGATCAGCTTCCAGTCGGAGCTCCTGCAAGAGGTCTGGGGGTTCGCCGACCCGTCGGTGGAGCCGGCGACGCTGGCCGAGTACGGGGCCACGCTGATCGCCGTCAGCTCGCTCTGCAACGGCGTGGGGCGGCTCTTCTGGGGCCTGCTGTCCGACCGGATCGGGCGCGTGCAGGTCTTCCGCATCCTGCTTGCCAGCCAGCTGGTCGTCTTCGGCATGTTGATGACCGAGACCAATCCTTGGGTGTTCTCGGCCCTGGTGTGCTACGTCCTCCTGTGCTTCGGCGGGGGCTTCGCCACGATGCCGCCGTTCATCCTGGACGTCTTCGGCTCCCGGAAGATGTCGGCCGTCTACGGCGCCATCCTCACCGCGTGGTCCGCCGCCGGCATCTTCGGCCCTCTCTACGTGGGCTACCTCAAGGACGCCTACCCGGACCGCGCCGTCATGTACTGCTTCCTGGTCGGCATCCTCATGCTGGGCGGCGGCTACGTCTTCGCGTGCCTCCTCAACAACGACCGCATCCGCTTCGAGAAGCCCACCGTGGAAAACACCCTGCGCCGATTCGGGATCGCTCCGGCACGCCGAGCCTGAAGGGTTCCGAGGAGGACCGAATGAACGGCTTCATGACCGCCGTGGCCCTTGCGCTTGCGGGCTGGACTTCGGGCGTCGCGGCGCAGGAAGCGGGGGACATGACGATCTTGGAGCCGTGCGGGACAAGCTGCGGCGTCACGCTGGTTCCCGAGGGCGAGTACGGCGAGGACTCCGGCCCGGGCATGATCGAGGCGACGATGGCAAGGGCTTGGCGGGACGCTTCGGGCAGGGTGTACGTCACCGGCGAGAGTGCGCCTCACGTCTGGGTGTTCGGTGCGGACGGGAGCTTCCTGAGGCGGATCGGACGGCAGGGCTCGGGTCCTGGAGAGTTCCAGTACCTGCACTCGCTGACTCTCGTCGACGACGGCGTGTTTGCGGCGTTGGACTCCGGCCGAGGGGCGATCCTGACCTATGACTGGACCGGACAGCTGCAACGGGAAGTGAGAACACAAGGCTGGCTGCCCTTGGGGTTCCAGACGATTCACTTCGAAGGCGACTTGGCGGTCTCTACGGCCGAGTTCCACACGCCCGAGAACATGGGGTACCCTCTCCGCCTGATCGACCTGGGGGCCGGCACGATTCGAGAGTCGTTCGGATCCCGGACGGGCGACTACCCCTTGGGAACCAGACTTGTGCAGAAGTCGATCGCGCGGGGCCCTAACCGAACGGTCTGGATGGCGCGCATCACGGCCTACGAAATCGAGCTGTGGGAGCCGAACCGGCTGCTTCGCACGTTGCGGCGCGACGTGGACTGGTTTCCGGACGTGAAGCCGGACGAGCGTGGCCACGGAATGGAGGCGAAGCCGACTCCCGTGTTCGCGCACATGGCGTCCGACGACTCGTTGCTCTGGGTGTTCCTTTACACGGCGGACGAACGATGGGCGCAAGCAGCCGAGACCCAGGACCGGGACCTGTATCTGGACACGACCATCGAAGTCATCGACTGGCGGCGCGGGCAGGTCGTCGCCAGTCGGCGTCTCGACGAGGAGTTCGACGCCTGGCTGGAGCCGGGCCTAGCGGGCCGGTTGGCGGTCACGCAGACGGGCGATGTCCGGTATCGGACGTACCGCGTTCGGCTGCACTGAAGCGAGGGGCGACACCACCCGGCGAGCATCGCTCACTTGGCGCTCAACGGAGCTATTGGCGCTCAACGGAGCTACTTGTTATCTTCACCTTAGTGAGTGAGGTGAGCCGGTGGGTCGATGAGCCCTCAGCACGACCATTAGCAGGAGCCACGCATTGGCAACGCCAGTGACGAAAGCAGGCTCGGACGTACGCGACTCGGCTCCTCCTCTTGTCGGCAGAGCGTGGACAGGTCTCGCCGTCCCGTTTTTGCTGGTGTTGATCGGGGGGTTACCCTCCGGCGGAGCTGAGGCCCAGGCGCTGACGGTGCAGCGTTTCAACTTTCGCGGTTTGGCGGAGGGCGACAGCACGTACTACCTGAACGAGGTGGTGCGGTTGCGTGTGTTCTTCACGCAGCACATCACGGTGGACACGTCGGGCGGCGAGCCGTACGTGGACCTGACGATCGGCTCGACGACGCGGCGTGCCGCGTACAACTCTTCGCGGCAGAACTACCTGGGCTTCAGCTACCGGGTGCAGGCGGACGACTTGGACGACGACGGCGTGAGCGTTCCGGCGAACGGGTTGACGCTGAACGGCGCGGTGGTCACGGCGAAGAACAACCCTGCGGTCGTCGCTGATCCGGCGCACGGGTTGGCGGAGGGCGGGCTGTCGCGCAAGGTGGACGGCAGCCAGGTTCGGCCGCCGGACCCGACGCTGTCGGCGGTCGGGGCGAGCGTGGCCGAGGGCGGAGCGGGCGCGGAGACGGATCTCGAGTTCGCGGTGCGGCTGTCGCCGGCGGCCGGGGCGCGCGTGACGGTGGACTATTCGGACGCGGGGAGCGGGACGGCGACGTCGGGCGAGGACTACGCGGCGATCGAGGGCGGGACGCTGACGTTCGAGCCTGGCGAAACGCTGAAGACGGTGTGGGTGAAGGTGCGGGGCGACGACGTGGTGGAGGACGACGAGACGGTGGTGCTGGCGTTGAGCGGCGCGACGAACGCGGAGTTGGCGACTCGGACGGTACGGGGCACGATCGTGGACGACGACGAGGCGCCTCCGGCGCTGACGGTCGAGCGGATCGACTTCCGGGATGCGCCCGGGGGCGACAGCACGTACTACCGTGGTGAGATCGTTCGGGTGCGGGTGTTCTTCTCTCAGCGCATCGCGGTGGACGCCTCGGGCGGCCTGCCGTCGGTGGACCTGACGGTCGGGACGGAGACGCGGCGGGCGGTGATGGGTTCGAGGAGCTGGAACCAGAACCGGCTGGAGCTCAGGTACACAGTGCAGGAGGGCGACTACGACGCCGACGGCGTGAGCGTGCAGGCGAACAGCCTTGCGCTGAACGGCGCGGTGGTCACGGCGCAGAACGACGCATCGGTCCGTGCGGAGACGGCACACGGCGCGGCCGATGGGGGCGCGGCGCACAAGGTGGACGGCAGCCAGGTTCGGCCGCCGGACCCGACGCTGTCGGCGGTCGGGGCGAGCGTGGCCGAGGGCGGAGCGGGCGCGGAGACGGACCTCGAGTTCGCGGTGCGGCTGTCGCCGGCGGCTGGGGCGCGCGTGACGGTGGACTATTCGGACGCGGGGAGCGGGACGGCGACGTCGGGCGAGGACTACGCGGCGATCGAGGGCGGGACGCTGACGTTCGAGCCTGGGGACACGTTGAAGACGGTGTGGGTGAAGGTGCGGGGCGACGACGCGGAGGAGGACGACGAGACGGTGGTGCTGGCGTTGAGCGGCGCGACGAACGCGGAGTTGGCGACTCGGACGGTACGGGGCACGATCGTGGACGACGACGAGGCGCCTCCGGCGCTGACGGTGCAGCGTTTCAACTTTCGCGGTTTGGCGGAGGGCGACAGCACGTACTACCTGAACGAGGTGGTGCGGTTGCGTGTGTTCTTCACGCAGCACATCACGGTGGACACGTCGGGCGGCGAGCCGTACGTGGACCTGACGATCGGCTCGACGACGCGGCGAGCCGCGTACAACTCTTCGCGGCAGAACTACCTGGGCTTCAGCTACCGGGTGCAGGCGGACGACTTGGACGACGACGGCGTGAGCGTTCCGGCGAACGGGTTGCAGCTGAACGGCGCGGTGGTCACGGCGAAGGACAACTCTGCGGTCGTCGCGGACCCGGCGCACGGTTTGGCGGAGGGCGGGCTGTCGCGCAAGGTGGACGGCAGCCAGGTCCGGCCGCAGGGGCCGACGGTCTCCGCGGAAGGGGCGAGCGTGGCCGAGGGCGGTGCGGGCGCGGAGACGGATCTCGAGTTCGCGGTGCGGCTGTCGCCGGCGGCCGGGGCGCGCGTGACGGTGGACTATTCGGACGCGGGGAGCGGGACGGCGACGTCGGGCGAGGACTACGCGGCGATCGAGGGCGGGACGCTGACGTTCGAGCCTGGCGAAACGCTGAAGACGGTGTGGGTGAAGGTGCGGGGCGACGACGTGGTGGAGGACGACGAGACGGTGGTGCTGGCGTTGAGCGGCGCGACGAACGCGGAGTTGGCGACTCGGACGGTACGGGGCACGATCGTGGACGACGACGAGGCGCCTCCGGCGCTGACGGTCGAGCGGATCGACTTCCGGGATGCGCCCGGGGGCGACAGCACGTACTACCGTGGTGAGATCGTTCGGGTGCGGGTGTTCTTCTCTCAGCGCATCGCGGTGGACGCCTCGGGCGGCCTGCCGTCGGTGGACCTGACGGTCGGGACGGAGACGCGGCGGGCGGTGATGGGTTCGAGGAGCTGGAACCAGAACCGGCTGGAGCTCAGGTACACAGTGCAGGAGGGCGACTACGACGCCGACGGCGTGAGCGTGCAGGCGAACAGCCTTGCGCTGAACGGCGCGGTGGTCACGGCGCAGAACGACGCATCGGTCCGTGCGGAGACGGCACACGGCGCGGCCGATGGGGGCGCGGCGCACAAGGTGGACGGCAGCCAGGTTCGGCCGCCGGACCCGACGCTGTCGGCGGTCGGGGCGAGCGTGGCCGAGGGCGGAGCGGGCGCGGAGACGGACCTCGAGTTCGCGGTGCGGCTGTCGCCGGCGGCTGGGGCGCGCGTGACGGTGGACTATTCGGACGCGGGGAGCGGGACGGCGACGTCGGGCGAGGACTACGCGGCGATCGAGGGCGGGACGCTGACGTTCGAGCCTGGGGACACGTTGAAGACGGTGTGGGTGAAGGTGCGGGGCGACGACGCGGAGGAGGACGACGAGACGGTGGTGCTGGCGTTGAGCGGCGCGACGAACGCGGAGTTGGCGACTCGGACGGTACGGGGCACGATCGTGGACGACGACGAGGCGCCTCCGGCGCTGACGGTGCAGCGTTTCAACTTTCGCGGTTTGGCGGAGGGCGACAGCACGTACTACCTGAACGAGGTGGTGCGGTTGCGTGTGTTCTTCACGCAGCACATCACGGTGGACACGTCGGGCGGCGAGCCGTACGTGGACCTGACGATCGGCTCGACGACGCGGCGAGCCGCGTACAACTCTTCGCGGCAGAACTACCTGGGCTTCAGCTACCGGGTGCAGGCGGACGACTTGGACGACGACGGCGTGAGCGTTCCGGCGAACGGGTTGCAGCTGAACGGCGCGGTGGTCACGGCGAAGGACAACTCTGCGGTCGTCGCGGACCCGGCGCACGGTTTGGCGGAGGGCGGGCTGTCGCGCAAGGTGGACGGCAGCCAGGTCCGGCCGCAGGGGCCGACGGTCTCCGCGGAAGGGGCGAGCGTGGCCGAGGGCGGTGCGGGCGCGGAGACGGATCTCGAGTTCGCGGTGCGGCTGTCGCCGGCGGCCGGGGCGCGCGTGACGGTGGACTATGCGGACGCGGGGAGCGGGACGGCGACGTCGGGCGAGGACTACGCGGCGATCGAGGGCGGGACGCTGACGTTCGAGCCTGGCGAAACGCTGAAGACGGTGTGGGTGAAGGTGCGGGGCGACGACGTGGTGGAGGACGACGAGACGGTGGTGCTGGCGTTGAGCGGCGCGACGAACGCGGAGTTGGCGACTCGGACGGTACGGGGCACGATCGTGGACGACGACGAGGCGCCGACGGTGGAACACATCGCGCTCCTGGGCTTGGCGGACGGCGACAGCACGTACTATCGGGGAGAGTCGGTGCGCGTGCGGATGCGTTTCTCGCAGCACATCACGGTCGACACGTCGGACGGCGAGCCCTACGTGGACCTGATAGTCGGCTCGACGACCCGGCGGGCCGACTTGGTCGCGTGGAAGCTGAACCGGATCGACTTCCGGTACGTGGTGCAGGCGGCCGACTTCGACGCCGACGGCGTGAGCGTTCCGGCGAACAGCTTGACGCTGGACGGCGCGGTGGTCACGGCGAAGAACAACCCGGCGGTTGCCGTTGACCCGGCGCACGGCGTGACGGAGGGCGGGCTGTCTCGCAAGGTGGACGGCAGCCAGGTCCGGCCGCAGGGGCCAACGGTCTCCGCGGAAGGGGCGAGCGTGGTCGAGGGTGGAGCGGGCGCCGAAACGGACCTCGAGTTTGCGGTGCGGCTGTCGCCGGCGGCTGGCGCGCGTGTGACGGTGGACTACTCGGACGCGGGCAACGGGACGGCGACGTCGGGCGAGGACTACGCGGCGATCGAGGGCGGGACGCTGACGTTCGAGCCTGGGGACACGTTGAAGACGGTGTGGGTGAAGGTGCGGGGCGACGACGCGGAGGAGGACGACGAGACGGTGGTGCTGGCGTTGAGTGGCGCGACGAATGCGGAGTTGGCGACTCGGACGGTCAGAGGCACGATCGTGGACGACGACGAGGCGCCGCCGGCGCTGACGGTCAATCAGATCGTGTTCCGGGGCTTGGGCGCCAGCGACAGCACGTACTATCGGGGCGAGGTGGTGCGCGTGCGGGTGCGCTTCTCTCAGCACGTCACGGTGGACACGTCGGGCGGCGAGCCGTACGTGGACCTGACGATCGGCTCGACGACTCGGCGGGCCAACTTCGGCTCTTCGCGGCAGAACTACCTGGACTTCAGCTACCGCGTGCAGGCAGACGACTTCGACAGCGACGGCGTGAGCGTTCCGGCGAACAGCTTGACGCTGAACGGCGCGGTGGTCACGGCGAAGGACAACCCTGCGGTGGTCGCGGACCCGGCGCACGGTGTGGCGGAGGGCGGACTGTCGCGCAAGGTGGACGGCAGCCAAGTCCGGCCGCCGGGGCCGGCGGTCGCCCGGGTCGACTTCCGCGGCTTGGCGGAAGGCGACAGCACGTACTACCGGGGTGAAATCGTTCGGGTGCGGGTGTTCTTCACGCAGCGCATCGCGGTGGACGCTTCGGACGGCCTGCCGTCGGTGGACCTGACGGTCGGGGCAGAGACGCGGCAGGCGGTAATGGGTCCGAGGAGCTGGAACCAGAACCGGCTGGAACTCCGCTACACGGTGCAGGAGGGCGACTACGACGCCGACGGCGTGAGCGTGCAGGCGAACAGCCTTGCGCTGAACGGCGCGGTGATCACGGCGCAGAACGACGCTTCTGCCCGAGCGGATACGGCGCACGGCCCGGTCGATGGGGGCGTGTTGCGGAAGGTGGACGGCGGCCGGATCCGACCGCAGGGGCCGACGCTGTCGGCCGGCGGGGCGAGCGTGGTCGAGGGCGGGACGGATGTCGAGACGGAGCTGGAGTTCGAGGTGTGGCTTGGGCCGCCGGCCACGACGCGGGTCACGGTGGACTACGCGGACGCGGGCAGCGGCATGGCAACCTCGGGCGAGGACTACGCGGCGATTGAGGGCGGCACGCTGACCTTCGAGCCGGGCGAAACGCTGAAGACGGTGAGCGCGACCGTGCTAGGCGACGACGAACTGGAGGGGGACGAGACGCTGGTGCTGGCGTTGAGCGGCGCGGCGAACGCCGAGCTGGCGACTCGTAGCGTGACGGGCACGATCGTGGACGACGACGGGCCCCGGCCGACCGTGTCGATCGACCCCGTCTCCATCCACGAACGCGGACCCGAAGAGACGGCCACGCTGTCCTTCACGGTGTCGATCAGCGCACCGACGGCAAGACAGGTCACGGTCCGGTACCGGGACGCCGGAACTGGCACGGCCACGCCCGGCGACGACTACGATCCGGTCACGCCTGGCACGCTGGTGTTCGCGGCGGAGGACACGGCCCAGACGCTGAACGTGACGGTCCAGGGCGACGCGATGGACGAGCCTGCCGAGACGATCGTGCTCGCGCTGGCCAACGCCTTCAACGCCGATCTGCCGGTCGGCGGCGCGACCGGGGTCGGCACAATTGTGGACGACGACGACGCGCCGACGCTTTCGGCCGATTCGCCTTCGGTCGAGGAGGGCAACAGCGGCGGTCGTCGACTGACGTTCGCGCTTGCGCTGGATCGCCCGAGCGGCCACGGCTTGGCGGTGCACTACGCCGATGCGGACACGGGCACCGCGACATCGGGCGCCGACTACGAGGCGGTTTCGCCGGATACGCTCTTCTTCGAGCCGGGCGAGACAACGAAGTCGATCAGCGTGATGGTTATGGGGGACACGCTCCAGGAGCGCGACGAGACGGTGGTCCTGCGGCTGTCTGCGCTTGATCCGGCGTTGGTCGCGATCTCCGAGACGTTGATCACCGGCAGGATCCGAGACGACGACGGCGACGACTTGGTTCCCTCGTTCGGCGACGCTTCGATGCCGTCGCAACGCTGGATCCGGGCCTGCGAGATACCAACGTTGCAGCTGCCCCCGGCCGAGGGGGGCGACGCGCCTCTGACGTATGGGTTGGCGCCGGCCCCGCCACCGGGGCTGAAGTTCGACGCCGAGCGTCGCACGATCGCTGGCACGCCCATGCAGGAGCAGCCGCTCACCACCTACCGCTATACGGCGACGGACGAAGACGGGGATTCGGCGACCTTGAGCTTCGCGGCCCAGGTCGACCTGGCCGACTGCGTCTTCGAAGGAGGCGATGGACGGGACGCCGACGGGGACCCGCTTGCGGAGGACGACACAAGGAGCGAGGTACCGCCCACCGTCGACCAAGAGGACGGTGAAACGGAGCAGGCAACGCTGTCGGAAGCCGATGCGGACGGCAGCTTGACAACCGGACCGGCGGTTGGCGCCCAGTCGTCGACGCCGACGGTGAACCAGATCGTCATTGCGGGCTTGGCCGAGGGAGACAGCACGTACCATCGGGGCGAGATCGTGCGCGTGCGCGTGCACTTTACACCGCGCATCACGGTGGACGCGTCAGGCGGATTGCCGTACGTGGACCTGACCGTTGGCACGACGACACGGCGTGCCCAGATGGGTGCCAGGAGCTGGAACCAGAACCGGATCGAGTTCCGGTACACGGTGCAGGCGGACGACTTGGACAGCGACGGCGTGAGCGTTCCGGCGAACAGCTTGAAGCTGAACGGCGCGACGGTCGTGGCGCAGAGCGACACTACGGTTCACGCGAACGTTGCCCACGACTCGGCGGCGGGCGGTCTGTCGCGCAAGGTGGACGGCAGCAAGTACCGGCCGCCGGAAGTGACCGGCGTGACGTTCAGCAACTCGCCGGCCAGCGGGAACACCTACGGGTACGGCGAGCAGATCGAGGCCACCGTCGCCGTCAATCACCGCGTCCAGGTGACCACGACGGGGGGTACGCCGACCTTGGCGTTGACGATCGGCGCGCACACCCGGCAAGCGACGCTGACCAGGGCAGGTAGGCGGAACCGCCTGACGTTCTCGTACACCGTGCAGTCGGCGGACCTTGCTCCGACGGGCGTGAGCATCGCGGCCAACGCCTTGAGCTTGAACGGCGGCAAGATCACGCATGACGCGGACACCGCCACGCATGCGGTCCTCGCCCACGGTGCCGTAGCGGCCGACACGACCCGCAAGGTGAGCGGCCGGCAGGGGCGTCCGCCGAAGGTCGAAGGGATCGCGTTCGGCGCTGCGCCGAAGGACAGTGTGTACTGGCGTGGCGACACGATTGCGGTTCGTGTGGGGTTCGACGACTCGGTTGCGGTGAACACGGCGGGCGGCAAGCCGCAGGTGGCGCTGACGATCGGCGCGGCGACCAGACAGGCGACGTTCTCGGCGCACGCCGGCAAGGCGTTGGAGTTCGCGTATGTGGTGCAGGCGGCGGACCGGGACTCGGACGGCGTGAGCATCGCGGCGAACGCGCTGGCGCTGAACGGCGCGACGATCAGGGGAGTCGGCGCCGCGTCCGCACGCGACGCCGACGTGACGCATCCGTTGGTGGAGGCGAGCGCGGCGCGGACGGTGGACGGGAGCAAGGTGCGGGCGCCGGCGGTCCGCGGCGTAGCGTTCGCGGGCTCGGTGCCCGAGGGAGGCACGTACCACTACGACGCCGAGGTGCGTGTCGAGGTCCTCTTCGACCGGAGCGTGGTGGTGAACGTTGCGGGTGGGAGTCCTCGGCTCGCGCTTGCGGTGGGGGCGCAGCAGCGGCACGCGGCGTTCGTGCCTTCGGCGAGCACCACCACGGCGCTGGTGTTCGCGTACCGCGTGCAGTCGGCGGACGTAGATTCGGACGGCGCGAGCGTCGGTGCGAACGCGCTGGACCTGAACGGCGGCGCGATCAAGGCGGCAGCGGACAGCACGGTGTCGGCGAACGTGACGCACGACGCTTTGGCGTCCGACCTGACGAGGAAAGTGGACGGGCGGCCGCGGATCACGGGCCTGAAGTTGTTTCGCCGGGGGGGTTCGCCGCCGCCGCGAGGGGTGCACGGGTACCAGGAACGGCTGGGGGTTCTGGCGCGCTTCGATCAGCAGTTGATATTGCGGAAGAGGGTGCACCTGTCGCTCGAGGTGGGCGCGGACACGGTGCAGCTGCGGTCGCGCTCGAATCTGCGGGAGAAGGGGAGCGCGGTAGCGTTTTTCTACGACGTGACGCGCGATGCGGTGGACACGGACGGCGTGAGTGTGCCGAAGGGAGCGTTGCAGTTGAGCGGCGGGTGGTTGCGGGCGGCGTCGGACGGGGTGACGAACGCGCGGCTGGAACATGACGAGCTTCCTGCGGACAGCAGCTGGCGGGTGAACGGGAGTCTGACGCCGGTGCCACGGCCGGCTGTGAGCGTCCACGACTTTCCGGCAGTTGGGAGCACGTACACGCGGCACGAGCATATCCGCCTCGGGGTGTCGTACTCGGCGGAGGTGGTGGTGACGGGCACGCCGGAGCTGACGTTGAACCTGGGGACGGGGACGCGGCGCGTGCCGGCGGTCCGTTCCACGCTCCATGAGTTGTTCTTCGAGTACGTGGTGCAGGCGGGAGACTTGGACGGAGACGGGATCAGCGTGCCGGCGAACGCGTTGTCGTTGCCGAGCGGCGCGACGGTCCGGTCGGCTGCGGACACGAGCCTCGTGACGTCGCTGACGCACGACTCCGTGCCGACGAGCGCGTCGCACAAGGTGGACGGGAGCCGAGTGGCGGCAGCGGAGGTGCGGTGGGTGTCGATCAATCCGCCGCCGTCGGCCGACAGCACGTACACTCGGGGCGAGACGTTCTACGTGAACGTGATCTTCGACCGCGCCGTCGCGGTGGACACGACGGGCGGCCGGCCGCGGATCGCGCTCGAGATCGGGGACTCGACCCGGTACGCGATGTACTCGCACGCCCACAGCTTTGGGCCGACGAACCAAGTGTTCGATTTCGTGGTGCAGGCGGGGGACGTGGACACGGACGGGCTGAGCATCGCGGCGAACGCGCTGGAGCTGAACGGCGGCACGATCACGGCACCGGACGACACGGTGTCGGCCGACCTGTCGCACGATGCGCTGACGCTGGGTTCGCCGTACAAGGTGAACGGCGACCGGTCGGACGCTCCGCACGCGCGCTGGATGTGGTTCCATGCTCCTGCGAGCGGGGACACGTTCCTGCGCGACGATCGGGTTGTGCTGACGGTGACGTTCGACCGCCCGACGGCGGTGGACACGGTCGGAGGACGGCCGCGCGTCGCGTTGCAGGTCGGCGACTCGACGCGGCACGCGACGTACATCGGTCATCCGCGCACAGGGACGAGCTTCAATTTCGAGTACGTGGTGCAGGCGGGCGACGTGGACGCGGACGGGCTCAGCATCCCGGCGAACGCACTGGGGCTGAACGGCGGCTCATTCACGCTGCCGGGGACCACGACGGCGGCCGTCCTGACGCACGACTCGTTGCCGACGAGCGCGGCGCACAAGGTGGACGGGAGCCGGACGTCCGGCGACGCCGAGCCGGAGGAGAATCGGCCGCCGGAAGTCGTGTCGGCGATCGCGCCCATGACGATCGAGGTGGCAAGCCCGGCGGCGGTCGTCGACCTGTCGGCGCACTTCCGCGACCCGGACGGCGACGAACTCGGCTACTCCGCCGTCTCGGCAGCGCCGCGCTCGGTGCGGGCGGACGTGACGGGCGGCACCTTGACGGTCGTGCCGCTGGCGGTGGGCGAGTCGCTGGTGACGGTGCGGGCGGCGGACCCCGACGGTGCGGAGGCGGAGCAGAGCTTCATGGTGACGGTCGAGGCGTCGCGTGCGGACCGCGCCCGGATCATGAAGCGTTCGCTGGCCGCGTTCGGCCGTGCCGTCGGGACCGAGACGGTGGAAGCGATCGGCGGGCGGCTGGGCGCGGCGGACGACGGTCCCGGCGCAGCGGCGGGCGAGGCGCATCTCCAAGTCGGCGGCCGGTTGCTGTCGTGCGTGGGCGCCGGCGAACGCTGCGGCTTGGGGGAGCTGGCTCGGCAGGCCGCCGGTGTGCTCGGCTTGCGGGCGTCGCAGGGCGCGGGCAGCCTGGCGTCGGTGCTGTGGGCGGCCGCGAAGGGGAGCCACGACGCGGGCGCGCTGCGCGGGCTGGCCGGCGCCTTCGGACGACCAGGCGAGACCGGTGCAACGGCCGGCTTCGGCACGTCCGGCAGCTTCGGCCCGACGGCGAACCTCGGTCCAACGGCGCACCTCGGCTCGGCGGCCGGCTACGGCGCCGGCGGCTTCGGCGCAACGGCCGACGGGGCGGCTGCCCCCGACGCCCGCTTTGCCGGCCCGCGCGGCGGCCGCGCCGGCTGGGGGCGGCTGGTCAGCGTGGACCCCGTGTCGCGCGAGGAGTTGCTGGCGCGTTCGTCGTTCCGGTTCTCGCCGGGCACCGGCCGGCGGGCGACGCCCGGCGGCTGGACGTTCTGGGGCCAAGCCAACGCCGGCGGATTCAAGGGCCGGCCCGAAGACGACCTCGCGCTCGACGGCACGGTCCGCTCGGCATACCTGGGCGCCGACTACCGGTTCGGAACGGGGCCGCTGGTCGGCTTGGCGCTGTCGCGCACGACCAGCTCGATCGGCTTCGAGAGCGGGGTCAACGGCACGGGCGCCGTGGACGCCCGCCTGACCAGCTTGTACCCGTACGCGCAGTGGTCGCCGCACGCCGGGTTGAGCCTGTGGGGGCTGGTCGGCGCGGGCCGCGGCACGGCCAAGCTGTCGGAGGACGCGACGGGCCGCGACTTCGCGACGAACATCGGGATGGCGATGACGGCGGCGGGCGTGCGCCAGCGGCTGACGGGGGTGCTGGCCGTCAAGGCGGACGCCTTCGCGGTGCGCACCGACGCCGAGGAGGTCCGGGGGCTGGCGGGCGTGGTGGCCAACGTCCAGCGGTTGCGCTTGGCGTCGGAGGTCGGAGGCCGCTGGGGCTTGTCGGGCGGGTCCGCGATCACGTCGCGGGTCGAGCTGGGCGCTCGGTTCGACGGCGGCGACGCGGAGACGGGGGCGGGCGCGGAGGCGGGCGCGGGGCTCGGCTACGTGCACGACGGCATCGGGTTGAGCGTGGACGCGCAAGGCCGGGCGCTGGTGGCGCACCAGGCGTCGTCGTTGCGGGAGTGGGGTGCGAGCGTCGCGGTCCGTCTCCAACCGAGTCGCGAAGCGGGAGGCTTGTCGTTCACCGTCGAGCCGACCTGGGGCAACGCGGCGAGCGGCATGGCGATGCTGTGGCGCGACGGACCGACGGGCGGCACGGGCGCGGGCGGCGCGGCCCTGGGTGCCTCGTCCGCGTGGCAAGCCGGTGGCGGGCCGCTTGCGGGCGGGCGCGCCGGAGCGAGCGCGGGCCGTCTCCGGATGGAGATGGACTACGGAATCGTGTTGCCGGACGGGGGCCGCGTGGCGCCGTTTGGGCGGTGGGCGGCCGAGAGCGGTTCGGCGCGCCGGCTGAACGTGGGAGTTCGGCTGTCAGTGCTGGCGGCGGCGACGCTCGACCTGTTCGGCGAGCAGGTGTCGGGCGGCGCACAGCCCGCCGATCGCCGGCTCGGCCTGCAGGGAGCCGTTCGGTTCAGGTGATCCGTCGCGGGCCACGACTCTCCCGTCGCTACCTCAGCCCGGCGACCGCGCTCCGGCGTTCCAGCAGCACGGCAAGGTTGTCCGCCTGTTTTCTCTGTTGCTGCATAAGCGCGAACACGGTCCAGCAGCAAGCAATTCCAATACACCAGATGCTCCCCGACGCCATCTTCGACTCTGCCGATTCGCCGACCTTGGGCGTATCGGAGATCGGCAAGCTGGCAAGCGCCCACTTCCTGCGCCCCGACAAGATCGTCATCGTGGACAGGACGAGTCACGAACTCCATTTCCTTGACCTGCAGACCGGCGAAGTCGTCACTGCTGGCGGGCGGGGCGACGGGCCGGGAGAGATAAGAGGGTCCGTATTCCAAACGCTCAGGACTGGTCATGGCGTTGCAGTTTGGGACTTGATGGCCATGCGCGTGACGCATTTCTCGGCCTCAGGCGTCGTCACTGCCTTGCGCACTCTTCCAATGGGAACGATCAGAAACCTGCTGGCGCCATTGACCGCAGTGTTCTCGGACGGAGCGATAGTGTTTCGGGACGGCGAAGAAATCGGCCGACCACGTCCAGCCGGACGTTATCGACATCGGGTTCGATATCTGGAGTTTCCCACGAACGGCGAGGTCCGAGTGATAACCGAGAAGCTTGGGGCCGAAGAGTTTCGCCGAACTCATGTCGACATCGCGCCCGATTTCTTTTCGAGTGGTTCCGTGATCTTTGGTCATGAGCTGCACGACGCACAGGCTGGCGATCTGCTGGTTGTTGCGCAGACCGATCTGCCGGCCGTGCAGGTCCTTCGTCGCGACGGCTCTGTCGCGGCCACTATACCGTTGTCCCCAGGCGTGGAGGTGTCTGCGAACGACGTCGAACTGGCGCGGAGCGGCCAAGCCGCGCGAGATGCGCGCCTACGAACGGGTACTGGTCGGCTCAACCCCCCGGCAAACGACGTTCCCGCCAACGATACGACACCGTCGATCGGCGCTCTTCTGGTGGACCTCGACGGTCGGGTCTGGTTGAAGTCCTACGACTTGCCCAGTAGCAGTGCAGTTCGCTGGCGCGCGTGGAAACCCGGTGGTTCGAGACCGGAATTTGAGCTGGTGTTGCCACACAGCCACTCGTTCCTGGATGCGCACGACAACTTGGTCTTGTTGCATGCGAAAGACGACCTGGGTGTAGATCGGGTGGTCATTCACGAAATCGGCCCAATGCCGGAGCCCTAGCTTAGCCCAGCAGCGACTGTAGTCGATCCAACGCGTCCGCCAAGCGGGGCTTCGCATCCAGCAGGCCTTCCAGCGGGTCGGCTTTGCGGCGGGCCATCCTGGGCGGGGTCGTCTTGATGGTGTGGTCCGCGATCGACAGGTCCTCGTTCACCTCGTCCCAGTCCAGGGGGGCCGAGACCGGGGCGCCGGGAAGGGGGCGCACGCAGTACGGCGCCGCGATCAGGCGGCCGTGGCCGTTCTGGAGGTAGTCCACGTAGACCTTGCCCTCGCGCTGCGACGGACGTCGGGCCGCCGTGGCCACCTTGGGCGTCTCGCGCACGGCGGCGAGGGCCAGCACGTGTCCTAGGTTCCGCGACTGTTCGTAGGTGAACTGGCGCCCCAAGGGGATCATGACGTGCAGTCCCGTGGAGCCGCTGGTCTTGACGAACGCCGGCAAGTCGATCTGGTCGCAGACCTCCTTCAAGAACAGGGCGATCTCGATCACGCCGGCGAACGGCGCCTCCTTCGGGTCCAGGTCCAGGACGCAGTAGTCGGGCCGGGCCAAGTCCGTGGTTCGGCTCGGCCACACGTGGAGCGGGATGCTGGCGCTGTTGGCGACCCACAGCAGCGACTCCAAGTCGTCCGCCACGAAGTAGTCCAGCTCCCGACCGGAACCCTCGCTGTAGATGCGCACGCGGCGGATCCACGGGGGCGCGAAGTCGGGAGCGTTCTTCTGGTAGAACGACTTTCCGTCGATGCCGTCGGGATAGCGGGTGAGCACGACCGGCCGCTCCGCCAAGTGCGGAAGCAGCCACGGCGCCACGGCCCGGTAGTACTCCACCAAGTCGCCCTTCACGTAGCCGTCGTCAGGCCAGAACGGCTTGTCCAGGTTGGAGAAGCGCACGGTCCGGCGTGGCGCCGACGGACGGACGGGATCGGACATCGGCTCCGGCGACGGCTCGGCGTGGACTTCCGCGCCCGGCCCCGAGACGCACTCTTCCGGCGCCTTGTCTTCGCGCACCCGCAGGAATGCGGGCTGCCGGAGCGAGCCGCCGGCCCCGAACTCCTTGTACGCCACCTCGACAACCACCTCGGGCGTCACCCACCGGTGGGCGCCGGCCCCGGCCGCTTCGCTGCGCCTTGGGGCGGGGACCTCGGGCAGCGACCGCAGGCGCTCGCCCAGCTCCTTCAGCGTGCGCGCCGAGAACCCGGTGCCCACCCGCCCCGCGAACACGAAGGCCTCGCCGTCGCGATACGCCAGATGCAGCGCGCCGAAGCCGCCGCTCCCCAACTCCGGCTCGGTGAACCCGTGCACCGCGAACTCCCCCGTGCGCATCGGTCGCACCTTCAGCCAGTGCGGACTGCGACCGCCCGAGTACGCCGAGTCGGCCCGCTTCCCGACCACGCCCTCCAGTCCGGCGGCCACGGCGTGGCGATACACCTCCTCGCCCTTCTCGGCGATCTCCACGGAGTACCGCAGCGGCCCGGCGGACGGAAGCACCTCGCGCAGCAGCGCCTTTCGCTTCGTCAACGGAAGCGGCCGCGCGTCGAGTCCGTCGATCCCTAGCAGGTCGAAGGCGAAGTAAGTGGCGGGCCACTTGGCGGCCGCCTGCGCCACGTCGACGGGGCGACGCAGCTTGCTCCGCTTCTGGAGCAGGGCGAAGCTCGGGACGCCCTTGCCGTCCAGGACCACGACCTCTCCGTCGAGAACGATCTTCTGGTAGGGCAGGTACCGCAGCGCGCGGGCCACCTCGGGGTACGTGGCCGTCAGGTCGTTCCCGTTCCGCGACAACAGGGTCGCCGTTCCACCCGTCCCTTCGGCGAGAAGTCGGTAACCGTCCAGCTTGGCCTCGAACACCCATCCCGCCCGCGAGAACGGCTCTTCGGCGGGCTCGGCCAGCATGACCCGCACGTCGGAGACGCTCACCGCCGCCTCGGACGCTCCCCACCCCAGGCACCGCTCCCGGACCTCCGTCCCGAAGTCGCCGCCCGCGCCCAACCTCTCCACTGTCAGGCCCGACAAGATCGAGTCGTCCGGGTAGTCGGCGGTGCTGCCGCTCGCGTCCTCGTAGGCGTCCCGCTCCTTGATCAGCAGCCAGTGCTTGCCGCCGCCCGCCTTGGTCCTCACCAGCGTCCACCGGCCCTTGAGCTTGTAGCCCCGCAGGTCGAAGAGCAGCTTGCCCTTCTTCCAGCCGGCCCGAAGGTCCTCCGCCGGCGTCCACGTCCCCCGGTCCCACACGATCATGGCCCCGGCCCCGTATGCGCCCTCCGGTATGACGCCCTCGAAGTCGGCGTACTCGAGCGGGTGGTCCTCCACGTGCACCGCGAGCCGCTTGTCGGCCTGGTTCGGGGAGGGCCCCTTGGGAACCGCCCACGACGCCAGCACGCCGTCCATCTCCAGCCGAAGGTCCCAGTGCAGGGACGTGGCCTGGTGCTTCTGGACCACGAAGACGCCGCCGGCCGCGTCCGCTCCGGCCCCCGGACGCGAACCCGCGGTGCCGCTCCGATCGCCGAAGGGCTCGGTGGTGCGGGACCGCGACCGCTTCCTGTCGTACTCTTCGAGGGAGCGCGCCCTCGCCCTTGATCCCGCCCCCTTCAACGTCATATGTTTCCCTCCATGAGCGCTCGCCCGATTGCCGCCTCGACGATCTCGTTCGGCCTGGTCTCGCTTCCCGTGAAGCTGTACTCCACGGGCGAAGGCGGGTCCAGGGTGCGTTTCAACTGGATCAACAAGGACACGGGGGCCCGGGTCAAGCAGCAGTACGTGGACGTGGGGACAGGCGAAGTCGTGCCCCGGGAGAACATGATCAAGGGGTACGAGTTCGCCAAGGACCAGTACGTGACCTTCCAGCCGGACGAACTCAAGGCGCTCGAGGCCGCCTCCACGGAGACGATCGAGATCACCGAGTTCGTTCCCGCCGGCGAGATCGAGCGGCTGTACGCGCAGCGCGCCTACTACCTGGGGCCGGCCAAGGGGGGCGGACGGGCCTACCGGCTGCTGTCGGCCGCGCTGCGGGACTCGGGCAAGGTCGCGGTCGCCAAGCACTCGGCCCGCGGCAAGCAGTTTCTCGTCGTGCTGCGCCCCTTGGAGGACGGCTTGGTCTTGGAGCAGCTCTTCTACCCGGCGGAGGTGCGGTCGTTCGACGACGTCCCGCGCGAAGAGGGCGAAGTGAACGAGGCCGAGCTGGCCCTGGCGCGCCAAGTGGTGGAGCAGGGGTCCAAGGAGTCGTTCGACGCCGCCCAGTACGCGGACGAGGTCAAGGAGCGCGTCATGGCCCTGATCGAGCGCAAGATCGAGGGCGAGCAGATCACCGTGGCCCCTCGCGAAGACTCCGACGCCAAGATCATCGACATCATGGAGGCGCTGAAGGCCAGCCTGGAAGCCGGGGACGCCGAACCTGCGGCCTCGTCGGCTCCCGATCC
>CBDBCF010000002.1:380000-940285 GCA_965202985.1 Longimicrobiales bacterium
CTGGGGAGGCGCGTGTACTTGGACCTTTGGGTGAAGGTGTGGGAGGGATGGAGGCGGAAGAAAGCGGGGCTGGCAGCCTTCGGATACCGCATGTCGGATGAGTGAGCCCCGGCGGCACGGGCTGGCGCGGCAGGGGTACGCGCGCCTCGGACGCGGCCTTGCGGTCGCGGGTTGGACGATCGGCGCCCTGCTGCTGGCGGGCGCGGCGACGAGGCTGGCGGCGGTCGTCGGGCAGGAGACGGAGGGGGGCGCGAGGGCGCAGGAGGGAGCGCTGTTTCTGCTGCTCCCCGTCGGCGCTCAAGGCGTCGGACTTGCGCGCGCGATGACGGCGCTGCCCAGCGACGAGGGCGCCTTCTGGAACCCCGCCGCTCTGGCGGAGCAGTCGGAGCCCAGGGTCATGGTCTACCGCGGCGAGCACTTGGTGGGAGAGGCGATCGCCGCGAACGGGCTCGTGCCCTGGCGGGGCGTGGGAACGTTCGGGTTGTCCTATCTGCTTCTGGAGGCCGGCGAGCAGGACCTGCGGGACGGCTACGGCAACGTCCTGGGGTCGATATCGGTGCGAAACCATGTGGGAATCGCCAGCTTCGCCACCTCGTTCCCAGGGCGCGTCCACACCGGAATCAACATGAAGCTGGTCCAGTTCCGGGTCGCCTGCCGCGGCGAATGCCCGGACCTGGAGACCACGAGTTCGGCCTACGCCGTCGACATGGGCGTCCAGGTGCAGCCCTTCGAGGACTTGCCGCTGCGGCTCGGCGCGATGGTGGCCCATGCGGGCACCGAGTTCCAGATCGTCAACGAAGAGCAATCGGACCCGTTGCCGACGCGCATTCGCGTGGCTGCCGCGTATCAGGTGCTCCACCGGCTGGTGGCCGAGCAGCCGATGGACCTGTGGCTCGCCGTGGAGGCCGAAGACCGCGCCAGGGACCCCGGATCGCCCTCCCTGTACGCCGGGCTGGCTTTCTCCGTGGCTGACGTCGTCTCGGTGCGGGCGGGATACGTGGGCGGCGAGCTGGACCAGGCGGACGGTGCCTCTGCGGGCCTCGGCTTCCGGTTCGGGCGCTTCGACTTGAACTTGGCCAAGTCACTGGCGCGCTCCTCGGTGACCGGCGAGAGCGAGCCCGTCCACGTGACGTTCGGGGTGGCGTTCTAGGGTGGACCGACGGCGAAGACCGTGGGCGACCTGGGCGGTTGCGGCTTCGCTCTTCTTGATGGTTGGGTGGCCGGCGGCGGCGCAAATCCAGCGTCACGACGAGGCTCTGACGCGGCTGGCCGCCTTCTCGGCTCCGGCCAGCGGCGCGACGGACCTCGGGCAGAGCAAGGCCTTTCTGCTGTCGCTGGTCGTTCCCGGTCTGAGCCAGCAGCGGATGGGGCAACGGCGCTGGGTTGCCTATGCCGGCGCCGAACTCCTGGCGGCGTTCTTCTACTTTCGGAGCAGGGGACAGGCGCGGGACGCCAGGACGGCGTATCGGGACCTCGCCTGGGAGGCCGCGAGGGCGGGCGTCACGGGTCGGGCGCGTCGGGACGGCGCGTTCGCCTACTACGAGACGCTCTCGCAGTGGGACCGATCCGGGCTCTGGGACGCGGACGCCGCGCGCCCTGGGGTTCAGCCCGAGTCCGACCCCTCCACCTACAACGGATCGGTGTGGGCACTGGCCAAGGAGCTTTTCGGGGTCGGCGCCGCCACCGGCGAGGAGTCGCCGGAGTACCGTCGGGCCCTGGACTACTACCTGCAGAGGGGCTACGGCCCGGGCTTTCTTTGGAGATGGCGCGAAGGGTCAGGGGACCAAGCCCGCTTCGGCTCGCTGATCCGGCGCAGCGATCAAGGCTTCCGAGACGCCCGGCGGGCGTTGTGGACGTTGGCCGCGAACCACCTGTTCAGCGCGCTGGACGGCTTCGTCACCGTGAGGCTGAGGACGCGGCCGGGCAGCAGCGAGGTGGGTCTGTCCGTCTCCGCCCCGCTGCCGTGACGGGCGGCTCGGGCTCGGTCGTGTACTTCGGGCCCAAGGGCGGGGCGGTCCCTCCATCGGTCGCGGCCTTTGCCGCAGAACGGGCTCTCCGGGTGGTCCGGGCCTCGCTGCTGGAGGGCCAAGGCGTCGTCGCGGGGCCGGCCCGCCCGGCGGCCGTGATCCTGGACGGCGCGGCCGGCCCGGCAGAGGTTCGCGGGCTCTGCCGGGAGATCAAGTCCGAACCGGCCACGGCCACGATACCCGCGGTGGTGCTCGCTCGGGGGACGCGGGAAGTACTGGCCGGCCTGGAGGCGGGCGCCGACGAGGTGCTGGGTCCGTCGATGGGCGAAAGGGAGCGGCGCATGAGGTTGGGCGCGGCGCTGGGGCGCTCGCAGCGAGACCTGGGCGTTCATCCGGCGACGCGCCTTCCGGGGGTCGGCGCCATCCAGCGGCACGTGGCCGCCCGGATCGCGTCCGGCGAAGCCTTCGCCCTTTGCCATGCAGACTTGGACCGATTCAAGGACTTCAACGACCTGCACGGCTACGACGAGGGAGACCGGGCGATACTGCTTCTGGCGTCCGTGTTGCTGGACGTGGTGCGATCGGCGGCGCCGGGCGGCTTCGTCGGGCACGTCGGGGGCGACGACTTCGTGTTCGCGGTGTCCGAAGCGCGGGCCGCGGCCTGCTGCGACGAGGTGTGCAGGGTCTTCGGCGAGCGGTCGCCCAAGCTGTCGCTGTCGATCGGCGTAGCGGCGCCGGGCCCGCGACGCTTCTCCGAGCCTTCCCAAGCCAGCGAGGCGGCCGCCGCGGCCAAGCGGCGGGCCAAGGCCGCTCCGGGCACGGGATGGGCGGCCACGACCGAACTCCGGCCCCCGAGCGCGCGGGCGTTCGTCTATCTTTAGCGGTCGGCGGCCCCCGTCCGAGCTTCGGCGCCTGGGGCCTGCCCGTCCTTCACCGTTCGCCGGACCGGCGGACTCGTCCGGAAGGGTCGCACCATGGGAATCGCCCAAGACGGGATTCAACGCCTCGACGCCCTGGCCGGGCGCATCGAGGAGCTCAGGGGGTTTCTTTGACATCGCCCGGCGGCAGGAACGCATCGGCGTGCTGGACGAGGAGATGTCGGCCGCGGGCTTTTGGGACGACCCGGAGTCTGCGCGCCGTGTGATCGCCGAAGCCAACGGGCTCAAGGGCTGGGTGGAGCCGTGGACCGCGCTGCACGGAAAGGCCGCGGACCTGGCGGAGATGGGCGATCTGCTGGCCGCAGAGGACGATCCGGGCCTGAGGGCCGAGTGGGACGGGGAGGTGCGAGAGCTGGAGGAGGCGATCGCGCGGTTCGAGTTCCGCACCATGCTGCGGGGCGAAGACGACCACCGCGAGGCGATGGTCACGATCCACCCCGGGGCCGGGGGACTCGAATCCCAAGACTGGGCGAAGATGCTGTGGCGCATGTACGCTCGCTGGGCCGAGCGGCGAGGCTTCGGGCTTCGCGTGCTTGATCTGCACGCCGGCGAAGAGGCGGGCATCAAGAGCGTCACCATGGAAGTGGCGGGCGACCACGCCTACGGGTACCTGCGCTCCGAAAAGGGCGTCCACCGGCTGGTGCGGATATCCCCGTTCGACTCGCAGGCTCGTCGCCACACATCGTTCGCTTCGGTCTTCGTCTATCCCGTCCTGGACGACGAGATCGAGATCGAGATCGACGAAGCCGATCTTCGCGTGGACACCTTTCGCGCCTCGGGGGCCGGGGGTCAGCACGTCAACAAGACGGACTCGGCCATCCGCATCGTCCACGAGCCGACCGGGATCGTCGTTTCCTGCCAGCAGGAACGCTCGCAGCACAAGAACCGCTCCACGGCGATGAAGATGCTCCGCGCGGCACTCTACCAGAGAGCCCAGGAAGAAAAGGAGCGCGAGAAGAAGGCCCTCGAAGCCACCAAGACCGAGATCGCCTGGGGCAACCAGATTCGGTCGTACGTGCTGGCGCCCTACACGCTCGTGAACGACCACCGGACGGGCGTGAAGAAGGGAGACGTCTCGGCGGTCATGGACGGCGCCTTGGACCCCTTCATCGAAGCCTACTTGAAGCGCTTCGGCGGAAGCGGGGAGGCGGCGGCGTGACGGCGAAGCCCGCCCCCGCGCCCCGGCCGCGCCGGGCCAGACAGGAGAAGCTGGTTCTGCTCCGGGCCCAGGGCGTCGAGCCCTACGCCTATTCGTATCCCGTCACGAGCCATGCGGCGCCTTCGATAGCCGGCTTCGAGGCCGACGAGGCGTCGGGCAAGCTGGAGGACGGTCGCGGCGAAGCGGGCCGTTGGGCGGGGCGCATGACGGCGTTCCGGTCGCACGGTCGCAGCGCCTTCGCCGACTTGGAAGACCGCACCGGACGGATTCAGGCGCACTTCCGGCAGGACGCGCTGGGCGAGGACGTCTATTCGCTGCTGGACCTTCTCGACCTGGGGGATTGGATCGGCGTGGAGGGACGCCTGTTCCGCACGCGGATGGGCCAAGTCACGGTTGCGGCCGCCGGGCTCGGTCTCCTGTCCAAGTCCGTGCGTCCGTTGCCGCTGGGGAAGGTGCGGGTGGACGCCGCCACGGGAGAGACGTCCACGCACTCGGGCTTCGCAGACCGCGAGGCTCGATATCGGCAACGCTACGCCGACCTGGCCGTCCACTCGGAAGTTCGGGCCGTCTTCCAAGCCCGGAGCAGGATCGTGACCCACGTGCGCCGTTTCCTGGACGACCGGAGCTTCGTCGAAGTGGAGACGCCGGTGCTTCAGCCCCTGTACGGCGGGGCGACCGCTCGTCCGTTCACGACGCGTCACCGCGCGCTGGACCGAACGCTGTACCTGCGGATCGCCGACGAGCTGTATCTGAAGCGGCTGATCGTCGGGGGCATGGACCGGGTTTACGAGATATCGAAGGACTTTCGGAACGAGGGTATCGACCGGTTTCACAACCCCGAGTTCACCATGCTGGAGTTCTACCAAGCCTTTGCCGACTACGGGGACATGATGGCCATCGTCGAGCAGCTGCTGTCCGGCTTGGCCGAGGCCGTCCACGGAGGCCCCAGGGTTTCCTATCAGGGGACGGAGATCGACTTCTCGCCGCCCTTCGAGCGGGTTCCCTTCGTGGACGCGCTGACCGGGGCACTGGAGCGGGACCCGCTGGACGCGCCGTTGTCGGAGCTTCGCGCGTCGGCCGAAGCGTTGGGCGCCGAGGAGTTGAAGGGAGCCGGCCGGGGGAAGCTGATGGACAGCTTGTTCGGGTCGCTGGTGCAGCCGCGGCTGGTGCAGCCCACCTTCGTGATCGACCATCCGCGGGAGCTGAGCCCGTTGGCCAAGGCGAAGCGGGGCGCGCCGGAGCTGTCCGAGCGCTTCGAGCTGGTCGTGGCGGGCCAGGAGATCGCCAACGCATTCAGCGAGCTTAACGATCCGGCCGCCCAGCGCGCGCGCTTCGAGGATCAGGCGGCGCTGCGAGCGGCGGGCGACGAGGAGGCCCAGCAGGTGGACGAGGACTACATCCGGGCCCTGGAGTACGGCTTGCCGCCGACGGGCGGCACGGGGATCGGCATCGACCGCTTGGTCATGCTGCTCACCGACCAGCCGTCGATACGCGACGTGATCCTGTTTCCCACGCTGCGCGCCGCCGAGGCCGAGTGAAGTCGCGCACGCGCTTGGCGTGGTTCCTGGCCCGCAGGTACCTGGGTGCGTCGCGTCGGGGAGGGCGGCTGCTCTCGTTCATCACGTGGGTCTCGCTGGGCGGCGTCGTCGTGGGCGTCACGGCGCTGATCCTGGTGATCGGCGTAATGACGGGCATGCAGAACGAGCTCCGGGAGAAGATCCTCGGGTCCACCCCGCACGTGCTGGTTCGGCAGACGGGCCCGTCGCTGCGCATTGAGGACTGGCCGGCGGTGGTGGAGCAGGTGGAGCGGACGGAGGGGGTGGTCGCGGCATCGCCCGTGGCGCTGACCCGAGTGGCGCTGCACCGGGAGGGCTATACGGAGGTCATCTACCTCTACGGCGTGGACCTGGGGGGCGCGGCCGAGGACCCCGCCGCGGCGGACGTCCGAGCCGCTCCCACCCCGCTGGAGGACAGCCTCCGGTCGGGCCGCGTGTCTCTGCGCCGAGAACCGGGCGGGCTGGTTCCCGTGGTGCTGGGCAGCGGCGTGGCCGGGCGCATGAACCTCTTTGCGGGCGACACGGTGACGGTCGTGGGGCTGGAGAGCTTCAAGCTGGGGCCCTTCGGCGAGCCGACCACGCCGATGTTCGCCTGGGTGGTGTCCGACGTCTTCTCCACCGGCATGCACGACTACGACTTCCGCAACGGCTACGCCGCCTTGGCCGACGTGCAGGCTTTGCTGGACATGGAGCCCCGCACGGCGTCGTTCGTGGGCGCGCGCACGTCAGATCCCTGGAACGCCGGCGCCGTGGCCGAGTCCGTCCAAGACGCCCTGGGCGGCTGGCCCTACGCGGTGGACCCGTGGACCCGAACCAACAGCCAGCTCTTTTCGGCCTTGAAGCTGGAGAAGCTCGCCATGGGGGTGATCTTGTCCCTCATCGTCTTGGTGGCGGCGTTCAACATCGTGAGCACGCTGGTCATGGTCGTGGTCAACCGGACCCGCGAGATCGGCATCCTCAAGGCGATGGGCCTGACCCGGAAGGACACGCTCCGGACGTTCGTGCTCCAAGGGCTGTGGATCGGAGCCGTGGGGACGGCGGCGGGGACGGTGCTCGGGCTGGTCGCGGCGTACCTGGTGGAGCGCTACCAGCTGATCCCCATTCCGGCGGACATCTACTTCGTGGACAGGCTGCCCGTTGCGCTGTCGCCCTGGGACGTGGCGTGGATCGTCGGCGTGAGCCTCCTGGTCTCGCTGGCCGCCACGATCTACCCGGCCCGCCAAGCCTCGGCGCTGCAGCCCGTCGAGGCCATTCGCCATGCATGAGCTCCCGGACGAAGAAGCGCAGCTTGCGCCGCCTGTTCGAGCGGCCGGGCTGCACCGTTCGTACGCCGGGGTGGGCGGACCGGACCTCCACGTGCTGCGGGGAGTCGACCTTGTCGTGTCGCGGGCGGAGGCGGTCGCGATCGTCGGCGCGAGCGGGTCCGGCAAGTCCACCCTTCTCCACCTGCTTGGCGCTCTGGACCGGCCCACCGCGGGATCGACGGCGATCGGAGGGACGGACACCGGCAAGCTGCGGGACGAGGAGGCGGCCGAGCTTCGCAACCGACGGGTCGGCTTCGTGTTCCAGTTTCACCACCTGCTGCGGGAGTTCACGGCCCTGGAGAACGTCATGATGCCCGCTCTGATCGCGGGACGGAACGAGCGCGACGCGCGGGGAGGCGCGACCACGCTCCTGCGCCAAGCGGGTCTCGAGGCGCGGCTGGACCACAAGCCGGACCAGCTGTCGGGAGGCGAGCAGCAACGGGTCGCCGTGGCGCGGGCGCTGGTGAACCAGCCCCTTGTGGTCCTGGCCGACGAGCCCACGGGCAACTTGGACCCGCGAACCAGCGAGGGCGTGCAGGACGCCCTGTTCGCGCTGCGGGAGCGTCACGGGGTTGCGCTGGTCGTGGCGACGCACAACCGTGAACTGGCGTCTCGGGCCGAAAGGGTCATGGGGCTTGAAGAGGGGGTGCTCGAGGATGCCTGAGCCGGGCAGGGTCTGCGACGGCGAGAACTGCGAAAAGACGGCCGTTGTGCACGTCAAGCAGATCGTCGGCGGCGAGGAGTCGGACCATCACTACTGCCGAGCCTGCGCCCAGAAGAAGGGAATCGACCCCAAGGGCGGGGGAGATGTCGCGGCGTTGCTGGCCCAGCTGGGAGAGGCGGCCGCCCCGCCGGAACCGTGCTCGTTCTGCGGGCTGACCTGGAAGAAGTTCCGGCGTCGCGGGCGGCTGGGCTGCCCCGAGTGCTACGCGGCCTTCGAGCCCAACCTGCGCAGAGTGCTCCAGCGCGTGCACGGGGCCGCGCAGCACGCCGGCAAGGTGTACCTGCCTCCCGATCCTGCCGGCGCGGACGTGGATCGGCGCATCGGTTCGCTCCGGCGACGCCTTCAGCGGGCGGTGGAGGCGGAGGACTTCGAGAGGGCGGCCCAGCTGCGGGACCGCATCCTGGAGATGGAGCCCGCCGAGTAGCCTTTCATGGACGACCTGCAGACGATATCGGACTTCGGGCTGGGATGGCTGGACGGGGCCGGGCCCGACGCCGACGTCGTGATCTCCACCCGTGTCCGGCTGGCCCGCAACCTGCAGGGGCGGCCGTACGTGTCCCGCGCCGGACGCGAAGATCGAGAGGCGGTGCTGGCGGCCGTGGCCCGCGTGGTGCGGCAGGACTCGCTGCCCAGGGAAGCCGTGTTCGCGTCCATGGAGGAGATCGGCCGGCCGGCGGGTCGCATCTTGCTGGAGCGGCGCTTGGTGTCGCAAGAGCTGCTGGGGGGAAGCGGGGCGCGCCCGCCCGCCGGGGCCGCCGTCGCCGTGTCTTCGCTGGACCCGGTGAGCGTGATGGTCAACGAGGAGGACCACCTGCGCATGCAGTGCCTGGTGTCGGGGTTGCGCCTAGCGGACGCCTGGGAGCTGGTGGACGACCTGGACGACCAAATCGGCGAGCGTCTTCCCTTGGCGTACCACCACGAGTTCGGGTACCTGACGGCTTGTCCCACCAACGCGGGGACGGGCCTTCGTGCGTCGGCGCTGGTGCACTTGCCGGGGCTGGCGGCGACCAAGGAATTGAAGCCAGTGTTGCGCGGCATCGTGGAGTGCGGCCTGACGTTCCGGGGCTTTCACGGCGAGGGCTCCGGGGTCTTGGGCAACTTCGTGCAGATCTCCAATCAGACCACGCTGGGAAGGAGCGAAGCGGACCTCCTGGACCACCTCGGCCAGCTCGTCGAGACGCTGATCCGCAAGGAGCGCAACGCCCGGGAGGTCCTGGTGCGCGACGCCCGCACCGTCATCGAGGACCTGGTGTGGCGGGCCTACGGGGTCCTGAGGTACGCGCGAACTTTGAGCAGCGAGGAACTGGTGAACCACTTGGCGGGCGTTCGCCTGGGGGTGTTGCTGAAACTTCTTCCGGCCCCGTCGGTATACACATTGAACAAGCTCATGATCTTCTCGCAGGCGGCCCACCTGGACCAGGCTGCGGGCAGGGAGCTGTCCGCGCCGGAACGCCACGAGCATCGGGCCGAGTACGTTCGGCGCGCCGTGGAGAGCGAAGGCGGGCTGGGAGAAAAACGCACAGGCACTTCCGATTCGGGCGCATGATGGCGAATATTCGAACATGAACTACAACTTCACCGAGCGGGTGCGCAAAGTGCTGTCGATGGCCCGGCAGCAAGCGACCCGCTTGCAGCACGACTACGTGGGAACCGAGCACATCCTCTTGGGCTTGGTCGGCGACAGCGAGAGCGTGGCCGCCAACGTGCTCGAGAGCTTGGACGTGGAGATCGGGCGGATCCACGAGCGGGTCGAGGGCGCCGTGCGGAAGGGAAAGGCCACGATCGCGTTGGGAGAGCTTCCGTACACGTCGCCGGCCAAGAAGGTCCTGGAGTTCGCGGTCGCAGAGGCCCGGGAGCTTAACCACTCCTACGTGGGCACGGAGCACCTGCTCCTGGGACTCCTGCGCGAGAGCAAGGGCATCGCGGCCCAAGTTCTCAACGGCTTGGGCGTTACGATCGAGGATGCGCGGGCCGCGACGCTGAACATCCTGGGCTCGGAGATCGGGGCCGCGACGAGCGGCGTGACCGAGGGCGGCGCCGGAGCGGGCGGGCCGAGGGCGTCCACCGGCGGCCGAAAGTCGAAGACGCCGGCGCTGGACCACTTCTGCCGCGATCTGACCGACCTGGCCCGCAGAGGCGAACTGGACCCGATCATCGGGCGCGAGGAGGAGATCGAGCGGGTCGTGGAGATCTTGTGCCGTCGCAAGAAGAACAACCCGGTGCTCATCGGCGAACCCGGCGTGGGAAAGACGGCCGTGGTCGAAGGGCTGTCCCAGCTGGTAGCGCGGGGAGAGGTGACCGACGTCCTTCGGGACCACCGCGTGCTGGCGTTGGACATGGCCGCCGTCGTGGCCGGCACGAAGTACCGGGGCCAGTTCGAAGAGCGCCTCAAGGTGGTGACGAGCGAGATCGCCAAGAACCGCAACGTGGTTCTGTTCATCGACGAGCTTCATACGCTGGTTGGCGCCGGGGCGGCCGAAGGCGCGATCGACGCCTCCAACATGCTCAAGCCCGCCCTTGCCCGCGGCGAACTGCGGTGCATCGGCGCTTCGACGCTGAACGAGTACCGCAAGTACGTGGAGAAGGACGGGGCGCTGGAGCGGCGCTTCCAGCCCGTGATCGTCGAGCCGCCCAGCGTGGAGGACACCGTGGAGATCCTCAGAGGACTGAAGCGCCAGTACGAGGACCACCACGAGGTCGAGATCCCCGAGGAGACGCTGACGCAGGCCTCGCAGCTGGCCGACCGCTACATCACGGATCGGTTCCTTCCCGACAAGGCCATCGACGTGATCGACGAAGCCGGCGCAAGGGTCCGGATCGCCAGCCGGACGGCCCCGCCCCAGGTGGACGAGCTGACGGCGGCGCTGGCGGCGCTCGCGACGCGCAAGGAGGACGCGATCCGCGGTCAGGACTTCGAGGGCGCGGCCCAACTGCGCGACGAGGAGCGGGAGCTTCAGCAGCGGATCCGGGACGAGAAGACGGCGTGGGAAGAGGAGCGGCAGCGCGTCCGCCCCAAGATGACCGTGGAGGACGTGTCGTTCGTGGTGAGCCGGTGGACGGGCGTCCCGCTCACGCGGCTTCGCGAAGCCGAGACGGAGCGGCTGGTGAACATGGAAGCCGAGCTCCACAAGCGGATCGTGGGCCAGGACCACGCCATCGCCGCGGTCTCCAAGGCGATCCGGCGGGGCCGCGCGGGGTTGAAGGACCCCGACCGGCCCATCGGCTCGTTCATCTTTTCGGGACCGACGGGCGTGGGGAAGACCGAGCTCGCCCGCACCCTGGCGGAGTTCCTGTTCGCGGACGACGAGGCCCTGGTTCGCGTGGACATGAGCGAATACATGGAGAAGTTCTCGGTCTCGCGGCTCATCGGCGCGCCGCCCGGCTACGTGGGCTACCAGGACTCCGGCGCCCTGACCAAGGCGATCCGGCGCCGGCCCTATTCCGTAGTGCTGTTCGACGAGATCGAGAAGGCCCACCCGGACGTCTTCAACATCCTGCTCCAAGTGTTGGACGAGGGCCGCCTGACCGACAACTACGGTCGGGTCGTGGACTTCCGGAACACCGTTCTGATCATGACCTCGAACTTGGGGGCCCGGGACATCTCCAAGGGAGGGCTGGGCTTCCGGGCGTCGGAGCCGGGGTCCGACTACGAGTTCATGCGGGACAAGGTGGCTCAGGAGATCGAGCGCGCCTTCAACCCCGAGTTCCTGAACCGAGTGGACGACACGATCGTCTTTCATCCGCTGGGCCGTGCCGAGATCGGCCGGATCGTTCACGTCCTGCTGGACGACGTGATCGCTCGCCTCGGGCGCGACGGCATGTCGCTGGCGCTCACGGATGCCGCCGTCGACTTCCTGGTCGAGCGCGGCTACGACGAGAAGTTCGGCGCCCGCCCCCTTAAGCGCGCGATCCGGCAGCACCTGGAAGACCCGCTGTCCGAGAAGATCCTCTTGGCCGAGTTCCGGAAGGGCGACGAAATCGAGGTGGACGCGGCGCCCGAAGCCGACGCGCTCTCCTTTGGAGCGGCGGCGCCGGCGCCCGGTTGATGGACCAACGTGGGGCGGGGCCGGCCGGCCGGCTGGCGGTGGCGGCGCTGTCGGTGGCGATCGCAGGCGCGCTGGGCGGAAGGCCCGGCGGGCTGGCGGCGCAGGCGGCCGGAGGCGACCCCCTGGTCAGGATCGACTCGGTCGTGGTTCGGGGCGCGGTCCGCTTGGCCGGCGAGGACGTGGCGGGCGTCGCCGGGCTGCTGCCGGGAACGCTCGCGAGCTGGAGCGACGTTCAGCGCGCCATCAAGAACCTCTGGGCCACGGGCCAGTACGAAGACGTCGAGGCGAAGGTGGACGAGTCCTCCGGACGCAACGTGCTGATCCTGGAAGTGGAGGAGCGGGACCTGACCCGGCTGGTTCGAATCACGGGCCTGGAGTCGCTTTCCGAGAGCGACGTGGTGGACGAGGCGGGGTTGGAGGAGAACTCTCCCCTGTCGCGGAACGCGATGGCCCGGGCCCGCAGCTACATCCGCGAGGAGCTGCGTCGCCGCGGGGTTCCCTTTGCCCGCATCGACGAGCGCTTGCAGCCGGTGCCCGGCGAAGAGGGCAGGGTGGACGTGGTCCTGGACGTGAACGAGGGACAGCGGGTCACGATTGCGAACGTGGTGTTCAACGGCAACGAGCGGTTCTCGGACGCCGATCTGCGCGGCGCCATGAACACCAAGCCCGAAGGGTTTCTCTGGTTCCGAGCAGGCGAATACGACGACATCGACTTCGAGCTGGACCTGCTGGAGTCCCTTCCCGACAACTACCGCAAGGCGGGCTACCTGGACTTTCAGGTCCTGGGCGACACGCTGATCGTGGACCCGACCACCGGCAAGGCCCGCATCGAGATCGACGTGGAGGAAGGCGCGCAGTACCGTCTGGCCGACTTCCGGATCGAGGGGAACAGCGCCTTCGAGACCGAGCAGCTCGAGGCCTATTTCGATGACGACTCCGGGGGTATCCTGTCCGTGCTTGGGCTTGGCGGGGACGGCGGGGAAGGGGACGGGGCGGGAAGGATCTTCGACGTGGCCGCCTTCGAGGACGCGGCCCAACGGGTGCGCGAGATGTACGGCGACGAGGGCTACCTGTACGCGCAGGTGGAGCCCTTCTGGGAGAGAACGGGGACCGAGGCCGGGGGCAGCCCGACGGTCCGCGCCGGCTGGCGGATCCAAGAGGCCGCGCGAGCGTACGTCAACCGCATCGTGATCGAGGGCAACGACTTCACCTACGACCGGATCATCCGCGAGAAGATCTTCCTCCTGCCCGGCGACGTCTACAGCCAGGCCCGCCTGCTGCAGTCCTACCAGAACATTCAGTCGCTTGGGTTCTTCGAGGCGCCGATGCCGACGCCCGAGATCCGTCCGCTGGACTCGGGCGACGTGGACATCGTCTTCAAGGTGGCGGAGAAGAACACCGGGTCGGTGCAGTTCGGCACGGCGATGGGCGGGGGCGTCGGCCTTTCGGGCTTCCTGGGCTACGACCAGCCCAATCTGTTCGGGCAAGCCAAGGCGGGGAACGTCCGCTGGGACTTCGGTCGATGGATCAACAGCTTCACCTTGGGCGTCAGCGATCCCGCCCTCTTCCAGTCCACCGTGAGCGGCTCCTTGTCGCTCTTCAACTCCACCGACCGGTTCTTCCAGTTCGCCACCGGCCGGAGACGACGCGCCGGGTTCACGACCCGATTCGGAGTGCCCTTCCCGGGCTCGCTGCGCACGCGGATCTTCTTCGGCTACTCGCTGTCCCGGACCAGCTACGAACTCTTCCGCAACGTGGACGACCAGTCCCTCTTCGGATTGCCCCCCGGCACCTTGAGCTCGTTCTCGCTGGGCGTGACCCGTCGCACCTTGAACCACCCGCTCTTTCCCACGGACGGGTCCACGCAGACCTGGAACGCCGAGTTGAACGGCGGACCGCTCGGCGGCGCGGGCAACTTCGTGAAGCACATGGTGGAAGCCCAGTGGATGATCCCGCTGGGCGGCCTGGGCGGGGACGGCCAGACCCCCGGCGGCGTCCAGTTCGCGATGGGGGTCGGTGTTCGCGGCGGCGCACTGTTCGGCGACGCATCCCGCTTTCCGTTCGAGTCGTTCTGGATGGGCGGCGTGCAGTTCGGCGAGTCGTTGCGCGGGTACGACGAGACCTCGATCACGCCTCGCGGCTACTTCCCGGAGCGCGGCAGGGGGATCGCGCAGGTCGACCGGCTGGGAGACGCCTACTTCTCTTCCACGGCCGAGCTGAAGGCCGTGATCAACTCCAATATCGGCATCTCGGCGTTCTTCGACGCGGGCAACCTGTGGGAGGACCCGGGTCATCTCAACACGTCCAGGTTGTACCGGGGCGCCGGCTTCGGGGTGCAGCTGGTGACCCCGTTCGGGCCGATCGGTCTGGACTACGCCTACGGGTTCGACAAGACCGATCCCGGCTGGCAGCTGCACTTCAAGATGGGACCGAACTTCTAGATGCGGACGACGAATGTATCTTTCCTTGCCGCCGATGCGTCTTCGCGGCGGCCTCGAAGCCGATTCGACCGGAGAAAAACGACCATGCCCGCTTCGCGCTTGCGCGCCGCCTTCTTCCTCGCCCTTGCCGTGGCGGCCGGCGCCGCCGTTTCCGCAGAGGCCCAACCGACCAAGGTGGGCTGGGTGGACACCGGGGTCATCCTGAGCCAGTACCCCAGGGCGCAGGAGGCCCAGAGGTCGCTGGAAGCCACCCTGCAGGGCTTCATGGCCGAGCTTCAGCAGCTGGGCACCGACATGCAGTCCACGCTGGAGGAGTACGACCAGCAGCGCATGACCATGACGCCGGAGAACCGAAGGGCCAAGGAGGAGGAGATCACGACCCGGCAGCAGGCGATCGAGCAGCGGCGCCAGGAGCTGGACAATCAGGCTCAGCAGAGACGGGCAGAGGTGTTCCAGCCGGTCATGGAGTCGATCACCGCGGTCATCGAGGAGATTCGGGTCGAGGGCAACTACGCCATGATCTTGGACGCGGCGTCGCAGGCCATCCTCTCGGCCGATCCGTCGTTGGAGCTGACCCAGGAAGTCCTCAACCGCTTGCAGGCGGCGACGGGCTCGGGAGCGACGGGAGCTCCTGGAGCGCCGGACGGATCTTCCGGGAGGTGACGAGGAGCCGCACCGGCCGACGGATCCGGCGACAGCGCGCGTGGCCGGCTCCTCGCCCGGTCTGACGCTGGCCGACGCGGCTCGCGCGGCGGGCGGGCGCGTGGTGGGAGATGGCGTCGCCTCGTTCCGGCGGATCTCCCCGCTTCGGGACGCCGGACCCGAGGACTTGGCGTTCTTGGCCGACCGCCGCTACGCCTCCGAGCTTCCGCGATGCCGGGGCCGCGCGCTTCTCGTGTCCGAGGTGCTCTCCGCCTTGGAGGACGGCCCGGCCGACCGCCTGGTGGTGGCCGACCCCCACGCCGCCCTGGTTGCGCTTCTGCCGCTGCTGCACACGGCGCCTGTCCCCTGCCCGGGGGTTCACCCCACGGCGGTGATCGATCCCTCCGCGTCCGTGGCCCCGACGGCGAGCATCGGCCCGCACATCGTCGTCGGAGCCGGCGCCGAGATCGGCGACAACGCCCGCCTGGGGGCCCACTGCGTGATCGGAGCCGGCGCGGTCGTCGGCCCGGACGCCACGCTCTTCCCGAACGTCACCCTCTACGCCGGCGTGGTCCTGGGTGCGCGTGCGATCGTGCACTCGGGCACGCGGATCGGCGTGGACGGCTTCGGCTACGTCCAGTCGGCGACGGGCCACCTCAAGATCCCCCAGACGGGCGAATGCGTCGTGGAGGACGACGTGGAGATCGGGGCGAACTGCACGATCGACCGAGGTTCGATCGGGCGCACCGTCGTGGGGGCGGGCTCGAAGCTGGACAACTTGGTTCACGTCGCGCACAACGTGGAGATCGGTCCGCGGTCGATCCTGGTGGCCCAGGTCGGCGTCTCGGGCTCCACGCGCACGGGCGAGGGCGTGTCGATGGGGGGACAAGCGGGCTTGATCGGTCACCTGAAGATCGGCGCCGGCGCGCGGATCGCGGCCCAAGCCGGGGTGATCGGCGACGTGGCCCCTGGGCAGACCGTGTCGGGCTACCCCGCCCGAGATCACAGGACCTACCTGAAGGCCATGGCCAGACTGATGCAGCTGCCGGAGCTCGCCAAGCGCCTGCAACGGCTGGAGCGTCGCGTCTCGGGCAAGGGCGGCGGCCCGTCTTGACGGTTACATTGCCCTGATGGCCCACGAGAACCAGCACACCGTCGCCCGCGAGATCGAGTTGCGGGGGATCGGCGTTCACTCCGGGCGGGAGAGCGCGCTCCGCATCAAGCCCGCTCCCGAGGGGACGGGGGTCGTATTTCGGCGCACGGACCTGCCGGGGAACCCCGAAGTGCCGGCCGAGCTCGAGTACGTGACGGGCACCGACCTGGGCACCAACCTGGGCGACGGGGACGCCGAGGTCTTGACGGTCGAGCACGTCTTGGCGGCCATGGCCGCGCTGGAGGTCGACAATGCGCTGCTGGAGCTGGACGGCCCCGAGCCGCCGATCCTGGACGGCAGCTTCGCTCCGTACGTGGACGCCGTGCGCGAGGCGGGGCGGCAGCGCCAGGACGCTTTGGCTCGCGTGATCGAGGTGGAGTCCGTGGTGGCCGTCGAGAACGGGCAGGACTCGTCCTACGTGGCCTTGCCGCACGACCAGTACCGCATTTCGGCTACGATCGACTTCGATCACGGGGCCATCGGTCGCCAGTACGGGGCGTTCGACATCGACGGGGAACAATTCAGCGACGGCCTGGCGCAGGCCCGCACCTTCGGCTTCGTGGCGGACGCCGAAACGCTGCGCGCCCGCGGGCTGGCCCTGGGCGCCTCGTTGGACAACACGGTGGTCCTGGACGACGCCGGCGTGCTGAACGCCGAGCTTCGCTTCCCGGACGAGTTCCTGCGCCACAAGGTGGGTGACCTGGTGGGCGACCTGGCCCTGATCGGCGGTCGCTTCCGAGGGCATGTCGTGGTCGAGCGCCCCAGCCACCGGGGCAACGTGGAGCTGGCCCGCGCCCTCCGCCGCCATCGCGACAGGCAGCAGGCCAGTCGGATCGATATCCGGCGGATCATGGAGTACCTGCCGCATCGCTACCCGATGCTGCTGGTGGATCGGATCGTCGAGTTCGATCCCGGCAAGCGCATCGTCGGCCTCAAGAACGTGACGATCAACGAACCCTTCTTCGGCGGACACTTCCCCGGACACCCCATCATGCCGGGCGTTCTGGTCGTGGAGGCCATGGGCCAGGTCGGGGGACTCCTGCTCATGGACGCCGTGGACGACCCCGAGAACAAGGTCGTCTACTTCATGTCCATGAGCGACGTGAAGTGGCGTCGACCGGTCACCCCGGGCGACCAGGTCCTCTTCGAGCTGGAGATGCTGAACCTGCGTCGTCGCGTCTGCAAGATGAAGGGAACGGGGACGGTAGACGGGCAGGTCGTGGCGGAGGCCGAGATGACGGCCAGGATCGTGGAACGTTGAAGCGGGCGGGCGCGACGGTCGAGATCAAGGTCCACGACACGGCGGTTGTCGACCCCGAGGCCGAAATGGGGCCGGCCGTCGAGATCGGTCCCTTCGCCGTGATCGGTCCGGGGGTGAAGATCGGCGCGGGCACGCGGATTGGCCCGCGGGTGCTGGTCGAACGCGACACCGTGCTGGGGACGGGTTGCCAGGTCGCGAACGGGGCGGTGCTCGGGACGGACCCGCAGGACATGAAGTACGAGGGCGAAGATACGCACCTCGAGGTCGGCGACCGGACGGTCATTCGCGAGTTCGCGACGCTCAACCGGGGGACGGCGGCCTCGGGCCGGACCGTAGTGGGCTCGGACTGCCTGCTCATGGCCTACAGCCACATCGCGCACGACTGCGAGCTGGGAAATCACGTCGTCGTCTCCAACGCCACCAACATGGCGGGACACGTGACGATCGGGGATTGGGCGATCGTGAGCGGGTTGGTGGCGATCCACCAGTTCGTTCGGATCGGGGCCCATTCCTTCGTCGGAGGCGGCTCCCGCGTAGCCCAAGACGTGCCGCCCTACTGTCGGGCCGTGGGCAACCCCTCGGCCAAGCTCTACGGGCTCAACGCCGTGGGCCTGGAGCGTAGAGGGATCGAGACCGGCGTGCGCCGACGCCTCAAGCGGGCGTACCGCCTGCTCTTCCACTCGGGGTTGAACCTGACGCGGGCGGTCTCCCAAGCGGAGGAGGACGGAGACTTGGATTGCCCCGAGGTCCGCTACCTCCTCGACTTCATCCGAAACAGCACGCGCGGCATCGTCTCCTGAGCGCCGAACGCGACCTGGCCGCCGCGAACCAGCCTCGGATCGGCGTGGCCGGCGCCGGCGCACTGGGACGCCATCACGCCCGCGTGGTCCGGGACCTGCACGGCGTGAAGGCGGCGGGCGTCTTCGACAGCGATGCCGAGCGCGGGGCCGCCGTGGGCCGGGAGCTGGGCGTTCCCGCGCACCCCACATTGGACTCCCTGCTGGAGGCCAGCGACGGTGTGGTGGTCGCCGTCCCAACCCGAGCCCACGAGTCGGTGGCCCTGGCGGCGGCCCGCGTTGGGGTTCACGTATTCGTCGAGAAGCCGCTGGCGCCGGAGCTGGAAGCCGCCGGGCGGATCGCGAACGCGGCTGCGACGGCCGGCGTCGTGCTGCAGGTGGGACACGTGGAGCGGTTCAATCCGGCCGTGAGGGCCGCCCGTCCGTACCTGGAGCGACCTCTGTTCGTGGAGTCTCACCGGCTGTCGCCGTTCAGTCCGCGCTCCTTGGACGTGGCCGTGGTGCTGGACCTGATGATCCACGACGTGGACTTGGTGGACAGCTTGGTCGGCCGCCCCGTCGCCTCGGTGGCGGCTACGGGCGTGCCGGTGCTCTCCCGCTACCCCGACATCGCCAACGCGCGCCTGGAGTTCCAGGGGGGCGCGGTCGCCAACTTGACGGCCAGCCGCGTATCGGTGCGCAAGGTGCGCAAGCTCCGAGTCTGGCAGCGTTCCGGCTACCTTTCGCTGGACTTGGCGGCCGGCCACGGAGAGTTCTACCGACTCAAGGACGGAGCGGGCGGGCTCGAAGGTCCGCGGCTTCCCGAGGGCGTTCCGTCGCTGGCCGGGCTGTCGGCGGTGGTGGAGCGCGTGCCGCTGCGGGGAGACGGCGTCGAGCCGCTGGCGGCGGAGCTGAGTTCGTTCCGGGACGCGGTGCTGGGGCTGGCGCCGCCGCCGGTTACGGGGCAGGATGGGCGGAGGGCCTTGGAGCTGGCCCTCGCCATCGAGCACCAGATCGAGGAACATGTCGCTGATACGCGTTCGCCGACGTCGTAAGCGGGAGTGGATCGACGCCAGAAAGGGGAAGTCCCCGGGCGCCCTGGTCGTCCTCCTGGTCGTGGTCGTCGTGGCCATGTGGCTCCTTGGGCGGGCCTTCTGACGGGGCGGTCGCCGCACCCGGCGCCTCGTCTCCTCCGCTTCGCAACGTCTTGATCCTGGCCGGCGAGGCCTCGGGAGACGCCCACGGCGCGGCTGTGGCCCGGGAGATGCGCCGTCGCTGGCCCCGCGTGGAGATGACGGGGACGGGGGGACCCCGGATGGCCGCCGAGGGCGTGCGCCTGCTGGAAGGGCTGGAGGAGCTGGCCGTCATGGGCTTCGCCGAGGTGGCCAGGAAGCTGCGCTTCTTTCGCCGGCTGGAAGGGCGCCTCCGACGGCGCCTGGTGCGCGGCGCGACCGACCTGGTGGTGCCCGTCGACTACCCGGGCTTGAATATGCGGGTGGCCGCCGCGGCCGCCGCCCGGGGGGTGCCGGTGCTCTACTACGTGGGACCCCAGGTGTGGGCCTGGAAGCAGGGGCGGGCAAGACGGCTGGCGCGGACGGCCGATCGGATCGCCCTGATCCTGCCGTTCGAGCCCCGGTTCTACGAGGCGCACGGCGGACGCGCCGTCTTCGTCGGGCACCCCCTCCTGGACCACGACAGCGTCGTCGCGGACCCCAAGGCGCTGGCTCGACGGTTGGGCGTCGGCCCGAACTGCCGGGTCCTGGCCCTGTTTCCCGGGTCGCGGCCCCAAGAGATCGAGCGGCATCGGCAGCCGTTCGCGGCGACGGCCCGCGAGCTCGAACGGCGCGTGCCCGGGCTCCGAACCGTCGTGTGCAGGGCGCCGTCCGTGTCCGCGGACGCCTATCGGCGCTACCCGTTTCCCCTGACGCGGGACGGCGCTTCCCTTCGGGCGCTGGCGACCGCCGGGCTGGTCAAGTCGGGCACCAGTACCCTGGAAGCGGCGCTCGCGGGGCTGCCCTTCGTGGTGGCTTACGTCACGCACCCCGCGACGTGGATGGTCGCACGACGGCTGGTCGACGTCCCCCACGTGGCCCTGGCCAATCTGGCGGCGGGCAAGCGGGTCGTCCCCGAGTTCCTCCAGTCTGAGGCGGTCCCCGGCGCCATGGCCGCGGCCCTGCAGCCGCTGCTGGACGAGTCTTCGCCGGAGCGGCGGTCCATGCTGGCCGGGCTGGCGTCGGTCCGGAAGGCGCTGGGCGAGCCGGGGGCCGCGGCGCGAGTGGTGGACTTGGCGGAAGACATCCTCCGGGAGCGCGACGAGCGGTCCCGTGCGCGAAGCCGCCCGTGAACGGCGGCGGCCTTGGGATGCGCGTGTCCGACCTTTGGTTCGCGGAGGGTGGGCCGCGCACAGGGATGGCCGCGCTGGCACCGGCCGAGGCCGCGTTTCGCTTGGCCGCCGCCGCCCGCAACGCCTGGCACGATCGCCGCCGCCCGGCGTCCCCGCCGTTGCCGGTCGTCTCCGTGGGCAACTTGACCGTGGGCGGCACGGGGAAGACCCCGGTCGTGCGCTGGATCCGGGACTGGCTGACGGGGCAAGGCGTCCGCATCGCGGTCGTGAGCCGGGGCTACGGCGACGACGAAGTCGCCCTCTACCGCCGCTGGTTCGGCGCGGAGTCCGTGTTCGCTGGACCGGACCGGATTGCGAGCGTGCGCTTGGCCCGAGCGGCAGGTCATCGGCTGGCGATCTTGGACGACGGATTCCAGCACCGGCGGCTGGCCCGCGACATGGACGTTCTGCTGGTGGCCGCGGAAGACCCCATGCCGGTTCGCCTTCTGCCCCGCGGTCCCTACCGGGAGCCGCTGTCCTCGGCGCGTCGGGCCGGACACGTCTTGCTGACCCGTCGGGTCGCAGCGGCCGACGGGACGCGAGCTTGGAGGCGGGCGCTGTCGCGAGAGGCGCCGGGCGTGCCCGTGACGGAGGCGAAGATGGAGATGGGAGGATGGACGGACCTGGCGGGCGAGCCGACCGCGCCTCCCGCGAGCGACGTGCTGGCGGTTTGCGCCGTCGGCCGGCCCCGGGCCTTTGCGTCGGGGCTTCGGCGCCTCCTGCCGAACTTCACCGTCGAGCTGGCCGCCTTTCGCGACCATCACGCCTACGGCCCTCGCGACGTGGCGGCCCTGCTGACCCGGAAAGCCGACCGCCGGATCGTCTGCACGTCCAAGGACGCGGTAAAGCTGGCGCGCTTCCCACAGATAATTCCGCACTGCACGGTGGTGGGGTTTCGGGTCGCGGGGCAGCCGGAGGGTCCGTTGCGGGAAGCCCTTGCCGCTCTGGCGGAGTCCGCGTGCTCGTCTCGGTAGTCGCCGTGGGAAAGCCCGGCCCCCTGGCGCCGGCGATCCGCGAGTACGAGGCCCGCGCCGCCCGCTACTGGAAGTTCGCCGCCGTCCAGGTGCCGGCCGCCCAAGGCAAGACCGCCGCCGAAGTGCTGCGGCGAGAGGGCCAAGCGATCCGCGGGCGCCTGCGGCCGGGGCTGGTCCGCGTGGCCGTCGCGCGCTCGGGTCGTCCGTGGTCGTCTCGCGAGCTCGCGCGCTGGTTGGGCCGGCTGGCCTCGGGGCCGGAGCCCGGCGTCCACTTCCTGGTCGGCGGCGCTTTCGGCCTGGAGGAAGAACTGCGCCGGGAGTGCCGTCGCCAGCTGTCGCTTTCGTCGCTGACGCTGCCTCGCGACCTTGCTCGGTTGGTCTTGGCCGAACAGCTCTACAGGGCAGGCACCCTTCTGAGAAACGAGCCCTACCACAAGGGAGTCGAATGACGCGAGAAGGGACTGGAACGCGTCGCGCGCCATGGTTCCGCGACTGGTTCGGGAGCGAGTACTTGGCCCTGTACCCGCACCGGGACGGCGCCGAGGCCCGTCGGGCCGTGGAGATGCTCAGGAAGGCCACGGGCCGCGGGCCGGGCGCGCGCGTGCTGGACTTGGCTTGCGGCGCCGGTCGCCACTTGGCCGAGCTGCGGCGCGTGGGCTACGCGTCCGCAGGGCTCGACCTGTCGTTCCGCCTGCTGGACGCCGCACGCGATCGGGCCCAAGGCGCGCCGTTGGTCCGGGGCGACATGAGGAGCCTGCCGTTTCGGGCCGAAGCCTTCGACGTGGTCGCTTCGTACTTCACGTCGTTCGGGTACTTCGAGGACGAAGAGGGCGACCTGCGCGTGCTGGCCGAGGTCCGCAGGGTGCTGGCGGCGGGCGGCGCCTTTCTCCTGGACTTCATGAACGCGGACGCTGTCGTGGAGAACCTTCGGCGCGAAGACCGGCGAACGGTCTCGGGGGTCGCGGTGGTGCAGGAACGGCGCTTGGTGGAGGGCGGGCGTGTCGTGGAGAAGCGCATCAGAATCGGCGCCGGGGTAGGGACCCCGGAGCGCGCGTTCGTGGAAAGGGTCCGCCTCTACGGACCTGCCGAACTGACCTCCATGATGGCCCGGGTCGGCTTGGCGTCCAGCGCCGTCTTCGGCGGCTACGACCTGTCTCCGTTCGGCTCGCGGTCGCCCCGCTGCATCGTCTTGGCGGAGGCGCGCTGACGTGGACGTCGTGTCGAGGCCGCTGGACGGGCCGAAGCTGGTCCGGGACTTTCTGGCGGGAGAAGCGTCGGCCGCCCCGTTCTATGAAGCGTCTCCGTTCGCGCCGGATTCATACCGCCGCAAAGCCGCCTCGCTGGCTTCGGATGCCCGCGAGCGAGCCCGCGACGCGGCGGCGCTGGTCGAACCGGGAAGCCCCTCGAGCAAGGCCCTGTTGCGGGACGTCGCGCGCTCGGGCGGCTACTTCGTGACCACGGGTCAGCAGCCGGGCCTCTTCGGCGGTCCCCTCTACGGACTCTACAAGGCGCTGGCCGCCGTGCGCCTGGCGGAGGACCTGGGCCGTCTCCTGGACAAGCCCGTCATGCCGCTCTTCTGGATCGCGTCGGACGATCACGACTGGGAAGAAGCGGGTCGCGCCTACGCCTTGGACGGTGCCAATCGGCTTCGCCGCCTGGAGCTGGGCCGCCCCGGACGCGGACCGGGCCGGCGCTCGCTGGCCGAGACGCCGATGGGAGAGGGCCTGGAGGAGGCCGTGGCTGGCTTAGCAGACGCCTTTCCCCCAAACGACTTCCGGGAGCACTGGTTGAGCCAGGTGCGGCTGGCCTACCGGCCCGGCGCGACTCTGCCGGCGGCGTTCCGGCGCTTCATGGGAACGCTGTTGCACGACACGCCCTTGGGGTGGGTGGACGCCGGCGACCCCCGAGTCAAGGCGGCGTCGCGTCCGCTGCTCGAAGCCGAGGCCGAAGACCCGGCGGCGAGCGAGGCCGCGCTGGCGGAGACTGTGGCCGCCTTGAGCGCCGCGGGCTACGGGCTGCAGGTCCCCTTGATCCCGGGCGCAGCCAACCTGTTGGTCCACGCGCCGGACGGACGGGACAGGCTGGAGCGGGCCGGCGCGGGGTTCCGACTTCGCGGCGCGGGGCGCGAGCTCTCGGAGGGGCGCGTGCTGCAACTGATCGCCGCGGACCCCTGCGCAGTGTCGGCCAACGTCTTGCTGCGGCCGGTGGTCGAAAGCTTCCTCTTTCCGACGCTGGCATACGTGGGCGGCCCCGGCGAGCTGGCCTACTTCGGCCAACTGCGGGGCCTGTTCCAGCGCCACGGGGTCGGGATGCCGGTCGCGACGCCGCGCGCGTCTCTGCTGGTGGTGGAAGCCAAGGTGGCGAAGGCGATGGAGGCGCTGGGCGTCGAACCCGCCGACCTCAAGGACCGGGACGGACTCTTGGCCCGCTTCGCAAGACAGGATATGCCCCCGGCCGTGGAAGCGGCTGGGAAGCGCTGGAGGGACGAGGTGCATTCGGCGTCGGAGGAGCTGACGGCTGCCGTCGCCGGGGTCGATCGGACGCTGGAAGGCGCGACTAAGACGGCGCGAAACGCCAGCCTTGCGGCTCTCGCGGCTCTCGACAAGAAGATCGTGCGCGCCTTGAAGCGCCGGAACGAGACCGCGCGCGACCGGATCGACAAGGCTCGCGCCAACCTTTGGCCCGCTGGCAAGCCGCAGGATCGGATCTTCGGACCGCTCCAGTACCTCGTGCGCTATGGTTCCGGGTTCGTGGACCTGGTCCGCCGGCGTCTGCAGGTGGCCTCAAGCGACTGGAAGGAGTAGGTTTCCCTCATGTTGTTCACGGTGGTCGTCCTGGTCCTGTTGATCCCCATCTTGGCGATCGTCCTGGATTCCCAGGTCGGCAAAGCCATCGCCGCCAGGTTGGAACGAAGGAACCTGGGCGCCGGCGAACCGGGCTCGCACGAGCGGCTGGCCCATCTGGAAGGCGAAGTCGAGCGCCTGGGCCGCGAGGTGGAGCGCTTGGACGAAGAGGGCCGCTTCCTTCAGAAGCTCTTGGCGGGCCGAACTCGGGACGACGCCCAGCCGCCCGGCGACGCCAACGGGTCCGCCCGCGACTCCGGGTCCTGACCGCCGGCCGACCGGCGCTTCGCGGTGGCGGCCTCCCGAGTAGCTTCCGGCATTCTCGTCAGCCGGGTCCTGGGCCTGGTGCGGGAGCGCGCGATCGGCCACTTCTTCGGCACGGGGCCCCTGGCCGAGGCGTGGAAGGCCGCCCTCCGAATCCCCAACGTGATCCAGAACCTCTTGGGCGAGGGCAGCCTGAGCGCTTCGTTCGTGCCCGTCTACGTTCGCCTGCTGGAGGAAGGGCGCGAGCGCGACGCCGGTCGAGTCGCCGGGGCAGTCCTGGGGCTCCTGGTCGCCGCGGCGGGCGCCCTGGCCCTGCTGGGCAGCGCCGCCGCCCCGTGGGTCGTGCACGTCCTTCTGCCGGGCTTCCGGAGCGATCCCTACAAGGCGGAGGTCACCGCGTCCCTGCTGCGCCTGGTCTTTCCCATGACGGCCGTCCTGGTCGTGTCGGCCTGGCTGCTGGGGATCCTGAACAGCCATCGCAAGTTCTTCGTCTCCTACGTGGCGCCGGCCCTGTGGAACCTGTCCATGATCGGCGCGCTGGCGGCGGGCGGCATATGGCGGGGCGTCGAGGGCGTGGACCTGGTGCTGACGCTGGGCTGGGGCGCCTTGGCCGGGGGCGTCCTTCAGGCGCTTTTTCAGCTTCCGTTCGCCGTTCGCCACCTCCGGCACGTCGTCCCGTCGACAAGGCTTCGCATGTCGGAGGTGCGCGAAGTGCTGGCCAACTTCGTCCCAGCCACGACGGCGCGGGGCGTCGTGAACCTGAGTGCCCTGCTGGACTTCTTCCTGGCCTCGCTGCTGGCCTCGAACGCGATCGCGCTGCTGGGGTACGCCCAGACGCTCTACCTTCTGCCCCTGTCCCTCTTCGGCCTCTCGGTGGCCGCGGCCGAGCTGCCCGAACTCTCCCGCGACCAAACGGCCGGCATGGCGGCCGTCAAAGGCCGGGCCGAAGCGGCCGTGGCGCGCGTCCTCTTCTGGCTGGTTCCCTCGGGCGTCGGCTACATCCTGTTCCGGGAGCAGGCGATGGCCCTCTACGTGACCGGCGCGTTCGGCCCCGGCGACGCCGCCGCGGCCGGCGTGGTCTTGGCGGTCTATGCACTGGGCCTTCCGGCTTCGGGCGCGTCGCGCGTCGCGTCCTCTGCCTTCTTCGCCCTGGGCGACACGCGGACGCCCTTCCGGGCCGCCTGTCTTCGGGTCGTCGCGTCCGCGGGCGCGGGCGCGGCCCTCATGTTTCCACTGGACCGAATGCAGGCGGGTGGACTCGGGCTGGGCGCCGCGGGACTGGCGAGCGGCGCGGCCCTGGGCAGCTGGTTGGAGCTGGCGGTCTTGAAGCGCAGCCTGGGGCGGCGGCTCGCCGGCCTTTCCTTCGCAGGCCCCCGTGTTGCCCGACTCCTGGCGGCGTGCCTCCCGGCGGCGGGCGCCGGATGGGCAGCCCGACACCTGCTGTCGTCTCTCCATCCGCTGGCCGAAGGGGCCGGCACGCTGGCTGCGTTCGGCGTCGTCTACCTGCTTGCCGTCCGCGTCCTGCGCGCGACGCCCGCCACGGACGAGCCTCCTGCGCCACTACGAAAGGGCTGAAGCCGTGGGGCAGGGGATTCCCTTCGAGCCCGGTCGCCTGAACCGGCTTCCCGCCAAGCCCGGCGTCTACCTCTTCGCCGGCGAGCAGGGCGAGGTCCTCTACGTCGGCAAGGCCAAGTCGCTGCGGGCGCGCCTCAAGTCGTACCTGGCCAAGGGCGCCGACCCGAGCATCAAGACGCGGGAGCTGGTCCGTCGCGCGAAGACCGTCGAGACGCTGGTCGTGGGTTCCGAGGCCGAGGCCCTCATACTGGAAGCCAACCTGATCAAGGAGCACAAGCCTCGCTTCAACATCCAGCTCAAGGACGACAAGAAGTACCCGTACGTGAAGGTCACCGTCAACGAGCCTTTCCCCCGGGCGTACCTGACGCGGACGGTTCGCAGGGACGGCGCCCGCTACTTCGGCCCCTTCGTCTCGGTGGGCCGCGTTAGGCAGGCGCTCGAAGCGCTCAAGCGCGCCCACTTCGTCCGTTCGTGCCGATACGACCTGCCGGGCGACGCGCCCCCGCGCCCTTGCCTGGACCACCACATCGGAAGATGCCGAGCGCCGTGCGTGGGGTTGCAGTCGCAGGCCGACTACGCGGGGCTGATCGAGCGGCTGCTCGCGATCCTGGCAGGAGATGTGGCCAAGGTTCAAGCGGAAGTTGAGGCCGAGATGCACAAGTCCTCACAACACATGGACTTCGAGCGTGCGGCCCAGCTGCGCGATGTCCTGGCTGGCCTGGACGGGATCGCTCGCCAGCAGCGGGTGCAGGCCGTGGGCGGCGGCGACCACGACATCGTTGGGATGGCCCGGGACGGCCCCGGGGCCGCCGTGGTGACGCTGCGGGTTCGGAACGGCGTGCTGGTCGGGCGCGAGACCCGCTTCATGACGGGGGCGGAAGGGGAACCCGACGAGGCGCTGATCTCGCGCTTCGCGTCCGACGAATACCTGCCGGGCAGCCGGCGCGGCGCGGACCTGCTGCCGCGCGAGGTGCTCGTGCCCCGGGACTTTCCCGACCGCGGGGCGCTTGAAGCGGTGCTCGCCGACCGGGCGGGGCGCCGAGTCGAGGTGCGCGTGCCGAAGCGGGGCGCGAAGGCGCGGCTCCTGGGCCTGGCCGCCGACAACGCCCGCCATGCATTGAACGACCGCGTGCGTCAAGGCAGTCCGCTGACCGTGCGCGCGGACGACGTGCTCTACGAGCTGCAGGAGCGCCTGGACTTGAAGGTCGTGCCCCGACTTGCGGCGTGCTTCGACGTGTCCCACACGCAGGGCTCCGAGACCGTCGCCGCGGCGGTGCTCTTCGAGAACGGCGAACCGAAAAAGACCGGCTACCGCCGGATGCGAATCCGGGGCGACTGGGGCAACGACGACTACCGCTCGATGGCGGAGGCGGTGCGCCGCTACTTCGACCGCCGAGTGCGTGAAGGCGAGCCGCTGCCGGACCTGACGGTGGTCGACGGCGGACGGGGGCAGCTCGCGGCGGCTTGCGAAGCGTTGGCCGGGCTGGACGTGCGCGGCGTGGCTCTGGCCGCGCTGGCCAAGAGGAAAGAGCACGTGTTCCGGCCCGGTGCCCGACAGCCGATCCGGTTGCCGCGGACGGACCGGTCGCTTCACCTGCTGCAGCGGATGCGCGACGAGGCGCATCGGTTCGCCGTGGGCTACAATCGCCATCTCCGGTCCCGGCGCACCGTGCGCTCGGCGCTGGGCGACGTTCCGGGCGTAGGTCCCAAGCGGCAACAGGCGCTCTTGGCGCGCTTCGGGTCGGTGCGTGCAGTCCGCGAGGCAACCGCCCAGGAGATCGGTCGGGTGCCCGGCTTCAGCGAAGCGATGGGCGTTCGCATCCTGACGTGGCTCGACCGGGCGGGCGGCCGTTGAGGCCCGCCCCTTTTGACCGGAGGTCGGGATGCGGCTTATCTTTGTTCTTCCCTAGGATGCGCACGCAGCGCAGGAAACGACTCAAGGAGAACTCGTGTTGAAGAAGCTTCGGTTCGGCTTTGCGCTGGCGGCCGCAGGCGCCCTCTCGCTGGGCGGTTGCGCCTCCGGCTCCGGCGGAGGAGGCGGCGGCGGCGAGGAAGGGAACCCGCCCCGGGAGAACAGTCACACCCGGAGCGCCGAACTCGCCCTGACCCAGGCCATGGCCCTGGGCGACCCCAGCCGCTTCGACGCGGCGCTGGAGGCTGCTTCCAACGCCATCGCCGAAGAGCCCACCAACCCGCTTGGGTACTTCCAGGCGGGTCGGGCGCAGATCGGTCTAGAGGACTACTCGGCGGCGGACACCCTCTTCGACGCGGCGCTGGACCTTTACCCCGCATACGCCGAGGACGTGAGGATTCAGCGCGAGAACGCTTGGATCACCATGTTCAACGCCGCCATCGAGCCCCTCAACACGGGCAACCACGAAGAAGGGGTTCGGATGCTCGAGATGGCCGAGCTCGTCTTTCCCGGACAGCGCCCCGAGGCCCTCATCAACTTGGGCGTCAGCTACGGCAACCTGGGCCGCGGCGACGACGCCATCGAGGCCTTCGGCCGTGCGCTGGCCGTGATTCGGGGGCCGCAGCCGGAGACGACGGACAGCGCCACGTACGCCGGTTGGATGGAGAGCGAAGCCAGCGTGACCTTCAACCGAGCCCAGCTCCTGAGCCAGGCCGAGCGCTACGAGGAGGCGGCCGCCGAGTACGAGACGTACCTGGAGTCGAACCCCGGCAACATCTCCGCGCTTTCCAGCTTGGCGGCGGTCATGTCCCAGTCGGGCATGGCGGACTCGGCGCAGGCCATCTACGACCACTTGCTGACCCAGCCGGACCTGGGCCCCCGCGAGTACTTCAACGTCGGCGTCGGGCTTTACAGCGCCGAAGTGTTCGATCGGGCGGCCGAGGCGTTCCAGGCCGTCGCCGAAACGGCGCCCCAGAACCGGGACGCCCTCTACAACTGGGCCCAGTCCCTGTACGAAGCGGAGGCGTGGGAGGACCTCCTGCCGGTTGCCCAGGACTTGCTGGAACTGGATCCGCACAACAGCAACAGCTACCATATCCTGGCCCGCGCCCTCATCAACACCGACGACGAACAACAGGCCGTGCAAGTTCTTCAAGCCGGCGAGGACTTGGCATTCAACTTGGAGGACACCCAGCTCCAGCCTCGGAGCTCGGGCGGCGGTTCAGTCAACGGCAATCTGACGAATCGATCCTTGGAGGCCGGCGCCACGGTCGCCATTCGCGTCCACTTCATCAGCGACGACGGGATCGTGGCCGGCTCCGTGGACATTCGCGTGACCGCCCCGGAGCCGGAGAACACGGAACCGTTCGTGGCCGACCTCGCGAGCAGCGAGAGCATCTTGGGGTTCTACTTCGAGGTGTTGAGTCCGAACTGACGGCTGTGCCCTTGGCGACGGAGGGCGGCGCATCGCGCCGGGATCGTCGCGGACGTGCCGCGGGAGTAGCTCAGGTGGTAGAGCATCAGCTTCCCAAGCTGAGGGTCGCGGGTTCGAGTCCCGTCTCCCGCTTTGTCGCGCCAAGGGCTTCGGCCCCGTATGTTCAGGGCCGTGTTCGGGACCGTAAGCCCGGCGGGGCTTCGGATCCCGCTAGCTCCCCGAACCGGAGGCCTACTCATGCACCGACGCACCTTGTGGCTGGCATTGCTCGCTGCACACGTGGCCGCGGCCGGCACGGCCGCTGCGCAAACCCCTCGAGACGAACTCTTGCGCCAGGCGGAAGCCGCCCGAGGCTCGGCGGACTTCGCGACGGTCCTTCAAGGGGCGACCGCCGCTCGCCTGCTGGGCGACTACGGAGAGGCCGAGGGGCTGCTGGAACGGTCCACCGAAGCTCTTCGGCAGGCCGACGAGGCCTGGGTCAACGAGATGATCTTCTTTGCCCTGGCTTCGGGACAGGGGGTCAACGGCATGCAGCGCGCCCTCCGCGAGGCTCGCACCCGCGTCCGCATGACGCCGGTTCAGATCGCCTCGGTCGCCAACACTTTCCCCGCGTTGCTGGTGGGCGGAGAGTTCGACGAGATGATCTTGAGCTTGGCGCCGGATCACCCCGATCCCGCGTACCGCTGCTCGTGCCAAGCGGAGAAGGCCTGGGTGCACCGGGTCGCGGGCAACCAGCACGAGTCGCGCATCCTGTGGGGAGAGCTCGTGGCGGCTTGGGACCGCAACCCCCTGGAGTTCGAGGACGCGGACGCCCAAGCCAACTGGCAAGGCCAGTACGCCCGCAACCTGGCCCGCGCCGGCCGGCTCGCCGATGCGCGAGTGGCGCTGGACAAGGCCATGAACATGCCCGTGAGCGACGCCGCGCGGCCCATGGTCCAGCGTCGCTGGGCCCAGACCTACGCGGAGCTCGGCGAGGTCGAACAGGCGATCGCGCTCCTGGAGCCCCTGATCGAAGGTTCGACGCTGGTAACCGTGAACAGCTTGGCGACGCGCTACACGTGGGAGCCGGTGCGGCAGAACCTCGCCTTCCAGGAGATGCTCGACCGGCATCGCTGAAGCCGGGTTCCTTCGCCCTTCTCGTGGACGCGGAGGGGTAGGGACGGTGGTGCGCATCGGGGAGGTCGGGGAGGGCTCCGTGGCCGAGGCGATGGAGCTCCGGATCGGGACCCGAATCGTGGCGGTCAACGGTCGGCGGGTTCGGGACAGCCTGGACTTCGCGTTCTTGGCCGCCGACCGCGAGATGACGATCGAGGCCGTGGAGCCGGACGGCGCATCCGCGGTGTACGAGATCGCCATGGATCCCGAAGAGCGGTTGGGGATCGTGCCGGCGCCCGACAAGGTTCGAGAGTGCGCCAACGAATGCGTCTTCTGCTTCATCGACGGCAACCCGCCCGACGCGCGACCGGCCCTGTGGCTGCGCGACGACGACTTTCGCCTGTCGTTCACCTACGGCAGCTACGTGACCCTGACCAACCTGGGTCCGCGCGGCCTCCAGCGCTTGGTGGACCAGCGCATCTCGCCCCTGTACGTGAGCGTGCACGCCACCAACCCCGAACTGCGCGTCCGCCTCCTCAAGAACGACCGCGCCGGGCTGATTCTGGAACAGCTGACCCTCCTGCTGGACGCCGGGTTGCAGGTTCACGCGCAGGTCGTCCTTTGCCCGGAGTGGAACGACGGCCCGGAACTGGTCCGGACGGTGCGCGAACTCTACGCGCTGGGGCCCGGCGTCCTATCGCTCTCGGTCGTGCCGGTGGGCCTGACGCGCTACAACCTGAACCGGCCCGTGAGGCTGCTGACGCCCGCGGAGGCCGTTGCGGCCTTGGGGCAGACGCGGACCGTGCGCGAACGGGCCCGGCGGGAGCGCGGCCATGCATGGTGCTACGCCGCCGACGAACTCTTCCTGATCGCCGGACGAGCGGTTCCCGATTCGTCCTACTACGACGACTGGCCGCTGGTGGAGAACGGCGTCGGGGCGCTGCGAACCCTTCTGGGCGCCTTCGTCGCCGGCAAGTCCCGCTTGGCGCCCCGAACCGGCGTGGAGCGCGTAAGGATCGTCACGGGCACGTCGATGCGACCGTTCTTCGAGGAGATGGCAGCCGAGGTTTCGCGACGCATGGCGTGTCCCGCCGAAGTGCGCGCGGTCGAGAACCGGTACTTCGGGCCCACCGTGACCGTGGCCGGGCTGCTGGCCGGGCGCGACATCCTGGCGGGCGTGGAAGAGTCGCGGCAGGGAGACCTCGTAGTGCTGCCCGAGGAGGCCCTGAACGGAGACCGCGTCTTCGTGGACGGCACGTCCCTGGCGGAAGTCGAGCGGGGCCTGCGTCCGGCGACGGTGAAGGCGAGCCGGGAGCTGGTGGAAGCGCTGGCGGGGCCGTGAGCCTTCCCGTGGTTGCGGTCGTGGGCCGACCCAACGTGGGCAAGTCGACCCTCTTCAATCGGGCGGTGGGGAAGCGGGCCGCCATCGTGGACGACGCGCCCGGCGTGACCCGAGACCGGAACTTCGGGCAGGCGGAGTGGACGGGCCGCCGCTTCTTCGTGGTCGACACGGGAGGCGTCGTCGAGGGGTCGAACCGGGGCATGGACCGCTTGATCCGCGAACAGGCCATGACCGCCGTCCAGGAGGCCGACCTGGTGGTCCTTCTGGTCGACGCCAAGACGGGCGTTCACCCCTTGGACCAGCGCCTGGCCGAGGTGCTGCGAAAGACGGCCAAGCCGGTGCTGCTCGCGGTCAACAAGGTGGACGACCTGCCCCATGGAGACGCCCACCTGGACTTCTGGGGCCTGGGCATGGGCCGGCCGCGTCCCATGAGCGCGGTGTCCGGGCGGGGCGTCGGCGACCTTCTGGACGCCGTGGTGTCCAAGTTCCCGGCGTCCGCCGAAGAACCCCCCTCCGGCGACCTTCGGGTCGCGGTCGCCGGGAAGCCCAACGCCGGCAAGTCGTCGTTCGTCAACCGCCTCTTCGGCGAAGAGCGGGTCGTGGTCAGCGAGCAGGCCGGCACCACCCGCGATCCGGTGGACCACGTGATGCGCTACCACGGCCGCGACCTGGTGTTCGTGGACACGGCGGGGCTTCGTCGCCACGCCCGCATCAAGGACGCCGTCGAGTACTACGCCAGCCTGCGGACCGCGCGGGTGGTTCGCGAGTCGGACGTGTGCCTGGTGCTGGTGGACGGCGCCGAGGGGCTGCACGGGCAGGACGTGAAGGTTGCGGAGGCGGCTTGGAACGCCGGCTGCGGCGTCGTCCTGGTGTGCAACAAGTGGGACCTGGTGGAGAAGGACGCCCGCACGGCCCAGGAGTTCTGCGCGGACGCGCGGCGGCAAGCCCCCTTCCTGAAGGACGTGCCGTTCCTGTTCGCTTCGGCGCGCACGGGGCTGCGCATCCGCAACTCGCTGGATTTGGTGCTGGACGTGGCCCGCCGCCGGCGGCAGCGCGTCCCCACCCACGAAGTCAACGAAGCCGTCGACGCCTTGACGCACCGGCAGCCGCCCCCTCACGCGCGGGGCAGGGCCGTGCGCCTCAAGTACGCCACGCAGGCCGAGACGGCGCCGCCCACGTTCGTCGTCTTCTCCAACCTGCCGGACGCGATCCCGGCCCACTACCGTCGTTACATTGCCAACTTCTTGCGGACCCGATGGGACTTCGCCGGCGTGCCGGTTCGGGTCCGCCTGCGAAAGAGCGGCGAATGACGGAGGCGCCGACGAGCATGGCTTGGTTGCTGGTGGCGGCGGCCTACGCGGCGGGGGCGGTCCCGGCGTCGTACTGGATCGGCCTGGCCGTCTACAAGAAGGACCTGCGCCGGTTGGGCAGCGGCAACCTGGGCGCGACGAACGCCTACCGGATGCTGGGCCCCGGGGTGGGCGCGACCGTGGTCGTCGTGGACGTCTTCAAGGGGTTTGCGCCGGCGTGGTGGTTTCCGCACTGGGACGGGCAGGAGGCCGCTTGGTGGGCTGCCGCCTACGGGGGCGCGGCGGTCGTGGGTCACGTCTTCTCGTTCTGGGTGCGGTTTCGGGGCGGCAAGGGCGTGGCGACCACCGCCGGAGTGCTCGGGGCGCTCGCGCCGGGGGCCCTGGCCGCGGGCTTCGCCGTGTGGCTGCTGGTCGCAGCGACGACCCGGATCGTGTCCTTGGCCTCGATCGCCGCGGCCTTGGCCCTGGCCGTCGCCGCTTGGCTGCTGCCCGACGCCTGGCTGTTGCCGGACGGCGGTCCGGTCGCGCGAGGGTTCCTGGCCGTGGTGGCCCTGTTCGTGGTGTGGGCGCACCGGTCCAACATTCGGCGGCTCCGGGACGGCACGGAGAGCCGCATGGGACACGGGAGCGCCGAGGACGCCGCGAGTGCGGCGGAGCGCTTGGCGGGCGCTGGGGGCGGGGCCGGCGAGGATCGCTCGTGAAGTCCACCCGGGTTGCGGTGATCGGCGCGGGGGCGTGGGGCACGGCGCTGGCGGGGCTCTTGGCCGACGAGGGGGCGACGGTGCGCCTCTGGGTCCGGGAGCCCGAAGTCGCGACTTCGATCGCCGAGCGCGGCGAGAACGCCCAATACCTGGACGGCGTCGCCCTGCCGCGCGCTGGCCTGTCCGCCACGCTCTCCTTGAAGACCGCCCTGTCCGGCGCTCAGGTCGTCGTGTGGGCGTGTCCCGTGCAGTTCTCGGCGGCGCTGCTGGCCGAGGCGGCGGCGCACGTGCCCCCGGAGGCGCTTCTGGTGAGCGCGTCCAAGGGGATCGAGGCGACGACGCTGCGTCGGATGGACCAAGTGTTCGCGACGGCGCTGCCTTCGCCGCAGCAGGCGCGGCTGTGCGTGCTGTCGGGCCCCAGCTTCGCCCGCGAAGTGGCCGGCGGCGCCCCGACGGCGGTGGTGGTGGCCAGCCGAGACGAACGGGCGCGGCTGGCCGCGCAGGCCCTGTTCCAGACCGAACGGTTTCGCGTCTACACGAACCCCGACGTGGTGGGCGTCGAGCTGGGCGGCGCCCTCAAGAACGTGGTGGCTCTGGCCGCCGGCGTCGCCGCCGGGCTGGACCTGGGGCACAACGCGGTGGCCGCACTGATGACGCGGGGGCTGGCCGAGATGCGCCGATTGGGCGTCGCCATGGGCGCGCAGGCCGCCACCTTCGCGGGCCTGGCCGGGCTGGGCGACCTGGTTCTGACGTGCACCGGCGGGCTGAGCCGCAACCGGGCCGTGGGACTCCGGCTGGGGCGCGGCGAGCCGATTGAGCAGATTCTGTCGGGCGCCCGCACGGTTGCCGAAGGCGTGGCCACGGTGCGCGCCGTGCATCGCTTGGCGCGGAGCCTGTCCGTGGAGATGCCCGTGTCGGAAGAGGTGCACAGGATCGTCGCCGACGGTGCGGACCCGACGGAGGCGCTCCACCGCCTCATGACCCGAGAACCCAAGTCCGAAAGGATCTGACCCCGTGGAACCCATCGCCAAGAAGACGTACTACTCGATCGGAGAGGTGAGCGAGCTGACCGGACTCAAGGCCCACGTGCTGCGCTACTGGGAGACCCAGTTCGCCATGATTTCGCCCACCAAGAACCGGGGCGGCACGCGCGTCTACCAAGCCGGGGAGATCGAGACGATCCTTCTGGTCAAGCACCTGCTGTACGAGAAGCGCTTCACGATCGAGGGGGCCAAGCAGAAGCTCAAGGAGATGCGGCAGGACGGAACCGTGGAGCAAGAACAGAAGATGAACGCCGAGCCCGCCGTCCTGGCGTCGATCAAGGAGGGGCTGGCGGCGGTCCAGAACGTGCTGACGTTGCCCGACGCCTCGGTCGCGCCGGCGCGGCACGCAACCCCTGGAGCATCCGGGACGGCTGGCACGTCGTCCGGGACGCCCGCGAGCTGAGAGGGACCGCGCGTGCGCATTCTCTGCACCAACGACGACGGCTATCTGTCGCCCGGAATTCGCGTGCTGGCCGAGGCCGCCCACGAGATCGGCTCGGTGGACGTGGTGGCCCCCGACCGAGAGCACAGCGGCTCCAGCAACGCCCTCACGCTCCACAACCCGCTTCGGACGCGACGCGCGCCCGACGGCGCCACGATCGTCGAAGGCACGCCGACCGACTGCGTGATCCTGGCGGTGAACGAGCTGCTGGACGGCAGGCCCGACCTTTGCGTGTCGGGGATCAACTTCGGCGGCAACCTGGGCGAAGACGTCTTCTACTCGGGCACGGTGGCGGCGGCGATCGAGGCCACGATCGTGGGGATCCCCGCCGTGGCGTTCTCGCACGTGGGCCGGGTCCCCGAGGAGATGGAAGGCTGGCAGCCCGTGGCGGCTCGGCTGCTGGACCAGATCGTGGCCAAGGGCGTTCCCGAGCGCGAAGTGCTGAACGTGAACCTGCCCGCCTGCCCGCCGTCCGAGGTCAAGGGGGTGCGAGTGACCACGCTGGGACGCCGGGTGTACGCCGATTCCGTTCAGCGGCAGAAGGACCGCTGGGGCCGACCGTACTACTGGATCGGCGGCGGCGTCGCGCAGTGGAACGGAGGGCCGGACTCCGACTACCGGGCCGTGGAGGATGGCTACGTGTCGGTGACGCCGCTCCATGTGGACCTGACCAGCCATCGACAGTTGGACGAGGTGCGGGGCTGGGACTTGCGGCTGTGAGATCGAGCCCGCGTCGGCAGGGCGCGGTTGCGGTTGCCCCCTGCGTCCGCCGATGAAGCACTGGGTCGGGAACGCCCTTAGGGGCGCGTGCATGGGGTTGTCGGACGCGGTCCCGGGGGTCTCCGGGGGCACGATGGCCCTGGTCCTGGGTATCTATGCTCGGTTGGTGGACGCCGTGAGCGGGCTGAGTCCCGCGCTGCTGCGGAGCTGCGCCGGGCGCGCGTTCTGGCGGCGCGTGGGCCAAGGCCTTCGCGACCCGGGCGGGTTGCCGGCACCGGGCGCGCCAGCTGGCGACGATCGGTCGGGGACCGACGCCGGACACGTGCTGCTGCTGGGGTCGGTGGCGGCAGGGCTGTTGCCGGCGCTGGTGATCGGGAGCGCGACGCTGCCTACGCTGTTGAGCCGATACCCGGCCCCGATGCGCGGGCTGTTCCTGGGGCTCGTGCTGGCGTCGGTGACGATCCCGGTGCGGCAGGTGGGCCGGTGGCGTCCGGCGCTGTGGGTCTTGGCGGGCGCGGCGGCGCTGACCACCGCGTGGTTCGTGGGCCTGCCCGAGCGAACGACCGGTCGAGCTCGGGGCGAGGTGGTTCTGCACCTTGTCCAACCGACGGCGACGGACGTGGTGCTGACGCCGCGCAACTTGGCGCTGGTCGCCGGCGCCGGCGGATCGGAGGACGTCGTCTACGCGCCAGCGGCTTCGTTGACGGTTCCGGCAGGGGTCGCGGAGGTCCGCGTGGAAGTGGTGGCCGGGATGGCCGGGACGGCCGGGAACGCGCCGGCGGGCGTCGTCGAGAGCGTGGCGCGCAGCCCCGTGCCGACCGCGTCCGCGTCGCAGCCCCGGGCTTTGTCCGGCGGGCGCGACCCCAGCTTGGCGTTCGTGTTCGCGGCAGGGGTCCTGGCGATCTCGGCGATGACGCTGCCGGGCGTGTCGGGCGCGTTCGTGCTCCTGCTCTTCGGCCTGTACCACTTCGTGACGCACGCCCTGAAGTCCACGCTCTCGCGGGGCGACCCCGAGTCGGCGCTGGTGGTGGCCACGATGGTGGCGGCTATGGGGGTGGGGCTGCTGACGTTCGCCCGCGTGCTGCGGTGGCTGTTCGCCCGGTGGCGAGCGGGAACCCTTGCGATCCTGGCGGGCCTCATGGCGGGCTCGCTGCGCAAGCTTTGGCCGTTCGTGGAGCACGCGCCCGATGGCCGCGAACTCTTGGCGTGGCCGGCTGCGGGCGATCCCGGCGTGGCCGCCACGGCCGTCCTGTTCCTGGCGGGCGCAACCGCCGTGCTGGCGATGGAGGCGACGGGCCGGAAGCGCCGAGCCGACCACGCCCCGCAGGACGTCCCGCCCTGACCAGTGTCCCCGCCAGGACTCGAACCTGGGGCCTACTGCTTAGGAGGCAGTCGCTCTATCCACCTGAGCTACGGGGACGATGTTCGTCGAATGGTCCCAACGATGGCCTGTCCATGCCCCAGCTTCAAGGGCTGGGCAAGGAGAACAGCCTTCTGACCCATGCCACGAGATTGTCTGCTTGCGGCACGCCGGAGTCGAGGTACTGCTTCTTGATCGCGAGGCCCATCGGCGTCCCGGGATCTCTTTGCCAAGCCAGCCAAGTATGGAGTTCGGCCTTGGACCGCTTCTCATTCTTGAACCTTGCTGGGGACGGAATCGAACCCACGCTCGATTTGACGTGCTCGTACAGCTTGTGCGAGTCGCCTTTCTTCGGCACCAAGAACTTCAGGAAATCCTCGATTTCTCCTTCCGATCGGTTGTCCGGCATCATCCAGACGCCGACGCGCGGCAGGAGCGTCCCGTCCGGCGGCGAAACGATCGTGCCTTCCTTGCAGGGCCTCTCGGGAAGGACGTACGAATCGACCCCGCGAATCCGATCAACGATCTCCTTCCACCTCTTGCCAGTGTCGGCGTTGGCGTCGACCACGACGCCGATCACGACATCCTTTCCATTGGCATCGCGAATCATCGTTGGCAGCACCTGCTTGAGAAGTTCGGAGATGCCGCCTGCCTGCTTGATGGTGATGTCGAATTCTTGTTCATCCGAATCACGCTGGCTCGGGTCGTTCGGGTCGTGAACACGGACACAGTGCCGGTCGAGCAGGTGCATGAGCACGTGCAGGTCGCTCGTGCCCTCGACCAGCAAGGTGCCTCCGCTGGCCATGGCAGTCAGCGCAGCTCGATGTCGTGGCGCGTAGCGGCCGCCAAGTCGTCGTACTGGAAGACCGTCGGAATCACGCGCCCTTCGTAACGCGACAGCCGCACCAGCGTCCCGTCGTCTTGCTCCTCCGAGATCGCCTGCCGAAACGCCCTAACCGCGTCCCAGCTGTGAGTCGTTGCGAATACCTGCACGTCCAAGTCTCGCGACAGCTGCATCAGGACCTTCCAGATGTCCCTTTGCACGGTGTGGTGAAGTCCGTTGTCGACCTCGTCGATCAGGAACAGGCCATCCCGTGCGTTGATTAGACCGAGGGCCACGGCAAAGGTGCGGTTCATCCCCTCGCCCAGGGACCGCAACGGCACGGGTCGAGAAACGCCCTCGACACGAGCGATTGGCGTTCTTGACTCAGCCGAACCGCTGCCACCGGCCATCGCCACCGCGCGAACGCGCGAGTCGACCATACGCAAGGCTTTCACGACATGCTGCTCGTACTCGGTCAGAACAACATTGTCCCAAAGCGAGCCAACCCCTCCCGGGAGGCACGGACCGACCGAGATGCAGTTCAGCGTGCCTTGGCCACGAAGCCACGTCTCGCGAACTGTGCTGGGAGATCGAACGTACTCGGCGATCTTCGCCAAGGGCAGAAACTGGTGATTGGAAACTAGCCCTTCCTCGTGTCGGTCGGGAAAGTCCACGAAGAGGGCCGAGACACCCTTCATCGTTGCGACGTTCAGATTATCATAGGTGCCGTCGTAGTCGAAGTAGCCCGCACGAACTCGCAAGAAGTCGCCCGGCCTTCGGCCTACCGCGGAGATTTGGATTTCGGCCGGGTGATCAAGCCTTGGGAATCCGTGAAACAACGACGAGATGCCGAGGAAATCCGGCGAACGGCCTGGGACGTCCTTGTCTTCGTCCCGAGACGCGACGATGTCGCATACGATGTCGGGGGCGGCGTTGAAGGCGTAAAGCCGCAACGCCTCCAAGAGCGACGACTTCCCGGTGTTGTTCTTGCCCGCAATCAGCGTTGCCCGACGGAGCGGCGTGACCGACAGCTCTTCCAGGGCGCGGTATCCGCTGATCGTGAAGCTGGATATGTGCAGTTCCGACTCCGTGGATGCGGGGATCACCGGTAAGCTACTTCTTGGGGAGGCGGGGAGCAACGAAGGCCGAACCGTGCGATTCGCGGAAGTGGTGGACGCGCCTCTTGCGGGGGGCGACCAGCCGACCGCAGCGATGAAGCCGCCCACGGGGCTTGCTCGTACTGTCGGCAGGCGGCAGATTCAGGGCGGCAGATTCGGGGCAACGCGGAAAGGGTGGAGATGAGCGACAGCGAGCACGGCCGGGGGCGGCGCGGGGGAGCGATGCCGGTCAACGTGACGGTGAACCTGCCGGCGGGGGCGCAGGTCGCTGCGGCCGATCCCGACGAGCAGCCTTATTCGGCCGGGCTGAGCTACGGGCTGTGGTGCGCGGGCTTGGTCGGGGCGTGCGGCATTCACCGCTTCTACGTGGGGAAGGTCGGGACCGGCGTCCTGTATCTGCTGACCTTCGGGCTGGCGGGGATCGGCCAGCTCGTGGACCTCTTCAGGATGAAGTCGCTGGTGCGCGACGCCAACATTCGCGAGGGTCGCATCCCTCATCCCCTGCAGGCGGCCCGCGCCGCAAGGATCGGCAAGGCCGGCGCCAAGCAGGATTCGCCGACGACGTTGCCGCAACGGCTGCTCCAAGCCGCCATGGAAAACGGCGGCGAACTCACGGTGACCCAGGGCGTAATGGCCACGGGGCTCACCTTCGAAGAGATCGAGAAGACCTTGGGCGCCATGGCCGACAAGGGGTACGTGGACGTGGACAACGCGCCGGGGTCGGGCGTCGTCGTGTACCGTTTTCCCGAGCTTGCGGGCCGGCGCGCGCTGAACCGTCCCGCCGGGCGGATCGGCGGCGAATGACCCGCAGCGGGCAGACCATCAAGGAGCACACCGCATGTTGACATCTCCTCTCCTCGCGGCGGTCGCCGCGCTCCAAGCGGCGCCGGCCCAGCAGGTCGTCCCCGCGCGCGTTGATCTGGAACCGGCTCGGATCGCCCTCGAAGCGGGCGAATCGGCCGTAGTCGAGGCCGCGGTCTTCGGGGTCGGGGGCTCGGTCTTGGACGGCATAGCCGTGACGTGGCTCGCGCTGGCGCCCGAGGTCGCCCAGGTGGACCAGAGCGGGCGGGTGACCGCCGTGTCGCCGGGAGAGGCCCGAGTGGCGGCTCGCGCCGGCAACGCCATGGGGTTCGCCACGGTCGTGGTCCGCGCGCTTCCGGTCGCCGACGTGTCCGCGACCCTGCCTTCGGCGACGCTGGTGGCGGGAACGAGCGCGCCTCTCCAGGTGCACGCGACGGACGACGCGGGAGAAGCCGTTCGCGCGCCGAGCTTGGCCTTCGCGTCCAGCGACCCCGGAGTGGCCCAGGTGGACGCGACGGGTCGCGTGTTCGCGCGGACGCCGGGCCGGGCGGAGATCGCCGTGGACGCCGGCGGGGCGCGAAGCGTCGTGCAGGTCGAGGTGCGGGACGGGTTGCTGGACGGCCTCCGGGTCGTTCCCGAGGGGGCGGAGGTCCGCACGGGAGACGTGGTTCGCTTCGAGGCCAAGGTGCAGGACGCGGCTGGGACGGCCTTGCATCCGGCGTGGAGCGTGGACGGGGCCGGGGCGCAAATCGAGTCCGACGGCGGGCAGGGCGTCTTCGTGGCGGAGGCGCCGGGCACCTACCGCGTCACGGCGCTTGTGGGCGAAGGACTGGCGGCCAGCGCGCTGGTGGCCGTGTCGGCGCGCATCGACGAGGCCGAGCTGGTCAAGGTGGGCCGCGGAGCCGCCGCCGACCATCATTCGGGCGACACGTGGGTGTTCGAGGGCGTGGACGGCCGGGACTACGCCTACGTGGGCACGTTCATGTACGACTGGATGAAGGCGTGGGACGTGACCGACCCGGCGTCGCCCGTCCTGACCGATTCCGTGCAGCTGGACGCCCGTCGGATCAACGACGTGAAGATCCACGCCGGCAACCGGATCGGCATCCTGACCCGCGAAGGCGCCTCGGACCGTCGGAACGGCATCGTGATCCTGGACTTGGCGGACCCGGCCCACCCGACCGTGATCTCCGAGTACAAGCGGACCGTGCCCGGCGGCGTGCACAACGTCTGGATCGAGGGCGACCTGGTCTACGCCGTCCACAACGGCACCAGCGACATCCACATCATCGACATCTCGGATCCCGCCGCGCCGGACGAGGTGGGCCGCTGGGGGATGCCCGAATCGCCCACCAAGTCGCTCCACGACGTGATCGTCCAAGACGGCTACGCCTATCTGTCGTACTGGGACGACGGCGCCGTCATGCTGGACGTGGGGGCGGGCACGCACGGCGGCACCCCCACCGCGCCCGCGTTCGTGTCGCGCTATAAGTATCCCGCCGGGAACACGCACACCGCTTGGCGAGCGGGCCGCTACCTGTTCGTGGGCGACGAGATCTTTCCCCAGCAGTGGGACGCGGACGCCCCGATCGAGGCTCGAGGGTACGTCCACGTGCTGGACATGGCCGACCCCGAGAACCCGGTGGAAGTGGCGCGCTACGAGGTGCCCGAGGCCGGCGCCCACAACATCTGGGTCGAGGGCGACCGCCTGTACGTGGGCTACTACCAGGCCGGACTGCGGGTAGTGGACATCTCCGGCGAGCTGCGGGGCGATCTCTACCGACAGGGCCGCGAGATCGCCGTGCTCAAGACCACCGACGCCGAGTCCACGGTGCCCAACTGGGGGATGACCTGGGGCGCCCAGATCCACAAGGGACACGTCTTCACGTCGGACCTGAACTCGGGCTTGTGGGTGGTCAAGCTGGTGGAGGGCCGGCGGATCGTTTCCTGACCGGCGAGGCGGGCGGAAGCGCTCGGTTCGACTTTGCCGGAGCGCGGCGCCGGATTCGGCCGTTGGCATGGAAGACGCCGGTCGTGCCGCTCGCGACGGAAGCAACGCCGGGCGAAGCCGTCTTCCTCAAGTTGGAATCCCTTCAGCGCTCGGGGTCGTTCAAGATGCGCGGGGCCGCGAACCGGCTGACCAAGTTGCTGACCGATTCCGGTCGGCCGTCGGCGGGAGCGGCACGGGTCAACGGTGCGGGGCAGGTTACCGGCTCCGGCTCGGAGGCGTCGAGCGGTGCGCCTGGGGGCGTCGTGGCGGTGTCGTCGGGGAACCACGGTCGGGCCGTGGCGGAAGCCGGACGGCGGCTGGGGGTGCCGGTCACGGTGTGCGTTCCCGAGTGGACCGACCCGTCCAAGCTGCGGGCCATACGGGGCGCAGGCGCGCGGGCTGTGGTGGCGGGGCCGTCGTACGACCATGCCGAGCGGGAAGCGGCCCGCCTGGAGGCCGAAGAAGGGCTGACGATGGTGCACCCCTTTGACGAGCCGGACGTGATCGAAGGGCAGGGGACGCTGGGTTTGGAGATTGCGGAGCAGGTTCCCGGCGTGCAAGAGGTGATCGTGCCGCTGTCGGGCGGGGGACTGGTGGCGGGGGTGGCGTTGGCGTTGCGATCGCATGCGCCGGGCGTTCGCGTCGTCGCGGTTTCCGCCGAGCGGGCGGCGGTCATGCACCGGAGCTTGTTGGCGGGCCGGCCCGTCGAGGTCCCGGACGAAGAGACGCTTGCGTCGGCCTTGTCCGGCGGCATCGGGCTGGACAACCGGTTCACCTTCGAGATCGTGCGGAACGCGACCTCCGAACACGTAATCGTTTCGGAGGAGGCGGTGCGTGCCGCGGTCGCCCGCGCCTTTTGCGAACTGCGGCTGGTCGTGGAAGGGGGCGGGGCCGTGGGATTGGCGGCGCTGTGGTCGGGCGCCTATCGGCCTCGCGGCACGGCCGTGGTCGTCGTTTCGGGCGGCAACATCGACCCGCCCGCGCTGGCCCACGTCCTCGCTATCGAAGCCGAGCCACCAGCACCCGGAGGGCGCCTGTCCCGCTGACCGTCACTTCGACTTCGATGCCGTGGCCAGAACCGTCGGACTCGAAGTCGAAGAACGCAATCCCGGCGGGCGCAAGCTCCTGTTCGTGCACCGCGTTCTGGAACGCCGAGGGCGACGGGCCGGTCACGGGCCAGGGATAGAGGCCGTCGGGCCGTGCTGCGGAGCTGCGATGGTAGAGATCGTAGGTCGCGGACCGAAAGTCGTACGTTCGGAAGGCGCGGGGTGGTTGGGGCGCACCGGTTCCGCTGAACATCATGGCGACGGCGTATTCTTCCAGCAGCACGGCCATGCGTGACCCGACGACCTGCTCGATCCCCCGCGTGCCTGCAGGCGTAAGCGAGTCGTTCAGCTCGGCGAAGATGCGGGCCTCGGCCTTCTCCGCCGCTCCTCCGTAGGCGTCGCCCAGGAACCGGTGGAAGTGCCAAGAGGTGCCGTAGTACAGGTGGTGGTCGCCGGGGTTGGTGGTCAACGAGTTCGGTCCGCCGGCGTAGGACCGCAACATCCGGTCCAAGCGCAACAGCACGCCGTAGTTTTCGGGCGAGGCGATGGAGCCGTCCCGCGGCGGATAGGAGTCGCGAGTGAACGTCGCTCCTACCGCCACGCCGCCCGTGGCCTCGATCGCCTTCCGCGACGAGATCTCGGCAGCGATCTCGGCCCCTCCTTCCTCGATCCACGAAGGATGGAAGCTGCCGCCCCACCACCGCTTGTACAGGGAACTCACGTGCTTGACCTCGTGCACCATGGTCGGCAGCGCCTGGTAGCCTCCGGCGGGCGCGCTCAGGGCCTGGAACATGCCGCTGTGGAAGTACACGAGCTCCATTTCGTTGGACCACGGGCAGTTGCTCCGGGTGGTCATGTCCCCCGCCCACACGAACGCGGCACTCCCGTCTTCCACGGCGGGCGACACGACCACGTTCACCCGCCCGTTGTCGTCCACGTCCGACACGCCGCCGAAGTACTCCGCGATCGTCTCGGCCCCGTAGGCGTCGTAGTAGTCCAGCACTTGCTGAGTCGCGGCCGTCTCCACCGGTTCGCTCGCGCGTTGGACCGAGTCCTGGTAGATCGCCAAGTGGGCGTTGTAGCCCAGCAGCAAGGCGGGTTCCGGTTCCGGGGCGGGGTACTGGCACGCTTCGCTGGCGCGCTGGGTGTCGTACGGGCGAATCGAGATGCGGCCCGGCGGGGCGGTCTGCTGTGCCAGGGTGCCGCTGGGGCGTGTGCGGTGCCCGCCAAGGTCGGGCAGCAGGGCGTCCTTTCCAAGGCGCTGGTAGAGTTCCCGGGTTTGGGCGAGCAGCCGTCCGTGAAGGCGGGAAGTTGCGTCGGCGCGCTCGGCGGCTTCGGCCAAGCCCGGCGGAAGTTGAACCGCGACCCTCTGCGACTCGCCCGCGGCCGTCGGTCGGAGCGACGAGCGCCCCCCGGCCCGGGCGTCCGCACCGGCGTCGGGCGCCTCGTCGCCGTGCTCGCGAACGGTCACCACGACCGGGACGAAGGTCAGGTTCGTGGAGAAACCGGAGCGGACCACCGCCACCCGGTAGAGGCTTCCGGCGTCGTCGGCCGGCAAGAAGGGGGGACAGCCGTCGGCGCCGACCGGACCGTCCGATGCCGTGGCGCCCGGTTCCATGCGCAGCGCCGGGCCGCACACGAGCAGGTGGACTTCCCGGCTCGACCGGGCGCCCGCCGAGTCGCGAGCGCTGACGGTGAAGGCGGTCGCGCCCTCCTCGACGGCTTCGCCCGACACGACCCCGTGCGCCTCCAGGACCAGTCCGCGGGGAAGGGAACCACCGGACACGGACCACTCCACCGGTCCCTGGGCGTGCCTCGCCTCCAGCGTTTCGCGGTACGGCACGTCGACCCGGGCGCGGGGAAGCCGGGAGGTGGCGACCACAAGCTCGGCCGTGGCGGTGGCGACGAACTCTGCTTGGAGGTCACCGGAGGCCGCGTGGAGCCGGTTGACGCCCGGTGCTTCTCCCAGCGTCCAGCGCGTGAAGGCCTCGCCTTCGGAGTTGGTGCGGGCCTGCTCAGCCGAAACCGTGCCGCCGCCGGCCGCGACGCGGAACGTCACCGGGGCGTTTGGTACCGGCGCGCCGCTTGCGTCTGCGACCCGAACCCTGGGGTCTTCGGGAAGGACCGACAGGACCGCGGCGGACAGAGAGTCGCCGGCCACCTTTCGCATGTCGGCGGGGCGAAGCACGACGGCCAGGGAGGCCGTGCCCGACACCGCTTGGTGCGTCGCCCGGATCACGGCCGTCCCCGGGCCGGCGACGGTCGCCAGCCCCGTTGGCGACACGGTGGCAACCTCCGGCCTGGCCGACGACCACGCGACCTCCGCGCCTAGGATCGTCGCGCCCTGGGGGTCCTGCACATGAGCGGAGAACTGCACCGTGGTCCCGACGGTCTCGGCGGTGGCGCTGGCGGGCGTCACGACCACTCGCGACGGGACGGGCGGGGCCGCGTCGCCGCAGGCGGTCACGGCCAGCGCAACGGTTGCGGCGGCCCAGCCTAGGGAGCGGGGACCGGTTCGGGTCATGGAACGGCTTTAGTAGGCGAGAGCATAGGCCTCTCTCCGGGGATCGGCAGCGGCCACCAGCGTCCCGTTCTCGTGATCCACCACGATCATCTGGGCGCCGCCGAAGGTCGCGGTCCAGCCGTGCACCACGCGAACTTCGTGGCCTAGCGCCGCCAAGGCGTTCAGCACGTCTTGGGAAATGCGGTCCTCCACGTCCACCACCGTGCCGGGGTAGCTGCGGAACCTAGGTGCCTCCAACGCGGCCTGGGGCGTCATGCCGAAGAGCGCGCCGTTGTTCATGATCTGCATGAGCGACTGGACTTGGCTGTCGCCGCCGGGCGTGCCCAAGGTGAACGCCAGGGCGCCGTCGGGCGTGGTGGCCAGGAGCGGCGTCAGGGTATGGTAGGGCCGCTTGCCGGGGGCGACCTGGTTGGGATGCCCGGCCTCCAAAGTGTGGAGCGAGCCCCGGTTGTGGAGCAGCACCCCGGTCTCCGGCTCCAAGAGGCCGGACCCGAAGCCGTGGAACAGGCTCTGAATCCACGACACCGCGTTGCCCCACTGGTCGACGGCGGTCAGGTAGACGGTGTCGCCCGCGTCGCGTGGCCCGAGGGCCGGATCGCCGGCGTCGCTGGCGTTGCCTGCGTGGGGCGACGAGTCCGTGTTGCCGGTGTCGAGGGCGTCGGGCGCGTCGGCCCCGCCCGGAGCGGGAATCCCCGGGGCCACGGCCTCCGCTGCCGCCCTTGGATCGAACCGTTCGGCTCGCGCCGCCAAGTAATCCGGGTCCAGCAGCTCTTCGATCGGGATGTCCGCGAAGTCGGGGTCGGCGGCCCACTGGTCTCGGTCCGCGAACGCCAGCTTCTTGAGCTCGATCAGCGTGTGCAGGTACGCCGCCGTGTTGTGTCCCATCTCCTGCAACGGATGCCGGGCGGCCATCTGCGCCAGGGCGAGCTGGGCGATCCCCTGCGTGTTGGGCGGCAGCACGTGAAGACGCGCGCCCAGGTACTCGGCCGACAGCGGCTCGACCCACGTGGACGTGTGGGCCGCGAAGTCGTCCAGCACCAGGGCGCCGCCGACGGAGTCCAGGAAGGTCGTCAGGCGCTCCGCGACCGCGCCCCGATAGAACGCCTCCTTGCCCCCGCGAGCGATGGAGCGCAGCGTGGCCGCCAGCGCCGGGTTGCGGAGCAGGGAACCCGCGGGAGGTGCGCCGCCTTCCGGCAGATAGAGGGCCCGTCCCGGTGCGTTGAGGGCCGACCCCTGCGCCTCGAAGTCGGACGCAAGCCGCGTGGACACGGGAAACCCGTCTTCCGCGTAGTGGACGGCGGGGGCCAGGAGCTGCTCGAAGGGCAGGGACCCGAAGCGGGCGTGGGCGTCTTCCCAAGCGGCCGGCGCGCCGGGCACGGAAACGGACAGCGGACCGGTCTCGGGAACGGCTTCGTGCCCCAGTTCCCGGAAGAACTCCGGCGACGCCTTGGTGCCGGCCCGCCCGCTCCCGTTCAGCGCGTGGACCGCTCCCGTCCGGGCTTCGTAGAAGAGGCCGAAGGCGTCTCCCCCCACGCCGTTCATGTGGGGGCGGACCACCGCCAGCACACCGGCCATCGCCACCACCGCGTCCGTCGCGTTGCCGCCGCGTCGCAGCACGTCCAGGCCCGCCGCCGCCGCCAACGGATGGCCCGCTGAAACGGCGCCCCGGACGCCGCGCACCTCCGGCCGGTTGGTCGAGGGCAGCAGGGCGGCCGTCCCGGCCACGCCGGCTTGGTCGCGGGCCGTCGTCCCGTCGTCGCCGCCGGAGCCCGATCCCGAACAAGCGGCAAGGGCAAGGGCCGCGGCGAACTGAAATGCCGCAAGCAGCGGTCCGATCTCCGCCTTGGTTCGTCTCATCGACTTCGCCTTTCCACGCAGGTTACGCGGTAGCCCTCCACCCACTCCTCGCCCAGGGCGTTCGTCACCGGCTTGGCCGTCCCGCAGGTCGGTCATGTCTAATCTCGCGGAAAAGTTGGCCTCGGCCACGAGGGTGTCGCGGGGCCGAATCGCCTTCCATAGGCGGGAAAACCGTTGCGGGTTCAGATAGCCGCCGCTGGCCACGGCCTTGATGTCCAGCTTTGAACGGGGCCGAGGCTATGTGGTTCGAACCCGTGGGGTCCCGACATTGGCGTTCCAAGCGTCAGCCACGGCCTCCATCAGTGTGGCCAGTCTTGGCCAGTCTGTAGTGTGCACTGCGGCCCGGAAGCCCTCGTTCTCCCGCGTCACCATGCCGCAACAGAAGCGCCACGGTCCCGCGTCGGGGTCTGGAATCGACCACTCTCTCCGAGGCGGGGGCGGGTAAGCGTGCCCAACCAGCATGTCATACCTGTGGAAGTCGCTCACCACCACTTCCTGCCGAGCAATTACGTCCCCCAACACGACGTACTTCTCCGTACTTGGGCGTCTCACGGCCAAGTCGACGTAGGCCCCGCCGTTGAAGGCTTCAAGGAATTCTCGAATCGGACGTTCCTCCCCATGCCTGATCGAGGTCGTGTCGAGGTCGTCGCTTGGCCTCGACCACACCCAAGGGTCCCACCATCCCATTTCACCCAAGTACACGGACACCGGAGACTCATATATGTTCCCTAAGAAGCCACGCGCTCCGGCGGCCCGTAGCACGTCGGCCACTTCGTCGGCGGACTTACAGGCTTCGAGCGTGCTCCACCCCTCTGAGTTAACGAGGCGGAGGCCCCCCTTCCCAGATCTTACCAGTTGAGACACGGTCCGGGCCACGGGGGTCCCGACATGGGTGTTCCAAGCATTGGCCACGCCCTCCAACAGCTCGCCCAGTTCGCCCAGTTTTCGCCAGCCGGTGTCGCGCATCGCGGCACGGAAGCCATCGTTCTCCGGTGCCACTGTTCCGCAATGGAAATCCCATAGGTCACCAGACTCGTCCTTCGGATACTGAACTGGAATCGACCACCCGCTAATGCTACGTGTCGAGGGCCAACCCGGGTAGGCGTGCCCCACCAGCGTGTTGCCCACCAGCACCTCCTGCCTGGCGGTTACCCTCCCAAGGTGTAGCCACTTTACCTCCTTGCTTCGGGAGCGTTTCAGAGCCAGGTCGACGTAAGCCCCGCCGTTGAAGGCTTCGATGAACTCCCGGACCGGACGCGGGGTCTCGCACCAGATATCGACCTTGTCGTCGTGGTCGGATCGGACAAACAACCTCGACCAATCCCAATGGACGTCGGCGGAACCATCCTGCCACCGTCCAATCCCATCCATTAGGTACACTTCCACAGGGTTTTCTCGGATGCCACGTCCTTCTCGGATGCCACGTGCTCCGACGGCCCGAAGCACATCGGCCACTTGTTCCGCGGATTCGCAGGCCTCGAGTGTGGACCAGCGACCAAGGACCGTCGTAGACAGGCTGGCAGGCACAGCTCTTGTCTCCTTACTTGCTTCCATCGCCGCTATTCCTCCCGAGCCCTACCCTAATGGCCCCTGGGCCATCGCCCCCTTGGCTTGGCCCATTCACCGTCTACACAAGTTGCGACCTAATCCCTATGGACGCAACCGAAGGTGTCGAACGACAACCAAAGTGAGACGGGAGCGACAAGCACGATGAGACCGTCGGAGGCAGCCGTGGGCCGAGGTTGACTGGCATGACTTCGGGGGCTACCATGCGTTCATGTCCAGCTACCGCAAGCCGTCCGGCCGCCCGGCCAAGCCGGTGAGTCCCGTGGACCAGGAAAAAGACGCATTCGTCGCCACCACGCTTCAGGCCACGCGGTGGGCCCGGCGGCACCGGCCGATCCTGACGCTCGGGATCGTCTTGGCGACGGTGATCGTGGCGGGAATCGTGTACTACGTGCGCTACCAGAACACGCTGAACAGCGGACGGCGCTCCAGTTGGAGGAAATCCAGCAGCGGCTCGACACGGGGGATCAGACAGGGGCGCAGGCCGACTTGGGGCTGTTCTTGGAGTGCTTCGACGGTACGCCGTCCGCCGACGAGGCTCGGATTGCCGTTGCCCAGATCAGCAACGGGACAGGGGAGCTCGGAGCGACGGCCGCAATCTTGGAGCCGCTGGCACGGGACATGGGCAGCCCGCTGGGCCCCAGGCCGCGGGCCTTTCTGGCGGTGATCTTCTCGGAGGACGCGGGCAACCTGGAGACGGCGGAGGGGCTTACCTGCGCCTGGCCGACCATCCCGTTTGGGCTTTCGGGTGAGAGACGCCCTGGCCGCGGCGGCCCGCAGTCGCTGGGAATCGGGCGACGCCGCGGGCGCCATGGAGCTGTACGACCGGATCTTGAGCCGAATGGACGAGATGCGATCTGAACCGAGGCTTGGCGGAGATGCGGCGGGCCGAAGCGAATGTGATTGCGTTGTGGACCGCGTCGGAGCTTCCCTAGCCGTAGCGCCATGAAAGGGAAGTTGGGAGGGCAAGCCCCTGACCCCGTCGGAACTGCTCGGCGAATCGTTGCTCTGGACCAAGCCCGAGAAGCATTGCTTGCATCACAGACTTACTGGCGCGAGAAGGCTGAGGCTGAGAGGGAGAGCGCATGGCGTCGCGACTTCGGGGACAAGCGACTCTGGGAGTACCAAGCCCAGAGCTATTGTTTTGCCGCTGCCGCGGAGCGCCTGAAGAGCAACATGGAGATGTTCGCCCGCCGCCTCCATCACGAGATCCGTGAATTCCTTAATCCATATCTCCGGCGCTTTGGCTCCGACTTCCGGCCCAACGCCGATGATGTCGCAGCAGCCCTCGAAGTCGCGGGTGGCGACCGGGCCGTGGCCGCCCGACACCTCCGGATTGCTGCCCTTGGAAGTCGAGGGTACCGTGCTAGTCTTGAAGTTAGTGCCGATGTTGTGCTCCACACGAGTCGCCACGAAGCCTCGGACCCTGCGGAAACACCCTCACGACTCGCCTGGCTATGGAGGCAAGCCCGAAAGGCCTTATTCGAGCTTATAACCGCCTTTCAGGGGTTCCTGTACATCTTTACCCCAAGATTCGTCAAGAACCCGCTGTACGACTGGGCCCTGCGCCCTCTGCCCCCAAGATTCCGCCGGCTTCGAGGACTCGTCCAGCTATGGACGCCAAACAACGGGCGTCATTGGCGGTGGTATTTTGTAATATTCCGCCGTCGCAACCCCGACCCAATCGAAACGGCAACTCGGTGGATCACCGTCCTGGGTCAAGCCCGAGAAGCCTTGCTCAATGTCGTCACAGGCGCCGATACCAACGAGGCTAGGACGTTAAAGGAAGATCTAGCAGAAGAGCTAGCAGAAACCATGATGTTGCTCGCTTATCACATCAGTGCCGAATTGGACACGGCCTACTAGTCGACTACCACGCGACCTCCACGCTTGCGACTGTCACGCCCTGGGCGTCCTGCACTATGGTCCCGACTGTAGAGCGACAATCAGAATGAGACCCTGGCGACAATCAAGATGAGACTGTCGGGATCGGAACTCAATCCCAAACGAGCGGCAAGGGCCGGATGCACGGAAGCACCGCAAGCAAGCAGCCCGGTCCTCGCCTCGGTTCGTCTCATCGACTTCGCTCTTCCACGTCGCAGGTTACCCGATAGCCCTCCACCCACTCCTCGCCCAGGGTGTTCGTGACAGTCCCAACGGCCCGGTCGTCCCCGCAGGTCGGTCATATCGAAGTCTCGCGGAAAGTTGGCCTCGGCCACGATGGTGCCCCCGGGGCCGATCGCCTTCCAACGGCGGGAGGGCCGCCGTGGGTCCGGGTAGTCGCCCAGCCACAGCCAACCGTTCTCGGCCGCCACCAAGCCCTGATAGGGCGGGAGGGTGGCGGGGCGCCCGGCGATCTCGACGGAAGCCTCGACGATGTCGGGTCGCCCGGTCTCTTCGCTCCGGACTGCCATGATCTCGTCCACGTCGTCGTCCGTCAGAACCGAAGGCTCTGCTCCACGACGAAAGGTCCTCCTGCGCCCTGCGCTGTCCAGGGCCGCCAAGTCCGGCTTGCCGCCCGTCCCGACGACGACAAACGAGTCCGTGGTCGCCAAGACGCTCGCCAAAGGCAGCAAGGGCCTCACGAACTTGGGGCCGCGGCCAACGTGAATGTGCGTCCCCGAGGGAATCACGCCGATCTTGCGAACGAACGCACCTTCGTCGTCAAAGAAGAGCAGGGGAAGGTCCGGGCGGAACGCGCCGGGTCGAAAGCCGTCGAGCGACGTGACCATCCCGCCCACTCCGACGATCCCGCCCGGGCCGGGCAGTGCGCCTCCAACGTATGGTGCGAAGTCCCCTCCGCCGCGCAGCCGAACCAAGCGACCGACCCACGGCTCGTCGGCCCCGAGCACCGTAACTCGCTGAAGGCCGGAATCGTACACGAACAGCGAGTCGCCCTTGATCCGTGTCATGTCGGTGGGCCTGACGTACTCGCCCGGTCCCTCGCCTCCGCGAGCCTCGTAGACGGTGTGGCCGTTTCCGTCGAAGTACCTCAGGGCCGGCGGATCCCTTTCGACGACTGCCACGTAGGCGCCCACCTGGGACACGCCGGCGATCCGAAAGAACGGTTCTCCGCCGGAAGCGATGCCCTCCGGTCCTACGCTGTCCCAGGCGAACAGCTTCTCGACGTCGCACGACGAATCCTGTGCTGGCCCGTGCTCGTCCTCATGTTCCACGCCGCCACAGGTTGCCAGCAAGCCGCCGATTCCGCAGATGCACGCGGCCAGCGACGCCCTTCCGAGTACTGGCAATGCAAGGGCCATCGGAAAGCCGTGGCCCACCCTATCGCGACGACCTGTCTGGACGTGGTCGCTGTCTACCCTTCTCTCGAATCGCAAGGCTGCTCAGCGTCCATGCGCCGGTCGGCGGAGCATTGGACAACACGACAAGATGGTCGCGAGCGAACAGTATCTTGCCCGGCAATGGCACATCTTGCGAAACTTTGGTCAGACTTGACAACGCATAAATGTCGGCTCGATATGACGCCTTTTGGTAGCCAAATTCGCTGGGATCCAGGTCCCGATGTTCGACGATCAGGAAATTGTTCCCCACAACCCAAAGCGACCTGACCTTCGTAAAGCTCCGAAGAAACAACTGAAATGCTCGTTCTGCACCGATAAACTCCCCGGCTCTCGGTCTCCTGGGGTGGCGAAAGGACGAAGGTGCTGTCCCAAATTCGGTAACGGAAAGGGTCGACGCGTTGTAGCGATGCATCGGGTAGAGCATTGAAGACGCTACATAGAAGTGGTTCGGCGCAACGGCAAGGTGGTGATGGTATCCGGCTGATCCCCAGTACGCTGGAAGCTCGAGCACGTGTTGTACGTGATGGTGGAAGGCACGCACGATGCTGCCGTCGAGCGAGTACTCGAAGAATGCAGCGCCTGGGGCATGGGTATCGGTCTTCTCAACGATTAAAACCGAATCGTGTGCATGAAGTCGTGGCGACCATATCTCTTGATCAAGTGGAAACGAGAAGTCGACGCTGTGATCCGCCATGTTCAGAACGACGATCCGAGGTGGAAAATCGGAAACTGCAATGCGGTTGCGGTCCAGAAAGATGGCGTCGTAAGGGGATGCGTAAAGGGGTGCGTCTCTTGTTGCTGCGGGGGATGACATGGGAATCGGAGAGCCGGACGAATCAAACAGCAAGACTGCCGGTTGGTCGCGGTCCGTGATCAAGAGGAGGCCGTCGTCCCGTATGTCCAAGTTGTCCACGGATACCAGTGACGAACTCTCGGTCTGCCGAAGAACGACTTGGCCAACGTCGACGAACTCGAATTCGGCTCGAGCAGGGAGCCCATCTAGTTCGGTGCAACCCAGAACGCTGGCGATGCCAAGGACATGTGCCACGACGACGCGGCGCCGAGTCGCGACGTGCTTGACAGCTGACTGGCCGAGTCGCCTCATCGGCGTTTCTGCACGACGGCTAGGATTGCGTGAGATGGACCACTCTGGAGTGATCGTCCGCGGTGGACAAGTTCAACATAGGAGGCTGTCAACGGAACGCAAGATAATTCCGGTACGGGATATGCCGAGTTGGGGAGACCGGCCCCCGAGAAGGAGAGCTCCCTCGGTACTGGGTGCCGCCCCAAGGGCCCCCCGTTGACCGGTGCCCTCTCGGGGGTTACCATTCGTTCATGTCCAGCTACCGCAAGCCGTCCGGTCGCCCGGCCAAGCCGGCGAGTCCCGTGGACCAGGAAGACGCGTTCGTCGCCACCACGCTCCAAGCCACGCAGTGGGCCCAGCGGAACCGGCCGATCCTGACGCTGGGGATCGTCTTGGCGGCGGTGATCGCGGCGGGAATCGTCTACTACGTGCGCTACCAGAACACGCTGAACAGCGGGGCGGCGCTCCAGTTGGAGGAGATCCAGCAGCGGCTCGACACGGGGGACCAGACGGGGGCACAGGCCGACTTGGAGCTGTTCTTGGAGCGCTTCGACGGCACGCCGTCCGCCGACGAGGCCCGGATTGCCCTTGCCCAGATCAGCGCCGAGGCGGGGGAGCGCGAAGCGGCAGCCGAGATACTGGAGCCGCTGGCACGGGACATGGGCAGCCCGCTGGGCCCCCAGGCCGCGGGCCTTCTGGCGGCGATCTCGGAGGACACGGGCAACCTGGAGACTGCGGAGGCGCTGTACCTGCGCCTGGCCGACCAGTCCCGCTTAGGCTTTCAGGTCAGAGACGCCCTGGCCGCGGCGGCCCGCATTCGCTGGGAATCGGGCGACGCCGCGGGCGCTATGGAGCTGTACGACCGGCTCCTGGCCCGAATGGACGAGACCGATCCGGACCGAGGCTTGGTGGAGATGCGTCGGGCCGAGGCGGAGGTGGTCGCGCTGCGGACGGTGCCGGGGGCTCCCTAAGGCGGACCCCACATCCACCGTGGATGCCGCAGACCGGCGGATCGCCGACTCCGCAACGACGATGTGCCGATGCACCGTCGAACTCACCGCCTGGATCGACCGCATCAAGTATCCGGTTGATGTGCGCGCGGTCGAGGAGACCGTGGAAGACCAGGCGTCGCAGGCCCTCGCCAGCGTGCTTGAAGGCTTCGAGATCGAGATCGATCGATGCGACTGCACGTTGATCACCGACCGGGATCGTCTAAGCCGCCTCTTTCGTGAACACCACGCGGCTCGGGTCGAGGCCGCGAAGACTTGGCACCGCCGTGCTCAAGGTCGCGCCGCTTCGAAGGCGGGTCGCGATTGGCCCGGCGTGTCCGCCGACACACGTCGAGCGCTCCGGGCCGAGGCCGAGAACGAACCCGAGAATCCCAAGACCGAAGGAGCGGACGCGCCTGGGGTCGACGCCGGTGACCGACCTGGAGCCCGGGAAGGAGACCCGCGACCCGGAGCCCGGACGCTGGCGAAGATCCGGTGTGTCGTCGGCCGAACTCCGTGCCGAGGCCGAAAACGCCGTTGATCTGGCGCTCGGCGGCGGCCAAGGTAATCCCTGGGCGGAGCAACGCCTTGAAGTTCGTATAATATGTATTATGTAAAGTTGAAGGAACAGGAATCGGGCCAGTCAGTCCACGGTTGAGTCTGGGCCCGCTGCCTCCCCTTCCTGAACGGGAAACGGCTTCCGTGGAGCGTGGCCCGTACCGCTCGGTCAGCGGAACAGGTCTTCGATGCGCGCGGCGAGGTCCGTGCTCATGGGCGCACCGCTGAGGTTGGCCGTCACGGCCACGATCGCGCCCGTGTCCCGGTTCACGGTGAGCACGGTTCGCCCGCCGACGGAGCCTCCGGTGTGGGAGACGATCCGCTCGCCTCGGCTGTTCACGCTCGACCGCCAGCCGATCCCGTAGCCCGTCTCGTCTCCGTTGCGCAAGCGCTGGGGCTCGAAGAGCACCTCCAGCGTGGCGGCCGACAGGAAGTCGGCGTCCAGATGGGCGGCGGCGAAGCGCAGCAGGTCTTCCGGCGTGGACAGGAACCCTCCACCCGCCCACTTGTAGCTGTTGTCCACATGGGGCGCGTTGAGGACCTGGCCTCCTTCCCCTTCCACGTAGAACCGAGTTCGGTGCGGGATGATGCTGTCCGTATGGCCGGCCACGGTATGCCGCATTTCGAGCGGGTCGAAGACGACGCGGTCCATGTACGTCAAGAAGGGCTCGCCGCTGGCCCCTTCCACGACGGCGCTGATCAGGTTCCAGCCGTAGCTGGAGTAGACGTACGCCGTGCCGGGTTCGTGTAGAAGCGAGTCGTCCCGAAAGATCGCGAGTCCCGAGAGCACGGTGGGATACCGCGCGGACGAGAAGTTCTCCATGCCCCGGTAGTGACGAACGCCGGCCAGGTGACCCGCCAGCTGCCGGGTCGTGACCGGCCAACGCTTCTCCGGAAACGAGGGCACGTAGCGCTGCACGGGCGCGTCCAGGTCCAGCCGGCCGGCGTCCAGCAGCACGCCGAGCGCCGCGGCGGTCAGCGGCTTGGAGACGCTCCCGACGCGGAACTTGGTCAGTTGCGTCACCGACACGCCGTGGGTCAAGTCCGCGGAGCCGAAGCCTTCCGACCACAACACGCGGTCCCCCCTGCCCACGGCCGCCGACAGGCCGGGTATGGAATGCGCCTTCATGACCGAATCGAGCAGAACGCGGGCGGCGGCTTCGGGCCCGACCTGCGGCTCCCCCTGCGGGGTCGGTCGGCAGGCAAGCGGCAACAGCGAAGAGGTGGTCGCGACGCCTGCGAAGGCCAATCTGACGATGATGTTCATGGGGCTCCTTTGGGCAGTGGGGGGGCGAACCGCATTGGGTGCGTGCATTAGAACGCCAAGAAGTTCTCCACGATGCGGCGGCCGCCCTCGGTGAACCACGACTCGGGGTGGAACTGAACGCCCCACACGGGATGCTCCGCGTGGCGCATGGCCTGAATCTCGCCTTCGTCGGCCGGGTCCGCGCTCCACGCGATCGGCTCGAGGCCGGGCGGCAGGTCGGGAGCAGCCACCAGGGAATGGTAGCGCGCAACCCGCATGGGCGACGAGACCCCGTCGAAGAGCGCGTCGCCCGCGTGGACCACCGAGGCCGTCTTGCCGTGGACGGCCCGGGCGGCGCGGATCGTGCGGCCGCCGTAAGCCTCGCCGATCGACTGGTGCCCCAGACAGACGCCTAAGGTCGGCACGCGAGGCCCCAACAGTCGAATCGCCTCCACGCTGATCCCGGCGTCCGCCGGAGTGCACGGTCCGGGAGACACGACGAGCCGTTCGATTCCGGCGTTGAGCAGTTCGTCGGGCGTCGCGGCGTCGTTGCGGAAGACCTGGGGATCGCCCCCCAGCGCTCCCAGCATCTGGACCAGGTTCCAGGTGAACGAGTCGTAGTTGTCGATGACGGCAAGCATGGCTTCATGGGCGACCTGCGCCCGGCGTTACCCTCGGAACATGGAGCGAACGACGAATCCGACGTTCGCGGGCCGCTCCGCCAGCCGCCGAACGTACCAGGGGAACCAGTGGTCGCCGTAGCTGATCAGCACGCGGACCTTCCGGTCTTCGGACGCCAGCCGCGTCTGCTCTTCTCGGCCGATGCCGTACAGCATCGGGTATTCGTAGGAGTGCGGATCGACGTCGTGGCTTGCCGCCCAGGCTTCGATACGACGGATCAGAGCGATGTCGTGGGTGGCGAAGCCGGCGCGCGTTCCCGCCTGGCGCGCGTCCGGGGCCAGCATCCGCGTCGCGAGGTCGAAGAACGCCTGGTCCACGACAGACTTCTCGGCAATCGCCGTCTCCGGCGGCTCGGCATAGGCGCCCTTGACGAGCCGGACCGAGGGGCCGACGGGCACCAGCGACTCCAAGTCGGCGGGCGTCCTGTGCAGGTAGGCTTGCAGGCAGACGCCGAAGTCGTCGTGATCGGCCTGCACGGCTCGGTACAGGTCCAGCGTGGCATCCACGTAGCGGCTCTGCTCCATGTCCAGCCAGACTCGGTTGCCGAAGTCGGCGGCGGCCTTCGCCACCCGGCGCACGTTGCGTTCGGCCACGTCCAGGCCCAAGTCCAGGCCCAGGTGCGTGGGCTTGAGCGAGATCTCCGCGTCCAGTCCCCGGGCGGCGATCACGCCTGCCGCGTCTACGTAGTGGTCCGCGACGGCTTGCGCTTCGGCGGCGTTGGCCACGTTCTCTCCCAAGAAGGTGACCAAGGTGGGAATTCCGGCCCCGCGCTCCAGCGTCTCCGCCGCTTCCAGCGCTTCGTCCAACGTCTCGCCCGGCATGAACCGGCGCACGGCGCGGCGGACGAACCCGTAGCGCGGCATCGATTCCCTGCACCACCGGTTTTCCGAGATCCAGAGCAACGCGGGTCGCAACATTCCGGAAATGTCGCCCCCGGCTAGCGCGGAATCAACGGGTCGCGGGGCCGCGGCCACCGTCTCGGCGACGGCCATCGTCTTGGGGGCGACTGCCGTGGTCCGGGGCGTCCTGCCGGCTCAGGCGGGCCAGCACCCCGGTCAGCTGTTCCAGCGCGCCGTCCAGGGCCGCGTCTCTCTCGGCCCGCGTGTCGTGGCGCTCGAAGCGAAGGGGCCGGCCGAAGCGGATCCGCACCGGAACGCGGCAGGGTCGCCGAGTCCATCGCGGCCAGGCGCCGAAGGAACCGTCCACTCCGCAGGGCACCACGGGGACTCCGGCCTTGAGGATCAGGCGGACGGTTCCCCGGCGGAGAGGCTGAAGCGTTCCGTCCCAGCTGCGCTCGCCTTCCGGGTAGATGCCCACCACGCCGCCCGCCTCCAAGACGCGAAGGGCCGTCCGCACGGCCTGCGGGTCGATGCGGTACCGCCGGACCGGGATCGCGTTGACCCTGAGCAGGAGCCAGCGGACGAAGCGACCGGACGACGAGAACTGGCCGCTCTTGGTGAAGGAATGGACGGGCCGACCGCAGGTGCCTTGCACGAGGACCGGGTCCAGGACGCTCTGATGGTTCGCGATCAGGAAGCACGGCCCGGATCGGGGAACGTTCTCCAGGCCGCGGACCTCGAGGCGCACCAACACGAACGAAAGCGCCTTTCCCACCCACCGCAGACAGGAGTACCAAGGCGAGGCCGATGCAGCTCCGACCGACGGACTCGGGCATGCGCTCAAGGGCGGTCCGCCGGTCGAGGGGCCGCGGTCTCGATCCGAGGCTGGAACTCCAACACGGCGCCCCTGCCCGCCCGTCGGTAGGCGTCCCGGACCAAGGCGCGCAGCATCTCTTCCCACCGCCGGGGCGAATCGGCCGCGAACCGAAGCTGCACGAGCCGGTCGCCGGGAAGGGAGAGCTGAAGCGACGACGAAGACGCCTGGACCGCCCGAAGCTCCAAGTAGTTCCACCGCCCCGATTCGGCGGACGGCGCCTCGATGCGGACCTCGTCTCGATCCGCAGCGACCGTGCCCTGCGCTTCGGGCGCCATCGTCTCGGAGAACCCTCGCAAGGTTCCCTTGTACCAGATCGCCCGCTCCTTGTCGCGCCACGCGACGAAAACCCGCGCCGAGTGCCGGAAGTCGGCGTCGGGACGGAATGGGTCGTCGCTGAACTCGTCGTGCAACTCTATGTCTCGCAATAACTTGGATGCCTCTACTTCATGCGTTCCATGACTCGTGCTCGACACGAACAGCCTTCCGCGACGCCGCGCGACCCGGGTTCCGCAGGAGCGGCATCGCGCCCGGTCGCCCCTTCCGTCCATGGGATGACGACCGCACGCTGGACAGCGGTAGCAGAGGTCGGTAAGCGCCACTGGGCTTTCGGTGCGGCCTCAGAGCCTGCCGGCGAGATCGAGAAGCCGGAGCTTCCAGACGCGCCACGCCGCTTCCCAGAGGATGCGCTGGGACATCTTTGAGTCTCCGCTGACGCGCTCGGTGAAGACGAACGGCACCTCGCGAAGCTCGGCGCCCGCTCTCCAGGCCCGCAGCTTGAGTTCGATCTGAAAGCTGTAGCCGGTGGACTCGATCCGCTCCAGGTCGACCGATTCCAGCACCGCCCGCCGAAAGGCGTTGAAGCCGCCGGTCGCGTCCTTGACCGGAAGGCGCGTGATCGTTCGGGCGTACCACGACCCGAAGATGCTGATCGCCAGACGGGTCGCGGGCCAGTCCACCACGCGGACGTGGCCCCCGACGTAGCGGGAACCCACGACCACGCCCGCGTGCCGGCTGTGTTCCAGGAACACCGGAAGCATCTTCGGCGGGTGAGAGAGGTCGGCGTCCATCTCCACGAAGAGGTCGAAGGGCCGCGCCAAGCCCCATGCGAAGCCGGCCGCATACGCTTTCCCCAGTCCCAGCTTGCCCGGCCGGTGAAGGACCGACACGCGCTCGTGACGACTGGCCAGCTCGTCGGCGGCCCGGCCAGTGCCGTCGGGAGAGTTGTCGTCCACCACCAGCACGTGGAAGGCTTCGCCCTGCTCCAAGATCGAGGGCACGAGCCGGACCAAGTTTTCCCGCTCGTTGTACGTGGGAACCACCACGAGGACCTGGGTGTCCGGCGTCGTGGCGCCGGCGCTCGCGCCGCCTCCGGCACCGGACTGCCGGGCGGGCAGCGTTCCCTTGGTCCCTGCCTTGCTGGCGCTAGCCACTGCCCTGCCCCGTCAGGCGGCGGTACGCTTCCAGATGACGCTCCACCAGGCGGTCGTTGCTCCAGTGTCGGGCAACCCTCTGCCGGGCTGTCCGTCCGCGCTCCAGGAGAGCGGGGTCCGCGAGCAGGGCGACCACTTTGGCCGCCAGCGCCTCCGGATCGCCCGGCTCGAACAGCCCGCCCACCGCGTCGTCCACGATCTCCGGCAGGCCGCCCACGTTGGACGCGGCCACGGGCACGCCGCAGGCCATCGACTCCAGCGCCGCCACGGACGTGGCCTCCACGAGCGACGGCAGCACCGCCAAGTCGCCGGAACACAGCAGGCCGGGCATCTCGTCGTGCGGTCGGGGGCCCAGGAAGCGGATGCGCGACCCCACTCCCAGCTCTCCGGCCAAGCGTTCCAGGCGCTCGTGCTCGGGCCCGCCGCCGACGACCAGGGCGTCGATCTTGATCTCGTTCCGCGCGCCCGCGGCGACGATCGCCGGCATGGCCCGCACGAAGAACTCGACGCCGTTCTTGGCGAAGAGTCGCCGGGGCACGACCAGGCGGCGGGCACCGGAGCCGGCGGAGGCGGGCATCGACGGCGGCACGGGCCGGAAGATGTCGGCGTCGACGCCGTTGACGAGCACTTCGGCCTCTAGGGAAGGTCCCAAACCCCGGACCGCCTGCGCCAATTCGTTGCTGGCCGCGAAGTTGTGGTCGCTGCGCCGGATCAACGCGCCCAAGGCGGAACGGGTCGTCTTGCGGGCGGCAAGGCGCAGGAAGTGCGAGGTGTGGATCGTCGCCGCCAGCGGCGTGCTGCGGCCCACGAGCGCAAGCGAGCACGGAAGGATCGACGGAAAGGCCTGGGCGTGCACCACGTCGGCGTCGGCAACGGCCTCGCGTGTGCGCTCGGTGGACCCGGCGGCGTGCGCGAACCAGCCCCACGGCGTGCGAGACGGCAGCGGCGTGCGCCATACCCGAACGCCGTCCGCCTCTTCGCGCGTCGGCAGGCCCGCGCGGGACAAGGACGTGACGACGGTCACGACGTGGCCCCGCTCCGCCAATCCGCGGCAGAGGTAGTGGACATGGCTCTCCAGTCCGCCGACCTCGGGCGGATAGTAGACGCAGTGGACGACGATCTTCAGGGACTGCTCCAATCTTCCGTCTCCCTGGGAACGCCGGCCAGATCCGCCAGGAGGATGTCGGCGATCCGTTCGCCGGCCCTGCCGTCGCCGTACGGATTGGAAGCGGGAGACGGATCGTCGCAGGGCTGGTCCAGCCGACGCGACGCTTCGGCCAAGATCCTAACCGGATCGGTGCCGACAAGGGTGGCGACGCCGGCGCGCACCGCCTCTGGTCGTTCCGTGACTTCGCGCAGGACGAGCGCGTGCGTCCCGAACGCCGGCGCCTCTTCTTGGATGCCGCCCGAATCCGTCATCACGAGACTGGCGCGGTCCAGCACCGCCAGCAGGTCCCCGTAGGACAGGGGGCTCGTCAGGTGAACGCGCTCGACTTCGCCCAGCACCGCTTCGGCAGGCTCCCGAACCCGTGGGTTCGGATGCACGGGGTACAGGACGTCGATGTCGTGGAAGCGCGACGCCAGCGCCTTGACGGCGTCGAACACGCCCTTCAGCGGCGCCCCGAACGACTCTCGGCGGTGGGCCGTCAGAAGCACCAGGCGCCGGGAAGGTGAAGTCGCAACGAGGCGGGCGGCGCACGGGTTCTCGACGCGGCGGTGCCGTGCTCTCATGTCGCGGAGCGCATCCACGACCGTGTTGCCAGTCACGAAGACGCGGTCGGCGGGCACGCCCTCTCGCTTCAGGTTGCCGGCCGCCTCGGGCGTCGGCGCGAAGCAGTAGTCGGCCAGCACGTCGGTCATGCGCCGCAGCATCTCTTCCGGAAAGGGAGACCACTTCCTGCGGCTTCGCAGCCCAGCCTCGACGTGGGCCAGTCCGGAACGCTCGAAGAAGGCGGCCACGCTCGCGAAGAAGACCGTGGCCGTGTCGCCCTGAACGATCGTCACGTCGGGTCGAAAGTCGGTCGCCACGTCCTTCAGTCCGTCCAGGCAGGCCCGGCCCACGTCGTGCAGACTCTGCCCTGGCCTCATGAGATCGAGGTCGTAGTCGGGCTCGATGGCGAACGCCGACAGCACCGGGTCCACGATCTCCGCATGCTGTCCCGTCAGTACGACCCGGTGATCGGCGCCGCCGCGGTCCTCGATCGCCCGGATCACCGGCGCCATCTTGACCGCCTCGGGGCGGGTCCCGATTACCGAAAGCATCCTGGGCGAGCACATGGTTGCGCAGAGGCCGGGCCGGGGGCGCCCCGTCCGAGCGGTCGCTCCCCTACCCTGCCGGGTCGGAGCTCGACGAGCCGGAGCTCGACTTGCGAAGCGCCTCCACCTCATCTCGCACGGAGGCGATCATCTCCGCCAGGAACCCGGCCAGGAAGCAGAGCGCGCCCAGGGTCGTCAGGAGCATGACCAAGTAGAGCAGCGGCCGAAACCCTTGGCCGGCCACCAGGCGCCCGTAGAACGCCGCCGCCCCGACCAAGCCCGCCACCGCCATCAGCACCAGCCCCGGCACGCCGAAGGCCACGAGCGGGCGGTTCGACACCTTGAACTGGAACCACACGGCCAGCAGGTCCAGTACCCCGCCCACGATGCGGCGGACGCCGGAATACTTGGACTTCCCCGCGCGTCTGGGGTGCAGGTCGATGTCGATCTCCGTGACGCGGTATCCCTTCATATGGGCCGACACCACGAAGAAGCGGTGCCAGTCGTGACGAAGCCGAACGGCCTTCAGCACGTCGGCCCGAAACGCCTTCATGGAGTTGAGGTCGCTCACGGGCACTTGGAACATCTTCCGGCTCAGCGCATTGTACGTCGAAGAGACGACGCGCTTGTCGTACGCGCCCACCTTGCGCCCGGTCACGATGTCCCATCCCTCTTCGAGCTTGTCCAGGAAGCGCGGGACTTCCTTGGGGAGGTGCTGGAGGTCCGCGTCGAACAGGACCAGGTACGCCTTGTCGGTGGCCTCGGCGGCGGTCAGAAGAGCCTCGGTCTTGCCCCGATTGGAGGGATGGCGAAGCACGCGCAACCGGTCCCATCCGCCGGCTTCGGCCTCGGCCAAGTCTCCCGTTCCGTCGGCGGAACCGTCGTCCACGATCAGGACCTCGCCCGACAGGCTGTGTTCCTCGAAGGTGGAACGCAGCTCCCGGATCAGCCTGGGGACGTTGGGCGCCTCGTCGTAGGCCGGGACGACCAGGGCGAAGTCCCGGTAGGCGCCGGGAGTCGGGGAGCCGGCGCCGGCCCTTGGAGCGCTTGCCAACCTCAGTAGCGCCTTCGCGCCCGGGCCACGGGGATTTGAAGTTCGGTTCGGTACTTGGCGACGGTGCGGCGCGCGACCTGCGTCCCCTCGTGCCGCAGAAGCTCCACGATCGCTTGATCGGTCAGCGGACGTCCCGGGTCTTCGCTGTCCACCAAGCTCTGGATCTTGGCCTTCACCGCGTGCGTGGACACCTCTCCGTCCTCCGAGGCGATGCCCCGCGAGAAGAAGTACCGAAGTCGGAAGACGCCGCGTGGAGTCTGAACGTACTTCTTGCTGGTCAGCCGGGATGCCGTGGACTCGGCGATGCCCACTTCCTGCGCCACCGTGCGAAGCGTGAGCGGCTGGAGAAACTCGGGCCCCCGTTCGAAGAAGTCCTGCTGCGTGTCGATGATGAAGCGCATGACGGCCAGCATGTTCTCGCGGCGCTGTTCCAGCGTGTCCAGCAGCCACTTGGCCGCGTTCATGCGGTCCAGGATGAACTTCTTGTTCTCTCCCGTGAACTTCCCCGCCTCGACGACGTCCTTGTAGGTGGGCGACACGCGGAGGCGCGGCATGCCGCGTTCGTTGGACGACACCACGTACCGTCCCTCCACCTTCTCGACGATCAAGTCGGGGACGACGTACTGCGCCGGGGCGGCGGACATCGCGCGGCCGGGCCTGGGGTCCAGCTCTCCGATTTCGTCCTTCGCGCTCTGAAGCTGCTCCTGGGAGACCGACAGCGACTTGGAGATGTCGATCCACCTGTGGTTCGCCAGGTCGTCGAAGTGCTCCACCACAAGTCGGTACGCAAGAGACGCTTCGCGACCCGCCCGCCGCAGCTGAATCGCCAGGCACTCGCGCAGGCTGCGGGCGCCTACGCCCGGGGGGTCCAGGCCCTGCACCACCGCGAGCGCCTCTTCCAAGATGGAGACGTCGCCCACGCCCATGCTGTCGGCCACGTCTTCCAGGGTGCACGACAGCCGTCCGTCGTCGTCCAGGTTCCCCACGATCTCCATGGCCGCCGCCGCGATCTCGGGACGCAGGGACGACAGGGCCAGCTGGCCCTCCAGTCGATCGTACAGGTCGGGCACGACCGGCACCGCCGATTCGGCGTAGTCCATGGGCTCGTAGCCGGCGCGTGCGCCGCCGGGGTCGAAGTCGCCTCGGATGACCTCTTCCCAGTCGAACTCCGCCTCGGAATCGCCTTCCATGTCGTCCCGGTCCTCGGCGAATTCGTCTTCGGCAAAGTCGTCCTCGGCGTCGAACTCGTCCTCGCGCTCTTCCTCGTCGTCCTCTCCGGCCTCGTACTCCTCGTCGGCCTCCCACAGCTCCAGGCACGGGTTGGCGTACATTTGTTCCTGCAGGTGAACCGCCAGTTCGGCGCGGCCCATGTCGAACATCTCCATCGCCTCGTAAAGGCGGGGGTTGGTTGCGCCGGTTTGCCGGTGCTCGCCCCGGATCAGGGCTTGCGCCGACGACCTTCCCTTCCCGCTGGGCGACCCGGCCTTGATCTTCACTAGGGCGGCGGGAACCTGGACCGCATGCGCGCGGTGAGGGACGGACCCAAGTACAGGTTGGCGATCTCGTCGTTCCAGACGAGCTCGGGAACCGTGCCGCCGATGCGGATGCGGCCCTCGTACATGATGTAGGCGCGGTCGACGATCTCCAGCGTCTGTTCCACGTTGTGGTCGGAGATGATCACGCCGATGTCCCTCGTGCGAAGCTGGGAAACGATCTCTTGGATGTCGTTGACCGCGATGGGATCGATGCCGGCGAAGGGCTCGTCCAGCAACATGAACTTGGGTTGCTGCACCAGGGCGCGGGTGATCTCCACCCGCCGCCGCTCACCGCCGGAAAGAGAATATGCCTTCGCGTTCCGAAGGTGGGCAATGGAGAGTTCGGTCAGGAGCTCTTCCAGCCTTTGCGCCCTTTCCTTGCGGTTCAGGCCCAGAGTTTCCAGGATCGCCATGACGTTCTGGGCCACCGTCAGCTTTCGGAACACGGACGGCTCCTGGGCTAGATAGCCCACGCCCATCCTGGCTCTCTTGTACATGGGAACCGGCGTCAGCTCGGCATCGTCCAGGAAGACCCGGCCTCCGTCGGGGGCGATCAGGCCCACGAGCATGTAGAACGTGGTGGTCTTCCCCGCCCCGTTGGGCCCCAGCAGCCCCACTATCTCTCGTTGCCGAACGCGGATGTCCACGTCCGACACGACCCGACGCTTGCGGTACACCTTGGTCAGCTGAACGCCTCGAAGCACCGCGCCGGGGTCGCTGGACGGTGCGCCGTTGGACGCGGCGGCGGGGGCGTTCACTTCTGCGCTTCCTGCCTGGACTTCGGCGCCGAGGCGGAATCCGGTCGGGGCGGCGCGGCCGCGGCGGAGTCTGCCGAGGGCGGTCGGGCCGGCGCGGCGGCGGAGTCTGCCGAGGGCGTGGTCGCAGTCGCGGAGTCCGGCGGCGTGCCCGACGGGAGCGGCTCGAAGTGGTAGCCTTCCGTTTGGCCCTCGACGTGCATTCGCACCACTTCGCCCTCTTCCAGGTACATCGTGATCCGCTGTCCCAAGGCCAAGTGCACGGCCGGGGCGCCGCCCGGCTCGGCTCGGCTCGTGTCCGAAGACGGCAACCGATAGAGGCTGCGGGCGTTGCCGGCGGCTGTCAGGGATTCGAGGAGCACGCGACCCTGGGCGCCGGTTCCCGCTTGCGCGCCGGACGCGGCCGGGTCGCCGGGAGTGCCGGGACTGGCCCGTGCGAACCCGGCGACGATCGTGTCGCCCTCCATCCAATCGTTGCGTGCAACCTCGGGCGTGCTTTCGGCGTTCAGTGAGTCGTTCCCGGTGGCCACGGCCCTGGCGTCGCCCACCGCAACGACGGTCTCCAGGACCTGTTCCGGCGACGCCACGTCGATGGAGTCGGCCTCCAGCGCGAAGTCGTCCGCGAACGCCCGCGGCCGCGAGACGGAATCGGAGACCGCGGCCGTCGCCGAGTCCGCCTCCTGGTTGGCGACCGCCTGCAGCGTCTGCAGCCGCCGCGCGTCGCCGGGGCTGATGCCGGCCGTGTCGGGGCCCGGCGCCTCGGGAAGCGGAACCGCGCGCAGCGCCACCAAACGCGACAGGGCGCCCGACTGCAGGTACAGGGCGATCGCAGGGGCGCGCATGGCCACCGCCGCCCCGTCCAGGCGCGCCCCGCCCCGAGCCAGGATCGTTTCGGCACCGTCGGCGTACGGGGTCAGCGAGACGGTCTCCGCTGCCAAATCGAAGCGGCCGTCGTGGACTCGCGGCTCTCCGAACATGGACATGGCGCCCGACTGCTGGTCGTAGGACAGGGAGTCGCCCTCGGCCCGGAGGGAGTCGCGCAGGACGACAACCTCGCCATGGGCGTCAAAGAAGCGACGCCCCCGGATGCGAAAGCGCTCCGCGTCGATTTCGTAGGGCGACAAGACGACCGGCTCGTCCGGCGGGTCGGCTTCCGGCGCCTCGGTGGACGGCTCGGTCGGTTCTATGGGCTGGGCGGGTGCCTCGACTGGTTCGGCTTCGTCCGACTTGGGGGCGCTCGCGGCCGCCGTGGCGAAGACGGTAGCGTGCGGCTGCCCCCCGTAGACGAGCATCTCGTCCAGGGGCCGGAACTCCGACTGCAGGTCGTAGATCAGCTGGTCGCCCGCGACAACGGTGCCGTTGCTCCGGTACGTGACCCTGGGGCCTTCGAACGCCTGCAGCTGCCGAATGTTGTCGAAGTAGTACGCCCGCCCCGCCTCCAGCACGATCTCCGGGTCCTGGAACCGCACGTTTCCGAACAGCTGCAACGACTTGTTGGACTGGAAGCCGGCAACCGAGTCGGCCGAGACGCGAACGCCGCCGTTGCACCGGTAGTCCACGCCGCCGGAAGCGAAGTGGTTGTACATGTCGCCTCCGGCTCGGCGGCTTTGGGAGTAGCCGCCCACTCGGTGAAGCCGGCACCCGGTCTGCCCGGCCGCGGGCGAAGCCGAAGCGGCCAAGGCGAACGCCCACGCCGCCGAAGCAGCCAGCAACACGCCCAGCCGCGCCGGCGCCCGCCACCGCCACCGGCTCTCCGCCTCCGGCCTCAACGCCCCGAACACTCGTCGGCCCTCGTGCCGCGGATCACCAAGTTGTCGAAGGCCAAGTCGCTTCCGAATCCGTCGCCTTCCACGCGACAGCCTTGGTACAGCATGACGACGGACGAATCGCTCCAGACGGAGTCGCGTTCGATGGCGAACCAAAGCTCGGCGCTGCGCACTTCGCGGTCCTCCGAAGGGATCGACAGCACGGCGTTTCCGGTTGCCCGAAGCTCGTCGGTCGTCATGGTGCCCATCCGTCCCTCGTCGGCCGTGATCCGCGCTCGCCGTCCCCCGCCTTGGTTGTACACCTCCAGAACCAGCCCCTTGAGGCGTGCGTGGGCGGAGTCGTCCCACATGAGGAGGGTGTCGGCCTCGAGCTTGGCCTGCATGACGCCGTCCCGCGAGAAGTAGCGCTCGACCTGCACCGTCGTGTGATCGGCGGGCGCGGCCTCGGGCTCGGCGGACGACGGCTCGCTGGGTGGCGCGGTGCAGCCGCCCGCGAACGCAAGCGCACACGCCGCCGCTGCTGCCGCCCCCCGGCGCCGGCGACCGGTCCGCGTCACACGGCCCCCGACCGCAGCAGGTCGTGAAGGTGCACGACGCCGACCAGCCCGGCGCTCCCGTCCACCACCGGCATCGCCATGATCCCGTGCCTCTCCATGCGCCGCACGGCTGCGGCTCCCAGCTCTCCGGGCGTGGAGGTCTTGGGCGAGCGGGTCATGAACCGCGACACCGGCGCGTCCAAAAAGTCCTCCGCGCGCTCCATGAGCCGAGTCAGGTCGCCGGCCGTCACGACGCCCTCGACCTGCCGGTCCGACCCGACGACGGGCACGGTCCCGCGCATCCGGGCCAGCGGCACGATCACGTCCCGGGCAGGCGTCGCGGGCGGCACGGCGGGATAGTCCTGCGACTCCATGACGTCTGCCACGCGCAAGGTGAGGCGCCGTCCAAGCGAGCCGCCCGGATGGAGGCGGGCAAAGTCCTCCGCGCCGAAGCCGCGTCGGTCCAGGACGGCCACGGCAAGGGCGTCGCCCATGGCCAGCGCCGCCGTGGACGAGGTGGTCGGCGCCAAGCCCATCGGACACGCCTCCGGCCCCGCGCCGCAGTCCAGCACCGCGTCCGCCCGCCGGGCCAGGGGAGAGGCCGGGTCGCCCGCGAGCACCACCACCGGCACCCCCTTCGCCTTTGCGAAGGTCGCCAGGGCGTCCAGTTCCGCCGTGGCGCCGCTCTTCGTGACCAGGATCATCACGTCCAAAGGGTCCACGATCCCCAGGTCGCCGTGGAGTCCCTCCACCGGATGCAGGAACACCGCCGGCGTGCCGGTAGAGGTCAGCGTGGCCGCAACCTTCCGAGCGACCAGTCCCGACTTGCCGATCCCCGACGCCACCGCCCTGCCCCGGCACGAAGCCACCAGCTCCACCGAACGCAGGAACTGGTCGTCCAGTCGGTCGGCCAGCGCCGCCACGGCCTCCGCCTCCATCCGCAGCACGCGACGCCCTTCCTCCAGGGCCCGGGACGGCGCAGGCCTGGGCGGGGGCGCGCCCGGATCAGCCGCCGCGTTCGCGACAGTACTGGCCGACCAGCTCATCCCACTGCCCCCGCGCTTTCAGCAAGGCTTCCGCGAACTCGCGAACGGCCCCGTCGCCGCCCTTGCGGCCGCTCTGCCAGACCGCTGCGGCCCGCACCTCGGGCACGCCGTTGGCCACGGTCGCCGGCAGACCCACCTTCCGCAGCACGGGAAGGTCGGCCAGATCGTCGCCCAGAAGCGCCGTTTCCGGCCAGTCCATGCCGAGGTCGGTCAAGATCTTCTCCACCCAGGGCATCTTGTGCGTGTTCCTGTCCTGATAGACGTCCGAGATTCCCAGCTCGGCAGCCCGGATGTCGGTGGCGGCCGACACTCTTCCGGACACGATGGCCACGTGCAGTCCGGCTCGCTTCATCATGCGCACCGCGATGCCGTCCTCCACGTGAAACTTCTTGAGTTCGACGGAGCTGCCGTCGTCCGCGGCCCCGATGTAGAGACCGCCGTCGGTCATGACGCCGTCCACGTCCAGTATGACGAGGCGCACTCGCTGCGCCGTTGCTTGAGGCATCTCCATCGCTACGAGGCTCCTAGTGTCGCGCGGATCGCGTTCGCTTGATGCAAGAGGGGCGGCAGCGCGTCCAGGGACAGCATGTTCGCGCCGTCCGAGGGCGCCGACGCCGGGTTTGGGTGCACTTCCAGGAACAGCCCGTCGCAGCCGGCGGCCACGGCGGCCCGCACCAGGGCGGCGACGTGCTCCGGCGAACCGCCCGAAGAGCCGTCCTTTCCCAGTCCGGGCCTCTGCACCGAATGCGTGCCGTCAAAGATCACGGGCGCGTCGGCGGCGCGGCGAACCCGGGCGAAGGCCCGCATGTCCACCACCAAGTCGCTGTAGCCGAACGCCGATCCGCGCTCGGTGACCGCCACGGGACCGTCGCCGCCCGAGCGCACCTTCTCGACCGCGCCGGCCATCGCCTCGGGAGACATCCACTGCCCCTTCTTGACATTGACGGCCCGGCCCGTGGCGCCCGCCGCAGCCAGCAGGTCGGTCTGGCGGCACAGAAAGGCCGGCACCTGGATCACGTCGGCCACCTCCGCGACGCGCGCGGCCTGTCCCGCCTCGTGGACGTCGGTGACCACGGGCATCCCCGTCTCCTCCTTGACGGCGCGGAGCAGCGCCAGCCCCCGTTCCAGCCCAGGCCCCCGGGGCGAGCCCAGCCGCGAGCGGTTGGCCTTGTCGAACGACGCCTTGAAGATCGCCGGCATCCCGACGGCGCTGGCGGCCGCCTGCACGCCCTTGGCCACGGTCACGTTGAGCGCTTCGTCCTCCAGGGCGCACGGACCCGCCAACAGGACGAACGACCCGATCGCGAACACCCCGGTCACGCCCCCTCGGCCGCGACCACCGCCGCTACGCCCCCGGTCGGGGCCGCGCCCGCGGCGAGTTCGCGCTCTCCGACAAGCCGCTCTTCGGCAGGTTGCCGCTTTCCGGCGGGCTGCGCTTCGGCACGTCGCTCGCCGGCTTGTCGAGCCGCGGCCGCCGCCACGAACGACGCGAAGAGCGGGTGCGCCCGCGTAGGCCGACTCTTGAGCTCGGGGTGGAACTGGCCCGCCACGAACCACGGGTGGTCCGGCAACTCCACCATCTCCACCAGCTTGCCGTCCGGCGAGGTTGCGGAGAACACGATGCCGCCGGCCTCCAACGTCGGTCGGTAGTCGTTGTTGACCTCGTAGCGGTGGCGGTGCCGCTCCTGGACGCGCTCGGCGCCGTACACCACGGCCGACCGCGAGCCGGCCAAAAGTCGGGCGTCGTAGGAGCCCAGCCTCATGGTGCCGCCCTTGGTCGTCACGTTGCGCTGCTCGTCCATGAGGCAGATGACCGGATGCGGCGACGCCGTGTCGAACTCGAACGAGTTGGCGCCCGCCAAGCCGCAGACGCTGCGGGCGAACTCGATGACGGCGCACTGCAGGCCCAGGCAGATCCCCAGGAACGGCAGCCCGTTCTCTCTGGCCCAGCCGATCGCAGCCACCATGCCCTCGATGCCCCGGTCTCCGAAGCCGCCGGGCACCAGCAGGCCGTCGTACGCCGCCAGAAACTCGGGGGCGATTTCCCCTTCCAGCGCCTCGCTCCTGATCCAGCTGATCTCGACCTCCGCGTCGTTCTCGACGCCGCCGTGGATCAACGCCTGCTGGACCGACTTGTAGGCGTCCACCAGCTCGGTGTACTTCCCCACCACGGCGATGCGCGCGACGCCGCTGGACGGCGCCTTGATCCGCTCCACGATCCGCGCCCAGGTAGCCAATTCGGGCGCCGGCGCCTCGATCCCGAAGCATGACAGGACGAAGTCGTCCAGACGCTGGCGGCGAAACTCGAGCGGCACCTCGTAGATCGTCTCGACATCGCGCGCCTCCACGACGCCCGCCGGGTCCACGTTCGTGAAGCTCGCGATCTTGGCCTTGCTGCCGGCGTCCAACGGGTGCTCGGTGCGGCAGATCAGCACCGAGGGCTGGATGCCCGTCTGCATGAGTTCACGAACCGAGTGCTGGGTCGGCTTGGTCTTGAGTTCGCCGGCGGCCCCGATGTAGGGCACCAGGGTCAGGTGCACGTGGACGACGTTCGCCGGCCCGACCTCTTGTCGGAACTGACGGATCGCCTCCAGGAACGGCAGGCTCTCGATGTCGCCCACTGTGCCGCCCACCTCGGTGATCACCACGTCGTGCCCCTCGGACAGGACGGCTACGCTGCGCTTGATCTCGTCGGTGATGTGGGGGATCACCTGAACCGTGCGCCCCAGGTAGTCGCCCCTGCGCTCGCGCTCGATGACGGCGCGGTAGATGCGGCCGGTGGTCGTGTTGTTGGCTTGGTGCAGGTTGGCGTCGATGAAGCGTTCGTAGTGGCCCAGGTCCAAGTCGGTCTCGGCGCCGTCCTCGGTGACGAAGACCTCACCGTGCTGGAAGGGCGACAGCGTGCCCGGGTCCACGTTGATGTAGGGGTCCAGCTTCTGGAGGGTGACGCGCAGGCCGCGCTCCTTCAGCAGCAGCCCCAGGGACGCCGCCGCGATCCCCTTGCCCAGGGAAGAGACGACGCCGCCGGTGACGAAGACGTAGCGGGTTCGGGGGGCCAGGCCGGGCGTCGTCGAATTCATGCCGGCGCGGCCGCCGCCCGCAGTCGGTCTTCCATGGCTGCCAGGTCCTCCGGCGTGTCGACGCCTCCGCCGGCCTCGGGCACCAGCGCCACGCCGATCGTCATTCCGTTCTCCAGGGCCCGGAGTTGCTCCAGCCCCTCTTCCGCTTCCAAGGGCGACGGTCCCAGCGACGCCCAGCGCTCCAACGCACATCGCCGGTAGGCGTAGACGCCCACGTGGCGAAGGTGCGGGCCCGAAGACCAGTCGTGTGCCGGCCCGAAGCCTTGTCGCCGAAAGGGGATCGGCGACCGAGAAAAGTACAGGGCGGCGCCCTTCCCCGTCCGCGCGACCTTGACCACCGACGGGTCGGCCAGCTCGGCGGCTCCGCGCAGCGGGGCGGCGCAGGTGCCGATGTCGAAGCCGGCTTGGGCCATGGCGACGGCGCCTTCCACCGCTTCCGCTGCGACCAAGGGCTCGTCGCCCTGGACGTTCACGACGATGCCGAACGCGCTTCCCATGTGCCGGGCCGCTTCCCAAGCCCGGTCGCTGCCCGACGGATGGGCCGTCGAGGTCATGACGACGCGGGCGCCCTCTCGACGGCAGGCGCCGGCGACTTCTTCCGAGTCGGTGGCAACCACCACATCGTCCAAGACGTTCATGGCGCGGGCACGCCTCCACACCCGGACGACGAGCGGTACCCCCAGAAGCGGGCGCAACGGCTTGCGTGGAAGACGGGTAGAACCGATGCGGGCGGGGACGACTCCCAAGACGCGACGGCCCGACGGTTTCATAGACATCACGGACCTGAAGCTACCGCTGCGCGGGACGGACGGCAACGGCATGGGGTAGTTTGGTTCGTCAAAGGCAAGCCGTTGAAGCAGGACAACTCGAAGGAGCCAAGCGTCACGTATCGACGATGCCTCGTGTGCGCCGCCGCGTTTCCCCGGAACGAGGACTTGACGCACTTGAGCCTGGGGCGGCGGGTCGCCTTCGATCCAGAGCGGGGCCGCCTTTGGGTCGTGTGCGGGGCGTGCCAACGATGGTCCTTGGCGCCCCTGGAGTCGCGGTGGGAGGCGCTGGACGAACTGGAACGGCTGGTCCGGGACCACGGGCGGCTCCTGTCCCAGACCGCCAACGTGGGGCTGTTGCGGGCGCGGAGCCTGGAGGTCGTTCGCGTGGGCCGGGCGCAGCTCCAGGAAGAAGCTTGGTGGCGCTACGGCCAGGAGCTGCGGCTTCGTCGGAAGCGCTATCGGAAGATGGCGGCGGTCGGAACCGTCACTGCAGCCGGCGTCGTTGCGGGCTCGTGGGCCACCGGCGGCATGAGCTTCTTCGGCGCATGGCTGGCGTGGAACTACGCCCCCAAACTGGCAACCCGAAGCGCTCGCTGGGTCCGGTTCGGTTCCGCGGCGTGGCGAGGCCGGGGCCAATGCGCGCGTTGCGGGCGTTCCCTGTCCGAGGTCCGGTTCGCTTGGCTGAACCGCTTGCTGGTAAGTCCGGGTGGGTGCGCGCCCGAGGTGACCGTGACCTGTCCGGCGTGTCGAGGGCGTCCCGGCGCCGGGATGCTGTTGTCCCGGCCGGAAGGCGCTCGCGTCTTGCGCCAAGCTCTGGCCTACCATCACTTCGCCGGCGCCCCGGCCCGGCGCGTCGAGAGTGCGGCCCGGCTGGTCGAAGTGGCCGGCGGCCCCGCCAAGCTGCCGGCGCGCATCTTGGGCGACGGGAAGACGATCCCCGACATGGGACGGACGGGTGCCGTGGCCATGGAGATCGCCGTCCACGAGGAACACGAGCGTCGCTTGCTCGAGATGGAGCTGGCGGAACTGGAGGCCCACTGGCGACGCGAAGAGGAGCTGGCCGGGATCATCGACGGCGAACTCTCCTCCGCCTCGCTCTCGGCCGACCTGCTGCGTCGGCTCCGCTCCGGCTGAGAATGGCTGGCCGGGGCGTCAATCGGCGTTGGGCATGCGCCGCGCCTCCCCGCGGTCTCCGATGCGTTCAGCGCGGACGCAGATGCGCTTCGGCTTCCCAGATGGCGTGCCCGTCCGCTGCGATCTGGCCCGTCCTGATCCGGACGATGTCGTAGCTCGGCAACTGCACAGGGATCACGCATCCGCCGCCTTCCTTGTAGTGGTGCCGCCACGTGATCAGGCGGAAGGCATGTCGTTCGTGGCCGGCGCCGGCCGAACCGGCGGGAAGCGCTTGCGGGTCCGCCGGGTGGAAATCGACGTAGAAGCGCGTCGCGGCTTGCCCGTCGCCGCGGCGGCAGCGGCGCTTTACGTAAACGAGCTGGTTGTCGCGCAAATGCACGTCCCAGGCCGAACGGATCAGCAGTGCGCCCTTATTGTCCTCGTTCTCGCCGGGATCACGGTGACGCAGCAGTGTGCGCAGATGCGGGCCAACCGCGTAGGCGCTCTTCTGGCGCTCAACGACGGGTCCAGTGTCCAATAGGAGAGAGTGCCCGAGGGTTTCGTAGGGCAGGAAGCCTGGCCTGGACGTCGGTCTGTACATCTGGAGTCCCATTTCCCACACGACCGTGACCGCGCCGACGGCCAGCACCGCCAACAGGGCGCGGTAGGCTGGCCGCGAACGCTCGTGCCTGTCGGGCGGCCGAGCCGCAACGGCGCGCGCCGCGTAGTGGGCGAGCACCACCAGCGCCGGGATCGTGAATCTGATGCTCCATTCGCTGAGGTCCGGTTGTCCGTACCAGTACCAGGGCGCGACCAGCAATGCGCCGACGGCGGCAACGAACGGCGGGTCCCGGACGACGCGGGGGTCGAGCCGCAGCAGCAGCGCGGCGAGCACCGCGAACTCGGCCGCGTAGAGCAGCAGGACATCGGCCGCCAGCCGAATCCGGTCGTCGTACAGCTCCCAGAGCCAGCCGCGCTCGAAGTCGACGGCGCCGCTGGTCATGTACAAAGCGATCAGCGCGGCCAGCGGCACGGCGACGAAGAAGTTCTGCCGGCTCGCTGCGCGACGAGCGTTCGGGTTCTTCGCCAGCATCGCCGCGGCCAGCGGCAGCAGGCCCGTGGCGAGCAGCGGCGACCAGAAGAGGCAGCAGGCGAGGACCACGCCGCTCGCCTCCAAGAAGCGGCGGCGCTCGCGAAGCCGGAGCATGAGCAGCGTGGCCAAGCCCGCCGGAAGGAAGTGCTGCGGCGTAAGCGTGAGAGTCCGGTTGTACGTCTGGTACTCGAGCAGCATCGGGCTGGCCGACGTTTGCACGAAATCGAGCAGTCGGTTTCGGTTCTGTCCTTGTGGCCAGACCCAGTCCGGGTCGATCTTGTCGCGGAGCATGTGCGCGAAGTCGGGAACGCCCTGGCGCAGCATCATCTCCACTATGTCCATGCCGCTGAAGAACACCAGGACGGCGACGGCCAGCAGCGCCGCCCGCAGCGTGGGCAGGCCGCGTGCGAAGAGCAGCACGACCAGGGCCGTGCCGCACCACGTCCACAAGGGCACCGCCCAGTTGAGTGCCGCGGGTCCCAGCCACCGCCCCAGCAGAACCGGGACCATGTGCCAGCCCAGGTAGTAGCGCAGCAACGGCGGCGGGTCGTGCAGGTAGTCGACCGGGTACGTGGGCCATCCGCCCCGGGTCAGGTCCAGAAGGGTGGCCCGGTGCGTGGACCAGTCGTCGGCAACGGTGAAGACCCCGCCTGCCGGCGTCGTGAGAACCCACGCGCCGGCCGCAAGCACCAGCACGACCGTGGCGCGGGAAGGCCGGCGCGGGCGCCAAGAGCCCGACAGCGCCTTCCACGCGCCGGCCGCAAGCAGCGCCGTGGCGGGCACGCCCGTCCACCAGTGGAACCACCCCAGCAGCCACACCGCCACCGGCGCCAGCAGGTAGGCCATCGCCAGCCGGTGCACCAAAGGCAGCTCGCGGGACTCCGTCACCACACCGCCCGAAGCGCCGCTGAACAACTGCCGACCGTCGCCGGCGTCGCGACGAGTCATCGCCTCGGTTGCGACGGCGGAGTCGACGTCAGGTGTGCCTCGGCTTCCCAGATGGCGTGCCCGTCCGCGGCGATCTGGCCCGTCCTGATCCGGGCGATATCGTAGCTCGGCAGCTGGACCGGGATCACGCATCCGCCACCCTCCTTGCGATGCCGCCAGGGAACCAAGCCAACGGCGACTCGTTCGCGGCCGGCGTCGGCCGGACCGGCGGGAAGCGCTTGCGGGTCCGCGGGGTGGAGATCGACGTAGAAGCGCGTCGCGGCTTGCCCGTCGCCGCTACGGCACCCTTGCTTCTTCACGTAGACGAGATGGTTGTTGCGCAAGTACACGTCCCAGGCCGAGCGGATCAGCAGCGCGCCCTTCTTGTCTTCGTTCTCGCCCGGATCGCGGTCGCGCAGCAGTGTGCGCAGCTCCGGGCGAACCGCATAGGTGCTCTTCTGGCGCGTCGTCAGAGAGGTCGTGTGGGTCAGAAGAGAATGGCCGAGAGTCTCGTACGGCTGGAGCGTGGGGTTGTGCATCACGGTGCCCATTTCCCACACGGTTGTGACGGCGCCGACGGCCAGCACCGCCAAGAGCGCGCGGTAGGCCGGCCGGGCACATGCAAGGTTGCCCGGCGGCCGAGCGGCGACGGCGCACGCCGCGTAGTGGGCGAGCATCACCAGCGCCGGGATCGTGAACCTGATGCTCCACTCGCTGAGCCGCGAGGCTCCGTACCAGTACCAAGGCGCAACCAGCAACATGGCAATTGTGGTCGAGAACGTCGGGTCACGGACGACTCGGGGGTCCAGGCGCCATAGCAGTATCGCGAGCACCATGAATTCGGTTGTGTAGAGCAGGAGGACGTCGATCGCCATGCGGATCCGGTCGTCGTACAGCTCCCAGAGCCAGCCGCGCTCGAAGTCAATGTGGCCGCTGGTCATGTAAAGGGCGATCAGCGCGGCCAGCGGCACGGCCACGAAGACGTTCCGCCAACTTGCCGCGTGCCGCGCACTCGGGTTCTTGACCAGCATGGCCGCGGCCAGCGGCAGCAGGCCCGTGGCAAGGAGCGGAGACCAGAGGAGACAGCAGGCGAGGACGATGCCGCTCGCGCCCAGGAAGCGGCGGCGCTCGCGAAGCCGAAGCATGAGCAGCGTGCCCAAACACGCCGGAAGGAAGTGATGCGGCGTACTCGAGAGCGTCAGGTGGTGCGACTGGTACTCCAGCGCCATGGGGCTGGCCGACGTTCGCACGAACTCGAGCCGTCTTTCCTGCCCGGCAGGCGGGACCCACTCCGGGTCGATCCTGTCGAGAAGCATGTGCGCGGCGTCGGGCATGCCTTCGCGCAGTACCAGTTCAACCACGTCCATGCCGCTGAAGAGCGCCAGGACGGCGACGGCGGCCAGCGCCGCCCGCAACGCGGACAGTCCGCGAGCGAACAGCAGCACGACCAAGGTCGCGCCGCACCATGTCCACAACGGCACCGCCCAGTTGAGCGTCGCGGGTCCCAACCACCGCCCCAGCAGAACCGGGACCAGGTGCCAGCCCGGGTAGTAGCGGAGCAGCGGCGGCGAGTCGTTCAGGTAGTCGACCGGGTACGTGGGCCAGCCGTCGCGAGTCAGGTCCAGAAGGATGGCCCGGTGTGTGGACCAGTCGTCGGCAACGGTGAAGACCCCGCCTGCCGCCGTCGTGAGAACCCATCCGGCAGCGACAAGTGCGAGTACGACCGTGGTGCGGGAAGGCCGGCGACAACGCCACGAGCCGGACAGCGCCTGCCATGCGCCGACCGCGAGCAGCGCCGTCGCCGGCACGCCCACCCACCAGTGGAACCACCCCAGCAACCAAACTGCGACCGGTGCCAGCAGATAGGCCACGGCTAGCCGGTGCACCAACGGCAGCGCACGGGACTTGCTTGACAGTTGCAGACCGTCGCTGGCGTCGCAACGGGTCATCGCCCCGGGCGCGACGGCGGATTCGGCGTCAAGTGCGCCTCGGCCTCCCAGATGGCGTCTCCCTCGGGTCCAGCCTGGCCCGTCCTGATCCGGTCGATGTCGTAGTCGGGAAGCGGGACCGGGATCACGCATCCGCCGCCTTCCTTGTAGTGCCGCCACGCCATCAGGCCGAAGGCATGCCGTTCGTGGCCGGCGCCGGCCGAACCGGCGGGAAGCGCATGCCGGTCCGCCGGGTGGAGATCGACGTAGAAGCGCGTCGCGGCTTGCCCGTCGCCGCGGCGGCAGCGGCGCTTTACGTAAACGAGCCGGTTGTCGCGCAAATGCACGTCCCAGGCCGAACGGATCAGCAGTGCGCCCTTATTGTCCTCGTTCTCGCCGGGATCACGGTGACGCAGCAGCGCGGCGAGCGGGTCGGGAATCGCGTAGGTGCTCTTCTGGCGCGTCGTCAGAGGGGTCGTGTGGGTCAGGAGAGAGTGCCCGAGGGTTTCGTAGGGCAGGAAGCCTGGCCTGGACGTCGGTCTGTACATCTGGAGTCCCATTTCCCACACGACCGTGACCGCGCCGACGGCCAGCACCGCCAACAGGGCGCGGTAGGCTGGCCGCGAACGCGCGTGCCCGTCGGGCGGCCGAGCCGCAACGGCGCGCGCCGCGTAGTGGGCGAGCACCACCAGCGCCGGGATCGTGAATCTGATGCTCCATTCGCTGAATTCCGGTCGTCCGTACCAGTACCAGGGCGCGACCAGCAATGCGCCGACAGCGGCAACGAACGGCGGGTCCCGGACGACGCGGGGGTCGAGCCGCAGCAGCAGCGCAGCGAGCACCGCGAACTCGGCCGCGTAGAGCAGCAGGACATCGGCCGCCAGCCGAATCCGGTCGTCGTACAGCTCCCAGAGCCAGCCGCGCTCGAAGTCGACGGCGCCGCTGGTCATGTACAAAGCGATCAGCGCGGCCAGCGGCACGGCGACGAAGAAGTTCTGCCGGCTCGCTGCGCGACGAGCGTTCGGGTTCTTCGCCAGCATCGCCGCGGCCAGCGGCAGCAGGCCCGTGGCGAGCAGCGGCGACCAGAAGAGGCAGCAGGCGAGGACCACGCCGCTCGCCTCCAAGAAGCGGCGGCGCTCGCGAAGCCGGAGCATGAGCAGCGTGGCCAAGCCGGCCGGGACGAAGTGCTGCGGCGTGAGCGCTAGAGTCCGGTTGTACGTCTGGTATTCGAGCAGCATGGGGCTGGCCGACGTTTGCACGAAATCGAACTGTCGGTTCTGTCCTTGTGGCCAGACCCAGTCCGGGTCGATCTTGTCGCGGAGCATGTGCGCGAAGTCGGGAACGCCCTGGCGCAGCATCATCTCCACTATGTCCATGCCGCTGAAGAACACCAGGACGGCGACGGCCAGCAGCGCCGCCCGCAGCGTGGGCAGGCCGCGTGCGAAGAGCAGCACGACCAGGGCCGCGCCGCACCACGTCCACAATGGCACCGCCCAGTTGAGTGCCGCGGGTCCCAGCCACCGCCCCAGCAGAACCGGGACCATGTGCCAGCCCAGGTAGTAGCGCAGCAACGGCGGCGGGTCGTGCAGGTAGTCGACCGGGTACGTGGGCCATCCGCCCCGGGTCAGGTCCAGAAGGATGGCCCGGTGCGTGGACCAATCTTCGGAGATCGCGAACACCCCGCCTGCCGGCGTCGTGAGGACCCACGCGCCGGCCGCAAGCACCAGCACGACCGTGGCGCGGGAAGGCCGGCGCGGGCGCCAAGAGCCCGACAGCGCCTTCCACGCGCCGGCCGCAAGCAGCGCCGTGGCGGGCACGCCCGCCCACCAGTGGAACCATCCCAGCAGCCACACCGCCACCGGCGCCAGCAAGTAGGCCATCGCCAGCCGGTGCACCAAAGGCAGCTCGCGGGACTCCGTCACCGCACCGCCCGAAGCGCCGCTGAACAACTGCCGACCGTCGCGTTGTCACCGGCCACGAGAGAGAACATCGATCCGACCATCAGTAGTCCGGCGGCCGCAAGTAGGACTCCGCCGAACTGTCCGACAGCACCGCCGAAGCGGGCGGCCGTCGCTTCCAGTGGGTGCCCGCCAGCCGCCGTCGCACGACCTCCACGTCTTGGGCCGAGAAGCCTCCCGCCACCAGGACGCCCGGCGCATGGCCCCGAACCAAGCCCAGCAGGATCGGATCCGCCCGGTGGTACGAAATGCCCAGCTCGTCTTCGTCGTGCACGCCCGGCACCAGGTCGGCGCTCGGAGGGCTGGCGACGATCTCGTCCGGCACGCCCAAGTGGCGCGCCAGCGCCGTCACCTGGGTCTTGAACAGGTCTCCCAACGGGTTGACCGGCAGGGCGTCGTCGGCGTGCCAAGTGAAGTAGCCCAGCAAGCGCTCGCTCTTGTTGCCGGTCCCCAAGGGCAGGGCCGCCAGCTTGGCCGACTGGTCGAACAGCACGGCCGCCCGAACGCGCGCCGCGAAGTTGCCTCGGCGCAACCCCGACGCGCCCGCCTCGTGAGACGCCAGGTACCCGTCCACCGCACCGGCAACATCCAGCGTCCGCGCTTCGACGCTGGAAGCGTCCAACGCGAGCGCCGCACGGGCGCGGCCGGCGGCGCTGGAAGCTGCGTCGGGCAAGCGAAACCCAAAGACGTTCTCGGGCCCGAGCGCCCTGCAGGCCAGAAAGAGGGACACGGCCGAATCCACGCCGCCCGAGACGCCCACGACGACTCGCGAGAAGCCCCGGCGACCGGCGACCTCGTCTTGAATGAAGGCCAGCAGCGCAGTCTCGACCAGGGCGGGATCGACGACCAGCGCCGCCTCCAACTGGCGCAACAACGAACCGTCGCTGTCGGAAGACGGCTTGGAAGGCGCTTCCGCTTCGGTGCCGGGCGACCCGGGCTCGCGCCCCACGCTCCTGGCCGGGGGCGCACCGCCGGCCTCCGGCCCGGCCCCCGCTTCGGCCGCCAGGTCCAGCGAGCGGCGAAGGTGCGGCAGCGCAGAGCGCAGATCGGCCAGGAACGGTTGGCGAGCGCGCACTCGGCCGATCTCGCCCGAGCGCACCAGAGCCCGCGCGGCCCCTCCGCCGAACAAAGGTCCCCGCGCAAGCAGCTCGCCGCCGGGACCCCACGCGGTCGACCCGCCGGAGAACAACTTCCCCCCTTCCGATCCGACCAACTGGGACACCATCACGAAGACGCCGTGCTCGCGGGCTGTCCTCCCCGCCGTCCGGTCCCATTCGTCCAAATTGCCCGGGCGGGGCGCGGTCGAGGCGTTCGGACGGGGCGCGAACCCGCGAGCCGGAGACGCCGCGACGCACAGGATCAGACCTGCCCCGTCCAGGGCCAGAACCGTGGCGGGCAGCGAGTGCCACAGATCCTCGCACACCAGCAGGCCCATCCGCCCGAAGCGCGTGTCGAAGGCGCGCACTTCCCTTCCCGGCTCCACGAACCGCCCTTCGTCGAAGAGACCATACGTGGGCAAGAACATCTTCCGATGCACGTGGACGAGATGGTACCGTCCGCCCCGTGGCGTCAGATACGCAGCGCTGTTGTACACGCCCTCGTCGTCCTTCTCGTAGAAGCCCAGGACCACGTCGCAGTCGCAGCCCGGGGGCGGTTCGCCCAGGGCGCGCGCCAGCCCTTCGCGCGTCAGGGCGACTTCCCTGGTGCCGCCCTCCACGAAATACCCCGAAAGCACCGTCTCCGGGAACACCACGACGTCCGCTTCGGGGTCGAGCGTCTTCCTTGCCGCGCCGGCGTTCCATGCAACGTCGCCCTTGCAGGGCTTGATCTGGGCCAGCACGACCCGGATGGAGCGCATCGGCGGCAGCTCCTCTTCGGCAGTAGGCGCAAAATCGGTCAACCTTCTAAAATAAGGGAGACTCCCCCGCAACCCGGAACGACATTCCCATGCCCACGTCATCGCGCGCCAGCTTGGCGTCTCTTGCAACTCTCGTCGCCGGGCTGCTTCCGGTGCCCGCGCAGCCCGCGACCGCCCAGAGCGGCCAGAGCGCGGAGACGCCGCCCGTAGTCGCTTCCGGGAACGGGGTGGTCGGCCGATCCCAGGCCCCGCCGGAAGCGGCCCGAGTCTTTCTGGAAGTCTTCCGGGCGATCTCCCGGAACCACGAGTCGGCCCCCAGCGATTCGGCCCTGTGGGAAGACGCGATCGAGGGCTTGGTCGAGCAGCTGGACGACCCCTACGCCGTCGTCCTCAGCACCGACGACTTCGCTCGGTTCACCGAGGACAACACGGGCAACTACGCGGGCATCGGCGTCCAGATTTCCCTCTTGGGCGGGCGTGTCACAGTTACGGCCGTCTTCGACCAGACGCCTGCCCAGCGAGCCGGCGTGACTCTGGGCGATCAGATTGTGGAGGTGGAGGACGAAGACGCTCGCGAATGGTCCCTGGACCAAGCCCGAGACGCGATCCGGGGCCAGCCCGGGTCGGTCGTGCGAATACGGGTAGCCCGCGAAGGGTTTGCGAACTTGGTTCCCTTCGCCATCACGCGCGACAACGTTCACGTCCCGTCGGTGGAGGCGACTCGGCTCGCGGAAGACGTGGTCTACGTCCGTGTTCACCGGTTCGCCCGCAATGCGGCGCTGGAGCTGGCTTCGTCGCTGGACTCGGAGCCGGACGCCGCGGCGTTCGTCCTGGACTTTCGCGGGAACCCGGGGGGGTACCTGGACGAATCCCTGCACGTCGCCGACTTGTTCCTGACGCCAGGCCAGGTCGTGGCCAGCGTGGACCAGCGGGACGCTGCCGGCAACGTGCGCCAACAGTCCTTGCGAGCGGCGCGGCCGGCGCGGATCCCGGGCAAGCCTGTCGTGGTCCTGGTCGACGAGTTCACGGCGTCGGCGCCGGAGATCGTGGCGGGCGCCCTGCAGGACCACGATAGGGCGCTGGTCGTGGGCGAGCGCACCTTCGGCAAGGGGCTGGTTCAGACCGTGTATCCGCTCAGCGACGGTCGGCGCATTCGGCTGACCACCGGGTCGTGGTACACCCCGCTGGGCCGCTCCCTGCACCGCGCGCGCCACCGGAATGGGGTTCCGATCCGTCCCGAAGTGCTCCGGGCGGCGATTGCCGGCGCCGCCGACAGTGACGAGGCGGTGGTGGCGACCCCGGCCGGCCGGCTCATGAAGGCGGGGGGCGGCGTGTACCCGGACGTGGAAGTCGTGGCCGACACCTTCGGAATCGAAGTGCGGCGGCTGGTGGACCACGCGAACGAGCAGCAGGTCCTGCTGTACGCTCGAATGGAGGAGTACGCCTTCGGCCAAGCCAAGGCGGCCCGCGCCTCGGGCGACGTGCGCCCGCTGCCGTCCTCTGCGTTCGACGAGCTGGCCCAGGACTTGATCGACGCCGGGTTGGGCGCAGCGCTGGTCGACGACCCGGTGGCCCGGGACTGGCTGGAGTGGCGCACGCAAATTCGGTACCTCAGCCGGGCCGGCGCCATGGACCTGGCCTTGTCGGTGCAGGCACGGCACGACCGCGTGCTGGCCGAGGCGGTCCGGCTGGCGCGCTCCGCCAACACGACCGACGAGCTCTTTGCGCTGGTGGGCTCGACCGAAGAAGAGGTCCCTTCCCAGTCGCGCTGACGCCGGCTTGGGGCGCGTGGCCGGCGCCGATCGGCCGATCGGGGAGCGAGGGCCAGCGCGTCAGCTTCGCGGGTGATGGGTCCGGTGGACGCGGCGCAGGTGCTCGCGGTCCAGGTGCGTATAGACCTGGGTCGTGCCGACGTCGGCGTGTCCCAGCAGCTCTTGGACGGCCACCAGGTCCGCCCCGCCCTCCAAGAGGTGCGTGGCGCACGTGTGGCGAAGCGTGTGGGGCGAGATCTTGCGCTCGATGCCCGCCCGCTTGGCCGCGCGGGACACGATCGTCCAAACGGACATGCGGCTCAGCCGGGCACCGCGGTGATTCAGGAACAGGGCGCTCCCGCTTCCGCCCCGGTCCAGCTCCGGGCGCGTGCCGGTCAAGTAGCGCTCCACCGCCCGGCGGGCCGGCCCTCCCACGGGCACGAGCCGCTCCTTCCCCCCCTTGCCGAATACCACCGCGCTCTCGTCTTCCAAATCCAGGTCCTGCACCGACATGCCCGTGAGTTCGCTGACCCGCATTCCCGTGGCGTAGAGCAGCTCCAGGACCGCTCGGTCCCTCCAGTGAGCCGGCGAGTCCGGGTCCACGGCCTCCATGAGTCGCGCGGCCTCCGCCTGCGAAAGGAACTCGGGCAGCTTCTTGGCCTTGACGGGACTGTCCATGCGGTCGGCCGGGTTCTCGGACAGCAGCTCCTCGGCGACCAGGAACCCGAAGTACGCCCGCAGCGCCGACTGGGCCCGGCGAATCGACGACGCGGCAGCGCCCCGCTGGCGAAGGTGGGCCACGTAGCCGTCCAGGATGCGGTGGTCGATCCGGGTCAGCGCCGGTGGCTCTCCGCCGTCCGCCCAGTAGACCAGGAAGTGCTTCAGGTCGCTGCGGTAGTTCTCCAGGGTGCGGGGCCGAAGCCCTCGCTCCAGCGCAAGGAAGTCGAGAAACGGTTCTGCATGGCACCCGCGCATGAGGGCGTCCGTTCGCGACTCACCGCGCATGGTTCGGGTCTCCGTCCTCGTCGGTCCGGCGAGCGCGACGCCACCACGTCGCCAGCGCGACGCCGACCACGGCCGCAACGACCAGCAGCCCCCGGTTGGTGCGCCGAAGAGCCTCGGCAACGGCATCCAAGTTGTCGCCGGCCAAGTAGCCTGCCCGCACCAGCGCCCCGTACCACGCGGCCGACGCCAGCAGCAGCGGCGCCGCCACCTTGAACGGCGCTTGGCGCGTCACGCCGGCGAAGACGGGCACCAGGGCGCGGAAGCCCGGCAGGAATCGAGCCAGGAAGATCGCCGCGACGCCCCATCGCTCGTAGAACGCCGCCAAGCGCGTCATCTGCCGCTCCGAGACCCAGCGCCTTCCCCGTCCCGAGCGGAAGAAATCGGGCCCGTAGCGCCGACCCGCCAGGTAGACCGCCCACGCCCCGCCCACGTTCAGGCCCCAGACGGCCAGAAAGACGACCACGGGGTCCAGCATGCCGACGCCTGCCAGAAAGCCGCCGGCCACGATGAACGTGTCGGCCGGCACAACGGGCAGCAGGTTTTCGACGAAGGCGCCCGCCGCCAGAAGCGCGTACACCGGCGCCGGAGGAAGGTCGTTCAGGCAGGCAAGAACCTCTTCCACGGCTAACCGGCCCGCACCGCCGTTCCGCTGCGGCGACCCGCTCGGCGCATGCCGCCGAGCCCTAGCGCTGCCGCCCGGCGCCCGCCGACAGCGGCGCCAACGCGGCCACGGCGTGCACGGCGACCCCCTCGCCGTGCCCGATCCAGCCCATCCCCTCGTTGGTCTTGCCCTTCACCGACACGTCGCCCGCGTCCACGCCCAGACGCCCGGCAAGCACGGCGCGCATCTCGGCCGCCCGCGGGCCGATCTTGGGACGCTCGCACACCACCACGACATCCACGTTCGCCACCCGCCAGGAGGCCCGGCGCAACAGAGCCGCGACCCGGCCGAGCAGCGCCATGGAGTCGGCCCCTCGCCAGCGCGGGTCGCCCGGAGGGAAGTGGCTGCCCACATCCCCCAGGCACGCCGCGCCCAACACGGCGTCGATCACGGCATGGGCGACGGCGTCGCCGTCGGAGTGACCCTCCAGGCCTGGGCTCTCGGGGAAGCGGACGCCGCCAAGCACCAAGGGCGGCGAGGCGTCGAAGCGGTGCGAATCGTAGCCGATGCCGACGCGGAAGCCGTGCCGCCGCGGGGGCTTGCTGTTCCCGGCGTCGTCGCGAGGCCCGCCGTCTTCGGCCCCGTCGCCGCCCACGCTAGTCGTCGTAGCGCCGGATCGCCAAGCAGGCATTGTGCCCGCCGAACCCGAACGAGTTGGTGAGCGCCAGCGTGACCGGCCGCTCCATCATGCCGCCGTGGGCGTACTCCAGGTCGCAGGCCTCGTCCTTCTCGGCGAAGTTGATCGTGGGCGGAACCTTGCCCGTTCGGCAGACCTGCACGCAGAAGGCGGCCTCCAGCGCCCCGGCGGCCCCCAGCAGATGGCCCGTCATGGACTTGGTGGAGCCCACCACGACATCGTAGGCCCGGGACCCCAGCACGGCCTTTACGGCTGCAGTTTCTGCGGCGTCGTTCTGCGGCGTGGAGGTTCCGTGGGCGTTCACGTAGTCCACGTCTTCGGGGCGTGCGCCGGCATCGGCCACCGCCATGCGCATGGCGTGCTGGGCGCCCTTGGCTTCGGGCGGGGGCGCCGTGATGTGATGGGCGTCTCCCGATAGACCGTACCCCATCACCTCCGCCAGCACCTCCACACCCCGGGCGCGCGCGTGCTCCATCTCCTCCAGGACCAGGCACGCGGCCCCTTCGCCGATCACGAACCCGTCCCGTCCGGCGTCGAACGGCCGACTGGCCCCCTCGGGGTCGTCGTTCCTCGTGGACAGCGCCTTCATCGACGAGAAGCCCGCGACCGTCAACGGCGTCACCGCGGCTTCCGTGCCCCCGGCCAGCATAAGTTCGGCGTCGCCCCGCTCGATGAGCCGAACCGCGTCGCCGATGGCGTGAGCGCTCGATGCGCACGCCGACACGGTGGCGTAGTTGGGGCCGCGCAGCCCGTAGCGGATCGACACCACGCCCGCCGCGATGTCGGGAATGAACATCGGGACGAAGAAGGGGCTGACCCGCCCCGGCCCGCGATCGATGAGCGCCCGGCAGTTGGTCTCGAACGTCTGCATGCCGCCGACGCCGCTGCCGATGATCACGCCGAACGCCGACGACGGCGTGCCCGGAGGCGAACCCGAGAGTCCGGCGGACTCCATGGCCTCGGCCGCGGACGCCACCGCCAGCTGCGCAAAGCGGTCGTAGCGCCTGGCCTCGCGCTTGCTCAGGTGGTCCAAGGGGTCGAAGCCCTTGACCTCGCAGGCGATCCGCGTGGAGAAGCCTTCGCTTGCGTCGAACCGGGTGACGGGACCGCCTCCCGGGGTGCCCGCCAGGAGCGCATCCCACGTGGACGGCAAGTCCAGACCCAGCGGGCTGACGACCCCCATGCCCGTGATGGCCACTCGCCGCCTAGGCGGTTGCCCGTTCGGGTTCCGGTCCCCGCGCGGCGCTTCGTCCGGCTGCCTGCCGGGTTGCGGCACCGCCCCGGCGCGCGTCCTCACGCCCTCCGGCTTACGAAGAAGATGCGTGCTTCTTGACGTAGGCAACGGCATCGCCGACGGTGCGCATCTCTTCCGCGTCTTCGTCGGGGATGTCGATGTCGAACTCCTCCTCGAACGCCATGACCAGCTCGACCGTATCGAGGGAATCGGCGCCCAGGTCTTCGATGAACGAGGCTTCCGGGACGACCTTGTCGGCCTCGACCCCAAGCTCGTTGATGATGATCTCCTTGACCTTGGCTTCCGCGCTGTCGGACATGTCGGTGTTGCTCCCGTGGGTGAAGTGGCGCGCCTGACGTTCGAGCGGGCGCCTACATGGCCATGCCGCCGTCGACGGCGATGACTTGGCCCGTAATGTAACGCGCTTCCGGCCCGGCCAAAAAGCGGACCAAGCCGGCTACGTCTTCGGGTTCTCCAAGCGAGCCCAAGGGAATGCCGGTCCGGAGGGACTCGACCTGGGCTTCTCCCAGGCCGGCGGTCATGTCGGTGCGCACGAAGCCCGGCGCGACCGCGTTGCATCGAACGCCCCGCGGCGCCAGCTCCTTGGCGGCGGACTTGGTCAGCCCGTGGAGCCCAGCCTTGGACGACGCGTAGTTCGCCTGCCCGGCGTTCCCCGACAGGCCGATTACGGAGCTGACGTTCACGATCGACCCTTCGCGACGCTTCATCATGCCCCGGGCGACGGTCCGGATCATGTTGAAGGCGCCCTTCAAGTTGGTGTCCAGCACGCGCGACCAGTCTTCGTCCCGAAGCCGGAGGAGGAGTCCGTCGCGGGTGATCCCGGCGTTGTTGACCAGGATCGAAACGGGTCCCTGCTCGGCTTCGGCCCGGATCACCACGTCCCGGCACGCCGCCGCGTCCACCACGTCGCAGGGACGACCCGCGTGTCCGTCGCCGGGCAACGCCGCGGCGGCGGCGCTCGCGCGCTCCCCGTCTCGTGCGGCCACCATCACCCGCGCGCCGGCCTCCGCCAGGGCCCGGGACACGGCCAGCCCGATCCCGCGGGAGCCTCCGGTCACCACCGCCGTCTTGCCCGCCAGGTCGCCGGTCACGCCGCACCCTCCTCTCGTTCGAACGGCGTCATGGCCTCGGCGGCTTGCCGAGTTCCCAGGGGAAGCGTGGGAACCCCCTTCGCGTTTCGGCGGTTGAGTCCCGTCAAGACCTTGTCCGGCCCCAGCTCCGCGAATCGTGTCGCGCCCAACCGCAACATTGCGGCCACGCACTCCGTCCAGCGCACCGGCGACGTCAGCTGCCGCGCAAGCAGCTCCCGGGCCTGTCCAGCCTCGCGCACGGCCTCCGCCGTCACGTTCGAGACCACCGGAAAGGCCGATCGCGCCATGGGCACGGCTTCGATCTGCTCCCGAAACCGACCCGCCGCCGGAGCCATCAGAGGCGAGTGAAACGCCGCGGACACGTTGAGCCGCACGACCCGCTTTGCGCCCCTCCGCTTGGCGGCTTCCCCCGCCTGCCGTACGCCTTCCGTAGAGCCGCTTACCACGACTTGGCCCGCCGCGTTCAGGTTGGCGGGCGTCACGACGGTTCCCTGCGCGCTCAGCTCGCTGCACAGACCCGCCACCACATCGTGGTCGAGCCCCATGACGGCCGCCATGGCGCCGGGCGCGGCGTCCGCCGCCTGCGCCATCAGTTCGCCCCGCCGCCGCACCACCCGCAGCCCGTCGGCGAAGGAAAACGTGCCCGCCGCGGCGTGGGCCGACAGTTCGCCCAGCGAATGGCCCGCCGCGGCCGCCACGGTCCCCAGCTTGCTCCGCACGACGCGGAAGGCGGCGACGGCGTGCACGTACAACGCGGGCTGGGCGTTTTCGGTGGCGGTGAGGGTCTCGGCGGGGCCTTCCCACATGAGGCGCGACAGGGACACCCCCAGCAGATCGTCGGCCTCCTTGAACGTGTCGGCGGCGACCGGAAAGGCGTCGGCCAAGTCGCGGCCCATGCCCACGTGTTGCGAGCCCTGTCCGGGAAAAAGCAGCCCGGTGCTCACGGTTCGGGAAGGCCTCCGCCTACCACCGCATGGCCGTGGCGCCCCACGTCAAGCCGGCGCCGAAGGCCGTCATGAGCACCAGCGCGCCGGGCGAAAGGCGGCCTTCCTCCGCGGCCTCGTCCAAGGCGACGGGGATCGTGGCGGACGAGATGTTGCCGTATCGGCCAAGGTTGACGAACACCTTCTCCATCGGAATCCCGGCGTAGCGCGCCGTGGACTCGATGATCCTCACGTTGGCTTGGTGGGGCACCAGAAGGTCCACGTCGTCCGCCTTCAGTCCAGCGTCCCGAAGCACCCGCGTGCCGGCCTGGGCCATCGACTTGACGGCGGACTTGAACACTTCGCGGCCCGACATGCGCAGCAGGTGCTCCTTGTTCCGCACGCGTTCCTCGTCCAAGGGCCGAGCGCTGCCCCCGGCCTTCCGTTGCAGGAGCGGGGCCATGTCGCCGTCGGACCGATGGAAGCTGGTCAAGATGCCGCGTCCGTCGGTGGCCCGCGTCACGACCGCGGCGCCGGCGCCGTCGCCGAAGAGGATGCACGTGGCGCGGTCGTCCCAGTCGACGATCGAAGACATCTTCTCCGTCGAGACGACCAAGACCGCCTCGGCCTGGCCCGCCGCAATGCACCCCTCGGCCACGGACAGCGCGTAGAGGAAGCCCGTGCATGCGGCGTGAAGGTCGAACGCCATCGACGTGCGGGCGGCGCCGATCCGGGATTGGATCTCGCACGACGTGGCCGGCAACCAATGGTTGGGCGTCGCCGTCGTGACCAGAAGCACGTCCAGGTCGCTCGCCGCCAGCCCCGCCTTCCGCAACGCCTCCAACGCCGCCCGCTCTCCCATGTCCACCGGAGACGTGTCGTCGTCCGCGATCCGCCGCTCGCGGATGCCGGTGCGCTCGGTGATCCACGCGTCGGTGGTGTCAACCATGCCTTCCAAGTCGGCGTTGCTCAGAACGCGGTCGGGCAAGCACCGGCCCGTGGCCGCGACTTTGGCCGTCGGTGCTCCGACCGCCGTGCGACCCGTGCTCACGAAACCACCGCCCGCGGCTCGGACGCCAAGTCCCGCGCCATGTGCGCCACCATGCCGTTGCGCACGGCGCGCGCCGCTACCGCGATCGCCGCGCCGATTGCCTTGGGGGGCGACTCTCCGTGGCAGATGATGCTGACGCCGTTCACCCCCAGGAGGGGCGCGCCGCCGTACTCGGTGTAGTCGAACACGCGAAAGACCTCTTCCAGGTCGGGGTCCAGCCCCGCCGGGTCCATGCGCGACCGAAGGTGGTGAACCAGAAATCCGGCCACGGACTCGTAGAACTTGAGCAGCACGTTGCCCACGAAGCCGTCGCACACCAGCACGTCACACGAATGGTCGATGATGTCGCGTCCCTCCATGTTGCCGACGAACCGCAGGTCGCTCCGGGACAGCAGGTGGTGCGCCTCCTGGACCATCTCGGAGCCCTTGCCCGGCTCGGCGCCGACGTTGAGGAGTCCGACGCGGGGAGCCGCGACGCCCTGCACGTCGTGCATGTAGATCGTCCCCAGGCGAGCGAACTGCAACAGATGCCGCGGCTTGCACTCGATGTTGGCACCGGCGTCGACCAGCAACGTCGGTCCCCTCGACGTGGGAAGGAGCGCGCCGACCGTGGGACGCGCCACGCCGGCCAGGGACCGGAGCATGAACAGCGAGCCGGCCATGACCGCGCCCGTCGCGCCCGCCGACACGAAGGCGTCGGCCTCGCCGCGCTGCTGCAGGCCGAGACCCACGCTGATCGACGACCGCGGCCGACGACGGAACGCCGAGGCCGGGGCGTCGGCGGAGGTGATGCGGTCGGGCGCGTGTACCACGTCGATGCGGCTGGAAGCGGCGTGACCGCTCAGCGACTGGTCCAGCACATCCTCGTCGCCGACCAGAAGGACGGCCAGATCGGGGTCCGCGCCGACGGCCCGAACGGCACCCGCGACCTCGTTGGCCGGAGCGCCGTCCGTTCCCATGGCGTCCAAGGCAATCCGCATCGGCACGCGGCGCGCGACGGGACGGCGCCGGCTACTCTTCGTGCGAGTCGAAGACGTGCTTGCCCCGATACATCCCGGACGTGGGGCACACGCGGTGCCGGAGCGCCGGATCTCCCGTCTTGGCGCACGTGCCCAAGGTGGCTTCCTGGGCCTTGTAGTGGGTGCGGCGCTTGCGCTTCCTCTGCTTCGACACCCGCTTCTTCGGGACGGCCATGGCGTGCTTTCTCCTACTCGGATTGCAATGCCCGCAACGCCTCCCACCTGGGATCGGCGGCGGCGGGCTCGGGCGGTTTCGGGGGCTGGCGAAAGCGGGCGACGGGAACGCCGCAACGTGTGCAGCGACCGTCGCCGTCTTCGCCTGGAACAAGATAACGCGGCACGGCCAGCAGCACTTCCTCGCGCACCGCGTCGTCCAGGCTCAACGCACCGGAACGACCGTCCAGCACGCGTTCGTCGGCGTCGGTCCAGGCGGTCGCGCCGCCGGGGCGACCTTGGTCCGGCACGTAGGCCAGCGTGAAGGCGCGTCGCACCGGCATGCGCACGCCTTCCAGGCAGCGTCCGCATTCGTGCACGACCACGGTCTCCCAAGAGCCCCGCACCACGATGCTCCCCTCCGCGGTGGCCAAAGCGGCGCCTTCGACGGCGACCGGAACTTCCAGCGTCAGCTCGGACTCGTCCCAGAGCGCGGCGTCCGGCGCCAACGTCCCGCTGACCGGAAGCTCCCTCTCCCTCCACAAGCGAGCCAGGTCGACCCGGAGGGCGGCCGCGGGAGACAGGGCGCTACCCCGCCAGGTCCGCGTCCGGCCTCGCCAACTCCGCCTCCGGAAAGAAGAACCCGATCTCGCGGCGCGCGTTGTCGGCCGAATCGGAGGCGTGGATGGCGTTCCGCTCCTTGGACTGGGCGTGCAGCCGGCGAACGGTTCCCGGTGCGGCTTCGGCGGGATCGGTGGCGCCGATCGCCCGTCGAAGGCGGGCCACCGCGTCGGGAGCCTCGAGGACCATGGGGATGCAAGGCCCCGAGGTCATGAACGACACCAGGGACGGAAAGAAGGGACGCTCCCTGTGGACATTGTAGAACGCGCGGGCCTGGGGCGGCGTCAACGTGACCATGCGCACGGCGCGCAAGGCGAAGCCGGCCTCTTCCAGCATGGCCAGGATCGCGCCGGCCTTGCCGGAGCCCGTCGCGTCGGGCTTGACGATCGCCAAGGTTCGGTTCATGGCAACAACGGAACCCGAAGGCGGGCCGGGGGTCAAGCCCTGCCCTGCGCCGGCTTGTCGGCCGCGACCGCGCCGCCGAACGCACGCAACACGGTAGCGCGCTCGAGAAAGCCGATCAGCTCGCCTTCGCGCACGACCGGAAGCTGGCCGACGCCGCGCGCCACCATGGAGCGGGAGGCATCCAGCAACGGCTCGTCGGCGCCCACGCACAGGACGGAACGCGTCATCACGTCGCGGGCAGCCAGGGCGGACTCGCCGGCCAAGCCGTCCTCGCCCTCCTGCCGGGGCAGCACGTGAGGGACCACGTCTCCGTCCGTGATGACGCCCAGGACCTCGCGGTTCTTGCCCACGACGGGCACCGCGGCCAGCCCGCGACGGGCCATCAGTTGCTGGACTTCGGCGACGGGCGTGTCGGGGTAGATGCGGTAGGACAGGGGCGTCAAGGCGTCTTCGACGGCCACGCGGGAGGCGACTCGGGCGGTCGCGAACTCCCGCGACTGCATGATCTCGTCGACTTCGCTCCGGACCGGTTCCTTGCCGAACCCCGAACAGGCCCGCCGAAGCGCAGGCGCCAGGAACAGGTTGACCGAGGGCACGGACAGTCCCCATGCGACCCATGTCACGTCCGAGATGCGTTCGGCGTCGGCTCGGTCCGCCGGCATCCCCAGCAGCAGCCCCGGCCCCGCCTGGGCGGACCGGCTTTCGTCGTCGCCTCCGTTTCCGCCGCCCAAGTCCAACAGCCGGACTCCCCGCACCAGGGCCAGGTCGCGGGGCGCCGCCCCGGAACGGGCCGCCCGGCGAACCGCTTGGTGCAGCGGGTGGCCACGGTCGAGTTGCGCGGCAGCGGCGGGCAGCGACGCCCAGGCGTCCTTCTTGACGCCGACGAGAACTTTGGGCTGGACCAGCAGTTGCGCGAGCGTCACACCGATTCAGCCCGCTCGACGCCCCAAGGCCTTGCCCGTCAAGCGGCTGATCTCCACTGGTCTGCGGGCGACGTGAACGCCGTTGTCCTCGAAGGCCTGGACCTTCTCGGCGGCCGTGCCCCCCGCGCCGCTGACGATGGCGCCGGCGTGGCCCATGCGCTTGCCCGGCGGCGCCGTCCGCCCCGCGACGAACCCCACGACGGGGATGTCCAGGTGTGCGCCCGCCCAAGCGGCCGCCTCCTGTTCGGCAACGCCCCCGATCTCGCCGATCAGCACCACGGCCTCGGTCTCCTCGTCGTCGGCGAAGGCCTTCAGGCAGTCCACGAAGCTGATCCCGATCAGGGGGTCGCCGCCGATGCCGACGCAGGTCGTCTGGCCCAGGCCGTCCCGTGTCAGGTGGTGCACGGCCTCGTAGGTCAGGGTCCCGGACCGCGAGACCAGGCCCACGGGCCCGGGGGCCACGATGTCGCCCGGGATGATCCCCAGCTTGGCCTTGCCGGGCGAGATGAGGCCGGGACAGTTGGGGCCGAGGACGCGGCAACCCCGGTCCTGGGCCAGGGCGTGCGCCCGGGTCATGTCCAGCACGGGGATCCCCTCGGTGACGCACGCGACGAAGCGGATGCCGGCGTCGGCGGCTTCCATGATCGCCCCGGCCGCGAAACCCGGCGGCACGTACACTACCGACGCGTCCGCGTTCGTCTCGGCCACCGCGTCGGCCACCGTGTCGAAGACGGGCACGGTCCGCCCGTCCGGCCCTTCGAAGCGGCGTCCCCCCTTCCCCGGGGTCACCCCGGCCACGACCCGCGTGCCGTACGCCATCATCTGGCGCGTGTGAAACGAGCCGTCGCGGCCGGTGACGCCCTGCACGACGACCCGCGTGCTCTCGTCGACGAATATCGCCATGGGGTTCTCTTTCCGGTCAGGCGGCCAGCCGCACTGCCTTCTCCACCACTTCGTCCATGGACGCCGCCGTCTCGAAGCCCGCGTCCGCCAAGATCTCCCGCGCCTGCGCCTCGTTGGTCCCCGTGAGGCGGATCACCAACGGCACCCCGATCTCCGAGGTGCGCGCCGCCTCCACGATCCCGCGCGCCACGTCGTCGCAGCGCGTGATGCCCCCGAATATGTTGAACAAGATCGCACGCACGCCCGGGTCCGCGGTGATGATCTCCAGCGCCGCGACCACCTTGCCGGGGTTGGACGAGCCGCCGATGTCCAGGAAGTTGGCGGGTTCGCCGCCGTAGTACTTGACCAAGTCCATCGTCGCCATGGCCAACCCGGCGCCGTTGACGCAGCAACCTACGGCGCCGTCCAGCTTGACGAAGCTCAGGCCGGCGTCCCGGGCGCGCGCGGCGGCCGCATCCTCCGCGTCTTCGTCCCGAAGCGCCTCGATCTCGGGCCGCCGGAAGAGTTCGTTGTCGTCGATGCTGACTTTGGCGTCGATGGCTTTGACCTGCCCGCCGGACGTGGAGATCAAGGGGTTGATCTCCGCCATCGACGCACCGCTGTCCTTGAAGGCGTCCCAGAGGCGCGCGATCGCGCGTGCGCCCTGCCGCACCAGGTCCGGCGCGTCGTAGAGCTTGGCAGCCAAGCCGTATGCTTGGTGGGACAGCAGGCCGTAGCGCGGGTCCACGCGGACCTTGTGGATCGCCTCGGGGTTGGCGGCAGCCACCTCTTCGATGTCCACGCCCCCCTCGGCCGACGCCATCAAGACCGGGCACTGGCCCTTCCGATCCACCAGAACGCCCACGTAGGCCTCGGACGCGATCGATTCCGCAGGCGACACCAGGAGCTTCTCGACGACCAGCCCGTTGATCTCCATGCCCAAGATGGCGCGGGCGCACTCGGCGGCTTGGTCCGGACCCTCGGCCAGCTTGACGCCGCCGGCCTTTCCCCGGCCGCCGGAGTGGACCTGCGCCTTGACGACGACCGTGCCGCCGTACTCCTCCGCCGACGCCCGGACTTCCTCGGGCGAAACGGCCACGCGACCGTCGTTGACCGGCACGCCGGCGGCGCGGAACAGGTCCTTGGCTTGATATTCGTGAAGGTCCATGAGACGAGTCCGAAGGGAGGACGGCCACGTTGCGCGCCCGACGACGGGCTTGCCGTCGGCGACCGTCCATTATGGCGGAAGAACAGGGCGTAGAAAACCCGCCGCCGCCGTATATTAGTGAATGTCGGCCCAATCGGAGGCGTTCTACCTGGACCACGCCGCGACCACGCCCATGCGGTCCGAAGTTCGCGCCGCGGTCGCCCGTTGCGCGGACGAGCGGCTGGGCAACCCGTCGAGCGCGCACGCATGGGGCCGGCGAGCCAGACGGCGACTGGAGGAAGCCCGGGTCACGGTGGCCGAAGCGCTGGGGGCCCCGGCGGACCACGTCTTCTTCGTGCGCGGAGGCACCGAGGCCAACAACTTGGCGGTGCTGGGCCGCGTCAGACGGCAAATGGCGAACGGCGGCGGCGGCGCGCCCCTGGTCGTCACGTCGCCCGTCGAGCACCCGGCGGTCTTGGAGGCGGCCCGGCAGGCCCGTGCGGAGGGCGCCGTCCACGGAACCCTGAAGATGGACGCGCGTGTCCTGGACATGGACGCGCTGGACGAGCTGCTGGACGCGCGCCCCGCCGTGGTCTCCTGCATGTGGGTCAACAACGAGACGGGGCTGCGGCTGCCGGTGGAGGAAGTCGCCGTGCGTTGCCGAAGCCGCGCCGTGCCGTTTCACTGCGACGCGGTCCAGGCCCTGGGAAAGGTTCCGTTGCGGCTGGCGGAGGTTCCGGTCTCCTCGCTCGCGATCTCGGGCCACAAGGTCTACGGACCTCCGGGGACGGGCGCACTCGTGACGGGCGACCCGGACGCGCTGCTGCCCATGCACCAGGGCGGCGGGCAGGAAGGGGGACTCCGGCCGGGCACCGAAGACGTGGTCGGCGCCGTGGGGCTGGCGGAGGCCGTACGCCTGGCTGTGGCCGAGCAGTCGGCAGAGGCGACCCGGCTGGCGACGATGAGGGACGAGGTCGAGGCGAGGCTGCTGGCGTCGGACGACGGGCTCCGGGTATACGGACGGGAGCTTCCTCGGGCGCCGCACATCCTGTCGTTGGGCGTGCCCGGTGCCGACTCCGACACGCTGCTGGCGGCGCTGGACGCGAACGGCGTGGCCGCGTCGGGGGGGGCGGCCTGCGCCAGCGGTTCCCGGGCTCCCAGCCCCACATTGGCGGCGCTCTACCCGGAGGAAGACGCGGCTGTGGTGCGACTCAGCTTTGGGCGGCTGATCCGGTTGCGCCAGGCAAAGACGGCCGCCGAGGTCGTGGCCGATGTGATCCGACGCGCCCGCGAACTGCTGATCGGATGAAGGTCCTCGTCGCCATGTCGGGCGGTGTGGATTCGTCCGTCGCCGCCGCCCTGCTCGTGGAGGCCGGCCACGAGGTGGTGGGCGCCACCATGAAGACGTTCTGCTACAGCGGTCCGGCGGGCGGCTCCAAGACGTGCTGCGGTCTGGACGGCATACGCGACGCCAAGCGGGTGGCGGACGCCCTGGACATCCCCCACTACGTGTTCGACGTGGAGGAGGAGTTCGCTCGCGACGTGATCAACGACTTCGTGGCGGAGTACGCGCAGGGCCGCACGCCCAACCCGTGCGTTCGCTGCAACTCCAACACCAAGTTCCGCGACCTGTTCAAGCGCGGCCGCGTGCTGGGCTGCGACGCCGTGGCGTCCGGCCACTACGCACGCATCGACCGTTCAGGGAGCCGGCCCCGCCTTTTCCGCGGAGCGGACCCGACCAAGGACCAGTCCTACTTCCTTTGGGGGTTGCCGTCCGACCTGCTGGGAACCCTCCGCTTTCCGATCGGCGACCTGGAGAAGCCCGCGGTGCGGGAGCGTGCCCGAGCGCTGGGCCTGGCGACGGCGGACAAGCCGGAATCGCAGGAGATCTGCTTCGTCCCCACCGGCAACTACCGGGACCTGCTCCGGAAGAGGCTGCTTCCGACGCACCGGGCGCTCGTGCCCGGTCCGATCGTGGACTGGCGGGGCCGCGTGCTGGGACGCCACGAGGGCTACGCGGCGTTCACGGTGGGTCAGCGCAAGGGACTGGGCGGCGGGATGCACGAGGCCTGCTACGTGCTGGAGATCCGCCCCGAGACGCGCGAAGTGGTGGTGGGTCCCCGCGAGATGCTCGACGCGCGACGCCTGCTGGTGAGCGACTTGAACTGGCTTGGTCCGCCCCCGGCGCCCGGCGACGGGCTGCGCGTCCAGATCCGCTACCGCTCGCCCCCGTTGCGCTGTCGCGTGGCGTCGATTCGAGACGGGACCGTCGAGTTGCGGCTGCACGAGCAGGGACGGGCGGCGACGCCGGGCCAGTCCAGCGTGCTCTTCGACGGGGACGAGGTGCTGGGGGGCGGTCGCATCTTGTCCGTGGGCGAACGCGCGCCCTCCGCGAACGGCGCTACCACTTCATCCCCGCGGCCTTCGCAAAGGCGCTGAAACGCGCTTCCTGCTCGCCGGCGGCGGCTTCCGGGACGCGCACGCCGATCCGCACGTACTGTGCGCCCGTCCGGTTTCCGGAGCGCACTCCCTGTCCTCGGATTCTAAAGAGCGTTCCGGGCTGCGTGCCCGGCGGCACGCGGAGCACCACGTCGCGTCCCGAGATCGTGGGCACCGAGACCTTCGACCCGAGCACGGCCTGGGCCAAGTTCACGCGCTTGGAGACGTGAACGTCCAGCCCGTCACGCCTAAAGACCGGATGAGGCTTCACCTTGAAAGCGATGACCAGGTCGCCGGGAGCCCCCCCCCTCTCGCCCCGCTCCCCCTGCCCTGTGAGCCGCACCTTGGAGCCGTTCTGCACGCCGGCGGGCACCGACACCTGGATCTTGCGCTTCTGGTGCACCTTGCCGTCTCCCCCGCACGGGTCGCAGGGCCGCTCCGCCCTTCGCCCCCGGCCCACGCACGCCGGGCACGGGCGCTTGACGGCGAAGCCTCCCTGCCCGAAGGAGACGTTGCCCGAGCCCCGGCATTCGGCGCACGTCTTCCACCCGGCGCCCGGCGCACCCCCCGAGCCGCCGCACACCGTGCACTCTTCCGTGATCGGCACCGACAGCGCGATCTTGCCGCCTCGGGCCGCCTTCAAGAAGTCCACCTCCACGCTGTAGTCCACGTTGCGGCCGCGACTGGGCCCTTTCGGACGGGACTCGGGGTCCTTCTTGGTGCGGTCGAACCAGGACGAAAAGATCTCCGACAAGCCGCCCAGGCCGCCCATCTCCTCGAACGAGAAGCCGCCGGCCATCCCCGGTCGGGGGGTCGCGCCGGGTCGCGCTCCCGTCCTGGCGCCGCCGACTCCGAACGCCCGCAGCTTGCGCATCTGGTCGTACTTCTTGCGCTTGGCCGGGTCGGACAACACGGCATGAGCCTCTCCGACCTCCTTGAAGCGCTCGGCGGCCTTGGGGTTGCTCGGATTGGCGTCGGGGTGGTGTCGCTTGGCCAGCCTCCGGTAGGCCTTCTTGATCTCTTCGGCGCCGGCCTTCTCGCCGACTCCGAGGATCTCGTAGTAGTTCTTGTCCGTCGCGGTCATGATCAGCCGAAGCCGGCTATTCGGCCTTGTAGACGCTCACGCGCGCGGGGCGGAGCAACTGGCCCTTGAAAACGTAGCCCTTCTGGAAGACGCGCTCGACCTTCTCGTCGTCTTCGGCCGCTTCGGCGGGCACCCGCATCATGGCTTCCATGGTGTTCGGGTCGAAGCGCTCTCCTGCCGGGTCGACCACAGAGACGCCCGCGTCCTCCAGGATGCGCGAGAACTTGCGTCCCACCAGCGCCGCCCCCTCTACGACCGGCACGACGGGTTCGGGGACCTCCCCTTCCCATCCGGCCAACCGCTCCAAGTCGTCCAGGGGCTCGAGCAGGCGCGCAGCCAAGTCGGCCTGTGCCCGGTCCCAGCGCGACCGCATCCGGTCCTCGGAGCGCTTCCGGTAGTTGTCGAAGTCCGCCGCCAGACGCAGGTGGCGGTCCTTCCACTGGTCGCGCTCCGCCGCCAGCGGGTCGGGCTCGGGCAGCGTCTCGGGCGTGGCCGCTTCTTCGGGCGTGGCCGTCGGCGCAGGGGCTTCCGAAGTCTCCGGCGTCTCGGCGGGGTCCCGCTCCTCGTGAGCCCCCGTCTCCGTGGCGGCCGACTCTTTCGGCGCCTTCTCCGGTTCCGGGCCGCGGGCGACGGATTCGTCGCCGGGCTCGTCGCCAGCCCGAGCGTCCGTGGCCATCTCTTCGTTCGTCGTCTGTTCGTCCATGTCCACCGTCGTCTGGGGTTAGGGGGCGGAAGTCGTGCCCTGGTGAGCCCGCCAAGCCAGGGCGTCGGCCGCCATGCGCAGCACCGCCGTCACGCTCTTGTCGCGGACGGCGTTGCGCCCGCCTTCGAACCGCTCGACGCGGGCCTCGCCGGTTCCGTCGGCCTGCGCCACGGCGAACCATACCGTGCCGACGGGCTTCTCGGCACTTCCCCCCGACGGGCCTGCGATTCCGGTGACGGCCATGGCCACGTCGGCGGAGAAGCGCTGGCAAGCGCCGAAGGCCATCTGGAGGGCCACCACCTTGGAGACGGCGCCGTAGGCCTCCAGGTTGCGCGGATCGACGCCCAGGTGGGTTGCCTTCGCCTCGTTGCAGTAGGCCACCACGCCGCCGGCGTAGTAGGCGGACGCTCCGGGGGCGTCGGTGATCGTCTTGGCGAGCAGGCCGCCGGTGCAGCTCTCGGCGGTCGCCACCCGAACCTTCAGGGCCGCGGCCGACTGGGCCAAGTGCTCCACCAACGCCTTGGCCGATCGGTACCGGACCACACCGCCGTCCAAGGAGTCAGCCTCCTCCGGCGACGACGACGGAACGATGCCGCCAGAAGTAGTCGAGCATGGAGTAGACGGTCAGGAGCACCGCGACGGGCAAGGTCATGGCGATCCAGCCGGCGTGAATCGCGCGCCACGCGTCCCAGGGAACGCCGGACCACTGGGATGCGGCGGCCGACCCGGCTAAGGGATACCACAGGAGCAGCCCGCCGATGAAGAGGTTCTGGGTCAGCGCCTTGTACTTCCCCGGCTTGCCCGCCGAGATCACCACGCCCCGGCGCGCGGCCCAGCCCCTGAAGAGCGTCACCAGCGCTTCGCGCCCGAACACCACTGCCAGCACCCACAGCGGAAGCGCGCCCCAAACGGGCACTTCGATCGAGTCGGCGCGCGCCCCGACGATGTAGAAGGGCACGAAGGTGCTGGCCAGAAGAAGCTTGTCCGCGACGGGGTCCAGGAGCTTGCCCACGTTGGTGACCAAGCCGTGCTTGCGCGCCAAGTGCCCGTCCCAGAGGTCGGAGAACGCCGCTGCCAGGAAGAGCACGAAGGCCGCGTAGCCAGAGCCGGGAGTTCGCGAGAGCGCCAAGTAGAAGATCAGTGGGCACGCCGCGATGCGCGCCGCCGTGATGGCGTTGGGCAGGTTCAACCGCCCTCCGCCTTCCGCCGCAGCTCGGCCTCCATGCGCTCCAGGATCCCCGTCGCCTGGTTGCGAAGGACCGGGCGCGGCTCCCATGCGGCGAAGTCCCGCAGCAAAGTGACGGCGTCGACGGTGGCTTGCTCGCCGGTCAGGTGACGGAGGGCTGCGAGCCTGCGGAAGGCGTTGGCGCTAAACAGGTCCCGACGGTGGCGAACGACCTGGTCGCGGAAGACGAGCGTGGCCACGGCCCCTACGGCGCCTGCGCCCAGGAGAAACAGCCCGGCCTTTCGCAGGCGGCTCACGGGTGCATCTCGCGCCGGCCGTCCAGCGCTTCGGCGATCGTGGTGCCGTCCACGTACTCGAGGTCGCTGCCCACGGGAATGCCCCGAGCCAATCGCGTGACGCGGACGGGATAGCGGCGCAGCAGGCCCTCCAGGTACACCGCCGTGGCTTCGCCCTCCACGCTGGCGTTGGTGGCCAGGATGACCTCCAGCGGCTGGTGCGGCTCGGCTTCGTCGTCGGACCGACCGTCCAGCCGGTTCGTCAGCGCGTCGATGTTCAGCTTCTCGGGACCCACGCCGTCCAGCGGCGACAGCCGTCCTCCCAGCACGTGGTACAGCCCGCGGTAGCGGCCGCTTCGGTCGATGGCGCCCACCTCGTAGGCCTCCTCGACCACGCAGATCGACTTGCGGTCCCGGGACGGGTCCGCGCACACGCCGCAGAGTTCGTCGTCGCAGTAGTTCCCGCAGTCCGGACAGGGATGAACCCGGTCGGCCACATCCTCGAGCGCCTGAGCCAGCCGTCGCGCGTCCGCCTTGGCGCCCTTGACCACATGGTACGCCAAGCGCAAGGCCGTCTTGTTCCCCACGCCCGGCAGCTTCTGCAGCTCGGCGGCTAGAGCGTCGATCGACGACACGGCCCCCAAGGCCTCCTCCGCCCTAGAAGAGGTCGGAAAGGTGCAACGGCAACCCTCCGGCGGCTTGGCGCACATGTTCCTCCGAGAACTTGCGGGCGCCCTTCTGGGCCGCCGCCACCGCCGCCACCACGAGGTCCTCCAGCATCTCGGGGTCGTCCGGGTCGATCACGGCCGGGTCGATCGCCAGCCCCTTCAGGTCGCCCTTGCCGGTGACGCGGGCGGTGACCATCCCTCCGCCCGCCGACGCCTCCAGCTCCTTGGCCTCCAGGCTGTCCTGGAACTCCTGCATTCTGGCCTGAACCTGCTTGACGACTTGCTGAAAGTTCCCCGAGTTCATCCGTTGCGCGCTCCTGTTGCGTTCACCCTACGAGAGTCAGGTCGAGTTCGTCGACGGCCCGCGCCAGGAACGGCGCCCGGTCGACGATCTCCTTCATGCGTTCTTCTCGGACCGAATCTTCGGTGATCCTGGCGGCCCTCTTGCCCCGAGGCCCGGCAGCGTCTCCGTTCCCCGTAATTTCTACGGAACCCCGCCCCGCACCAAGGGCCGCGCCGGTTGCCCGGCCGGCGGGCGCGGACGGGCCTGTCCGAGCGGGCGAAGTTGCCGACGGCACGGCTGTCCGTGTCCGAGCGGGCAGAGTTGCCGGCACGTCTGGGACCGTCCGACGGGCCGGGGCTGGCGACGAGGCTGGGGTGGACGACGCGGCCGGACGTGCCCCGGCGGCTGGATTCCCCCCGGTGGCCGCCTCGGCCGGGGCGGAGGACGTCCGGGGTCCGTCGGCTTCGCCCCCGCCCGGTCGCGGCGCCCTGTCTCCCGCCGGCGCGCCGCCCAGCGCCCGCACGATGTCTTCCAGCTCGACGGTGCGGTCCAGGTAGCTCATCCGCAGCAGCAGCATCTCCACCAGGACGCGGGGCCTCCCCGTGCGCCGCAGGCTGCCGGCGGCCTCCAAGTCGGCGGCCATGGCCAGCATCCTGACCAGGTCGCCGGGCGCGAACGCCTGGGCCCGCTCGGCGTAGGCGGCCCGCAGTTCGGCGCCCATGTCGCCCGCGCCGGTCTCCGGGTCCAGCGCGACCCGGAGCAGAAGCCGAAGCCGTTCGGCCAAGCCGTGGTAGAACTCGACCAGGTCGTAACCGGCGTCCAGCAGCGACTCCACGAAGTCGAACACGGCCCCGTGGCGGCGTTGGGCCACCAAGTCGAACAGCTCCAGGTAGCGCTCCTCCGCCACGACCCCCAGCACGCGCACCACGGCGTCGATCCCCAACTCGCGGCCGGAAAGAGCCAGCACCTGATCCAGCAACGACAGGCCGTCGCGCATGCCGCCGTTGGCCTTGCGGGCAATGGCGACCAGGGCCTCGGCCTCGAAGCCGATCCCTTCGCGTTCGAGCACCTCCGACAGGCGCGCCACGATGTCCGACGCGCCGACGCGCCGGAAGTCGAAGCGCTGGCAGCGGGAAAGAATCGGCGACGCCGCCTGGCGGATCTTCTGGGCTTCCGTGGTGGCGAACACGAAGATCACTCGGGGGGGCGGCTCCTCCAGGATCTTCAGCAGGGCGTTCCACGCCTCCCGGGTGAGCATGTGGGCCTCGTCCAGGATGTAGACCTTGTGACGGCCTTCCTCGGACGGGGCGTACATGGCGCGCTCGCGCAGCTCGCGGGCGTCGTCCACGCCCCGGTTGGAGGCGGCGTCGATCTCCACCACGTCCAGCGACGTGTGGCCGCCCCAGATCAGCCCGCAGTTCTCGCACTCCCCGCAGGGCTCGCCCTCGGTCGTCCGCTCCGGGCAGTTCAAGGCCATGGCCAGGATGCGCGCCAGCGTGGTCTTCCCCACCCCCCGGGGCCCGCAGAACAGGTAGGCGTGGCCGACCCTTCCGCGGGACACGGCGTGCCGGAGCGTCTCCGACACGTGCTCCTGCGTCGCTACTTCGCCGAACCGTCGAGGGCGGTACTTCCGGGCTAGGGCGAGGTAGGACAAGGGCTCCGCCGGCGGGGGGAAGGAAGGGTGCCCCAGGCACTCCGCGACAACGTTCGCCGCACTTACCGCTGCTGCCTGCGGGGCCCTGACGGAGTTCGTGAGCTCCCGTTCCGCGGACCTGGGGCACCATCGGAAAGATAGCCCGCTTCAAGGCACCCGGTCAACCCGCCACACCCCGGATCGGCGGAGGGGGCGCGACTCATCGGATATCGCCCGCCCTGATCAACGCGTCGTTTGGGGCGTCCAGCCCACTTGCCTACCAGCCCGAGTCGATAACCGCGCAGTCAACCCCGTCGTAGAGCGCCTTAGTGTGGTCCTGTCCCGTAACGTGGTGAAGCGCCTCGTGAATCAGCGTCTCGATCACATCCGCGTCCGTCCGGCTGCCGCGTGCGGGCTGGATAATGATCCAATGGTCGTCATCGAACGGCCAGTTAGTGAAGTGCTTTCCGGTTGTCGATACGCCGGACCATCCATGCCTGTGTTTCGGCCCAGCCAGGTTATCACCCCCGCGATAAACGCCACGAACGGCCAACTTGATTCCAGTACACTTCTCCGCATCGGACCACTGAAGATTGGCGATCCGGTCCATCCAAGCCTCTACTTCGACATCGGAAGCGGCACGCCCCGTTGTGCGCCATAGCCACCCTCGGCGCTCTATTTCGTAGATTTGCTCGTTGTCCTGGCCGACCATGCCGGGACTGCTCGCGACCAAGATCAGAACAGACGCCAGCAGTCGAGTCGGAATGATCACTTGACGTGACCTCGATAAACCAAGGCGGGCCGGTAGCGGGCGTTATGGTCGCAGGGGAGGCCCGGTGGCCAGCTCCATGGTTCGACGATGATGGCTCCGTCCGTGGTCTCGAAGTGGTCTTCGGGCTCCATCACAACCCACGGGGGCGGACAAGCGAGCTTCGGTGGCCACTTCTTGTCGTCCTGAACCTTGACGAGCGTGGCGTCGAACACCGCAAGCCCGTGGTCGCTGGCGCGTACTTCGGGACCGTGAAGCTCCAGTATCGTTTCGGGCGACTCCAACCCCCACTTGCGGACGCTCTCGAACTGTGCGGCGAGTTCGCTTCGCGTCTCGAGGTCTATCGTGTCGCCCTTCTCGAGAGGCCATCCGGCAGGCTCCTCAACTTGCTCGACGCCTGTCGAACTTGGCGTCTCGTGGGAGCAGGCGCACGCCAGGACCAAAGCGGCGATGGTGCAGTGTCGCATGGTTGGGCTCCTTGACCTGCCCCCATACGGATGGCCACCGATTTATCTCCATCGGCCGTGGTGTCGGTCAGGATTGAAGGTTACACAGCGTGGCCGGATGGTCAAGGTTACGAGTCAGCACAGGAAGATCAGGCGAGGAACTTTGCCGCCAACAGCCAGACCGATTTTGCGTCCTAAGGAGCTACGCTGGCGTAACAGCGTTGGCCGGCAACCGCAACTGGGGCGAGTTCCAGCGTGCCCCCGGTGTCGGCCCGAAAGAGACAATTGCAATCAGTACCGATGGGGGCCGCAAGCGGCAAGGTCCGGGTCACTCGTCGCTCACTTGACGTGACCTCGATAAACCAAGGCGGGCCGGTAGCGGGCGTTATGGTCGCAGGGGAGGCCGGGCGGCCAGGCCTCCGGTTCGAGGATGAGGGCTCCGTCCGTCGTGAAGAAGTCGTCACCGGGCTCGACCACAAGTCCCGGGGGAGGACAAGCGAGCTTCAGGGGCCGCCTCTTGTCGTCCTGAACCTTGACGAACGTGAAGTCGAACGCCGCAAGCCCGTGGTCGCTGGCGCGTACTTCGGGGCCGCGAAGCTCCAGTATCGTTTCGGGCGACTCCAACCCCCACTTGCGGACGCTCTCGAACTGTGCGGAGAGTTCTCGGCGCGTTTGGAAATCGATCGTGTCGCCCTTCTCGAGAGGCCATCCGGCAGGCTCCTCAACTTGCTCGATGCCTGCCGAACTGGGCGTCTCGTGGGAGCAGGCGCACGCCAGGATCAAAGCGGCGATGGTGCAGTGTCGCATGGTTGGGCTCCTTGACCTGCCCCGATAGGGATGGCCACCGACTGATCTCCGTCGGCCGTGGTGTCGGTCAGGATTGAAGGTTTACACGGGATGGTCAAGGTTACGGGTCACCACAGGAAGGTCAGGCGGGGAACTTTGCCGACAACAACCAGACCGATTCTGCATCCAAGGAGCTGCGCTGGCGCACCAGCAGCAGATCGCCACGAGCATCGAGCATCCGCGTTCCCGCAGGGACGGAAATCGAACCGACCGCTCCGGACCGGTCGATGCGGAGCAGCCTCGTGGGCTCTTCTTCCTGAGCGGCTTCGCCGACCCACAGGGCGCCGTCGGCGCCGAGCAGGAGCTGGTCGAGGCTTCGGGAGCGCTGGCCGGCGACCGCGACCGGGGCGAGTTCCAGCGTGCCCACGGTGTCGCCCGAAAGAGACAGGGTTGCGATCGACGTCGAGTGCGTGTTCCCCGTCAGGACCCATTGGCCGTCCGAAGCGACCAAAGCATGCCAAGCGTCTTCGACGGCCGCGATGTTGACCGAAGCGGGATCCGGCAAGCGGCGCCACATGCGATTGTCCAACCTGACGATCGAGTCCGTCAGCCGACCTGCGTCGTCGATCACGATCACCGACAGGGTGTCGCGCGCACGAGCTCCCGGCGCGGATTCCGGTTCCATGAGCACAGCCGGAAGACCTGACGACACTGCGAGAACGAATCTGCGGTCGCTCGTCCCGACGAGCATCGCGGGCTGCCGGCCACGAAGGCCGATTCCCGGCGTTTGGAATGTCCGGCGATGCTCGCCGGGGGTCGAATGGACCGAGAACCGGGCTTGGTCGCGGTCGTACACTACGAGAGAATCCGCCCCGAGCCGGGCAAGCCACAGCGGTCGCAGGAAGTCGCCGGGGCCCTGGCCCCTGCGCCCGAAGGAATCCAGCTCGCCGGACTTCCAGTCGTATCGCAGTACCTGATGCCATCCGCCGTTCACGACGAACAAGCTGGTTCGTCGTTCGTCCACTAGGCCGCTCGACACGCGAAACAGCGTCTCCGAGCGGTCGAGCAACGTTGCGTCGGTGATCGTCGCCACCGTGTCGACCGCAAGGGGTTGGACGGGCGGGCGAATCTGTGCAAACGACCATCCGGCAGGCTCGTCAACTGGTTCAATGTCTGCCGAGCTGGGCGCCTCGTGTGAGCAGGCGCACGCCAGGAACAGAGCAAGTGCGGCGATGCCGTGTCGCATGGGGTCCGTCTCCTGATACACGGGCGGGCGATCTTGGGAAGCAACGTCGCGCTGCGCTCGCCCTTACGCCATGCCCGGCCTCCAAGCGTCGGCGACGTGCTCGATCCGGGCGTTTTCGCTGGTCAGGTCCACGGAGACGACGTCGAAGCGGTACGCGGTTCCGGGGCGGCCGTGCTCCAGTATCCAGCGCCGGGCGGCGGTCTGCACCGCTCTCCGCTTGCGCAGGCCCACCGGTTCCAGGGGCGTGCCGCCGGACCGGGTGGAGCGCGTCTTGACCTCGACGAACGCCACGACCTCGCGTCGGCGAACCACCAGGTCGATCTCCTTGGGGCCCGCCCGGTAGTTCCGCGCCAGAACCGTCCAGCCCTGCGACTCCAGGTGGGCCGCCGCCAGCTGCTCGCCATGACGCCCGACTTCGCGTCTCGGGTTCGGCGGCCTGCTCGCGGGGCCGCGGCTCCGGTGCAAGGGGTCGACCTGTTGCCGGTTACGCGTCCGGCTCGGGCCGGCTCGGGGGCGGCGCCAGCGTCCGCCCGATGGCGCCGGCGATGGGGACGCACTGGGCCACCAGCTCGCGGAACTGGTCGGGGTACAGGCTCTGGGCGCCGTCGGACAAGGCGGAGGGCGGGTCGGGGTGGACCTCCACGATCACGCCGTCGGCGCCTGCGGCCACGGCGGCCCGCGCCATCGGGGTGACCTTGGAGCGCACGCCGGTGCCGTGGCTGGGATCGGCCACCACGGGCAGGTGGGTCAGGGACTTGACCAGCGGGATGGCGGTCAGGTCCAGCAGGTTGCGCGTCTGCTGGTCGAAGCTGCGCACTCCGCGCTCGCAGAGGACGACGTTGGGGTTGCCGGCGCTCAGCAGGTACTCGGCGGCCAAGAGAAGCTCGTTGATCGTGGCCGACATGCCGCGCTTCAAGAGCACGGGCTTGCCGGCCCTGCCCGCCCGCTTGAGGAGCGGGTAGTTCTGCATGTTGCGCGCGCCGATCTGGATCACGTCGGCGTGCTCCGCCACCAGGGCGACGCTCTCCGCGTCCACCGCCTCGGTCACCACTGCCAAGCCGGTGGCCTCGCGGGCTTCCGCCAGCAGCTCCAGCCCCTCGAGTCCCAGCCCTTGGAACGAATACGGCGACGTGCGGGGCTTGAACGCGCCCCCTCGAAGCGCACCGGCGCCGGCCTCCCGAACCATGGCGGCGCTCTCCAGAATCTGCTCGCGGCTCTCCACGGCGCAGGGACCCGCCACGAGCACCACGCCGGGGCTGCCGACGACCACGCCGTTCCCAAGGTCCACCAAGGTGTCCTCGTCCCTCCACTCGCGGGACACCTGCTTGTAGGGCTTGCTGACCTTGATGACCTCGCGCACGCCGGGCAGCCCTTCCAGCCGCGCCGAGTCCACGCGCCCGTCGTTCCCCACCAGGCCGACGGCGGTCCGCTGGCGCCCGGGGATCGGCTGTGCGCCGTAGCCCATGGCGTCGATCGCGTCCACGACGCGCTGGATGTCGTCGGACGTGGCCCGGTGGTCCATGACGATCAGCATGGCGGCACGGTCTCCCGACGCAGAACGAACGCCTGGCCGTCTTCCGCGCAAACGACGGGTCCGTCGTAGCCGGCGGCCCGGACCAGCGCCGGCGTCGAACCGGCGTCGAGCGGCGGGTAGAGGTGGGTGAGGACGAGCGTGCCCGGGTCGGCGTTCCCGGCCAAGCCGGCCACCGACTTGGGCGACAGGTGGTTGTCGGCCGGGGGCGGGTCCGGGTAGGCGCATTCGCTGACCAGCACGTCCACGCCGGCCAGGAACCGACCCACCGCCGGCGCAGGTCCGGTGTCTCCCGTGTAGCCGGCCGTCGCGCTTCCCAGGCGAACGCGGACCGCCACCGAGTGGTCGGTATGGCGGGTCGGGGCGAAGCGCACGTCCAGGGACGCCCGGTCGTCGGTCCAGCGCGCGTCTCTGGACAGCTCGTGATAGGTGGTCTCGAAGCCCGGGTCCGCGATGAAGTCGCCGTAGGCCGAGCGCAGGGCCTCCGCCCGGGTGCGCAGCCCGGGCGGTCCCAGTATCCGCAGGGGTCGTTCGCGAGCGGCCGCCTGCCTGCCCCACTTGAGGGCGAACAGAAGGTGCGGGAGGCCGGCGAAGTGGTCCGGGTGGTAGTGACTGAAGACGACGTGCGTGATCTCCCACCAGGGCTTGTCCAGCCGAGCCAGCGCGTGGGCGGCGCCAGGGCCGGCGTCCAGCAGCACGCAAGCGTCGTCGGCCTCGAGCAGGTGGCAGGGCGACGAGCGGTTCGCGGACGGCGCCAGCGTGCCCGACCCGACGACCGTGAGCACGGGGTTCACGCCGCCGTCTCCTGTCCGTCCAGCCGCACGCCCACGACCGAGGACACGCCCGGCTCCTGCATCGTGACGCCGTAGATCCAGTCGGCGGCCTCGATCGTCCGCGGGTTGTGCGTGACGACCACGAACTGGGTGTCCGACTTGAATCCCTGCAGGAGGCGAATGAAGCGCCCGATGTTGGACTCGTCCAGCGGTGCGTCCACTTCGTCCAGCACGCAGAACGGGCTGGGCTTGACCAGGTAGATGCCGAAGAGCAGCGACAGCGCGGTCAAGGCCCGCTCGCCGCCGGACAGCAGGTCGATCCGCTGGGTGCGCTTGCCGCCCGGGGCCGCGTGGATCTCGACGGGCGATTCCAGGGGGTTCTCGGGGTCGGCCAGCCACAGGTCCGCTTCGCCGCCGCTGAAGAGGTGCTGGAAGGTGCGGCGGAAGTTCTCCTTGATCGCTTCGAAGCTGGTCATGAACAGCTCGGTGGCGGTCGCGTTGATCTGCCGGATCGCGGCGCGAAGGTCGTCGCGGGCAGCCACCAGGTCCTCCCGCTGCTTCGCCAGGAAGTCCAGGCGCGCCCGCTCTTCGGCGTGCTCTTCGACCGCGAGCATGTTCACGGGCCCGATCCGCTCCAGCCCGGACGCGATCTCCGCCAGCTCGGCCCGAAGCTCCTCTGGATCGCCCTTCGCCGGCCCCGCCTCGGCAAGGAGCGCCTCCAGGGGCCGGCCCCATTCGCTCTCGAGCCTGTCCCGCACCCGCTCCGCTTGGTTCGCCACGTCCTGCCGCGCCAGCTCCAACCGGTGGCGATGGTCCGCGGCCTCCCGCTCGGCGCTCCTGATCTTCCTGACCCGATGCTCGGCCTCCAAGGCAGCTTCGGCCGCCGACTGAAGCGTCTCGTCGCGTTGCGAGAGCAGCTCTCGCGCCTGGTCCCGCTCGGTCGCCAAGCGGTTCAGCGCCTCGCTCCCGTCCCCGGCGGACTTGCGCAGGGTGGTCAGCTCCTCGTCCAGCCCGGCGGCTTCCTGTCGCAGGTCCGCAAGCCCGGCCTCTGCCCGTTCCACGGCTTGCGTCACGTCGGAGAGCCGCGCCCGAACGCGCTCCGCCTCGCTCTCGGTGCGGGCCGCCCGAATCGCGGCCTCCGCCTCGGCGTCCCGAGCCTGCTCCCACTCGGCCTCGACCGCCGCCAGCGCCGTTCGGCGGTCGTTCAGCCGCGCCGACAGCGCCCCCTCTTCCTCCACGCGCCGTGCCCGCTCCTCCACGGCGTTCCGTTCCCGCTCCACCGCCCGGTCCCGAGCCGCCCGCCCTGCTTCCAGCTGGCGCGCCACCTCTTCCTGATGCCGCGCCAGCCGTTGCCGCCGGTCGTCGTGGGCCAGCGCCTCCGATTCGGCCGCGCGGGCCTCGTCCCGGGCCTCGAGCAGCCGCTCGGAGGCTGCGTCCGCCTGGGACTCGCTCCGGGCGACCTCGCCTTCCAGCCGCTCGCGCGCCTCCTTGGCGCCCGCCAAGCCGTGGCGCGCCTCGTCCGCCGCCCGCTCCAGCTCGGCCAGCCGCTCCCGGCGCTCCAGCCGACCCCCGCCGGTGCGATCCGCCACCAAGTGCACAGCGCCTCGCGGATCGGTCCAGCGCGCAGCCTGCGCGGCGCCTTGCCCCTCTCTCCGACCCGCTGCGATCCCGCCCAGAAGGGCGCGCACCCAAGGCGCCCCGGCCCCGGTTGCCGAGACCCCGTCGGGGAACGCCCCAGGGCTGCCGTCGGGCACTCGATCCAGCGGCAACAGGACCAGCGTGGGCCTGGCGTCGTCGGTGCGGGCGTCGTACCAGTCGCACACGCGCTCTACGGCGTCGGCGTTCGGCACCACCAACGCGCATCCGAAGCGGCCCAGCAGCGCGTCCACGGCCTGCGCCGAGGCTTTTCCGGGGCCGCCGGTCACCTTCACGAAGTCGGACAGCAGGCCGTCCACGTCGTCCGGGAGGGCGTCCAGCGCTTCCGCCGCCAGCGCTTCGGAGCCCTCGCCCGAGCGGAGGGCCGCGCGCAGCGCTTGCGCTTCGGCCTCCAGCGCGGCCGCTTGCGGTTCGGCGTCCGTTTCCGCCGACCTTGCCGCCCGCATGCGTTCCCGCAGTCCTTCCATCTGTCGGCGGGCCTCGTCGAAGGCGCGAGCGGCCTCCGACGCCTTGGCGGCCAACTCGGTCTGCCGGTTGGCAAACAGATCGCCCTGGGCCTGCAGCTCCTCCAGCGTGCCGTCGCCTTCCTTGGAGCTCCGGGACAGCCGTTCCAGCCGCCGGCCCAGCTCGTCGGCCTGGACCCGCGCGCTCTCCCGGTCGCCTTCGGCCTGGGCGATCCGACGAGCCACTGCACGAGCGCTCTCCTCGAGCTCGCGAACGCTCTCCCGCGCCGCTTCCAGGCGTTCGCGGACTTGGGTCACGTTGTTCGAGCGTTCCGTAAAGTTGGAGCGTGCAACTTCAATGTTGGATTCACGTTGGCTCAGGTCTTCGCGCAGTTCCGTCAGCTCGTCCGCCGAGCGCGTGCGAAGGCGTTCCAGCCCCTTTGCGTCCCCGCCGATCTGGTCGAAGCGACGCTCCGCAGCGGCCATCCGCTCCCCGGCCACCGCGACCTCGGTCTCCACCCGCGCCAGCTCGCTCCGCACCGAGTCGAAGCGGGTCGCCGCCTCGCCCCGCCCCTTCTCCGCCCCGACCTGCGCCAAGCGCGCCGCTTCCAGACCCGCCTCCGCTGCGCCCAGCTGGGCCGCGGCGCCTGCGCCCTCTTCCGTGCCTTGGGCCAGTTCGGCGTCCACGCGAGCCAGCTCGGCCTCCAGCGCCTCCAGGTCGAAGCGCACGACCGCCACCTCCACGGCCAGCCGTCGCGCCCGCAGCTCCTGGTAGCGCTGGGCCTTTCCCTTCTGACGGGCCAGCGACCGGACCTTGGTGCGGACCTCGGCGATCACGTCCTCCACCCGTTGCAGGTCCACCTCCGAGGTCTCCAGCCTGCGAAGCGCGGCTCGGCGCCGGTCCTTGTACTTGCCGATCCCGGCGGCCTCCTCGAACAGCGACCGTCGCTCGTCGGTGCGCTCGGAGAGGATGGCGTCGATCATGCGGATCTCGATCACCGAGTAGGCGTTCGCCCCCAGGCCCGTGTCCCTGCACAGGTCCACGATGTCGCGCAACCGGCAGGCCGTGCGGTTCAGCCGGTAGTCGCTGCCGCCGTCGCGGTAGACGGTACGGCTGATCTCCACCTCTTCGAACGGCGTGGGCAAGACGCCGTCCTCGTTCGACACGACCATCGACACCGAACCGCGGTTCACGGGCTTGCGGGCGACCGTGCCCTGGAAGATCGCCTCTTCCATCTTGGCGCCGCGGATCGCCGTCGGGCGCTGCTCGCCCAGGACCCAGCGGATCGCGTCGCCGACGTTGGACTTGCCGCAGCCGTTGGGGCCCACCACCGCCGTGATGCCGTCGTGGAACTCGATTCGCGTGGGGTCGGGGAATGACTTGAAGCCGTGCAGCCGCAGGGAGCGGAGCTTCATGAGGTCACGCTTCCTCCAGCACCATCGACTGGGCGTCTCCCCACAGCTCCTCGAGCCGGTAGAAGTCCCGGACGGCGGGGTGGAAGACGTGGACCACGTAGTCGATGTAGTCCAGCAGCACCCAGCGGGCGTGGTCCAGTCCCTCCACGTGGCTGGGCCGACTCCCGGCGGCCTTGGCCGAATCCAGGACGTGATCGGCGATGGCGCGGACCTGGACGTCCGAACGGCCCGTGGCGACGACGAAGAAGTCGGTGGCGGGCGACAGGTTCCGCAGGTCGAGCACGGTTACGGCGGAAGCCTTGCGGTCCAAGGCGCAGCGGGCGGCCTGCCGCACGTCGGGCGGCATGTCGAAGGGCTCCCGCGTCAAGCCGGCTCGGCCTCCACGACCACCTTGACCTCGACCTCCACGTCGGGTCCCAGCCGGACCGGCACCCGGTACTCGCCGACGGCCTTGATCGGCTCGTCCAGCACCACGTCCCGACGGTCCACCTCGAAGCCGACGCCGGAGGCCGACGCCTGCTCGGCGATGTCGCGGGTGGTGACGGAGCCGAACAGCTTGCCCTCGTCGCCGGCCTTGGCGGCGAAGGCCAGCGTCTTGCCTTCCAGCAGGGACGCGCGGCGGTTGGCCTCCAGGTAGTCCCGGCGGGCCTGCTCGGTTCGGCGACGGCGCTCTTCCTCGATCCGCTTGACGTTGGCCTCGGTCGCCCGGTAGGCGAGGCCCTTGGGGATCAGGTAGTTGCGGGCGTAGCCGGGCTTCACGTTCACCACTTGGCCCGGCGACCCCAGGTGCTCGACGGCCTCGCGCAGAATCAGCTTCATGCCACGTGGTCCTTGGTGTAGGGAAGGAGCGCCAGGAACCGGGCCCGCTTCACGGCCGCGCCCAATCGCCTCTGGAACGCCGCCGTCACCCTCGTGGTGCGCTTGGGCAGGATCTTCCCCTGCTCGGTCAAGAACCGCGACAGCGTGGCCACGTCCTTGTAGTTGAGGAGCACCACGGGCGGTCCCTCGTGGCGCCGGCGCCGGCCGCGGGTGCCCGAGAACTCGGGCGGGCCGGAACGGGGCGGCGGCGCGGGGCCGGCGGACTCGTCCGCCGATTCGTCTGGGGCCGCTTCGCCTTCCGTGGCGGCGGCTTCTCCCTCGATCGCGGCTGCTTCCGGCGTCTCGGGTTCGCCGGGCGCGGACGCCGCGTCGCTTTCGTCGGCTGCATGGGCGGCCCCGTCGTCGGTTTCCAGCGGATCGGCTTCGAGCTGGTCGGCGTCGTCCTCCGAGGCTTCGTCCGCCAGGTGGGCGGCGTGCGGTCGGCTCGCCAGCAGCGACGCGCCCGACGTGGACTGTCCCTTGTTCAGGACGATGAGGTGCCGCAGCACTTCCTCGTCCAGCTTCACCAGCCGCTCGAACTCGGGCAGCGCCGTGGGGTCGGCGGAGAACTGGGCGACCGCGTAGTAGGCGGTTTGCGCCTTGGCGATGGGATACGCCAGCTGGCGGACGCCCCAGTGGTCCAGCGCGGTGACTTCGCCGTCCAGGACCGAGTGGAAGGCGTCCAGCTTGGCGTCCACGGCCTCCCGCTCCAGGGAGGCGTCCATGACGTAGACGATCTCGTAGGCTTTCATGTTCGTTCTCGGGAACTCCCCTGGACCGCAGGTCGAAAAGACGGGCCCCGCCTTCCCTTGGGCGGAGCGGGCTCGGTGCGAGCACGAAAGATAGCACGCCTTGATTCTGGCGCCGAATCCCGGCCTATTGTACCGTTCGCGTTGGCCAAAACGCCGAAACAGCTTCGGCCAACGTCAGACCATTCACGGCAACAGAGGGTCGCCCTCCCAACATGGACTTCACATTCGCCGGCGCTCGGGCCAGCGACACCTTCGGCTGGTTTGCGCGCGGGCTGCGGAACGTCATGGAGTCGGAAGGCCATCGCTACACCGACGAGGCCAACGACGCCAAGCTCGTGGTGAACTTCTTCCCGAGGGACGAACCGCGCCCGGTGCGCCGCAACGCGCAGGCGGTGTTCGTTTGCGCCGTCACCGAGTTCCCGGCGCCGTTCACGGACCCGATCCCCCAGGGCTACCCGACGCTGATCCGAGCGCTGGCCAACTTGGCCGTGGGGCTGGTTCCCGGCGACCACGAAGACCCGGACGTGCACTTCGTGACGCCCGAGCAGGGACACTACACCGTCTCGGGCAACTCGAACCGAAGCCGCTACTTCGAGCAGGTGTACCAGCGCATTCATCCCTTGGCGTCGTCCACGCTGGTGATCGAGAACTTCTTCGAGCCCGACTTGCCCGAAGCGCTGTGGGGGGGCAACGAGACCACGCAGTCGATCTATCGGGCCGGGCGCAACCTGGACGGACTGGACCTGCTGCCGGCCCCCTTCCCCATCGACAAGCTCCTCCCCGAGCGGGACTTCCACCACGTCAAGCGGCTGTTCGGCATCGGCGGCCTGTCGTACGGCAACGTGTCGGCCCGCCACGACGACAAGTGGTTCTGGATGAGCGCCAGCGGCGTGGACAAGTCCAACCTGCGCGAGATCGGGCGAGACATCCTGATGGTCAAGGACTACGACCCCGAGCGGAACGGGATGCGGGTCGGCCATCCGCCCGGCGTCGAGCCCCGGCGCGTGTCCGTGGACGCCATCGAGCACTGGATGATCTACCGGGAGCACCCCCGGGTCGGCGCGATCCTTCACGTCCACGGCTGGATGGAGGGCATCCCGTCCACCGAGTTCAACTTCCCCTGCGGCACCCGCGAGCTGGGCAAGGCGGTCGCGGACCTGGTGCGCGAGGCCGACGACCCGGCCCGCTGCGTGGTCGGCCTCAAGAACCACGGCCTGACGATCACCGGCGCGGACCTGGACGAGATCTTCGAGCGCATCGACGGCCGCATCCTCCCGACGGTGCCGATGGACTGAACCGGGCTGGGCTTGCGAGCCCCGTCTCGCGGATCCGATCTGGGGACCTGCAAACGCTGGTCGAACCCTGCAGAATCCCTTTGGCTATCTTGGCCAATGCGGTCTTGGCACGCTTCTTGCTGGTATCGAACGCGATCGACACGCGCGTTTGTCCGGCAGAAAAAGGAGCAGCCAAATGAATCCGCGCACCTTCAAGGCCACTCGGATGACCGGCCCTGCGGCGAGCCTCGGATGCTGCTTGGCTCTGTGCCTCGCTCTCGCGGGCGATGCGGGGGGTCAGTCGAGTCGCGCCGCGCCCTGGTCGCTTCGCACCGTGGACGGTGTCTCTGGCACGCCGGTCGACGGGGTGCGGGTCGTCTTTCCCGACTACTCGGCCACCAGCTTCTCGGGCGAGGGCGGGATCGTTCCTGGGCACGGCGCGCGCGGGTCCGTCCGCGTCTTGGCCACTCGGCTGGGGTACGCCGACGTGGACACCGTGCTGGCGGTTCCGCTTGACGGAGACGTAAGGGAACTCGGGCTGCAGCGTGCCGCGGTCGCGCTGCCGTCGCTGACCGTGGCGGCCGAGCGCGGCATGACCTCGAGGGAACTCCAGCGGATCATGTTCGAGCGCGAGGTGGCCGTCGGGGCGATCGGCGTGACCAAGGCCGAGGTGGAGGCGGTGCCGCCCATGGGCGAGGCGGACGTGTTCCGCAGCCTGCAGTCGTTCGCGGGCGTTTCCAGCGTGAACGACTTGACGGGCCAACTCTTCGTGCGCGGGGGCGGCAGCGACCAGGTCGCCGTGTACATGGACGGCGCGCCCGTGTTCGGTCCGTTTCACATGCTTGGCCTGTTCGGCGCCTTCAACCCGGACGTGGTCGAGTCCACCGAGTTCTACCGGGGCTCGATTCCGGCGCGTCACGGCGGCGCCCTCTCGGGCGTGTTGTCCTCCACCCAACGGGCCGGAGGCGCGTCGAAGACGAGCGTGCGGGGCGGTCTCAGCCTGCTCGGGCTCCGCGCCACGGCCGACGGCTCGCTGTCCTCGGGCGACATCCGCTGGATCGCGGGCGCCCGGCGGGCCTCGGTCGACGTGGCGCCGCTCGGGATGCCGTACTCGTTTCAGGAGGTGAACCTGGGCCTGCAGGCGCACGCTTGGGAGAACCACCGGGTCCGGGGGTCCTTCTTTGCCTCCACCGACCGATTCGAGTGGGATTCCTGGGGACCCGAGGCCTACGGCTCGGCGGGCTCGGACTGGTCGAACTTGGCGGCGTCCGTTTCCTGGTCCTGGGTTCGCGGCAACCGAGTCAACAGCGAGGCGACGGCGTACTACAGCCGCTACAGGGGGACTCGGTTCGAAGGCGGCGTGGATGCGTCCGTCGCGGCGCCGGCTACCACCAGCGGGGTCCAGGTGGCCGGCGTCCGAGCAGGAGTCACGCTGCGCGGAGACCGCTCGGGGATCCGGGCCGGAGTCGCGGTCGAGGGCGGACCCGTCGAGGTGCGAGGCGCAGCGGACGGCGGATACGTGAGCGGGGACGTCGTGGGGTCGTACCTGCACGGCTCGGTCTTCGCCGAGGCCGAGCGCTGGATCGGTCCGGTGCGCTTGGCCCCGGGCGTTCGGGCGGGCATGGAGCGCCGAAGTTCGCGAACGTTCGTGGAGCCGCGCTTCTCAGTGCGTTGGCAGGCCGGCAGCTTCGCGGTCAGCGCCAGCTTGGATCGGTCGTATCAGTTCATGTCGGTGCTTCGCGACGCCTACTCGCTGGTTCCCGGCGCTCGCATATGGTTCCTTCACCAAGCAGAGCAGCCGGAGTCGGCGGCCGACGGCGCGAGCTTGGCGCTGGACACCTGGAAGGGCGAGGATTGGACGGCCACCGTAACGGGCTGGGCGAGGCGGTTCCACGACGTTCCCCACTGGCGTCCGGCGCGGGTCCGCGACTTCTCGGAGATGCAGTTCCACGACGGAAGCGCCCGCGGCGTGGACGTGACGGTTCAGAAGCACGCGGGACAGGTTCGAGGCTGGCTGTCCTACCAGTGGGCGGAAGTCCGCTTCACCGACGACGCCGGCACGACGTACTTCCCCCAATGGGACCGGCGTCACGAGGGCGAAGGCGTGTTGACGGCCGACGTGAGCGACCGGCTGACCTTGTCGCTTCGCGGCACGGTCGGCTCGGGAGCGCCCTTTTGGTTCCCGGCTGGACATATCGCTGCCCTTCGCTACGACCCGTCTCAGCCGTCGGGGCTGGGACCCGTCGGCTACCTTGCACAGTCCGACCACGTGACGCTCTGGTCGGACATGCAGGGCCGGGTCCCGCTGTACTCGCGGTACGACGTGTCGGCCCGCTACGCGATTCGGTGGGGTTCGTGGGAGCTCGTCCCCTTCGCGTCCGTCGTCAACGCAACGAGTCGCGAGAACATCCTGTACTACATCGATGTCGGCTACATCGACCGGCGCGACGGGGGCTTCGAGCCTCACATCTCGTACCAGACGCACATGCCTCTGGTCCCGTTCATCGGGATCGACTTCAGCTTCTGAGCAAAGGGAGGCGGCCATGTTCAACTTCAAGAGACTCGTCGCCGTTGTCGCACTTTCTGCGGTTCTGGGTGCCTGCGGCGACCTCGTGCACCCGGATCCGCCCTCGGACTTGGACGACCGGCTGATCCTGTTCGCGTTCCTGAACCCCGATTCCACGCACCAACAGGTGGAGGTCAAGACGGCCGACAACATGTCTCGGGTCGAACTCCGGGAGCTCGCCGTTGCGATCTACAAGGGGACGCCCGGCGAAGGCGTCGACTGGACGCCGGTAGCGGCCTGGAAAGGCGCTCGCGGGACGGACTTGTGCAGGACCGGCTTCCCCAGGAACGACGTGGCCTGCGTACGTCTGGAGGTGACGCTGGAACCGGGCGCCGTCTACAAGGTCGAGGCACGGGCGGAGGGGCGCGCCACGGCCAGCGGCACGACGACGGTGGTCGGCGGCTTCGATGTCGGGGAAGCCGAGATGACGGGCGGCCACGGGTCGCGGGCGATCCGGGCTTCCTGGACGGAGAGCACGGCGGCGCACCGCTACCTGATGGCCCTTCGGCGCCAGGACGACTTCTGCGGCAACTGCATCAGGGCGTGGTACCGGGACCTGCGGAGCACGAGCTACGACGGTCCCGTGCCCGAGTCGGCGGTGGACAGCGCCGGCGTGGAGCCCATGCTGGACGTGATGGCGTTGGACGAGCACTTCCACTCCTACCTGCACAGCGGCCACGAGGGCAACTTCAGCACGGTGCAGCCGGCGCAGAACGTGGAGGGCGGGTTCGGCGTCGTGGGGTCGGCCACGTACCGAAGCCGAAAGATCGACTGGAAGCGGTAGGGGCGATTTTGGGGGCCGGCGCTGGTCCCTTGCCCGGAGGGGCCTTCGGCCTACGCTTGGCGCAGCGCGTCGGCCACGGCGGGGACCAGCGCCAGGTAGCGGTCGTAGGCCCAGCGGGCGTCGGCCAACTCCAAGCGTTCGCGGTTGGTGTGCGCGTGGCGTTCCAGGCCAGGGGCGAAGCCGATCGTCGGGATGCCGCGGACGCCGCGCGTCCAGCCGCCGTCGGTGGCGAACGTCCAGGGGCGGACGCGGGCGGGTTCTTCCGGGGCGTTCCTGGCGCCCACCGCGCGGGCCGCCGCGACGACGACCGGGTGGTCCCGGTCCATGAGGAAGCCGGGGCTCAAGATGCGCCGATCCTCTTCCACGCCGGTCCAGGTCCGCTGACGTTCGGTGGCCAGGCGGAACTCGAACTGCCAGTCCCAGTCGCTGGAAGGTGCGACCGCGGCCTCGACCTTGTTTCGCGCGCGGTCCAGCAGGTCTTCTTCCGTGTCGGTGGGCAGTATCCGCCAGTCCAGGGTCACGACGACGCGATCGGGAACGACGTTCAGGCTGGCGGGCGTGGCGTGGATCCCCGTGGCCACGACCGACGCCGGTCCCAGCACCGGGTCGCGTTCCTGGTCTCGGGCCAGGGCGTCCACGCCGGCCAGGATCGCGGGCACGGCGTCGAGCGCGTTGACGGCCCCGCTCGGCGCCGAGGCGTGGCCCGCCTTGCCGTGGGCGACGATTTCGATCTCCGCCCTGCCCCGGTGGCCGATCGCGATGTCGCCGTTGGTGGACTCGCCGATGATCACGGCGCCGGGCAGCGCGTCGCCGGGGAGACCTTCGCCGCGGTTGGGGCGCGTCAGTTCGTCCATGCCCCAGCCGCCGCGCTCCTCGAAGACGGGGTGGGCGACGATCAGATCGCACTCCAGCCGGCCCCGAAGCGCCGCGGCCACATGGGTCTGGATCGCCAGCGGACCCTTGATGTCCATGGCGCCCCGGCCGTGCAGCCATCCGTCGGCCACGACGCCCCCGAACGGCGGATGCTCCCACTCGTCCCAGTCGCCCTCCGCCACCATGTCGGCGTGCGCGCTGAGCATGACGGGCGGCGCGTCGCCGCCCCGGCCGCGGATCAGACCGACGGGGCTGCCCAGCGCGTCGACCCTGGCCTCGTCGTAGCCCAGCGCCTCCATCTCCCTCACGACGCGGTGGGCCAGCAGCTCCTCCTCTCCGGACAGCGACGGGAGCTGGATCAGCTCCTGGGCGAAGGCGACGGCCCCTTCGAACGACGGAGACAGGCCCTCCGGGGCGCGCGTTGCCGCCGGGCTCGGGGGCATCAGCCGGCGAACCAGGGCGCCAGCACCAGCGACACGACGCTCATGAGCTTGATCAAGATGTTGAGCGACGGGCCCGACGTGTCCTTGAAGGGGTCGCCCACCGTGTCTCCGACGACGGCCGCCTTGTGGGGGTCCGACCCCTTGCCGCCGTGCGCCCCGCCCTCGATGTACTTCTTGGCGTTGTCCCAGGCGCCGCCGGCGTTGGCCATGAAGAGCGCCATGAGCACGCCGGTCACGGTGGCGCCCGCCAGCAGCCCGCCCAGCGCCTCGACGCCCAGGAAGCGCCCCACCAGCACCGGCGCCGCCACGGCGGTGATCCCCGGCAGCAGCATTTCGCGCAGCGCCGCGCGGGTGGAGATGTCCACGCAGCGGGCCGAGTCGGGCTTGGCGGTGCCGTCCATGAGGCCGGGGATCTCGCGGAACTGGCGGCGCACCTCGTCCACCATGCCCGCCGCGGCCCGGCCCACCGCCGTCATGGTGAAGGCGCCCACCAGGAACGGCAGCATTCCGCCGATGAAGAGCCCGACCACGACCATCGGGTTGGCCAGGTCGATCCCCGTGTCCTGAAGCCCGACCTTCGAGGCGTAGGCCGAGAAGAGGGCCAGGGCCGTGAGCGCCGCCGACCCGATGGCGAAGCCCTTGCCGATCGCGGCCGTGGTGTTGCCGATGGCGTCCAGCGAGTCGGTCACCTTGCGGGTCTCGGGACCCAGGCCGGCCATTTCGCTGATGCCGCCGGCGTTGTCGGCCACGGGGCCGTAGGCGTCCACGGACATGGTGACGCCCACCGTGGCCAGCATCCCCACGGCGGCGATGCCGATCCCGTAGAGGCCGCAGGCCAGGAACGACACCAGGATCGCCCCGCAGATGAGCAGCAGGGGCAGCGCCGTGGACTCCATGCCCACCGCCAGGCCTGTGATGATGTTGGTGGCCGAGCCCGTCTTGGACGAAGCCGCGATCTTCCGCACCGGCCCGGCGCCGGTGTAGTACTCGGTGGCCAGGCCGATGGCGATCCCCACCAGGGTCCCCGCCAAGATCGCCCAGAACGGTCCCATCGGCGACTTGGCCGCTCCGGTGGTCGGGTCCACGATCGACATGTCCATGGCGCCGACCACGAAGTACATGACGGCCAGAAACAGCCCCGCGGCAATGAACGTCACGTAGCGCAGGGCGGCGTCCGGCTCGATGCGCTCCAGCACCTTCATGGCGCCGATCGCCACCACCGAGCAGCCCAGGCCGACGAAGACGGTCAGCAACGGGAGCGCGACCGCCTCGACCGTGCTGGCGACCAGCGCAGCGGAGGTGGCGCCGATCGCGATCGTGGCCACGATCGAGCCCACGTACGACTCGAAGATGTCGGCGCCCATGCCCGCCACGTCGCCCACGTTGTCGCCCACGTTGTCGGCGATCGTGGCCGGGTTGCGGGGATCGTCCTCGGGGATGCCGGCCTCGACCTTGCCCACCAGGTCGGCGCCCACGTCCGCTGCCTTGGTGAAGATGCCGCCGCCGACCCGGGCGAAGAGCGCGATCGACGAGGCCCCCATGGCGAAGCCGGAGACGATCTCGGCGAAGCGCGGCAGGTCGCCGGTGCCCGGGATCGCCTGGGCGGCCAGCGACCAGTAGAGCACGCCGATCCCCAGCAGGCCCAAAGCGGCCACGGACAGCCCCATGACCGCGCCCCCGAAGAACGCGATGCGGAGCGCCTTCCCCTGCCCGTCCTGGTTGGCCGCCGCCGAGGTGCGCACGTTGGCGCGGGTGGCGGCCTTCATGCCGAAGAAGCCTGCCAGCACGCTGCTGAAGGCGCCGCCCACGTACGCCGCCGCCGACTGGCCGCCGACGGCGAAGTAGAGGAGCAGCGTCACGACGGCCACGAACCCCGCCAGCACCGTGTACTCGCGGCGAAGGAAGGCCATGGCGCCGTCGTGGATCTGGTCCGCCAAGTCGATCATGGCGTCTGTGCCGCCGGGCTGGCGGACCACGTAGCGGTAGACGCCCAGGGCGAGCGCCAGTCCCAGGAAGCCGGCGGTCCAGGACCACTGCGTCAGGTCGATCAGGTTCACGTTGGGTGCGATCCGGTGTTGAAGGTAATCTGCATGATCTGCATTGCGAGTCTCATCGGTTGAAGCGGCTCATCGCCGCGTCCACGCCTTCTTCGGCCCATGCCGACACGGCGCGGCTCAGTTCCGGCAGCAGCGCGGTCAGGGCGTCTTCGTCCTCTTCCGGCATCGGCGACAAGACCCAGTCCGCCAAGTCCGTTCCGCTGGCCGCCTGGCCCACGCCGATCCGAAGGCGGGCGTACGCCTGGGTGCCCAGCACCTGCGACACGGACTTGAGGCCGTTGTGCCCCCCTGCCCCGCCGCCCGGGCGAAGGCGCACGCGGCCCACGTCCAGGTTGGCGTCGTCGGTCACCACCAGCAGGTCCCGCTCCACCTCGAATCCGTCGGTCTGCCGGAGCGAGGCCAGAGCCAGGCCGCTGCGGTTCATGTAGGTGCGGGGCTTGAGCAGGCGCACCGACGCGCGCCCGGCCTGTCCGGCCGTCTCCCACGCCTTCCTGCCGCGTTCGAAGGGGCCGAAGTCGTGGTCGAAGGCGAATCGATCCAAAACCCACCAGCCCACGTTGTGGCGGGTGTTCTCGTATTCGGGGCCCGGGTTGCCCAGACCGGCCACGACCTTGGTCAGTCTTCGTCAGGAGGAGCTTCCGCCCCTTCTTCGTCTTCTTCGACTTCTTCCTCGGCGACCCTGGGCGCGGCCACGCCGCAGATCGTGCGGCCCGGGTCCGCCAGGTTCTCCACGTCGTCGGGCATCGCGATCTCGCCGGCGCGGATCACGTCGCCCACGGTCAGCTCCGTCACGTCCACCTCGATCACCTCGGGGATCTTCGAGGGCATGCACTTGACCGGCAGGTCGTGGACGACCTGGTCCAGCAAGCCGCCCTCGTTGCGCACGCCCGCGGGGACGCCGGTCAAGCGGATCGGCACCTGCACCTCGAGCGCCACGCCCCGCTGGACGCGCATGAAGTCGACGTGAAGCAGGTCCGGGCGGCAGGGCGCCGTCTGAATCTCCCGAACCAGCGCGCGCTCGGGTTCGCCGCCGTCCACGGACAGGTTCAAGATCGTGTTCTCGACCGAGATCGAGTGAAAGAGGTGCAGGGCCGCCTGCGCCTCCATGTGCACGAGGACCGGAAGTTGGCCGCCGCCGTAGACCACGCCCGGCACGCGGCCTTGCCGGCGCAGCTTGCGGGCCACGCCTTTGCCGGCGTCGCGGCGCGATTCGAGGTTCAGCGTCGTTTGCATGACTTGGAGTTCGGCATCGGATTCGCGCTGGAGTTCCGTTTAGGCCAGGGCCACCATGGCGGGGGCGTTTCGGTCCTGGAACTCGAACAGCTCGCTCACCGACTCGTTGGAGTGAATGGAACGGATGGCGCTGGCCAGGAGAGGGGCCATGGACAGCACGTTCAGGCGGGAGAAGTGCTTCTCCGGCGGGACGGCGATCGTGTCGGTGACGACCACTTCGCGAAGGGGTGCTCCCGAGAGCTTGGCCACGGCGTCGCCCGACAGGAGGGCGTGCGTGGCCGCGACGTAGACGGACCGGGCGTTTCGCTCCATGAGGGCGTGCACGGCCTGCACGATCGTGCCGCCGGTGTCGATCATGTCGTCCGTGATGAGACAGGTCTTGCCCTCGACGTCGCCCACCACGTTGACGATCTCGGAGACGTTGGCGGCGGGCCGTCGCTTGTCGATGATGGCGAACGTCCCGCCCAGGCGCCGGGCGAACCCCCGAGCCATCTTGGCCGAGCCCACGTCGGGCGCCACCACCACGGGGTCCGGCAGGTTCTTGGCCAGGAAGTAGCCGGTAAAGACGGGCGCCGCGTAGAGGTGGTCGACGGGGATGTCGAAGAAGGCCTGGATCTGGTGCTGGTGAAAGTCGATGCTCAGCACGCGGTCCGCGCCCGCCGCCACGATGAGGTTGGCCGCCAGCTTGGCGCCGATGGCCACGCGCGACTGGTCCTTGCGGTCCTGCCGGCAGTAGCCGAAGTAGGGCACGACGGCCGTGACGCGCGCCGCGGAAGCGCGCTGGGCGGCGTCGATCAGGAGCAGCAGCTCCATGATGTTGTCGGCGTTGGCCACCGTGGGCTGAACGATGAACACGTCCCTGCCCCGCGCGTTGTCGTCGATCCGCACGAAGATTTCGCCGTCGGCGAAGTTGTGGATCTTGGCCGCTTCCGCGGACGTGCCCAGTCGGGCCGCGATGTCGCGGGCCAGGGGTCGGTTGGCGCGCCCCGACATGAGCAGCAGGGGACCGCGCTTGTAGGTGTCGTCCATGGCTGTTCGGCCGGGAGGTAGGGGGCCGGGACCGGGGTCGTGGCTAGCTGTGAAATATGAAGCGCGCGGCGAGTCCGTTCAAGCCGGGGCGACGACTTGGTGCGACACGGGGCGACGCTCAAGGGCACCGAGCTGTGCTTCCGCTTGGGGGACGCGGGCGATCGGGAACGACGAAGTCGCGCCGACGCTGCAAGGGCGATCGGCCCGGGGCGGCTGCCCGGACCACCACCTCGTAGCGCCCCGGCGCCAAGTTCGGCAGGCGCATTCGGAACGCGCGGAAGAAGGGACGAGGCTGGTCCGGGCCCGCTTCGCTCCACTGGACGGCCACCTTCTCCGGGGGTCCCGCCAGCCCGAGGCGCCGAGCCAAACGGCGGAGCGCTCCCGGGTCCCCGTCTTCGACCCATGCCTGGAACTCCACCGACTCGGCTCGGTAGCCCACGCCGTAGAGTTCGAACGCCACGCCCAGAGTCTCATCTCGCCCTACCTCCGTGGACGCCCGAAGCGACGGCAGCAGTTGGTCGAAGTCGGTGGGCAAGGCTTCCGGCTCCAGAAGGACCAGGTCGGACAGGGCGAACAGGTCCGGCGGAAGGGGACGCAAGGCCATCCCCGCTCGCAAGCGGTAGGCCCGGCGACCCTTGGGCCACCACGCCTCCAGACTGGCTACGCCCCAGCCGACGGCGCGCGTCCTGCCGCGAAAGCGAACGGCGGTGCCGGCGACGGCGGAGGCGCGAACGTCGAGGGCCAGGTCGGCGGACGGGATGGCGGACGGCGCGGTGCCGGCGACAGCCGCGGGCGGGGCTTGGCCGGGCGCGACGGCGTCGGATGTGGTTGAGTCGGGCGTCGCGACGAGGAACAGCCCGGCTTGGACGGTCGGGGCGTCCGGCGGCATGCGCGCGGCGGCGACCAGGACGACTTGGCCGCCGCGCCAGAAGCGCCCGATCTGGCCGTCCAGACCGCCCAGCGAATCCAGGTACGGGGGCAGGTAGCCGGTGCGGGCGTGACCTTCGGGCACGGTCCACGGCACGTGCTCGTCGTCGTCGGGGCGGTCGGGCTTGCCCGCAGGACCGAGCACATCCGGGTGCGGGAACGTCCTCGTCGCAGCCGGCGCGTCTCGGCCGGTCACCGGGTGCTGTCGCTGACCGGCGCGAGGCCAGTGCCTTGCCCAACCCACCGGCCATCCGTAGCGCACGAGGACCTCCGCCATGTCGTCGCCCCAGGGCATGCCGTGCGGGTTGCGGGCGCGTTCCGACGCCATGGCGTGGGTCCACCGGCTGAAGTGCGCGGATCGGCGGTCGTTGCCCGGAGCCAGGAAGAGCGGGTCCGCCAACAGCCAAGCGACCGCCAGCGCACGGGCCGAGTCCCGTTGCGCCTCCAGCCAGTCCGCGAGTTCGCGGCCCAGAACCGGTTCCGGGTCGGTCCAGGTCTGCCGAAGTGCGGTGGGCATGTCGTCCAGCGCCCGGGCAAAGGCGCGTTCGGCCTCCACGGTCATCCCCCGCCGGTGCAGCACGAACCCCAGGTAGGCGTCGCACCGCCACGGTTCTGGAAGCCCGCACGACCGCGCCAGAAGCTCGGCCTCGTTCATGCGGTCGTGCGCCGCCGAGCTCGTCAGGACCGACGGCGGTTCGCGCTCCGTCCCTGCGCGGAGCCCCGCCTCTACACCGTATCGGATGCGTTGGCCGAAGATCCAGTGGTCGCCGGGGACTGCGCGGGCCAGTGAAGTCAGCGTGTCCAGCAGCTCGCGTCGGACGCGGGAGGTCTCGGCGTGTTCGGGCTTCGGCGTCCAGTTGTCGGCCCCGTCGTCCCAGATGCAGAGACGGCCGATGATCTCGTCGCACCTGGGCGCGCCGCCGCCGATCGCCAGCGAAAGTCGGCGGACGCGAAGGCGCTCGAAGCGGGCTTGGAGGTCGCGAGCTCGGTCGTGGACGGAGGCGGAGTCGGGACCGGCGGGCGGGCGTTGGATCGCGGGGGATGCTTGGCCGGCGCAAGGCTGCTGGCCGGCCGGCCCAAGGGCGGCCAACGCAAGGACGACGGGCACGACGCGCCGGAACATCGTTGTTCGACAATCCGTAGGCGGACGGGTTAGGATAGAGTACGGTCAACTCCAGGATTGCCGCCGATGAGTCGCTCCCGCAAGAAAAAAGTGGTCGTCGCTACCCAGGGCGTCGCGCTTCGCGACTTCCTGGTCTTCCAGGTCAAGCTCGCGCTGGACGGCGTGAAGGACTTCGTGGCCATCAACCTGTCGGTGGTGGCCATCGTCGTGGACCTGATCGCCGGAAGGGGGCGGCGTCCCAGACGGTTCTACGCCATCGTCCGCATGAGCCGCCGCTTCGACCGATGGCTCAACCTGCACGGCATGAAAGCGGTCTCCGAGGCGGAGTCGTCGGAGATGGACACGCCGTTCGAGACCGATGCCGACGCGCTGATCGACCAGTTCGAGGAACTGGTGAAGGAGTCGGGAGCCCAGGTCCTGGGAGCGGCGGGGCGTGGTCGCGGAGAGCTTGTCGGGCCTGCTGGCGGAGCGAATTCGCCGCCCTCCTGACCCACGCCGCTTCGCGTCAAGACTGGTGTCGGGCCGGCGCTCCCGAAGGCCGGGGCCAGCGGTCCAGCGTGGAGGCGACCTGCACGTCGATCTCCGGGCCGTCCAGGGCCGCCAGGGTGCACGCTGCAACCTCGGCTCGCCGTTCGCCGGCACCGTCGCGGGGGAACACGCCGAAGATCGCGGAACCGCTTCCAGTGAGCCCGGCCAGGACGGCGCCGGACTGCAGGAGCGCTGCCCGTACCCTTGCCAAGCCCGGCACTCGTCGGACGGCGCCGGCCTCGAAGTCGTTGTGCGCCAGGGCCGCCAGCTGACTCCAGGTGCTCGGCGCTGGCCCAGGCAGTACCGTGGCGGCAGGGGGCAACGACAGGGTTGCCGACAATTCCCGATAGGCCTCGGAAGTGCGCAATCGTTGTCGGGGAAACGCGAAGACGACCGAGGCGGGCGGCGGTGGCGGGCACGGCAGTATCCGGTCTCCCCTGCCCCAGGCCAGCGCGGCCGGTGATCCCGCACAGAAGAACGGCACGTCGGCCCCGATACTGCCGCCCAGCTCGAGGATCTCTGTAGGGGCGAGAGGCATGCCGTGAGCCGCATTCAGAGCCACCAGGGTGCCGGCGGCGTCCGACGAACCGCCCCCTAGGCCGCTTCCCGATGGTATCGCCTTGTCCAGCCGAATCGTTGCGGCCGGGCTCCGGCAGCCGATCGCAGCGAAGAACGAGCGGGCGGCGCGAACGACCGTGTTGTCTTCTGCCGGCCCCAAGTCGTCAAGGCTTGCGTCCTCCGCGCCGGTGCGCGCGTCCAGGACGACCCCGCGGCCGCCCGGTTCCACGGTCACGCGATCGAATATTCCCACGGCAAGGAAGAAGGTCTCGATCTGGTGATAGCCCGAGTCCTCGCGAGCCAAGATGCGCAGGAAAACATTCAGCTTGGCGGGGCACGCCACCGACACCGGGCGTGCCGGGAGGGCGTCGGCGCTCACCTACGAGGGGGGGTGCGCATGGACAAGCCCAGGCGGCGAGCGTACCACAGGCCCAACCATATGATCGGAACGCTGGTGGTCAGCTGCCACGCCAGGGCGTAGGCCAGCACGGGCTCCTCCGCGACGCCGTAGACCGAGACCAGCGCCACCTTGGCGCCGCCCTGCCACAGCCCCCCGTACCCGGGCGCCGGAGCCGGGACTGCCACCGCGAAGGCCGTGGTCGCGTTGATGAACAGCCCAGCCGCAAACGGCAGGCGGATGTCGAAGGCGAAGAGACCGATCCAGAGCGACAGGGACTGAATGGTCCACAGTGCGAAGCTCCATGTCCATGCCGGCAGGAGCAGTCTCCAGTCGCGCAGCGAGGCAAACCCCGTCGTGAACGCGGCGACGGCGGCCGAAGCCCGGCTGGCCCATCGAGAGGGAAGCGTTCGAACGGCCATAGACTCGAAAGCGGTTGCGGTGCGCTCCGGGAACGCCGCGAACAAGATCGAACCGGCCAGCACCGCCGCCAGCACGCCGACGATCGCCCGGATGCCGGCAGCCAGCGGGGACGGCAACATGTCCGCGGGAAAGCTGGGACTTGCCACCGCCACGAAGAGCAGCGCCACGATTGCCACGCCGTCCATGAACCTTTCCACCACGAGCGTGGCGAAGGCGGCGGTGGTCGGGACGGGCTCCATGCGTCCGTAAGCGTATGCGCGCAGGAACTCGCCGACCCGGCCCGACGGGAACAGGACGTTGGCTGCCAAGCCCGTGCAAACGGCGGCAAAGCGGGAGCGGAACGGCCCGCCCCGCCGACGGCTTCCAGCGGGGTTGGAGCCGCCATGGTCTTGGCTAGGGGCGGGGTGAACGGGCGACAGGAAGTACCGCCATCGCACCGCCCGCGCGACCGTGACGACCATGGAGACGGCTACCGCCAGTCCCAGGACCACGAAGTCTGCGTCCCGGATGCGGGTCCATATCTCGGTCAGGTCCGTGTCCCGGAACAGCCACCAAACCAGGACGGCCATCAACCCCAGCGCCAGCGCCAGCTTCAGAAGTCGGAATGCCGCCGCGCGAAGCCCGGCAGGTCGAGAAAGCAGCGTCAGAACCCCACGGGCGGCACCCATTCGCCCGGCGAACGCACTCGCTCGCCCGCCCAGTCCACGATCTCCTTCATCTCGCGCACCGCGCGCTCCATCCCGACGAAGACCGCTCGCGCGACCACGCTGTGGCCGATGTTGAGCTCTTCTACGTGGGGCAGCGCCGCCACCGGCACCACGTTCTCGTAGGTCAGGCCGTGGCCGGCGTGGACGGCCAGTCCCGCGGCCTGGGCGTGGACGGCCGCGTCGGCTAAGCGGGCAAGCTCCGCCGCCTTCTGGTGGTCGCCGACGGCGTTGGCGTACTCGCCCGTGTGGAGTTCCACGGCGGGCACGTCCAGCGCAGCGCAGCGGTCCAGGGTTTCGCGGTCCGGGTCCACGAAGAGCGACGTGCGCGCACCGGCCGCCTCCAGCCGGTCGGCGGCTTCGGCGACGCTCTGCCGGACCGACTGCGACCCCAAGTCCAAGCCGCCCTCCGTCGTGACCTCTTCCCGCTTCTCGGGGACCAGCGTGGCCTGCATGGGCGCGAGCTCCACGGCGAAGTCCACGACGGGACCCGACGCCGCCAGCTCGAAGTTGACGCCCGTGCGCGCGATCTCGATCAAGAGGCGCAGGTCTCGATCCTGGACGTGGCGGCGATCCTCGCGCAGGTGGGCCGTGATGCCGTCCGCACCTCCCAGCTCGGCCAAGACGGCTGCGCGCACGGGGTCGGGTTCGTCGGTGCGCCTGGCCTGCCGCACCGTGGCCACGTGGTCGATGTTGATGTAGAGCCTCATGGTCCCTCCGTCGTCACCCGCACCTCCGTCGTCACCCGTACGCCGTCGCGAGACGCAAGCCGGCCGGCCAAGGCGCGGGGCGCCCGGGCCACCACGGTCACGGTGGCGCCGCTGTCGGTCCTGGAAAGAACTTCGCCGCATCGGTGAAGGGCGGCCAGGGTTTGGCCGTCTTGCACGGGAAACTCGACCCGGACGACGGGCATGTCGGACCGCATCCGGTCCGCCAGCATCCGACGCAGCGGCGCCAGCGTGGCGGGCGCGCGCACCGACGTCAGCACTGCCGGATCGGTGCCGGGGGCGGCGGCCAGCCTCTCGAGCGCAAGCAGCTGGGCATCGTCCAGAAGGTCGGTCTTGTTGAAGACCCGGATGCGGGGCCGGCGTTCCAGGCCCATCTCCGCCAAGACCGACCGGACCACGTGTCGCTGGTTCTCCGCGCCGGGGTGTGACGCGTCCACCACGTGGAGGAGCACGTCGGCTTCGCGGACCTCGTCCAAGGTGGAGCGAAACGACGCCACCAGGTGGTGGGGCAGCTTGCGGATGAAGCCGACCGTGTCGGTAACCAGGGCCTCGCGTCCGTCGCCCAGATCCACCAGGCGGGTCGAGGAATCGAGCGTGGCGAAGAGCCGGTCCTCCACGAACTGCTTCGATCCCGACAGCGCCTGGAGCAGCGACGACTTGCCGGCGTTGGTGTACCCGACGAGCGCCGCCCGAAAGCGGCGTTCCCTGGCCTTGCGCTGGGTCGCCCGCGACCGAGCCACCGCTTGCAGCTTGCGACGGAGTTCGGCGATGCGAACGCCCACGAGCCGCCGGTCCGTCTCCAGCTGGGTTTCGCCCGGCCCCCGAAACCCGATCCCGCCCCGAATCCGCGACAGATGGCTCCACATGCGCCGCAGGCGAGGCAGCAGGTATTGGAGCTGAGCGAGTTCGACCTGCACGCGAGCCTCGTACGTTCTGGCGCGGGTGGCGAAGATCGCCAGGATCAGCTCCGTCCGATCCATGACCCGCACCCCCAGGAGCGTCTCCAGGTTCTTGCCCTGGGCCGGGGTAAGGTCGTCGTCGAAGATCACCAGGTCGGCGTCTTCCGCTTTAGCGCGGTCCGCAAGCTCGCGGGCCTTGCCTTGGCCCAAGTAGTAGCGGGGGGTGGGCCGCTGGACGCGCTGGACCAACGTGCCCGTCACGACGCCGCCTGCGGTCTCCGCCAAGCGGCCCAGTTCGGACAGGTGTTCGTCCGCCTCCGCCGAACGCAGCTGGGGCGCAGGGGTTCCCACCAGCAGAACGCGCTCCACGGTGGCCCGCTACGCCCCTCTCTTGGGTTGGGCGCCGACCGGGTCGCTGCTGCCCCCGCCGCCGTCGCTGCCCTGCTCCGGCGAGCCGCCCTGCCGGAGGGTGCGCCAGCGGGCCAAGCGCTCGGCCGCCGCGGCCTCCCATCCCGCTTCGCCCGGACGGTAGAAGACTTCCCCCGCCGCCTCTGCGGGAAGGTAGGACTGGCGCGCCACGCCCCCAGGCTGGTCCGGGTCGTACAGGTATCCTTCCGCCGCGCTCCGAATGTGGGCGGGCACGGGAGCCGCCGGGGTCGTTCGGGCTGCCTTCACGGCGGCGGACCATCCCTTGTACAGCCGGTTCGACTTGGGGCTGGCCGCCAAGTAGACCGCCGCTTCGGCCAAGCCCAGCTCCCCCTCGGGAGACCCCAGGAAGCGGTAGGCGTCCCGGCCTGCCAGCGCCACGGCCAGCGCGCCCGGAGCGGCCAAGCCAACGTCCTCGGCGGCCATGCGCACCAGTCGTCGCGCCACGTACATCGGATCTTCCCCGGCCTCCAGCATGCGGGCCAACCAGTACAGGGCCCCGTCGGGGTCGCCGCCGCGGATCGCCTTGTGGAGCGCTGAGATGTGGTCGTAGTGCTGGTCGCCCGCCTTGTCGTAGGCGGCGAACCGGTGCTGCACGGCGCTCTCGACGACGGTCGGCGTCAGGGTACGTCGTCCGTCCAGGAGCTGCACGGCGCGCTCCAAGATGCCCAAAGCCCGCCGGGCGTCCCCGTCGGCCGCTTCGGCGATCCGGCGCACCACGTCTTCGGAGGCCTCCACGCCCAGCGCGCCCAGGCCGCGCTCCTCGTCGGACAACGCCGTGTTCACGACGGCGGCCAGGTCGTCGGGCGAGAGGGGGTCCAGGACCACGACCGGTGCGCGAGAGAGAAGCGGGCGGACCACTTCGAAGCTGGGGTTCTCGGTGGTGGCCCCCACCAGCACGATGTCGCCGGACTCGACCACGGCCAGGAAGGCGTCCTGCTGCGCCTTGTTGAAGCGGTGGATTTCGTCGCAGAAGAGGATCGTGCCGCGTCCGGTCGCGCCACGACGGGCCTTGGCTTCGGCGATGATCTCGCGAACTCGCGCCACCCCTTCGGTGACGGCGCTGAACGGGACGAAGGCGGCGTCGGCGGACGCAGCCGCAAGGCGGGCCAGAGTCGTCTTGCCCGAGCCGGGCGGTCCCCAGAGTAGGAAGCTCGACAGTCGGCCCTGGTCGATCATTGCCCGAACGGGACCGCCCGGACCCACCACCCTTTGCTGGCCGCGGAACTCGGCCAAGGTGCGAGGGCGCATCGACGACGCCAGCGGGGGCGGCGGACCCTTGGCTGTCCCGGCACCGGCGCGATCGAACGGGTGTTCGCCGGCCTTGTCTTCCGGGCCGAACAGGCTGCTCACGGCTCGGGCTCGCCGGCCAGCGCCAGCAGGGCCGCGTGTTCGTTCCGGGACGGGTCCTCCCACACGGCCTCCAACAAGCGGCGCAGCGTCGCGCCGATCTGGGGGCCCGGCTGCCAACCCCGCTCCATCAAGTCCCCGCCGTCCACCGCCAGGCCCCGCAACGAAAGGGGAACGCCCCGGCGAAGGTCGTCGCGAACCTCGGACAGAAGGCGCAACGTCCGGGCGCGCGCCTCCGGGGCCGACTCCACGCGCAGTGCGGCCGTCCAGAGCCGTGCCGCGTCGCGAACGCCCGCGGGTTGCGCCTCTCCCGTCCATCGTCGCCTCTCCACGGGGTCGCGGAACAAGTTGGGGGACGGCTTTAGGTCGGCCGCGACGGCCACGGCAACGCGCTCCGCGTCGGCCCGCGAGAAGCGGAGTCGGCGCAGAATCCGCGTGGCGGCATCAGGGGCCACGGGCGGTTCCAGGACGAGCAGGAGGAGCGCGGCCAAGCGCACCAAAGGCCGACGGCCCCGGATTGCGTCCACCAGCGCCAGCGCGGGCGCTTCAAGGGTGCGGGAGACCTCGGGCATCACCACGGCCAGTGCCTCGGAGTGCTGGTAGAGGGCCAAGGCCCGAGAAGGTCGGCGGGCCTCCAGCACGCGCACGAGCTCGTCCCGGATGCGTTCCCTGGAGAGCCGTTCCAGTCCGGGGACGGCGGCCACCAGGCCGTCCCAGGTGTCGGAGTCGATCGTCATGTCGAAGGCACCGGCGAAGCGCAGGCCGCGCAGGACGCGCAGATAGTCCTCTCGGAAGCGCTCCGCCGGATCGCCCACGGCGCGAAGCACGCGGGCGGCCAAGTCGCGCCTGCCGCCGTGCGGATCGAGCAGCTTTTGCCGGGCCGGGTGCCAAGCCATGGCGTTCACGGTGAAGTCGCGCCTGGCCAAGTCCTCTTCGACGGTCCGGGCGAAGGCCACGGTCGCTCGGCGGCCGTCCGTCGCCACGTCGCGGCGAAAGGTCGTGACCTCGTACATGGTGCCGTCCGAACCGAAGACGCCCAACGTGCCGTGCTCCGGGCCCAGCGGTACGGTTCGGCGAAACACCTGCCGCATCTGAGGCGGCGTGGCCCGAGTCGTCAGGTCCCAGTCCTGGTGCTCGCCCGGACGCCCCCGAATCGCGTCCCTCACGGCCCCGCCCACGGTCCAAGTCTCGAAGCCGGCCGTCTCCAGCTGCCTTGCCAGCGCTCGAACGGGAGCGGGCACATCCAGCCGCAGACTCACCCGGCCAGAACCGCGCCCCCGTTGACGTTGACCGTCTCGCCGGTGACGTGACGCGCCAACGACGAACACAAGAACACGATGGGACCGGCCACGTCTTCCGCCGTGGCGACCCGGCCCAACGGAATGGCGGCGTCGATCGCGGCCCTGCCTTCGCCCGACAGCGGCTCGCGGGACATCTCGGTGTCGATCCAGCCGGGGGCGACTGCGTTCACTGTGACGTCGCGGCGGCCCACCTCCACGCACAGTCCCTTCACTAAAGCGATGAGGGCGCCCTTGGTGGCGGCGTAGTCTCCGTGGTACGGTTCGCCCCGCTGACCGGCGGTGGAGCTTACGAGCACCACGCGGCTCCCGGCGTCCATGCGGCGCAACGCTTGGCGGGTCGAGAAGAAGACGGAATCCAAGTTGACCGCAAGGGTTCGACGCCACCGGACTTCGTCCATCTCCGCGAACGGCACGTCCGCCGGGGGCCAGATCCCCGCGTTGCCCACGAAGATGTCCAAGCCTCCGAACTCGGCGTCCACCCGAGCAAAGAGGCGGTCCGACGCCGCGGGCTCCGACAGATCGCCCGCCTCTGCCCAGGCGTCGACCCCGAGAGTTCGCGCTTCCGACACGACTTGCTCGGCCTCTGTCCGGCGACGGCGGTAGGACAGCCCGACATCGGCGCCGGCCCGTGCCAGCAACCGCGCAACGGCGGCCCCGACCCCTCGCGACCCGCCCGTAACCAGCGCCCGCTTGCCGACCAAGCCCAAGTCCAGCCCGGAGGCCAGCGCTCGGGTGCCGACTTCCTTTGCTTGGGCGCCGACTTCGTTCCCCGCGGCGTTCATGGAGGGAAATTCGCTTCGGCGGGGCGTGCAGGGCAACCGCGCTTCCGCCAGCGGCGGTGGGCGTTCAGCTGTCGATCCATGCCCTCACTCGTTTGCGCAGCGACTTGGCCTCGGGCAGCGCCGGCACCGGCAGCGGAAGGCGACCTTCGAACAAGCGCGCCGGGTTGGCCGAAGCCAGCAGGCGCAAATGTTCTGCGCCTCCCAGAGCGCGCAGGGCGTCGGCCGCGGGTTCCAGTCGAAGCATGTAGTGCCGATGTCCATGAAAGTCGGAAGACAGGTAGTCCACCAAGCCGGCCGCCAAGAGCCGAAACGCCATCTCCCGAGGCTCGGTGCCGTACTGGCCGGCCAGCGATCCGTAGTTGCACTGAAGGTATGCGCCCGCCTCTTTCCAGGCGCGCACTACCGAAAGACCGCTCTCGATGCCGGCGTAGCGCTCCGGGTGCGCTACGACGGGAATCCAGCCGGCATCGCGCAGCCGGCCCAACGCCTGAGGCGTGCCCGTCGGGGGGACGCGAAACATGGGCCATTCGATCAGCGCGAACGCGGTTCCGCCCAGCCGCGTGCGGGGGTCCGAGAGGTCGGGATCGGGGATGTCCAGCTTGACCTCCAGGCCACGGCGAAGGTCCAGCTCCGGGTACTGGACGCGAGCGGCGTCGCGCAGCTTCTTCCAGCGGCGGTCCATGAACTCCAATGTGGCACTGCCGTGTGCGCCTCCTTGGGTCCACGAGGCGCGGAAGTGCGGCGTCGTGACGATGCCCTTCACGCCCGCCGCGGTCATGCGTCCGATCGAATGCAGGGCGTCGGCCAGCGTCGGCGACCCGTCGTCCACGCCGGGGACCAGGTGGCTGTGGAAGTCCCGGTAGCAAGGGTTCACTCCGACCACGCCGCGTCCATCTCGGCAACCCGCCGGGCCAAGCGCCGCAGCTCGGGTCCGCGCTCGCCGTTCAGCAGCGCGAGCTGACAGGCGTAGGTGATGAAGGCGTCGGCCGCCAGGAGCGAGAACGCGGCGGCGCGGTCGTTCGGGTCCATGCGCGCGCACGCCTTCATGGCGACGGCGGCGGCGGCGGCGAAACCGTCGGGAGAGGCGGGTCCCGGGGCCTCCAAGTAGGGCCGAAATGCGGGCGGAACGGGCGGTTGACGCTCGTCGATCCACTCGGCGATGGAGACGGGAGCTCGCTTCAACGCGACGCGGCCCCGTCGTGCGCCAGAGTCTTGGCGAACTCGGCGCCCGAGCTTATCGCCTGCGCCAGCTTCGCCGGATCGCCCACTCCCGCCTGAGCCATGTGGGCCCGGCCCCCGCCCTTGCCGCCGGCCTCGGCCGCCACATGCCGCAGGAGCTCGTCGGCCCGGAGCCCTGCCGCTACCGCGCTGTCGGTGGCGAAGGCGAAGAGCGCGTGCTTTCCCCCCGGCATCTCCGCCGCAACGACGGCCACGACCGGCTCGGACGATGCGCGGAAGGCGTCGCCCCACTTGCGGGCGTCGGCCGGGTTGCGGACCTGCAAGCGGACGCCTCGGTACGACGCCGAGCGACCGGCGGCGTCGAAGCCGACCTCGGCAACCACCTCGCCGCCTCCGCCGTCCGCCCCAACGCGTCGCGCCGCCTCCAGGGCCGTCTCCAGCTCCGCGTGCTCCTTCTGCAAGCGCGCCAGTCGGCGCTCCACGTCGGCCGGGCCGGTCTTGAGGGCGGCGGCGACGGCCTCGATCCGCCGGCGGTATCCGTCCAGACGACCGAAGGCAGCGCGGCCGGTCACGGCCTCCAGGCGCCGGACGCCCGCTGCGACGCCGGTCTCGGACACCAGCTTGAAGAGCCCGATCTCGCTCGTGAGCCGGACGTGGGTGCCGCCGCACAGCTCCATGCCGGCCCCCGGCACCTCCACGACGCGCACTCGCTCGCCGTACTTCTCTCCGAAGAGCGCCATGGCGCCGGCCTTCACGGCCTCGTCGTAGGGCCGCTCGTCCACCCTCACCGGCCGGCCGGCCCACACCGCCTCGTTGACCAACGCCTCCACCTTCGAGAGTTCGGCCGCGGTCACGGGAGCCGAGTGGGCGAAGTCGAAGCGCAGGCGGTCGGGCGCCACCAGCGACCCCCGCTGCACGACGTGGCTTCCCACCACGGAGCGAAGCGCCCAGTGAAGGAGGTGCGTGGCCGTGTGGTTGCGCTCCGTGTCGCCGCGAAGAGCACGGTCCACCCGAGCCGTCACCTCCGCCCCCAAGAACTCCTGGGCCGACGCGGGCACGCCGTGGCCCGAGCACCGCCCCTTCGCCCAGATCAGGCCGCCGTCGCGAAGCACCGCTTCCACGTTCATGCTCCAACCCTGCGCCGCCCCGACGATCCGGCCCCGGTCCGACACCTGTCCCCCGCCCTCGACGTAGAACGGATGCTCTTCCAAGGCCAGGCCCACCAGGGACTCGCCCTGGGAGTCCGCGAAGGTTCGGCAACCGACTACCCGTGTGTCCGTCGCCATGGACTGGCGCGCGACGTAGCGCTGAAGCCGTTTCGCGCCCTTCACGACCTCGACCGCCCCCTCCTCGGCGCCCCCGGGACCGAACTCCCCGACCTCCGCCCGGTTCCGCCGGTCCGCCCTGGAACGCTCCCGCTGTTCGGCCAGCGCCCGCTCGAAGCCCGGCATGTCCACGTCCCAGCCCCGCTCGGCGGCCACGATCCGCGTCAGGTCCGCCGGAAAGCCGAAGGTGTCGTAGAGGCGAAAGACCTCGTCGCCGGGCACCACGGGCCGGTCGGATTCGCCGGCGGAGGTCTCGGACGGCGCCGAGACGGCGGGCGCCAGGGCGTCCAGGCGGGCCAAGCCGCCCTCCACGGCGTCCAGGAAGCGTTCCTCCTCGCCTCGGACCGTGGCCAGCAGGTGGTCCCGCCGGTCCGCAAGTTCGGGGTATGCGTCCGCCATTCGATCCACGACGGCCGCGGCCACGTCCGTCAGTACCGGCTCCCGCTTGCCAAGCAGCCACGCATGGCGCACGCCCCGGCGAAGGATGCGCCGCACCACGTAGCCGCGTCCCTCGTTGGACGGAGACACGCCGTCGGCCAGCAGGAACGCCACCGCCCTGGCATGGTCCGCCAGCACTCGGTACGACACGCCTTCGGCGGAGTCCGCCCGATACGGGTGCCCCGCGACCTCGGCGACCCGGTCCAGCAGAGGCCGAAACAGGTCGGTGTGGTAGTTGCTTCCGACGCCTTGGAGCACCGCGGCCAAGCGCTCCAGGCCGGCGCCCGTGTCGATGCTGGGCGCCGGCAGCGGGTGCAGGACCCCGTCCTCGGCCCGGTCGAACTGCATGAAGACCAAGTTCCACAGCTCCAAGAACTCGCCCGCCTCTCCGCGCGCCTCGAACTCGGGCGTGTCCGGCGCCGTTCGCCGCTCCGTCTTCGGGCGCAGGTCGTAGTGGACCTCCGAACACGGGCCGCACGGCCCCGTGTCGGCCATCTGCCAGAAGTTGTCCTTGTCGCCCAGCCGATGGATCCGTTCCTTGGGCACGCCGGCCACGCGGCTCCACAGGTCCGCGGCCTCGTCGTCGGTGTGGTGCACGGTCACAAAGAGGCGCTCCGGCGCCAGCCCCAGGTCGGCCGTCAGAAACTCCCACGCGTACTCGACGGCGTCCTGCTTGAAGTAGTCGCCGAAGGAGAAGTTCCCCAGCATCTCGAAGAAGGTGTGGTGTCTCGCGGTGCGCCCCACCTCTTCCAGGTCGTTGTGCTTGCCTCCGGCCCGCACGCACTTCTGCGACGTGACGGCCCGGCGATAAGGCAGCCGCTCGCGCCCCAGGAACGCGCCCTTGAACTGCACCATCCCCGCGTTGGTGAAGAGCAGCGTCGGGTCCTGGGACGGCACCAGCGACGCGCTTGGGCGCACCTCGTGGCCCCTGGCCCGAAAGAACTCGAGGAACCCCCGGCGGATCTCGGCCGCGGTCATCGCGCGCGACCTTGGAGGCCGTTCACCGAGCCGGCGCCCCGGCGGCCGCGCGATCTGTCGGGCGTGGCGCGGAGGCGTCGGTTCCGGCGGGCGTCGCCCTGTCCTCGCCAGACTCTTGGGCGGGCGCGACCATCCCCAGGGCCGCCTGCAAGCGCGCTTCGATCTCCGCCGCGATGTCCAGGTTCTCGGACAGGAAGCTCCGCACGTTCTCCTTCCCCTGCCCCAGGCGCAGGTCGCCGTAGGAGAACCACGACCCCGACTTGTCCACGATCCCCTTCTCGACGCCCAGATCGATGAGCAGCCCCGTGTGGCTGATCCCCTGGGCGTAGAGGATGTCGAACTCCGCCTGCTTGAACGGCGGCGCGCACTTGTTCTTGACGACCTTGACGCGGGTTCGGTTGCCGATGATCTCCTGGCCCTCCTTGATCGCGCCGATCCGCCGGATGTCCATCCGCAGCGAGGCGTAGAACTTGAGGGCCCGTCCGCCCGACGTGGTCTCGGGGTTGCCGAACATGACGCCGATCTTCTCCCGGATCTGGTTGGTGAAGATGACGGCGCAGTTGGAGCGGTTCACGGCTCCCGTCAGCTTTCGCAGGGCTTGGCTCATCAGCCGGGCCTGCAGCCCCACGTGCGAGTCGCCCATCTCCCCTTCGATCTCCGCTCTGGGAACCAGGGCGGCCACCGAGTCCACCACGATCACGTCCACGGCGTTGCTCCGGATCAGCACCTCGGCGATCTCCAGGGCCTGCTCCCCGGTGTCGGGCTGCGACACCAGCAGGTTGTCCACGTCCACCCCCAACTTGCGGGCGTACTGGATGTCCAAGGCGTGCTCGGCGTCGATGAACGCCGCGATGCCGCCGTCCTTCTGGGCGTTGGCGATCACGTGAAGGCAGAGCGTGGTCTTCCCCGAGGACTCGGGACCGTAGATCTCGCTGATCCGGCCCCGGGGCACGCCTCCGATCCCGATCACGGCGTCCAGGTTGACGGCCCCGGTGGAGATGCCGGCGATCTGGAGGTCGGCCCCCGCCGCCCCCATTCTCATGATGGCGCCCTTCCCGTAGGAGCGCTCGATCTGGGTGACGGCGGTCTTCAGCGCTTTCTCCCGGTGCCGCTGGTCCTTACCGTTGGAGGCGGAGGCGATGTGCTTTGCGGTCATGGTTCGGCCTTTCCCTGGTGGTGTGTCTGCGTGAGCAAGATACCGAAACCGAAGATAAAGCGAAACCCCCTGCCCTCGGTTGTCGGCGCGTACCTTCAAGGTACACCCGAAACTGGGCGCTTCCATGCTCAGATCGGCACGACTTTCCGGACAACTGCGCGAGGGCGGGCAACGTGAGTCGAACGTACGACCTGGTGGCCGTGGGCGGCGGCACCGGCGGGCTGGTGGCAGCTGCCGGGGCGGCGTACCTGGGGCTCGGGCCGGCGATCGTGGAGAAGACGGCTCTGGGCGGCGACTGCCTGTGGACCGGCTGCGTGCCGTCCAAGGCGCTGATCGCGTCGGGGCGACTGGCCCGGAAGATGGAGGAGGCCGGCGAACTCGGCCTGCGCCCGGCCGCTGCTCCCCACGACTTCCGCGCCGTCATGGAGCGAATGCGCGCCGCCCGCGCCGTGGTGGCCCGCCACGACGACCCCGCGCGGTTCCGCGACATGGGGGTCGCCGTGCACTTTGGAGCCGCCCGCTTCCTGGACGCCTCCACGCTGGAGGTGGACGGCGTGGGAACGGTTCGCTCCAAGCGGTTCGTGGTGGCCACGGGGGCGTCTCCCCGCGTTCCGCCGATTCCGGGGCTGGAGGAGGCGGGGTACTGGACCTACGAGACCGTGTTCGAACAAAACGAGCTTCCCCCTTCGATGGTCGTCGTGGGCGGAGGGCCGATCGGCATCGAGTTCGCCCAGGTCCTGGCCCGCCTGGGGTCGCGGATCACCGTGCTGGAGGCGGCGGAGCGGGTTCTCCTTCAAGAAGACCCGGACGTGTCGGCGTTCGTCGAGCGGCTGCTGGACGCGGAGGGCATCGCCGTGCACACCGGGGCGGCCGTGACGACGGTGCACGCCGAACTGGGACGGAAGGTCGTGGAGTGGACCCCGGCGGAATCGACCTTGCAGGAGGGCGAAGCGGCTCGCGCACCGGCCCAGCGGACCCGCACCCTGACGGCCGACCAGATCTTCGTCGCCGTGGGCCGAAGTCCCTGCACCGGCGGGTTGGGGCTGGACGCCGCGGGCGTGCGCAAGACGCGCGAAGGCGCCGTGGCGGTGGACCCGTACCTGCGTACTTCGGCGGCCGGCGTGTGGGCCGCGGGCGACGTGGCTGGCGGCCTTCAGTTCACCCACGCCGCCGAGCACATGGCCAAGACGGCGCTCCGGAACGCCGTGCTGCCGGGAAGGACGCGCGTTCGCTACGACGACATTCCCAGGGTAACCTACATGGACCCCGAGGTGGCGCGGGTCGGCTTGGGAGAAGCCGAGGCGGAAGCCGCCGGGGGGACCACGTACCGCTACGAGCTGGCCGACCTGGATCGGGCGATCGTGGACGGCGCCGGCGTCGGGTTCGTGAAGGTGTCGGCCGACCGCAAGGGGAAGGTCCTGGGGGCCACCGTCGTCGCCCGAGGCGCCGGCGAGATGATCCTGCCCTTGGTCATGGCCAGGCAGCACGGCCTGAGCCTTGCGAAGGTCGCGAACACGATCTTCCCCTACCCGACGATGACCGAGGGGGTCAAGCGGGCCGCCGGCGCCTACATGCGGTCGCGGCTGGACTCCGGGGCCGGGCGCACCCTGCAGCGGGTCGTGCGGTGGCTCAGGTAGATCGGTCTTCGCCGCCGGCCGATGCGGGTCGCGCCGAGCCTCCGCCGAGCGCCCCCGCGTCCAACGCCCCAAGCCGTCGGCGGTCGCTGGCCAAGCTGGCGGTCCTGGCGGCTCTGCTGGTCGGCGGCTTCTTGGCGGCGCGCCTCACGCCGTTGGGCGAGCACTTGTCTCGGGAGGGGATCGGCCAGGCCGTGGAGTGGCTTCGCGGAAACCCGTTGGCGCCGGCGGTCTTCGTGGGCACCTACGCCGCCTTCACGGCGCTCGCGCTCCCCGGAGCCGTGCTCACGCTGGCGGGCGGCGCGGTCTTCGGCTTCGGCTGGGGCGTCGCCTACAACACGATCGCCGCCAACCTGGGCGCCAACGCGGCGTTCTTGATCGCCCGCAACCTGGGCCGGGACGGCGTCCGACGCTTGGCCGGAGACGACTCCAAGACGCTGGCCCGGCTGGACTCGGTCGTGGCGCGCCACGGGTTTCGGGGCCTCCTCACGCTGCGTCTCATCCCGCTGGTCCCCTTCAACGCGCTCAACTTCGGCTCCGGGCTCACCAACTTGAAGTGGTCCGCCTACGCCGCCGCCACGGCGATCGGCATCGTGCCGGGGACGGTCGTCTACACATTCTTCGCCGACGCCCTGCTGCAGGGTTCGCAAGAGGCGTCCCGCGGCGCGCTCGTTCGTCTGCTGGCGGCCGGCGTCCTGCTCGCGGCGCTGAGCTTTCTGCCGGCCCTGCTGAAGCGGCTCCGGGTGCGGTTGCCGGGCTTGAGGATCGTGGCGGTGCTGGCTTTGGGCGCGGCGACCGGCGGCCGGCCGGCAGCTTCGGCCGAGGCGCAAGAGACCGACCCCGCCGGCCTTCCCGACCACGACGCGTTCACCCGCGTGCTGGCCGAAGTGGTCGTAGGCGCGGGCGCGGGCGCGGGCGCGAATGGCGCGGGCGCCTCGGACCACCCCATGGGACCCGGTGTGGACTACGCCCGCTTGGCCGCCGATCCGTCGGCGCTCTACGCCTACCTAGCAGCGCTGGAAGCCACGCCGCGCGCACTGCTCGAGGCCGCGCCCCGCAACGACCGCCTGGCGTTCTGGATCAACGCCTACAACGCCTGCATGCTCAAACGGGTGGTGGAGCGCTACCCCATCCAGCCCGCCGGAGGCCTCTTGGGCCTGAAGAACCGGGCTGCCGGCCGCCCCGCCAACTCCGTCTGGCAGATCGACGATGTCTTCGAAGGTCGGCACTGCCCGGTGGCGGGCGCCCCCCGCTCCCAGGACGAGATCGAGCACGAAATCGTCCGTCCGCTCGGCGATCCCCGAATCCACTTCGCCGTCAACTGCGCCGCCCGCAGCTGTCCGCCGCTGGCGCCCCGCGCATACGAAGGCCCCCAGCTGGACGCGCAGATGGACGCCCAGGTGGAGGCTTTTCTGCAGGACCCGGCGCACTTCCGCACGTCCAAGCAGGCAGGCCGCACCGTCGTGACCGTGAATCGGGTCCTGGATTGGTTCGGCGAAGACTTCGGCGGCCCCGAAGGCGTGCTGTCGTTCCTGGCAGGCTACGCCCGGGGGGCGGATCGCGAGGCGCTGGAGGATCCCGGCGCGCGCCTGGAGTTTTTCGAGTACGACTGGACCTTGAACGACAGGGCGCGGTAGGCCCGGCCCGCAGTTGCCTTCCAGTCGACAGGATCCAGACGCGCCCCCGTCAGGGTCCCTCGCAGATACGTCCCTCGCCGCCGATCGCCCGCTGGGCGTCGTGATCCCGGCCCTGGACGAGGCAAGCACCCTTCCTGGCCTGCTCGCCGACCTTTCCAAGCTGGCGCTGGCACACCAAGTCTTGGTCGTGGACGGCGGTTCCCGAGACGACACCGTGGCCGTCGCCCAGGCCGGCGACGCGCTCGTGCTTCGCGCCCCGACCGGACGCGCCCGCCAAATGAACGCCGGCGCCGCCTTCGTTCGAGCGCGCTGGCTCCTGTTCCTGCACGCCGACACCCGGCTGGACGCCGCCGCCCGCGACGCCGTTCGACGACATGTGGCCCGGGACGAGCCGATCGCGGCCCACTTCCGGCTGGCCCTTGGGCATCCGCACTTCTGGTACCGCCTTCTCGAGGCCGGTCAGCGGGTCCGCGAACGGCTGTTCGGCTTGGCGTACGGAGACCAAGGACTGCTTCTGCCCAGGGAACTCTTCTTCCAAGCAGGTCCCTTCCCCGACGAGCCCGTCATGGAAGACGTGATCCTCGCCCTGCGCCTGCGACGCGCGCGCCGGCTGATGCGCCTTCCGGCGGTTGCGACCACCAGCGCGCGCAGATACGAAGAAGAAGGCAAGGTCCGCGCCTTCCTGCGGAACGCCCGCTCGATCTCTCGCTTCATGGCCGGAGCGCCGCCGTCGGCCCTTGCACCGGACTACGCACCGCGCCGTCGGCGGACCGTGAGCGCGCTTCCGTCGTCGCAGCAACAGTCCGCAGCGCTGCTCGTGTTTGCGAAGTCCCCCCGACCCGGTGCCGTGAAGACCCGGCTGGCGGCGGCGGTGGGACCCGACGACGCGGCCGAAGCCTACCGGCGCATGGGCCGCATGATCGCCGTGCAGCTGGCGGACGCCCCGGCGGAGATGGCCGTATGTTTCGATCCTCCCGACGCGGAGGCCGAGATGCGGAAATGGCTGGACCCGCTGCCGAGTCGCTACCTGCCCCAGGGCGACGGCGACCTGGGGGAGCGGATGTCGCGCATGGTGGGCCGAGCGCTGACCGGACCGGACCGCGCCGACCAAGCCGTGGTCGTGGGGACCGACGCCCCCGCCGTGGACGCGGCCGTAGTCGCGCGGGCGCTGAACGCGCTCGACTCGGCGGATGTCGTCCTGGGACCGTCCACCGACGGAGGCTACTACCTGATCGGCCTGAACGCCCCCTGCCCCGACCTTTTCCGCTCCATCCCCTGGAGCACCAGCAGCGTGCTGGCCGCCACGGCGGCCCGCGCTCGGGAGCAAGGCCTGGAGGTCACCTACCTGGAGATGCAGGCCGATGTCGACACGTTGGCCGACCTAACCCCCGACCTGGCCCGGCGGCTGGGACTCTCGCGCTGATCCCAGCCGCCGGGCCCGGACTCCGTTCTAGCTTCGACCGGAGACCGCCACGGCCACCTTGACGGCGAAGAACTGCAACTTTTCGTCGTCCCAGTAGGTCGCAAGGAAGCGACCGTCGCGAGTCGCGCTCCAGACTCGGTAGTGCTTGGAAATCCGCGTGCGCGCCAGCACGCGACCGTCGGACGAAACCACGACCCACAGGCTGTGGCTAGGCTCAGGCTCAGGCTCGTCCTCGTTCTCCGGAAACACGGACACCACGTTGAGGATGCGGCCGTCTTCCATTTCGTGAACGAAGGACGACTTGCTCCATGCGCTCGTGTAGCTGACCGATTGCCTTGGACCTCGGGTGACCGCTCGATCCAGTTCAGAGGACGCAACGATGCTCTCGTCCTCGACGACCAACTGTTCGCCTCCGCCTTCGAGGTTGGCGTACCGTGTGATTCTGAACGGCGCAGCGTCGGATACGAGGAGTCCTCCGTCTCGGGTCAGGGCGACCGGGCCTCCCGACGTCGACCGCACGACTTCCCAGTCGTCGTGATCGACCGTCGGGTGCCAACTCTTCACGTGGCGAGCGCGTCGATCGTAGCGGTGGACGGCGTACTGGGCCAGCTCGTGTTCCCTATCCCAGTCAAAGCCGCCGCTGATCACGAATCCTCCGTCGGGCGTTGCCGCAAACCCCCACGACCATATGCCAGCGGGTCTCGGCGCACGGCGGCGCAATCTCTTGTCGGCGTCGAAGAAACCCACCCGCCGGTTGTCGTAGATCACCACGCCGCCCATCGGAGACGGCACGACCCAGTCTACTCGGCTGACTTCCCGGGGACCGTCGCCCTCCCGGAGAACAACCCGGGTCCGGTTTCCGTCGGCCGATATCTCGTAGACCTCGGCGAGACGGTCGTCTCCGACCCAAACGGTGCCGTCCGGCCACTGCGCCATTCCTCCGGGGAAACCAAACGCCGCAGAATCGCCGGTGCTCCACACCTCGGTCACCGCGACTTCGAGCGGCTCGCGATCTTGACCGGCAACAAACGCCGGCCCAGTCCACAGGCCAGCGACCAGAAGGCCGACAACGGCCACCGTGCGCGGACTCGTCATCGGTCTTCGGCACTTCGGTCTTCGTCGCCAAGCCCAAACGCCCATCGCTGCAACCGGATCGCAAGCGAGTTGGTCGTCACCTCCCATCGTCCGTCCGGGAACTCTCGGGCGAGAACGACCCAGCGATCGGAACCGCACGCCGATGCAGCGTAGTAAGACGCACTTACTCGGCGGACAGCGATCAGGCTGCCTGCATGGTCGACATGCCGGGTGTCGCTCAAGGCGGTCATGGGTTCCTCATCTGGCGTGCAAATCTGGCCATCGGGCCAAAACCGCTTGCGCACCTTCACGCAAGTGCAACCGCCCGTCGTCTGACAGGTCTGCGACTCGCCCGAGTGGACTTCGGTGCAGCTTGAGCCGCCGCCGCCGTCCTCGCAGTCGCCCCTGTCGCAGACATGACACTGGGCGGCCACGGGCGCAGGCGCGCTTGCCAGCACGAGAACCGCCAGCACGCCCAGGACCGCTATCGAGGGAGCGAGCCAGCCCATCCAGCGGACGCTCCCGTCCGCCGGTCTCTTGGACGGCAAGCTGCGAACCGGTGTTCGCGCACCGGATCGTCCTCGCGTCCGACGCCTTCGGGCGAGTCCTTGGGAACCGGAAGGACGGGGTCCGATTCGCCGACCCGGAAGAACGGTGGCCAGCCCAACCTGGAAAGATCGGTCGGTGGCGCCGGCGAAGGTGGCCTTGATCGGGCCGCCCAGCACTTTCGCGGCCGCGAAGATCGAGGTCCACGGGTTGTCCGTGACGGGCTCGGGAGTTTCGGAGGTCCGCTCCGCGAGCTGCGTGGGCGAGCGGTCGTCCCCGCAGGCGGCGACCAGCATGGTCCGCGCCAGCGCGGCCAAGGCCGCCCGTCCGATTGTGATGATGCGTCTCATGAGTTGCTCCTGGCGAAAGTCCGGGCCGCTTCGCCGCCCTTGTGGCGGTCCCGCGCTCCGGTGTGTGCCAATGGATACTCCAGAAACCGAGATTTGTTCCATTTGGCCGGACGAGGGGTTTCGAGCGATCTGCACAGAGGCCGATCCGCACGCGCACCGATCGTGCGTCCCGCGAAGGGCCGGAGAGCATGGACCACCCGCGAATCGTCCCGCACTGGTCCAGCGCGCCGCTACCCCCGCGTGCGCTGCAACCCGTGTTCGTAGCCCTGCCAGATTCCCGGCCTGACGGGTACGTACACCATGTCGTGCGGCGCCTCGCTGGAGCGCTCGGCGAAGACGGGGACGCCTTCGTGCTCGCCCACCTGGACGATGTTGCCACAGGTCAGTCGGACCTCTTCTCCCGACTTGCTGTACTCGCGGTCGTCCAGCGAGATCGACTCGTCTCCGGTGAACCAGTCCTGATCTCCGGCGTAGTCGCCGGCAAACTCCAGGGCGGGCCGGAGGTCGGCCACGGAAACCCGAGACGGTCCGACCAGCGTGTCTTGCTGGGCCGTGACGAACACCTGCACCGAGGCACCCGTGGCCAAGCAGAGGCTCGTTGGCGTGCCGGTCGGCAAGTCCGGCTCGACGGTGCGTTCCATGATCACGGTGTCGGGCGGCGGCGCAGGGAGCGTCACCGTGTCCGGGCCGGGCCGCTCCGCCAGCTTGGGCTTGCACAGCCCGCCCGCCGCGCCGCAGAAGGCCACGGAACCCATGATGCCGAACTTGCGGCTCCGGAAGGTGGAGTACTTGTCGTAGGCGAGCCCCAGGGCGAAGGCGCCGGCCCGGATGCCCCCCATGTCCACCTGCACGCCGGCGTTGAGGTCGAAGCCGTTGAACTCGGCCAAGAGGTTGAGAAGCTTGTCGTCGCCGATGCCGAAGTGGAGTGCCGACCCGGCGAAGAAGCCGCCGGTTCCCGCGACCTGGTAGAAGTCGACGTTCTTTCCCGCCCGGAAGAGTCCGCTCCCCCAGCCCGCCGTCAAGCTGACGTCGTGCTCGGGCAGGAACCCGGCGTCCGGTCCGGGGACGTGGGCGGTGGCGACGACGTAGGGCGAAAAGTTGGAGTTGAACTCGCGGCCGGCGTCCGACACGATGCGGGAATCGGGGTAGCCGAATCGGTTGGGCCGGAATTCGTCCTCGAAAGGATCGAACGTGGGCGACGTGACGTAGCGGGCACCCACAGCCAGATCGAGTCCCTTGACCGACATCGGCAACAGCGAGACGCGCGCGAACCCGCCCAAGAGGTTGCCGCCCTCGGCCGGGTCGTCGTAGTGCTGAATGCTGGCGCCGATTTCGGCGCGGTCGAAGAGGCCGACGGCGATCGAGCCGTCCGAGACCCACTTCTCGTAGGGCTCTCCACGGGCGATGAACTCTCCCGATCGAGTGACCACCAACCTCTCGGCCACCGAGATGCCGAAGCCGGAGTAGGTCCCGGTGACGGCCAAGTGCGGCAGAACCGACGCGACGGGCACGTCCAGCAGCCCGGAGCCCCAGCGCAGCGTGCCGGACGCCGTGGTGCTCTGGCCGGCGGCGGCGTGTAACGAGGCGGCGAGCCCCAGGCAAGCGATGGTCGCAACGGGAAGCCTCAAGAGGCGGAACGTCATCGTGTGTTCTCCGGTGGATTGGTGGGGCGCCCGACACCCGCGCACGGTGTCGCGGTGTGCCGAACTTTCGCGCCGTATCGGGGGAATATAGGCGTTTCTGATTGAGATTGGTATAGGTGCACGGGCTAGCGAGCGGAGTCCCCGAGTTCCCGTCGGGACCCGGGCGCGGCTGCGGCGGACCGCTTGGCCATGCGCGAGATCCGCCACGCCCACAGGAGAACCAGCAGCCAGGCGATTCCATAGGCGGCCCAGACGTGGACATAGGGCCGGAGGGGGACGCCCCGCCCCGCTTCTGCCTGGGCGAACAGAGCGGACGGCGCGGCGAGATGCGCCAAGACGAACGACCGCAGTGCGCGGATCACCGTGCGGCCCCGTCTCCGACGGTCGCCGCCTTCCCCGTTCCAGCGGCGAGCCCGGCTCGGTATCGGAAGCAGAGCATGCCCAGGAACAGGCACGTGAACCCGGCCACGGACGTCAGGACCGTCGTCCGCATGTCGGGGTGAAGCGTGGGGCCGTCGGGCTTGATGACCACCGCACCGGGATGGAGAGACCGGAACCAGTTCACGCTCACGTGGATGAGGGGAATGTTAAGGGAGCCGGCCACGGCCACGACGGCCGCCAAGCGCCGGCCCTTGCGGCGGTCCGCCACCGAGCTGCGGACCAGGAAGTACCCCAGGTACGTGAACCAAAGCAGCAGCGTCAGCGTCAGCCGGGGCTCCCACTCCCAGTACGTGCCCCAGGCGATCCGCGCCCAGAGAGGTCCCGACGTGAGCATGACGGCGCCGAACACCAGCCCGCCCTCGGCCGCGGCTGCCGCGGCTGCGTCGGCGCGCTCGTCGCGCAACCAAAGGTAGGCGGCGCTCGCAGCAGCCGAGATGCCGAACGCAAGGAAGGTGGTCCACGCCGCCGGCGCATGGATGTAGAAGATCCGCTGCACGACGCCCATCGACGCCTCGGTGGGGACCCAGAACGCCACCATCCAGTGCATGACCAAGAGCGTCGCCACCCCCACGCCCACGAGCGCGAGCCCGGCGACGCGGGCGGTGCGAGACTGCTGCGTGGCGGCTGGGCGTTCCACGGCCGGCGGACGCACTACTCGTCCGTTGCGTGACGGAAGAGGACGGCGCCCGCCGCGAGCGACCCGAGCGCAAAGGCCCACAAGAGCCGCGCGGGTCCCGCGATCTCGGACCAAGGACGGCCCAGGAAGACGCGGGCGGAGGCCGTGGAGCCGAAGAAGACCACGGGCGCCAGCAGGGGGAACGACAGTACGGGCAGCAGCGCGTCGCCCAGGCCGCTGTGACTGGAGACGCGGCCGAAGAAGGTGCCCACGGCGGCGAGTCCGATCGTCCCCGGCAGCAGGACGGCGCCGTGCCACGCCAAGGGTCCCGTGGAGCGAACGCCCAGGAACGCCGTGATCGCGACGAAGGCCGTCACCGCCACGATCGCGGCCAGGACCCAGTTGGCCGCCGTCTTCCCGGCGAACACGGCGCCCCGCGGCACGGGCGATGCCAGCACGTGGCGGAACGCCCCGTCCTCTTCTTCGGCGTCGAAGGCCCGTCCGGCGCCCGTGGTGGTCGCAAAGAGGACCACCAGCCACAGCAGACCGGCCGCCGCGCTTCGTCCGGGGACCTGCGTCCGGTCCAGGGACACGGCGAACAGGAACGCGGCCAGCACAACGAAGGCGCCCATCGCGACCAAGCGTCCGCCCGAGCGAAGTTCGGTTCGCAGGTCCTTCACGGCGAAGAGCCACGTCGCGCGAAGGCTGTTCATGCGGCAGCCTCTGCGACCGCTCCGCCGCCGAACGCCGCCGCGACCTGGCCCGCACGCCCCGGATCGGCGGCGCCCGCCTGCGCGACCCGGCCGCCCCGCAGCACGACGAAGCGCTCCGCCAGCGCCAAGCCGCGCGCCACGTCGTGAGTGGTCAGCACCACGATCCGTCCCCGACGCGCAAGGTCCCGCAGGACCGCCTCCAGGGACGCGACCCCCGCCGGGTCCAGGCCCGTGAACGGTTCGTCCAGGAAGACGGCGCGAGGATCGTGGAGCAGCAACCTGGCCAGGGCGGCACGCTGGCGCTGGCCTCGCGACAGCAGGCGAACCTGCACGTCGCCCGTGTCTTCGGCGCCCACGCGGGACAGCGCGCTCGCAAGGGCGTACCGGTCGGGCGCAAGGCCGCGGAGCCCCGCGAAGAAGCGCAAGTTCTCCAGGACGGTGAGCCGCTGGTACAGGCCCGTGCGGTGGGAGACCAGTCCACTCTGCGCCCGCCACTCGTACCCGGCGCCGGGCACGGGCGCGCCCCCGAAGAGCACGCGGCCCCGGTCGGGGGTCCTTTCGCCGCCCAACACCTTGAGCAGGGTGGTCTTCCCCGCCCCGTTCGGCCCGAAGACGGCAAGCGTCTCCCCGCCGCGCGCCGACACGTCCACGCCGTCCAGGGCGCGCGTGGCGCCGTAGTCGCACACCAAGCCCCGGCCCTCCAGCGTCACGCTTGGCCTCCGTCCGCGCCCAGCGGCCTTCCGCAGCCTCCGCAGAACTGCGCGCCGTGGTCGTTCAGCCGACCGCAAGGCTCGCAGCGAAGCCCCGCCCGAAGCGCCCGGCGGATCGTCGCGATCTCGTCCTCCAGCTCCCGCGAGGCCGCCTCCGCGGGCGTCGCCGGGCTTCCGTCCGCCTCGACGTCGCCCGGCTCCAGCCGCTGAAGCGCCTCTCGGGAGAGCTCGCTTCGCAGCGCCTCGTAGTCGTCGCCGTCCACCTTGCCGGTGGCGCGGTCGTACTCCAGGTCGCGCAGGGCCGTCAGCGCCACGCGCCGTCGGGCCGCCGCCTCGTCGTGGAGGTCCGAGTCCTCGTCGCGGAGAGGCGCCCGACGGGCCGAGAAGAGCGGCTCCAGCACGTACAGCACGATCCCGGCGGCCAGCAGGACGCCGCCCGCCAAGACCGTCACGCCGCGCGCCCAGGGATGCGCGCCGCCGCCCCAAGTGCGGCCCCTTCTCCGCGCTGCGCGCCGGACCCGCTTACGACGGCCCGCGCCCGACCCTGCCGGCCCGCGGGCCAGAGGCCGATCAGCGTTCCCGCCGCCACGATCATCCCGCCGTACCAGATCCACGGCACCAAGGGCAGCACCTTGAACTCGAAGGTGGCAAGCTCGGCGCCCGACTCCAGGTCGACTTCGCGCGGGATCACGTACAGGTCCTCGAACGTCGTGCTGCGGATGCCGACTTCGGTGGACGCCTCGTCCATGACCGGGTAGAAGCGGCGTTCGGGCCGAAGGACGCCCAGCCGCTCGCCGTCCCGGTGGACCGTCAGCAGCGCCGTCCAGCGCCAGTCGTTCTCCTGCACGTCCGGGCTGACGCGGGGCCGGGAGTGCGACAGGCTCTCGTAGGTCAAGTTGTACTCGTGCCCGAAGGCGGATCGCACCGACCCCGACTCTCCGGGCGCGAGTTCGTGAACCACGGCCTCGTCGAAGGCGGCGCCTGCGATCCCCGTGAAGACGATCACCACGCCGGCGTGGACCACGTAGCCGCCCCAGCGACGGCGGTTCCTCCGCACCAGCGAGCGCAGGGCCCGAACGTGCCCCTCTCCCGCGATCCGGGCGCGCGCCCGGGTTCCCTTCCAGAACTCGACGACCACCGTCGTCATCACGAACGCCGCCGTCGCGAAGGTAGCCAGCGCCAAACCGTGTCGGACGCCCTGCAGGGCCAAGATGCCCGGGACCACTGCGGCCGCGGCCAAGGGAAGCGCAAAGTTCTTGCGCAAGTTCCGCTTCGACGCCTTGCGCCACGCGATCACCGGACCGATCCCCATGAGGCACAGCAAGGCCAGCCCGACGGGAATGTTGACCCGATTGTAGTACGGGGGGCCCACGTTGACCTTCTGGCCGAAGAGCCCCTCCGTGATCAGGGGGTGGAGCGTCCCCCACATCACCGCGAAGGTGATGCCCACCAGGAGCAGGTTGTTGAAGAGAAACGCCGACTCCCTGGACAGGAACGACCGGATGTGGTTGTCGCTCCGAAGCGATGGAAGGCGGTGGACGATCAGCACGGCGCAAAACGCGGCGACGCCGCCCATGAAGCCCAGGAAGATGTAGGCGATCTTCAGGTTCTCGGCGAAGCTGTGGACCGACTCGATAAGGCCGGAACGGGTCAGGAAGGTGGCGAAGATGGTGAGCAGGAACGTGGCCGCCACCAGCCCCATGTTCCACACCTTCAGCATGCCCCGGTTCTCTTGGACCTGTATGGAGTGGAGGAACGCCGTGGCCGTGAGCCAGGGCAGCAGCGAGGCGTTCTCGACCGGGTCCCAGAACCAGTAGCCGCCCCATCCCAGCTCTTCGTAGGCCCACCTCATGCCGAAGACGATTCCGTTCGTCAGGAAGAACCAGCTGAGCAGGATCCACCGCCGGGTGACGGCGATCCAGCGCGAGTCCAGTCGGTTGGCGAGCAGCGCCGAGACGGCGAAGGCGAACGGAACGGCGAAGGCGGTGAAGCCCAGGTAGAGGGTGGGCGGATGAATGGTCATCCAGTAGTTCTGCAGCTGGGGGTTGAGCCCCCGGCCGTTGGCGGGCACGAACCCCAAGCGCTCGAAGGGGTTCACGCCGGCGAAGAGCAGCACCACGATCAGGAACGACAGGATCGCCAGGAGCGTTCCCGTGACGTAGGGCATGAACTCGCGGTTCCGACGGCGGTTGCGGAACACGGCGATCGAGGCGAAGCCCGACAGCAGGAGAGTCCAGAAGACCAGCGACCCGCGCTGGCCGGCCCAGAGGCCCGCGATCTTGTAGTAGGTGCCCAGCTCCCGGTTCGAGTAGTTGGCCACGTACCAGTACTCGTACCGGTTGCCCAGGAACGCGGCGACGATGCCCGCGGAGACCAGGACCAGCAGGAACGTCAAGGCGTAGACCGACCGTTCTCCGCTCAGGACCAGGCCTCCCCGGCCGGACCGACCTCCCGCGAAGGAGAGGACGGTTCCCCAGAGGGCGACGGGCAGGGCGATCCAAAGGGCGATCTCGCCCAGGACCGTCACGCAGCCAGCTCCTCCTTGGCGGCCTCGTACCGACTGCCGCACTTGGTCAGCACCGCGTGCGCCCGGAAGACGCCGTCGGTTCCAAAGCGGCCCTCCAGCACGACCTCTGCCCGGTCGTTGAAGGTGTCCGGAACCATGTCCTCGTAGCGAACGGGAAACGCGATGCCCGGATGCTCGAGATCGGCCACCCTAAACTCGTGAACCGCATGGGCGCCGCCCTCGCGCTCCCAGGACCCCTCGACGACCCGCCCGCTGACCTTGACGCCGACTTGCCGGAAGCCGGGATCGGACTCAATCCGCTCCAGCAGCTCGGCGGGCGTGAGGTAGTAAACCATGCTCTCGGTCACGCCGGTCCACATCAGATAGGCGACCACGCCCGCGACACCCGCGAGAGCGGCCAAGAAACGACCATTCTTCATCTAGCGACTCGACTCCGCGTTCGTGTGGTCCCTGCTCGGTCCGCCGAAAACCAAATCTAGCGAAGTGCGACCGCCGGGGCTATTGTGCCTCGCCGCCGCTGGCGTCGCGCCCTTGCTTCGCCTCTCGTCAGCGCGGCTCGGCAACGGCCAGCGCACCCCGCACCGCCGCCTGCCAGCCCGCCCGCAGAGCCGCTCGCTCGTCGGGGCTCATCGACGGCTCGAACGTCCGACCCGGCGGCCACGCGTCCCTAAAGTCCTCGGGCGAGCTCCAAACGCCGGCGCGAACGCCCGCCAGTCCGGCGGCGCCCAGGGCCGTCGTCTCCACCATCCCGGCCCGACGGACCGGGATGCCCAGCACGCCCGACAGGAAGCCCATCAGCCAGTCGTTTCGAGACGCCCCGCCGTCCACCTTGAGGTCCGTCGCGCACGCGCCGGCACCCCGCTCCATCGCCTCGAGCACGTCTCGGGTTCCGTAGGCCATGGCCTCCAGCGCGGCGCGCGCCAGGTGGGCCGGCCCGGCGCCGCGCGTCAGGCCGGTGATCGCTCCTCGGGCGTCGGGGCGCCAGTGGGGCGTTCCCAGCCCCGCGAAGGCAGGCACCATGTAGACCCCGCCGTTGCCCCGAGCGCCGCCCTCGGCGTCCAGCGACCGCGCCATCTCCTCGCTCTCCCCGGCGCTCTCCAGCAACCCCAGGCCGTCCCGCAGCCACTGCACGGCGGCCCCCGCCGCCAAGATCGACCCCTCGAGGGCGTACGCCCGCTCGCCCCGGGGGCCGCAGGCCGCCGTGACCAGGAGCCCGCCGTCCGCACGCGCCCGCCGGTCGCCGGCGTGAAGCAGCAGGAAGGCCCCCGTTCCGTACGTGCACTTGCCCTGCCCGCGCTCCCAGCACCCTTGACCGTACAGCGCCGCTTGCTGGTCCCCGGCAACGCCGCAAACGGGAACATCCACGCCGATGCTCTCGCCGTCCGCGACGCCGAACTCTCCCGCGCTCGGGCGAACCTCGGGGAGAACCGCGCGGGGTACGCCCATCAGGTCCAGCAACTCGTCGTTCCAGTCGCCTTCGTCCAGATCGTAGAGAAGCGTGCGCGAAGCGTTGGTCGGATCGGTGGCGTGGACGGCGCCCTTGGTGAGGCGGGCCAAGAGCCAAGCGTCGATCGTTCCGACGGCCAGCTCGCCCGAACGCGCGCGAGCGGCCAACTGCGGCTCCGACTCGAACAGCCACTGCAGCTTGGTGCCCGAGAAGTAGGGGTCCAGGAGCAGCCCGGTCCGGCGACGCACCATCTCCTCGTGGCCGGCCGCCTTGAGCGCCTTGCAGATCGCCGCCGTGCGCCGGTCCTGCCAGACGATCGCGCGGTGCAGCGGCGCCAGCGTTTCGGGGTCCCACGCCACGACCGTTTCCCGCTGGTTGGCCACGCCGGCGGCGACCACGCGAACCCCCGACGATCCGCCGTGCCCGTGGGCACCGGACGCGGCCAGCGCCTTCCACGCCACGCCGCGCGTGACCCGCCAGATCTCTTCGGCGTCGTGCTCGACCCGCCCCGGCGCGGGAAAGTGCTGTTCGAACTCGGCATAGGCGCGCCCCAGCACGCGTCCGTCGGCGGATGCGACCAGGGCGGTCGTGCCCGTGGTGCCCTGGTCCAGAGCCAAGACCGCCTCGGGTCGCGTCACGGTCGCCAGTCCGCAGCCGAGCGCTCCACGATCTCGCCGGGCAGGTACTCCATCCCCAGTTCGGGCAAGAGGGACGCGAAAGCGGCCACCGGGAACCCCACGACCGCGTAGTAGTCGCCCTCGACGCGCTCCACCAGCGCCGACCCGCAGCCCTGGATGCCGTAGCCCCCGGCCTTGTCCATGGGCTCGCCGGTGGCCACGTAGGCGCTCACCAGCTCGGCGGAGAGCGACCGGAAGACCACTCGGGCCGACGCCACGCACGACACCGTCCGACGTCGGCGCGACAGCGCAAGCCCCGTGTAGACGCTGTGCTCCCTGCCCGACAGCGCCGACAGCATGGCCCGCGCGCCGGCCGCGTCCGCCGGCTTCTCCAAGACCGCGCCGTCCACCTCCACGACCGTGTCCCCCGCAACGATCAGCGGCTCCGGCCGACCGCTCTCGCCGCCCGCCCGGGCCGTCGTCGCGACCCGCTCCGCCTTCTCGCGAGCCAGCCGCTCCACGTAGCCTCGCGCGGACTCGCCCGGGGCGCGCAGCTCCTCCAGCTCGGCGGGCGTCGCGCGGAACCTCAACCCCAGCATTCGCAACGCCTGGGCCCGCCGGGGCGACGCCGAAGCCAGAACGACGGGCACCGACCGTGCGCCGGACCGGCCGGTTGCGGTCACTCGACCGTGACGGACTTGGCCAGGTTGCGCGGCTGGTCGACATCGCAGCCCCGCAGGACGGCGGCGTGGTAGGCCAGCAGCTGAAGAGGCACCACCGACAGCACCGGCATCAGGGGCGCGACCGTGTCCGGGATCACGATCACGTCGTCCACGCGGTCGCGGAGTTCCCGCCCGGCCTCGGTCACCACCGCGACGACACGACCGTGGCGCGCCTTGATCTCTTCGACGTTGGACAGGGTCTTGGCGTAAAGCCGATCCTTGGGCGCCAGCACGATCACGGGCATGTTCTCGTCTACGAGCGCGATCGGCCCGTGTTTCATCTCCGCGGCCGGGTAACCCTCGGCGTGGACGTAACTTATCTCCTTCAACTTGAGAGCGCCCTCCAAGGCCACCGGGAACTGGTAGCCCCGCCCCAGGTACAGGAAGTTCGGCGTGTCCCGATAGCGAAGGGCAAGCCGCTTCACCTGTTCGTCCGTCTTGAGCACTTCTTCAACCTGCGCCGGCAGCTCGCGCAACGCGTGGACGATCTCGCGTCCCTGCAGGATCGACATGCGCCGCTGACGGGCCACGGACAGGGCGAAGAGAGCAAGAGCCACGATCTGGCTGGAGAAGGACTTGGTGGACGCGACGCCGATCTCGGGACCTGCGTGAAGGTAGATGCCGAAGTCGGTTTCGGTCGCGATGCTGGACCCGATGCCGTTCACGATCCCCATCGTCGGACAGCCACGGCGCTTGGCTTCGCGCAGCGCGGCAATCGTGTCGGCCGTCTCGCCGGACTGGCTGACTCCCAGCACCAGCGTTCGGGGCGACAGCACGGCGTCGCGGTAGCGGAACTCGGACGCGTACTCGGCCACGGCGTGCACGCCGGCCAGCTCCTCCAGCATTCGGGCCCCGATGAGCGCGGCATGCCAGCTTGTGCCGCAGCCGGTGACGATGATCCGGTCCAAGTCGCCCAGCACCCGGTCCGGCACTTCCAGGCCCCCGAGCTTCGACGACCCTGCTTCCTCCAACAGCCGGCCCCTCGTCACGTCCTGCAACGCCGAAGGCTGCTCCACAATCTCTTTGTACATGTAGTGGTCGTAGTCGCCCTTGTCGATCTTCTTGGCGTCCCAGGTGACCACGCTCAACTTGCGCCTGACCTCTTGCCGCGCGGGCCCGAAGGTGCGGTAGCCGCTCGGGCTCAGGACCGCCGTGTCTCCGTCCCGCAGATGGACGACCTCTCGGGTGTGCGCCACGACGGCGGCGGCGTCCGACGCGACCAGGTATTCGCCGTCTTGCCCAATGCCCAGCAAGATGGGGCTGCCGTGGCGGCCGACCACCACCTTGTTCGGGTCCTGCGTGCTCACCACGGCGATGCCGTAGGGGCCCTCGACCTGCGCCAGGGCGACGGCCACGGCCTCCTCCAGCGAGTCCGACTCCTGGAACGCCAGGTCCACCAGGTGGACCAGCACTTCCGTGTCCGTCTCGCTCGCGAACTCGCAGCCCATCTCGCGCAGCCGGGGTCGGTGCGCAGCGGCGTTCTCGATGATTCCGTTGTGAACGAGAGCGATGTCGCCGCCCTGCGACATGTGGGGATGGGCGTTGGCCTCCGTGGGCGCGCCGTGGGTGGCCCAGCGGGTGTGAGCGATGCCGCAGGTTCCGGCGGGCATCCGACCATTCACGGCGCGCTCCAGCTCGCGAAGCTTGCCGGCGCGGCGCTTCGTCGCCATTTCGCCCTGCGGCGTCAGGACCGACAGGCCCGCCGAGTCGTAGCCCCGGTACTCGAGGCACTTGAGGCCGTCCATGAGGATGGGACCCGCCTCTTGCGCGCCCACGTATCCGATGATTCCGCACATGACCCGAATTATCGCCCTTGTCGGGAGGCTCTCTCAATGGTTCGACCAGCGCTGCGCACCAAGTGCAGAGCCGCGGGCACGTCGTCCTCCGCAGCGTCCGCAGGAGCTTCCGCGATGATGCGCACAACGGGCTCGGTGCCCGAGGGCCGGACATGGAGCCAACTTCGGCGCTCCGACCATGCGATGTGGAGGCCGTCGCTGCGGTCCACGTCGCCCGGCGGCAGCTCCCTCTCCAGGGCGGCGTAGCCGGCATCCATGTCCAGCTCCTCGGGAAACGTCAGCTTGCGCTTGACGATCCGGTACTTCGGGAGCGCGGCGACCCTGGCAGACAGGGGCAGTCGGTCGGCGTCGTCCGGGGCTTCCGTCGGGCGCTCGTCCACCAGGTACTGAAGCACGAGCGCCGCTCCGGCCACCGCGTCCCGCGTATGATGAAGCGCCGGCACGATGACGCCTCCGTTGCCTTCGCCGCCCACCACGGCGTTCTCCTCGATCATGCGCGACGCCACGTTGATCTCGCCCACCGGCGCCCGAACCATGGGACAGTCGTGGCGCGCCGCCACGTCTTCCACGATCCGGCTGGTGGACAGGCTCGCAACCGTCGTCCCGCGCCGGCGCCGCAGCACCACGTCCGCGGCCAGCGCCAGGGTGACGTCCTCTCCCAAGGCGCGGCCCTTCTCGTCCACCAACGAAAGGCGGTCGCCGTCCGGGTCCACGGCCAACCCGACGTCGGCGCCGGACCCCACGGTCAGCCGACACAAGTCCTCCAAGTTCGCCGCGGTGGGCTCCGGGTCCCGCGGGAAGCGCCCGTTGGGCTCGGTTCCGACGGCGTGCACGCTGCACCCCAGGCGCTCCAGCAGCTCGGGCACGACCACGCCCCCCGCCCCGTTCACGCAGTCCAGGGCGACGCGAATCCCCGCGGCCCGAATGCACTCCGGCTCCACATAGGGAAGCGTCAGGACGCGCTCCAAGTGGCGAGCCGCGGCGCCGTCGTCGCAGGTCGGGGCGTGAAGAACGTCCCACTGCGCCCGCCGGGGTTCGCGCGTCGTCAGGAACGCCACGAAGCGGGCCATCCGCTTCGCCGGCAGAAAGGTCCCCGCCCCGACCGCGAACTTGAGGGCGTTCCACTGGGCGGGGTTGTGGCTGGCCGTGACCACGACGCCGCCGGCCGCGTCCGCGTCCGCCACGGCCATGAGCACGCTGGGCGTGGGCGCGACGCCCAGCTCGGTGACTTGGCACCCCACCGAGATCAGCCCCGCGACGACGGCCCGCTGCAGCATCGGCCCCGAGGTCCGCGAGTCCCGCCCCACCAGGACGAGCGAGCCGTCCCCCTCCTCTTGCAGGAAGGCGCCGTACGCCGCTCCCAGCGCCGCCCCCAACTCGGGCGTGAACGGGTCGCCCACCCGCCCGCGAAAGCCGGATACGCTGGTCATGAGGCTGTCGGGCAGGGAGACGGGCATGAAGGAAGCTAGGTCGGGCAGGCCGAAGGTCAAGCGCGGGGCTAGATTGACGAAGGTCCGCTCGCGCCGGGCCATGCCGTCCTTCAAGGAGATCGCCGTTCCCGTGCCTCGTTCACTGCCCGGCTTCGCCACCCGTTGCGTGCACGCGGGCCAGAGCCCCGAACCCTCCACGGGCGCGATCACGACTCCGGTCTTCCAGACGTCCACGTACGTGCAGGACGGCTTGGGACGCCACAAGGGCTACGAGTACGCCCGCCTGCAGAACCCGACGCGTGAGGCGGCCGAGGCCAACGTGGCGGCCCTGGAGAACGGAGCGCACGGCCTGGCCTTCTCCAGCGGCTTGGCGGCGATCGAGTGCCTGGTCAAGGCCGCTGCGGCCGGAGGCCATGTGGTCAGCGAGGAGAACACCTACGGCGGCACGACGCGCATGTTCGTTCACGTGCTTTCGCGCCTGGGGATCGACGTGTCGTTCGTGGACTGCCGCGACTTGGACGCCGTCCGGGCAGCGCTTCGGCCCTCGACAAAGCTGATCCTGGCGGAGACGCCGTCCAACCCGCTCATGCGGATCACCGACATGGGCGCTTTGGGCGGGGTCGCGCGCGCCGCCGGCGCCCTGTTGTGCGTGGACAACACCTTCGCGTCGCCCTTCAACCAGAACCCGCTGGACTTGGGCGCGGACGCGGTGGTGCACTCCGCCACCAAGTACCTGAACGGACACTCCGACGTGCTTGGCGGCGCGCTGGTCGTGAACGACGACGCCCTGGCCGACGAGCTGCACTTCGTTCGCAAATCCACGGGACCCGTCCCCGGTCCGATGGACTCGTGGCTGGTCCTTCGGGGCGCGAAGACGCTTCACGTGCGCATGGAGCGCCACAACGAGAACGGCCTCCGGATCGCCCGCTTCCTGGAGTCGCTGCCGCAGGTTCGGGCCGTCCACTACCCCGGGCTGGCGTCCCACCCGCAGCACGACCTGGCCAAACTGCAGATGCGCGGCTTCTCGGGGATGGTCTCGGCGGAGTTCGACGCTTCCCTGGCCCGGAGGCTGGTGGAGCGCACCCGCCTTTTCCGCCTGGCGGAGAGCCTGGGCGGCGTCGAGTCGATGATCTGCGTGCCCGCCCTCATGACCCACGCTTCAGTGCCCGAAGACCGCCGGCTCCGCATGGGAATCGGCAACGGACTGGTCCGGTTCTCCGTAGGAATCGAAGACGGGGACGACTTGATCGCCGACATCGAACAGGCACTGCCCAAGGACAGCTCATGAATCGCGACGAACACGACGGCCACGACGCTTCCGACGACCGGCACGACGCCCCCCGCGGTCCCGACGCCTCCGCCGACGCCCCGGACGACGCCCCCGCCACCCGCATCCTGAAGGAGATATCCTCGCGGGCGTGGGAGCACAGCGCGGACCGCGCCGCCTTGGCCGCGCTCCGCAAGTTGCCGCTCTTCGACCAAGTCCTCCGTGCGCTCTTCGGGTTCTTCGGCGAGAAGCCGATCCGCTTGGCGTTCCAAGCCAACGCCGTGCGCGTGGGACCGAACCAGTTCCCGCGCATTTGGGAGCTGTACGAAGAGGTGTGCACGACGCTGGACGCGCCCAAGCGCTATCCCCTGCTCGTGTCCCAGAACCCGGTGGTGAACGCCGGCGCCTACGGCATGGACGAGCCGTTCATCATCCTCAACTCGGGGACGCTGCAGCTGCTGGACGACCGGCAGGTGGCCTACGTGCTGGGCCACGAAGTCGGCCACATCATGAGCGACCACGTGCTCTACCGCACCATGACCGAGCTGCTGATCAACCTGGCCAAGATGGGGTTCCCGATCGTGGGGCTTGCCGCCCGCGCGATCCTGATCGGCCTCTTGGAGTGGTCCCGCAAGGCCGAGCTGTCGGCGGACCGGGCCGGGCTGCTGGCGGTGCAGAACCCGGACGGCGTCATGCGAACGATGCTCAAGATGGCCGGCGGCGGGCGGGACGACGAGACGTCGCTGCCCGAGTTCGTGCAGCAGGCCGAGGAGTATCGCGAATCGGGCGACTTGGCGGACCAGGTCTTCAAGGTCCTGAACCTGCTTGCCCAGAGCCATCCGTTCTGGGTGCTGCGAGTGTCCGAGCTGCGGAGCTGGATCGAGTCGGGCGAATACGACCGCGTGATGCGAGGCGAGTACCCGCGGCGGGGCGAGCCCAACCCCGCCTACAAGGAGGACTTGGCCGAGGCCGCCAACGCCTACAAGACCGGCGCCAAGGACCTGCTGGACCAGATGGGCGGCGCTGCCCGCCGTATGGGAGAGAACCTTCGCGGCGTCGGCGAGAACTTCCGCGACACCTTCCGCAAGTGACGGCCGGGCGCTCCGTCGCGACCCGCGTGCACCGCCGCGCGCAAGCCTCGGAGGCGGCGTGCGCATCCTGATCGTGGGCAACGGCGGGCGCGAGCACGCTCTGCTGTGGAAGCTGCGGCAAGACGCGCCCGACGCCTCGTTCTTCGCCACGCGTCCCAATGGCGGGATGGCCCCCCTGTGCACTGCGGCGGACCTCTCGCCCACCGACGTGGACGGCGTGGCCAAGTGGGCCCGGGCGCACCGGATCGACCTGGCGGTGATCGGCCCCGAAGCGCCCCTGGCGGCGGGGCTGGCCGACCGGCTGGAAGGCGACGGCGTCCCCGCGTTCGGCCCGGCGGCGGCGGCGGCCCGGATCGAGTCCAGCAAAGCGTTCGCCAAGGACCTGATGGCCGGCGCCGGAGTGCCCACGGCGGACTACCGCGTGCACCACGACGTCGACGAGGCGCTGGCCCACGTCCGCGCGCGTGGGGCGCCCCTCGTGGTCAAGGCGTCGGGGCTGGCGGCAGGCAAGGGAGCCGTGGTTTGCCACTCCCTAGCCGAAGCCGAGGACGCCGTTCGACGCATCTTCGGCGGGGCGTTCGGAGCGGCCGGGCGCCGCGTCGTGGTGGAGGAGTTCATGGAGGGCGAAGAGCTCTCGGTGTTCTGCTTGGCCTGCGGCGAGGAGTTCGCCACGCTCCTGCCGTCCCAGGACCACAAGCGCATCGGCGAAGGCGACACCGGCCCCAACACCGGTGGGATGGGCGCCTGCGCCCCCGTGAGCTTCGCGACGGACGCGCTCTTGACAGAGGTGGAGGACGCGATCGTCGCGCCGGTGCTCCACGCGCTCGCAGCCGCCGGAAGCCCCTTTCGCGGCCTCCTCTACGCGGGCCTCATGATCACGAGCGACGGCCCCAGGGTCGTCGAGTTCAACTGCCGCTTCGGCGACCCCGAGACCCAGGCCGTGCTCCCCCTGCTCGAGTCGTCGCTCTTGGAGCCGATGGAAGCGGCGGCGCGGGGAGCGGGACTCGGCCGCTGGAGGCCGGCGTTCCGCGACGCGGCGGCCGTCGCAACGGTCTTGGCGGCCCCGGGCTATCCGGGCTCGTACCCCAAGGGCGTGCCGGTGGCGATCCCCGCCGACCTGCCGGACAGCGTGCACGTCTTCCACGCTGGCACCGCTGCGGGCGCCGAGCCGGGCGCCTGGACGACGGCGGGCGGGCGCGTCTTGGCCGTGACGGCAGTGGATCGCGACTTCGACGCCGCTCGGGCAGCCGGGCGGGCCGCCGCCGGGGCCGTGGAGTTCGAAGGCAAGCAGTTCCGTCGCGACATCGGCTGGCGGGAAGCGCGCCGCCGAGCCGAGCAGGAAGCGCAACAGGCGCCACGACAACCCACACAAATCCAAGGAGCAACGAGATCATGATCATCACCACGACGCCGGGACTGGAAGGCCACCCGATCCGCGAGTACCTGGGGATCGTGACGGGCGAAGCGATCATCGGCGCCAACATCGTCAAGGACTTCCTGGCCGGCATCCGGGACATCGTGGGCGGTCGGTCCGGCGCCTACGAACAGGCGCTTCGCACGGCCCGGGAAGAGGCCCTCCGCGAGATGGCCGAGGAGGCGCGGGCGCGCGGCGCCAACGCGATCGTCGGCGTGGACCTGGACTACGAGGTCCTGGGTTCCGGGAACGGGATGTTGATGGTGTCGGCCAGCGGAACCGCCGTGGCGCTCGACTAGCGCGGTGCCCGAACTCCCGGAGGCGGAGACGATCGCCCGGGGGCTGAACCAGGTTCTGCCCGGCAAGGCGGTGCGCCGGATCGAGGTCGTGCGCGAGGACGTGCTGGCCGCCCCGGCCGCACGGTTCGCCGTCGCCTTGCGGGGGAACCGCATCCGCTGCGCCGGGCGGCGCGGCAAGAACGTGGTGCTGGAGTTCGACGACCGCATGCGCGTGGTCGTGAACCTGGGCATGACCGGTCGGTTGCTTCCCCTACCGGCAGCGGACGGGACCGGGCCGGATCGCCGCGGTCCGCGCCCTTCGGCGCCGCCTGTCGGGCACCCCGCCGTGGTCTTCCACTTGGACGACGGCGGCCGGCTGGTCTACGACGACGCCCGCCGCTTCGGCCGACTGTCGCTGCTTCGCGCCGGCGAGTGGAGGCGATGGTCGCGCGGCCTGGGTCCCGAGCCCCTGTCTCCCCGATTTTCGGCCAAGGTGCTCGGGGCCATTCTCGGCGGGCGCACAGCCCCCGTTCGCTCGATTCTGCTGGACCAGAAGCAGATCGCCGGCGTGGGCAACATCTACGCCGTGGAGGCGCTCTGGTCCGCCTGCGTTCATCCCCGGCTTCCGTCCGGCGCCGTCGATGCCGAGGCCGTCCGACGCCTGCACCGCTCGCTTCGCAGGGTGCTGCGCGACGCGATCCGCGCTCGGGGAACGACCCTTCGGGACTATCGAACGTCGGAGGGGACCTTGGGCGGGTTCGGCCCCGCCCTGCGCGCCTACGGACGAGAGGGCGAGTCCTGCGGCCGGTGCCGAGCGTCGATTCGCCGGATCGTCTTCTCGGGACGCTCCGCCTTCTACTGCCCCGGCTGCCAAGGATCGGGCACCGACCCTCGACGCGTTCACCCCAAGGCGAAGCCGACGTGACGACGCGGCCAACGGACCCGGCGCAGTGCTCACCTTCCTCGCCGCCCTGGCGTCGCCCCGCGCGCCTGATCGCCTGCTTGGCCGCCGCTTGGCTGGCCCCGCCGTCCGCGTCCGCCCAGCCGGCACGGCAAGCGCCCGGCGAATCGCTGCCTGTCGTACGCCATGTCCTTCCGAACGGCATGACGTTCTTGATCCTCGAGCGCCGCCAGTCCCCCACGGCGGCGATGGTGGTGCACTACGCGACCGGCTCCGTCGACGAGCACCTGGGCAACACGGGCACGGCCCACGTCCTGGAACACCTGATGTTCAAGGGCTCCCGCGAGATCGGCGCCACGGACCACGCCGGCGAGGCCGTCCTGCTGGAGGCCGTGGACGCGGCCCGCGACTCGATGATCGCGGCGCTGACCGGCCCCCGCCCCGACTCCGCGCGGGCTCGGCGCTTCCGCCGGACGGCCCGGTCGCTGGAGGACCAGGCCCGCGCCTTCGTGATCCCCAACGAGTTCGACCAGCTGCTGTCGGCGGAGGGCGCGCGCGGCCTCAACGCCACCACGTCCCACGAAGCCACACGGTACTTCGTCGAGCTGCCGGCCAACCGCGTGGAACTTTGGTTCGCCCTCGAGTCGGACCGCATGGCCAACCCCGTCTTCCGCGAGTTCCTGACCGAGCTGGACGTGGTGGCCGAAGAGCGCCGCCTTCGCCTGGAGACCAGTCCGGGGGGCGTCCTGGAACGCGCATTCCTGGCGACCGCGTTCCAAGTCCACCCGTACGGCGTGCCCGTGGTGGGCCACTCGTCGGACTTGGAGACCCTGACGCGACGCCGAGTCCAAGCGTTCTTCCGCGCCCACTACGGCCCCCGCAACGCCGTCGCCGCCGTGGTGGGCGACGTGGACGCCGATCAGATCAAGGAGTGGGCGGACAAGTACTTCGGGCCGCTCCCAGGCGGCGTGCCGTCCGCTCCCGTCCTGGCGCGCGAGCCGGAACAGGTGGGAGAGCGCCGCGTCACGGTGGAGTTCGAGGCCGAGCCCCGCGTGCTCGTCGGTTGGCGCGCAGTGGACGTCCGGCACGAGGACGCCCCCGCCCTGTCGATGCTGGCGGCGGTGCTCTCGGCCGGAAGAACGACGCGCCTCTACCGTCGCTTGGTGGCTGGGGACCGGTCGGCGGTTCACGTGGCCGCCTACCTGGGACCGGGCACGCGCTACTCGGGCCTCTTCATCGTGTCGGCCGTGCCCCGATCGCCCCATGCCCCGGCAGAAGTCGAGGCGGCCATATACGAAGAGATCGCCAAGCTGCAGGACACGCCCCCGGACTCGGCGGCGCTGTCCCGCATCCGGAACCAGCTCCGCGCGGGCGAACTGCGCCGGCTGGCTTCGAACCTGGGGCTGGCGCAGCAGCTGGCCGAATCGGAGGCCGCCCGGGGAGACTGGCGCGAGACGTTCCGCACCGCAGGTCGCCTGACCGGCGTGACCCCCGCCGACGTGAGCCGGGTCGCGCGGACGTACCTGATCGACGGTCGCCGCACGGTCGCCACGATGGTCACGAAAGCACCGTCGTGACGCATCCGCGCCGTCGCGCCGTCGGCCGTCGGGCCGCCCGCATCGCGCTGATCGTCCAGGCCGCCCTCGCCCTGCTCGCCATCCAGCCGCTCCCCGTCGTCGCCGCGCAGGCGCAGCCCCCGGCACGCCCGGTCGCCGAGGGCTCGGTCCGGGACGCCATCGCCGCGCTTCGCTTCCCCGAGCTGCGCTTCACGCCCGTCCGGGCGCAGGTCGCCTCCGTTCGCGGCGTGCCCGTGTACTACGTGCAGGACCGAGAACTGCCGCTGGTCACCTTCTACGCCACCTTCCGGGGCGGCATCCGACGACTGCCCAGGGACTACTTCGCCGCGGCGCTGGCGCTGCCCGGCCTCCTGCGCGCCGGCGGCACGGCCTCGCTGCCCCCGGACTCGGTGGACGACCGGATCGAGTCGCTGGCGCTCTCCATGAGCTTCGGACAAGGCGGAGAAAGCGCTTCGGCTTGGGTCAACTCTCTGTCGGAGCACGCGGAGACGGCGGTTTCGCTCTGGTCGGAGATGCTTCGCCTTCCGCGCTTCGATTCGGCCCAGGTGGAGCAGTGGCGCGGCGCGGAGCTGGAGCGCGTGCGGCGGCGCGGAGACGATCCGGGGGCGCTGGCGTTCGGCCTCTTCAACCACATCATGTACGGCGACCACCCGGTGGGCTGGCAGATGACGCCGGAGGACTTGGAGCCCGCGGATTTGGCCCTCGACAAGCTCCGGTTCGTGCACCGCGCGGTGGTCTGCCCCGGCGCCATGTCGGTCGGGATCGTGGGCGACATCGGGCGGGCGGAGGCCCTGGACCTGGTGGATCGCATGCTCCAAGGCTGGCCCCCCTGTTCGGGCGACTTGAGCGACGATCCCGCGCCCCGAATCCGAGACGAACCGGGGGTCTTCGTTCTGCACAAGGAGATCGAGCAGAGCGTCGTGGTGCTGGCGCACGCGTCCGCCCTTCGGCAGGAAGACGCGCCCGCCTACTTCGCCTCGCGCGTGGCCAACTCGATCTTGGGCGCTTCCGGCCTGTCCAGCCGCCTCAGCGCCGTCCTGCGCACCCGCGAAGGCCTGGCCTACGGCGCCGCCTCGGTTTGGACGGCGCCGCGCCGGCACGACGGCTTGGTCGGCGCCCTGACGCGCACCCGGCCCGACGCCACCCTGGCCGCGGCCCGCCTCCTCCTCGGCGTCGTCGATTCCATGCGGACGGCCCCGCCCTCCACGCAGGAAGTCGCCCTGGCGATCGACGAAGCCACCAACGGCTTCGTGTTCAACTTCCAGACTCCGTTCCAAGTCGTGGCCCGCCGCATGGCCCTGGACAACATGGAGCTGCCGGAAGACTGGATGGAGCGCTACCTGGCCGGGGTCCGCGACGTCACGCCGGAGCGCGTCCAGCACGTCTTCCTGCAACACGTGGACCCGTCCCGCATGACGATCCTCTTGGTCGGCGACACAACCCGGTTCGACGGATCGCCGTCCGAGCTGGGCGCCGTTACGGTCTTGCCTTCGACCCAAAGTGAAGCGCCGCGATCCCTCCCGTCAGGAACCGCCAACCGACGCCGCGAAAGCCGGCGCTCCGCAGGCGCTCCGCGACGCCCTCCGGGCCCGGAAAGCCCTTCACCGACTCGGGCAGGTAAGAGTAGGCCCAAGGATGTCCCGACACGCGCTTCCCCACCCACGGCAGGACGTGCTCGAAGTAGAGCCGGTAGGCCGAGCCCAAGAGCCTGCCGGGCGGCGACGTGAACTCCAGCAGCACCACGCGGCCGTCGGGCGCCAGCACGCGGTGTAGCTCGCGAAGCCCCGCGTCCAAGTCGCTCAGGTTGCGCGCACCGAAGCCGACTGCGGCCCCGGCAAAGGCGCCGGCGGCAAGAGGCAGGCGCTCTGCGTCGCCGCACAACGGCAGGACCCGCCGCCCGATCGTCTTGGACAGCCCCTGGGCCAGCATCGGAAACGCAAAGTCCGCGCCGACCACCTTGCCTCGGAAGCCGGGTTGCCGAGCCAGCTCCAGCGCCAGGTCGAAGGTGCCGGCGCAGGCGTCCAGGAACACGCCGTCGGGCGCGCGATCCCAGGCCAATGCGCGAACGGCCCTGCGTCGCCACCTGCGATCGATGTTGAGGCTGAGCACGTGATTCAGCAGGTCGTACCGAGGCGCAATCTCGCTGAAGAGCGTCCGAACCTGGGCGGCCCGATCCCGGCCGGCGGCGGGCTTCGAGCTCCAAGAAGCGGGGCTCGCTTTGCTTTGCGCGGCCAAGGGCGGCTCCGGGGCCAATGAAAGAATTCCGCGACGAGGACGGTAGACGTAGGATAAGAAGGATACGCACACCACGGAGACCGGCGGAACTTGAACAAGCCCGTTCCAAGCGACAAGGCGCTGGCCGCAAAGGCCTCCGCCGGACACGAGAGGGCGTTCCGCGACCTGATGACGCGCTACGAGAAGCCCGTCTTCTCGCTCGTCTTCCGCATGGTCCGGGACCGCAGCCTGGCCGAAGACCTGGCGCAAGAAACCTTCATTCGCGCCTTTACCGCCATCCGCAGCTACAACCCCAGCTACAAGTTCTCCAGCTGGATCTTCAAGATCGCCCACAACCTGACGATCGACCACCTTCGCAAGAGGCGCCTCGAAACGGTGTCGATCCACGGCGCCCCCGACGCGCTCACCGAAGAGGAGCAGGCGCGAACCAGTCTGGAGCTGGAGGATACCGGCGAGCTTCCCGACGCATACGTGGAGAACCTGGAGCTGGGCACCCAGATCGAACGCGCGATCGGCCGGCTCCGACCCGAGTACCGAACCGCGACGCTCCTGCGGCACGTCGAGGGCTACTCCTACCAGGAGATCGCCGAGATCATGGACTTGCCCCTGGGCACGGTGAAGACGTACATCCACCGAGCCCGACTCGAACTCAAGGAGATGCTGGCCGACGTGGCGAGACCGTGAGAACTTGTCGCCGAGCCGCGGGAGCCCGTTTGTCGAGGCGACCGCTCCGGCGCCGAAGCGTGAAACCCGTTGCCTAAGCAAGTCGTAATGGGCGCAACGAAAGGAGTCGCGTAGACCGTGCACAGCCGAGACACAGAACACGTCGGGTTGCCCTCGCAGGCGTCCGCCGACGCCCCGGGCCGGGAACGGGAGCCGGACGAGGAGCTGGCCGCCCGCGTGGACGTGGCGTTGCACACTTTGCCGCAGCTGGCGCCCGCGCCGGATTTTCAGGTGCGGGTCCTGGCTCAGCTGCGCATCCGGAAGTTCGCCTGGGTGCGGCTTCGCGCCTGGCTGACCGGCTCGAGCTGCGGCGTTCCCGACCCCTTCGGTGCGCTGTTGGAGGGCGGCATCTCCCGACGGCAGGCCCGGGCCCTGGCCGCCTTCGTCGCCGTCGACCCCGAAGCCGCCGCGGCCGTGGCCGACCGCAAGCGGCTGGCCGAGAGGATCGCGCGTGTTCCCTCGCTGGGGCCGCGACTCGGCTTCCCGGACCGAGTCATGGCCCGCGTTCCCGTGACCCCGCTCCCCTTCCGACACCGCGCCCTTGCCCGAGCCCGCGCGCAAGCGGCCAAGCTGCTTCCGGGGCGCAGGGAACGCTTGGCGGCCGTGTTCGGCCTCGCGTTCGGGCCCGCGGCGGCCTTTGGCGCGGGCTTTGCCGTGCTCAGCGACCCGCTGGCCACCGTGGCCAACGTCGGAGGGTTCGCATGGGCTTGGCTCGGAACTTTCTTGCCCCAGCTGGCCGGGGCGTCGGCTGGCGCGCTGGAAGGCGCTGGCGCCGGCGGCCTCGTCCCCGCGGTCGCGGCTCCCGTCGTTGTCGCCGGACTGTTGGTCCTGGCCGCCCTCGCGGTGTTGTCCAGCTGGATTCTCTACAGGAACTTCGTCAAGGTCGTCGCGGTGGAGCACCAAGATGTGCAAGTACCGGTATAGCCCCCTGGCCGCCTCGGCCGCCGTCGCGCTGGCCGCGCTTCTCGCCCCGACTTCGCCGGTGCGGGGTCAGGAGCGCAGCGTCTTGTCCAACCAAGTGGAGGTGTCCGCCAGAGCGGCATCGTTGCGCCTGGAGTTCTCCGAGGGACCGCCCCTGTCAGTGGCGTTCGGGGACGGGAGGGTCGTGGTGGACGGCCAAGTCGTGGGCGACTACCAGCCCGGCGGTCGGGCCGACCAAGCATGGCGCGAGCTGCTGGCCGCGGTTCTGCCCTTGTCGGACGGCCCCTTGGCGCAGGAACTTGCGCGTTGGAGCCCCGGCCCCGGCCTGCCCGAGGCCGATCTGGCCCTCTTGAACACAGTGGACCGGGCCATCGACGCCGCCGTTGCCGGAGCATCCGGCGACCTCCAAAGGACGCGCATCGCGCCCGCGGTCGTCGGTCTCTTGGAGATCCTGTCCAGCGACGGCCGCTTCGGCGAACTCGGCGCGGCCCTGGAAGGCGTGGACCTCGAGTCCATGGAGGTCGTGCTGGACGACGACCGCGTGGTCGTTCAGGGCGAATCCGTGCACGGCAGCGTCCTCGTGGCCGGGAGCGAGCTGGAGGTGCACGGCCGGATCGCCGGACATGCGATCCTGGTGGACGGAGTTCTCGTGATCGAGGAAGGCGGAACCGTCGAAGGCGACGCGCGCGTCGTGGACGGCCGAGTGGAGGAACGGGGCGGAACGCTTCGGGGCGACGTGGTCGATCTCCTGCACGAGCCGGACGCGAACCGCAACCAGGACATGGACCGGGTCCGGCACGAGATGAGGGAGCAGGTGCGACAGGAAGTGCGGCGCGAAATCGAACGAGACCGCTCTCGGGGCCGCGGCGGCTTGCTGGGCAGCCGCGGTCCGGTCGCCCGAGCCTTGGGCGACTTGTTCGAGGCCGTGGCGACGTTCGTGGTCCTCGCCCTTGCGATGCTGTTGATGGCGCGGATCGCCGGCGAGCGGGTGGACGCGGTGACCGAGGCCATAGGCCACAACCCGGCCCGGAGCGCCGCCGTGGGGTTCGCGGGCGGCTTCTTGATGCTTCCGATCTACGTGGTGGGGATCGTCCTGCTGGCCGTGTCGATCGTCGGCATCCCTCTGTTGCTGGCGTGGGCCCCGCTGTTTCCGCTGGCCGTGGTGGCCGCCGGGTTCGCGGGCTACGTGGGCGTCAGCCATCACGTGGGGCGGTGGGTGCTCCGGCAGGACCTTTCTTGGCTTTCCCGAGCCGACGCGCGAAATCCGGTTCACGTCAAGCTCGTCGGAATGGCCGCGCTCCTGGCGCCGTTCCCCGTGGCCGGCGTTCTCAGGGTGTTTCCCGTGGTCGGCTGGACGGGGAGCGTCGTGCACGCCTTGGGCATCCTGGGTTGCTTCGCGGCGGTGATCGTAGGCTTGGGGGCGGTGCTCATCACGCGGGGAGGACGCTACCCCGCCAGCTCCTACGCCTTTGCCGACGCGCTCGACGACCTGGGGGCGCACCCGGATTGGCCCGATCAGAGCGAGCCGCCCGACGCCCCGTCGGAAGACGCCCCATCATGACGATTCGAGTCGGCGCGACGGCCGCGCTCCTGGCGATTCCGGTCGCGGCAGCGCCCAGTCCAGGCCCGGCGGCCGCCGCCGCCCAGAGCTGGAAGACCTTCGTTTCGTCCCGGCAACCTGCGGGCGAAGAGGAACTGCGCGTTCGCGTCAGCTACGGCGCCGGAGCCTTGACGCTTCGGCGGGGCGGCGACGGTGCGCTCTACCGGCTGGTCCTTCGCTACGACGAGGAATCGGCACAACCTCTGGCCGAGTACCGCGACGGACGCCTGCGCGCGGGCGCCTCCAAGGCCGACGGACGAGGCATCCGCTTCGCCGGCTTTGGAGACCGAACGTCCCAGAACGCGCTGGACCTGGAGCTGGGAACGGATGTTCCGCTGGAGCTCGACTTGGCGTTTGGCGCCGGCGAGGCCGAGCTGGACCTGACCGGGCTGCCCATACGCGAGCTGGAAGTGAGCACGGGGGCCTCCGAATCCATGCTCCGCATCGATCAAGTCAACCCGGAACGGATGGAGTTGGCGTCGTTCAAGGTCGGCGTGGCGGACTTCCGCGTCCGAGGACTGGGCAACTTGGCCGCCGAAGAGGTCCGGCTGACGGCGGGGCTGGGCTCGGTGACGCTCGGCCTTGACGGCAAGTGGCCCGCGGACGCGCGCCTAGTCCTGGAGATGGGGCTGGGCGCACTGAGCCTTCGAGCCCCCGAGGAACTGGGTGTGCAGATCCGTGCCGAAAGCAACTTTCTGGCGTCCCTCGACTTGGAGGGAATGGAAGAACACGAGGACGACGTTCATCGGTCCGCGAACTGGGAGCGGGCCGAACGGCGCGTAGAGGTCGAAGTGTCGGCCGCCCTGGGAAGCATCGAGTTGGTGAGGACCCCGTGAGCGCCGGCCTGCTTGACCCGGGGGGCGGTCAGCTTGGCGGGGCGCGACGGTTCGGCGCAGGCGCAGGGTTCGGCGCAGGCGCAGGGTCCGGCGCAGAGGCAGGGCGCGGGTCGTTCCTGTTATCTTGGATTTCGGGCACAATGTCCAGGACCGACCGGAGGACCGCATGATCGCAAGCTTGTTGACCTTTCTGGCCGTAGGGCTCGTCAGCCTCGTCGCCGTTTGGATCGTCCTCTCGGTGGTGGGCGGCCTTCTGGGGCTCACCATTGGACTCGCCGGCTTCCTGATCTTCAAGGTGGCCCCGCTCATGCTCCTGGGCTGGGCCGTCCTCAAGCTCGTCTCCAAGATTCGCGGAGGCGGCGCGCTCACTTCGGCGGACCGTCGCTGGCTGCGGGGCGACTAAGCCAAAACCTGGTCAGCGCCGGGGCGACAAAGCGCCGAGAGCCTCCAACATGCGGTCGCCGATCGTTCGCAACGCGGCGCCGGCGGGCGACTCGGGGGCGGACACCACGGTGGGCCGGCCGTCGTCTCCGGCCTGTCGCACGGCCAAGTCCAGGGGTACGCTGCCCAGGAAGGGGACCGACAGCTCCCGAGCCAGGGCCTCTCCCCCGCCCCGCCCGAACAGGTCCACCACGTCTTCCGACCCCGGCAGCCGAAAGCCGGCCATGTTCTCGACGACGCCCAGCACGCGCGTGTTGACGCGCTCGAACATCTTGATGCCTCGGCGCACGTCGCCCGTCGCCACCTTCTGGGGCGTGGTGACCATCACGGCGCCGTCCAGCTCGACGGTCTGAACCAGCGACAGCTGGGCGTCTCCCGTGCCCGGCGGCATGTCGACCACCATCAAGTCCAAGCTGTTCCACGCCACCTGCTCCACGAACTGCTTGAGGACGCCGGCGATGAGCGGGCCGCGCATGATCGCCGGCTGATCGGGGTCCAGCAGAAAGCCCAAGCTCATCAGGCGGACGCCGTGAGACCGCAGAGGCTCGATCATCTCGGACCCCTTGTCGCCCGACACGCTCGGCCGACGGTCCTCGCCGAACATGACGGGGATGTTGGGCCCATAGATGTCGGCGTCCATCAGACCGACGGCCAAGCCTCGCGCGGCAGCATGGGCAGCCAAGTTCGACGCCACCATGGACTTGCCCACTCCTCCCTTGCCCGAACTCACGGCCACGATGCGCTCGACGCCGGCCAGCACGCCCGGCTTGGGCACGGGCGCCGGAACCGAGCCGGGACGCAACCCCTGCGTCGGGGGCGTTGCCGTCGGCGCTCCGCCACTCCGGCCGTCGGGACTTCCCCCTGCCCCCGGCACGCGCCCGGCAGGCCCCGTGCGCGGCAAGCGGACGTCCACCTTGACCGCGCTCACTCCGTCCACGCCCTCGGCGGCCGCCTTGGCCTGCCGCACCAGCGCCCCGGGGTCGCCCCGCCGCAGCAAGAAGGAGAAGCGCGCCTGCCCGCCGGCCTCCACCGACAGGTCCTCGATCTGCCCCGCCGCGACCACGTCTCGACCCGTCGCCGGGTTGACCACGTCGGCAAGGGCGCGGGTCACCGCGGCGGCGAGCCCGCTTTCGCTCATCGTCCCGGGGTCAGACGGCCTCGACGGTCAGCTCGTCGGACACCTCCGCCCGGAGCTTCCGTTCGATCCCGTCCTTCAGGGTCATCATCGATATGGGACACGACTCGCACGCCCCCATCAGACGGACCTCCACCTTCCCCGACTCCTTGCTCCACCCCACCAGTTCCACGTCTCCGCCGTCGGACCGAATGGCTGGGCGAATGGATTCCAGCACCGCTTGGATCCGATCGATGGTCCTCATTCTCCGTCCGGCCGGGGGCGTGCACGGTTCCGACCGGCCTGCGTGTCCGGCCGCTGCGCATCGGCCCAAAGCTACCGACCGCCGTCCCCAGGCGTCAACCCGCCGGCTCGGCGCTCCATCGACCCTGCGCCGGTCGAGCGGATCCCGCGGCTTTCGTGTTGCGCGGAGGTCGGTTCCTGCCCCACATTCTCGGGCCGAACGACGTTGCTTCGCCCTTGTCCACGCCCCCTGCGACCGATACCGCCCATGTCCGGAACGATCCGTGTTCCCGCTCCCGCCAACGAGCCCGTCCACTCGTACGCGCCCGGCACCGCGCCCCGGTCGGCGCTCAAGTCCGCCCTGTCCCGAATCGCATCCGAGGAGACGGACATCCCGGCGATCATCGGAGGCAAGGAGGTCCGCACCGGCAGGACGCACTCCGTCTACGCCCCGCACGACCACGGGTTGCGCTTGGGGATCTGGCACGAAGCCGGGGCGGCCGAAGCCAAGCAGGCGATCGACGGCAGCCGCGACGCGCGGCGGGAGTGGGCGTCGTGGCCCTGGGAGGACCGCGCCGCCGTCTTTCTGAAGGCCGCCGACCTGCTGGCCGGCTCGTGGCGCCCCGTGCTCAACGCCGCCACGATGCTGGGCCAGAGCAAGACGGCGTTCCAGGCCGAGATCGACGCGGCCTGCGAGCTGGTGGACTTCTACAGGTGGGGCGCCCACTTCGCCGAGCAGATCTTCGACCATCAGCCCGGCTCGGCGCGGGGGGAGTGGAACCGCTTGGAGTACAGGCCTCTGGAGGGGATCGTCTACGCGGTCAGCCCCTTCAACTTCACCGCCATCGGAGGCAACTTGGCCGGCGTGCCCGCCCTCATGGGCTGCGGCGTGTTGTGGAAGCCCTCCAAGCACGCCGTCCTGTCGGGCTACTACACCTACCGGCTCCTGGAAGAGGCGGGGCTGCCGCCGGGCGTGATCAACTTCGTTCCGGGCGACCCCGCCGAGATCACCAAGGCCGTCTTGCGGCACCCCGAGTTCGCGGGGCTCCACTTCACCGGTTCGACCGAGGTCTTCCAGTCGCTGTGGGGCACGGTCGGCCGGAGGATCGCCTCGTACCGCTCCTATCCGCGGCTCGTCGGCGAGACCGGAGGCAAGGACTTCATCGTGGCCCATGCTTCGGCGGACCCGGACGTGCTCCGAACGGCGATCGTGCGCGGCGCCTTCGAGTACCAAGGGCAGAAGTGCTCGGCGGCGTCCCGCGCGTACGTTCCCGAGTCGTTGTGGAAGGTGCTGCGCGACCCCTTGGCCGACGAGACCAACGGCCTGGCGATGGGCGACCCCCGCGACTTCCGCAACTTCGTCAACGCCGTGATCGACGGAGGCGCCTTTCGCAAGATCACGGGCTACATCGAGCGGGTCGGCGAAGGCTCGGGCGCGGACGTCTTGGCCGGCGGCACGTTCTCGGACGCCGACGGCTGGTTCGTGCGCCCGACCGTGGTGCGCGTCGACGACCCCGCCCACGAGACGATGTGCGACGAGATCTTCGGCCCCGTGATCGCCGTCTACGTCTACCCCGACAAGGCGTGGAAGGAGACGCTGGACTTGGTGGACTCCACGTCGCCCTACGCCTTGACCGGCGCCGTGCTGGCCCAGGACCGGAAGGCCGTTCGCCAAGCCCTGGATCGGCTGCGGTACGCCGCCGGCAACTTCTACGTGAACGACAAGCCCACCGGCGCCGTTGTCGGCCAGCAGCCGTTCGGCGGCAGCCGCGCCTCGGGCACCAACGACAAGGCCGGCTCGATCTTCAACATGCTCCGCTGGGTGACGCCCCGGACGATCAAGGAGAACTTCTCGCCGCCGAAGACCTCGTCCTACCCGTTCATGGCGGAGGAGTAGCGACCCGCAGACGCAGCCGCCGCGGCCAGCGCTTGGTCGAAGTCGGCCTTCAAGTCCTCCACGTCTTCCAGGCCGACCGAGATGCGGACGAAGCCGTCGGGGATGCCCAGACCGTTCCGCTCGTTCGGGGGGAGGTCCACGTGCGAGGTGTAGCGGGGTTGCGACACCAGCGTCTCCACGCCGCCCAGGGAGGGCGCGGGCACGGCCAGCCGCAGGGCGGCGCAGAATCGGTCCGCTGCCGGGCCGCCTCCTTCAAGCACGACCGACAGCATGCCGCCGAAGCCGTCCAGCATGGCCGCGGCCCGTTCGTGGTCGGGGTGTTCGGGCAGGCCCGGGTGGATCGCCTGGGCCACGCCGGGAGCGTCCGAGAACCACTGGGCCAGCGCCAGGGCCGACCGGTTGTGGCGTTCCATGCGGGCGGTCAGCGTGCGAAGTCCCCGGTCCAGCAGCCAAGCCGCCTGCGGGTCGATCGAGGGGCCGTAGAGCTTCATCATCTTGGCCACGCCCGCGACCAGCTCGCGGCTGCCCGCCACGGCGCCGGCGATCAGGTCCGAGTGGCCGCCCAGGTACTTGGTGGCGGAATGGACGACGGCGTCCACTCCGTGTTCGGCCGCGCGAAGGTTGGCCGGAGTGGCGAAGGTGACGTCCGCCGCCAGGACGGCGCCGGCGGCGTCGGCGGCCGCGCGGGCCGCGGCCAGGTCGAAGACGCGGAGGGTGGGGTTCGTGGGCAGCTCCGCGAACACCACCCGCGTGCCGGGGGCGAGCGCGTCACGCCAGGCGGCGGGGTCGGCCGGATCCACGAAGGTGGTGCGGATGCCGCGTCGGGGAAGCTCGCGCGCGAGCAGGTCGTAGGTGGCGCCGTACAGGTGGCGGCTGGCAACGACGTGGTCGCCGGACTCCGCCAGAGACAAGATCGTCATGGCCGTGGCCGCCATGCCGCTGGCCAGTACCAGGGCCGACTCCGTGCCCTCCATGGCGGCGAGCTTTTCGGCAACGGAGATCTGGACCGGGTTGTTGCCGTAGCGGCTGTAGCGAAGCTCGACGCCGTCCTGGGGGCCGGACCAGCGGAACGTCGCGCTCCGAGCGATCGACGGAACCACCGGGTCGCCCGGGCGGGCCGCTCCGTGGCCGGCGTGGATCGCGTGCGTGGCCGTTCGCCGCTCGTTCACCGACACAGCTTCGTCGCGGCGCTCAGCGCCCAGAACTCTCCGCCTTCGCCGACGTAGGCCAAGCGCCGGTCCGCCAGACGTTGCAGGGCGCGCGCCTCTTCTCGGTCCAGTCCCGCTCCCGCCCCGGGGTCGATGCAACCGCACCGCTCGAGGTTCGCCCAGGCGTCCCCTTCGGCCTGCTCGACATCTCCCAGCAGCTCGAAGCGCCGATCGCCCACGTCGCACGCGGCCGCAAGCCGGTGTCGGCGCAGCACCTCCTCCACGGCGTGACGGTGAAGGTTCTCCACGGCCCGAAAGAGGAAGAACACGTTCCCGGGCCGATCGGGGCCCAAGTAGCGCAGCACCAGCTTCGCGACGACCTCGTCGGCGCAGCTGAAGTCCAAGATGCGAACCCCGCGAAGGTCCAAGAGCGACACCAACGCGGGGCGCGGATCCGCCAGACGCTCCTCGATGGCTGCCCGCACCGCTCGCCCCGTGGGTCGGGTCACCAAGTCCGGCCGCATCGACGCCACCGCGGCCCGGGCCACTGCGTACACGTCGATGCTCACCGGGCGGAGCCCGTCGCCCGCGGTGCGGGTGCGTTCGGTCACGGTTCGGCTCGGTCGGGGATGACGATGTTGACGTGGGCGCCCGGGAAGGGCGTCAGCCGCTCTTCCATCGGCGGCGTCCGACCCCATTCCGGGGCGTGGGCGATGCGCGCGGTCCCGCTTCGAATGGAAAAAAGGCCTTTCCATCCTTTGACTCGCTGCCGGATCTGCTGGATCCCCTGACCTCGGCCCGTGTCGGGGAAGCGCGTCTCCCCGTTAAACGCGGCATCGAGCGCGGTTGCGTCGCCCCATCGGTCGGCGAAGCGGGACGCATGGCGCTCGGCCAGGGAGGCCTGGAAGCCTCGGCCCAAGTCCGAGACCGCGAGCACCACCGCGGCGCGCGGAAGCCCAGGCATGCGCTTGTAGGCCTGGGCCGCCACCCAGCCCGACCCCTCTGCGTGCTCGACGATGTTCTGGCAAACCTCGGACAGGATGACCGAGAACCAGAACAGCGCCGACTTGGGGTAGCGCAACCGTTCGGAGAGAACAATTTCCGCCTGCGACTGGACCTCGTCGACCGCCTTGTGCACGTCCGAGTTGGTGGTGATGGGCGTGATCTCCAGCAACGTGTCGGTGGGCCGGCGCGTCCGACGCGGCGACCACGGAAACGGCGAATCGAAGACCTCCGACGCGGCCCGGAAGAAGCCGGCCGCACCCAGGTAGCTGGTGACCTGCTGGCCCTTCTGGCCCTCGGGCAGGGTCAGCTTGGACGCCACGCCGCTCCGGTCGCGCGCCACCTTGCCGGCGGCCAGGAGCGCCACCATCCCCGTAGGGTGAACCCACCCCACCCGGCGCGCGTCGAAGAGCAGCGGTTCGCCGGCCGCCACGGCCCGATACAGCACCTCGACGTCGCGGTAGCCCAGGGACGGCGGCAGCTGCAGTACGCGCACGTCAGGCGGCGGACTGCGGAAACGGGGGGACGGCGGTCGTCGGCTTCACTGCCCCTGAAGGTAACGGCGAAGGCGGCGGGTTCGTCCCCGCCCGATCACGACCGGTCGTCGCCCAGCTGGAGCACGGCCATGAACGCTTCCTGGGGGATCTCGACGGACCCGACCTGCTTCATGCGCCGCTTCCCTTCCCTTTGGCGCTCCAGAAGCTTCCGCTTTCGGGTAATGTCGCCCCCGTAGCACTTGGCGGTCACGTTCTTGCGCAGCGCCTTGACGGTCTCTCTTGCGATGACCTGGTTCCCGATCGCGGCCTGGAGCGCCACCTCGAACTGCTGGCGGGGGATCAGCTCCCGCAGCTTGCGCACCAGCGCCCGTCCGTGGCGGTAGGCGTTGTCGCGGTGCAGGATCACCGAGAACGCGTCCACGGGCTCGCGGTTTACCATGACGTCTAGCTTGACCAAGTCGCCGGCGCGATACTCTAGGAACTCGTAGTCCAGGGCCGCGTAGCCCCGCGTGCTTCCCTTGAGCCGGTCGTAGAAGTCCAGGACGATCTCGGCCAGCGGCAGCTCGAACTCCATCTCGACGCGGCGCGGGTCCAGGTAGCTCATGCCCTTGAAGACGCCGCGCCGGTCGTGGCAGAGCCGCTGCACCGCGCCGATGTACTCCGACGGCACCACGATGCGGGCGCTCACGACGGGTTCGGCCACGGACGCGATCTGCGCGCGGTCCGGCAAGGTGGTCGGGTTCTCCACGACCTGCTCGGCTCCGTCCAGCATGGCGACCCGGTACTTCACGTTTGGCACGGTGGAGACCAGCTTGACGCCGAACTCCCGGTCCAGCCGTTCCTGCACGATCTCCAGGTGGAGGAGCCCCAGGAAGCCGCAACGGAAGCCAAACCCCAGCGCACGCGAGGTCTCGGGTTCGAAGTGGAGGGCGGCGTCGTTGAGCTTCAGGCGGTGAAGGGCGTCGCGAAGCTCCTCGTAGCCGTCCGAGTCGCTGGGATACAGCCCGGCGAACACCATGGGCCGGGCCTCCTGGTAGCCGGGCAGCAGCTCGGGCGAGGGGTTCCCCGCATCCAGGATCGTGTCGCCCACGCGGGTGTCGGAGACGGCCTTGATCGCCGCCACCAAGTAGCCGACTTCCCCGGGGCCCAGTCCGTCCGCCGGGAAGCGCTCCAGGCGCAGGTGACCCACCTCCGTGACTTCGTACTGGGCCTCCACCGCCCCGAAGGCGATCGTCGTGCCGGCCCGCACGACGCCGTCAAAGACGCGGATCGTGGGCACCGCTCCCAAGTACTGGTCGTAGTGGGAATCGAAGACGAGGGCGCGCAACGGCGCCTCGAGATCGCCCGCGGGCGGGGGCACCCGCTCCACGACGGCCTTCAGCACGGCGTCGATCCCCACGCCGTCCTTGGCGCTGGCTTCCAGGACCGACCCCGGCTCCACGCCCATGAGCTCGGCCACCTCCGCGCGCCGGCGCTCCGGCTCCGCCCCGGGCAAGTCGATCTTGTTCAGCACGGGAACGATCTCCAAGCCGGCTTCCAGCGCCAGGAACAGGTTCGACAGCGTCTGGGCTTGAACGCCCTGGGTCGCGTCCACGACCAGGATCGCCCCCTCGCACGCCGCCAGCGACCGGGAGACTTCGTAGGTGAAGTCCACGTGGCCGGGCGTGTCGATCAAGTTCAGGTCGTATTCGCGGCCGTCGTCGGCCGAGTACGACATGCGGACGGCGTGCAGCTTGATCGTGATCCCGCGCTCGCGCTCGAGCTCGTTGGAGTCGAGGACCTGATCCCGCATCTGCCTGCGGTCCACCGCGCCCGTCGCCTCGAGCAGCCGATCGGCAAGCGTGGACTTGCCGTGGTCGATGTGGGCGATGATGCAGAAGTTGCGAATGCGGTCTGGGCGCACGGAGCCGATGTCGTTGGTGGCGCGGGAAGGCAGGGCTTGCGCCCGTTGGCATTGTTGACAAGAATGTACTCTACTCTACCCCAATGCCGGCGACTCTTTCTCCCACCCATCCCGCGAGCGAGAGCCCCGCAGATACTGAGGATGATCCCCATGACAGGTCTCGCTCTCCCGCCTCGGCTCGCCGCGCTCCTCCGACGGTGCGCCGCGCTCGCCGGACTGACGGCTGCGACGTTCGCCGCCCCCGCTTCCGCCCAGAACGCCACCGTCGTGGGCACCGTTTCCAACGCCGCCACCGGCGAGCCGCTGCCGTCCGCGCAGGTGTACGTGCCGGCGCTGGAGATCGGCGTCATCTCCCGAGAGGGCGGGCGCTTCGTCCTCCCCGGGGTCCCGCCGGGCACGCACGAGCTGCAGGTGGACCTGATCGGCTACGTGAGCGTGGTGCGGACGATCACGCTGGCCGCCGGCGAGACCGCGACCGTGGACCTGCAGATGCACTCCACGGCCTTGCAGCTGGTGGAGATCGTCGTGACCGGCACCGCGTTCGAGGAGTCGCCCGTGACGCTGCCGTACTCGGTGTCGGTGGCCGGGCGCCGCACGTTGGCCGAGCAGGGAGCGCCCCAAGCCACGGACTTCTTCAAGAACCTGGGGGCCAGCCACGGGACGCTGGGCGAGCGGCAGGGCTGGTACAACACCAAGCAGGCCGGCTCGATGCCCGAGACGGTCGCGAACGTGAACCTGCGTGGGCTGGGCTCTTCTCGCACGCTGGTGCTCCTCAACGGCCGGCGCCAGACGTACATCCCGGTGCGCCAGTACGGCGGGCGGTTCGTGGACGTGAACGCCTTCCCGTCGGTGGCGATCGACCGGATCGAGGTGCTCAAGGAGGGCGCGTCCGCCGTCTACGGCTCGGACGCCGTGGCCGGGGTCGCGAACTTCCTGACCCGGAACGACTTCGAGGGCTTCGAGGTGGAGGCCGCGCACGAGTACTTCGCCGCTTCCGGCAACACCAACGTGGGCGCGATCTGGGGCAGCCCCGTCGGCGAAAGCTCCCACGCCGTCGTGTCGGCCGAGGCGCTGATCAGCCAAGCGCTGCACGTGCGGGACAGGGACTGGGCGCTTCGGGACTTCATCGCCGGCGCCGGTTCCTGGTCGTACACCGGCAACCCCGGCGCGTTCATCATTCCGCAGCTGACCGGCGAGGAGTCGAGCGAGGAGTTCTCGGCGGCCCTTGTGGACGCGCACTTCGGCGGCCTCGGCGGCGTCTTCGTGGACCCGGCGTGCCAGTCGTTCGGCGGCCACCTCGAGAACGAGACCTGCCGCTTCCGCTACCAGCCCTGGGACGACTTGCAGCAGGCGACTCGCCACGTGCGGGCGTTCGGCGAACTCAACGGCGACTGGGGCGACGAGGGGACCTATCACGTGGAAGGGCTCTTCGCCGTCGCAACCCAGCCCGAGTGGCTGACCACGCCTTCCTATCCGCCGATCTACCAGTACACCGACGCTTGGGCGATCGCCTCCGACCACCCCGGCCGCGTGGACTTCTGCGGCAAGAACAGTGCGCACGCGGGCTTCTCCTCGCAGTCCGAGTGCCTGGAGAACGACTGGTACTTCTACGGCCGCCTCGTGGGGAACAGCGGCCCCGGCCGCATCTTGTCCCGGCAGTCGGCCACCCAGCGCCTGGCCGCGTCTATGGAGCGCGTGGTGGGCGAGATGGGCGGCGGAGACCTGACGCTGGACGTGGGCGCAAGCTTCTCGCGCGCCTCCGGCAACGTGAACATCCCGTCCGAGTACGCCTACCGGAAGTTCCTGGCGTTCCGCGGGTTCGGCGGTCCCAACTGCGGCGTGGACGTCGTGCGCGACCCCACCACGCCCTCGGGGATGGCGTTGGGACCCCTCAACGGACAGACCGCCGGGCAGGGCGGCTGCATGTACTACAACCCCTTCAGCAGCGCACTGCAGAACTCGGAGCAACCCGGCGCAGCCTACGAGAACCAAGCCAACCCGGGCTATATGGCGTCGCTGGCCAACTCGCCCGAGCTGCTGGACTGGATCAACGACGAGGTGGACTTGGAGGGCGCCGCCAACCTGCTGGTCGGCGACGTGATGATGAAGGGAACGCTGGCCGAGGACCGGGCGAACTTCGCCGCCGGCTACCAGTTCCGCCGCTTCGCCGTGACCGGCACGCCCAACACCGCGGGGAACCTGGACGTGAACCCCTGTCCGGTGCTGGGCGACCAGAGCTGCGTGGACAAGGCCGGCTCGTTCACCTTCACCAACGGCTTCTACCCCTACGACGCCTCGCAGACGGTTCACCGCTTCTTCGTCGAGGTGCCGATGACGTTCGGCGAGCGGTTCAGCGCCCAGGCCGCCGCCAACTACGAGTTCCACAGCAGCGCCAGCAGCTTCGACCCCCGGCTGGCCATGCGCCTTCAGGTGGCCGACCCGCTGGCGCTGCGCGTGTCCGTCCAGACCACCTTCCGCACGCCGTCGGTGGACGACGTGCACCCCCAGCAGAACACGGCCTCGGCGTACGTGTCCCAGGTCGGCACCTACAAGGCCACGGACACCTACGGCAACCCGGACTTGAAGCCGGAGCAGGCGTTCACCTACAACGCCGGGCTCAGCCTTCAACTGTCGCGCATGAGGGCGTCGGTGGACTACTGGAGCTACGACTTCAGCGACATGATCGAGATCCTTCCCTACGACGGCATCGCCCGCGCGTACGATTCGCCTTCGCGCAGTGTCGTCCAGCACCTGATCACCTGTCCCGGCAACCGCCGCGACGGCTCCTGCGAGGCCCGCAACATCGAGCGGATCCGGCTCGACATGGCCAACTGGCCGGGCGTCACGACATCGGGCATCGACTGGCACGCCAGCACCCGGTTGCCCGCCGGCGAGGGCGTCGTGTCCCTGGGCATGGACGGCACCTACACGCGGAGCTACGACGTGAAGGCGCTGTCCGTGTCGAGCCCCGACTCTCCCGGCTCGTCGGTCGAGCTGCTGTCCGCCCAGTCGGCCGTGGGCAAGCTCAACTGGGGCAGCCCCGTGGCACCCCCCCTGCCCCGCTGGAAGATGCGCTTCTCCCTGGGCGTGCATCAGGGCGACTACAGCCTGGTCAACTACCTCAACAGCGTGTCGTCCTACGAGAACGACGCCTTCGTCGGCACCCAGTACGAGCGCGTGGACCGCTGGATGACCTGGGACCTGAGCGTGCTGCGGCGTACCCGAGGCAACTTCGATGTGTCCCTCTCCGCCCTGAACCTCCTCGACGCCGATCCGCCCTTCGTGGCCTGGGAGCAGAACTACGACGGCTTCACGCACAGCGCCCGCGGCCGGCGGATCAAGATGTCGGTTACGTGGAAGGCTGGGGGGTAGGGGTTGATCGAGGCGGCGTGGCTTTCTGCGGTGCAAACCCAGCGGCAAACCGCGGAGGCCGGCTTCGTCCTTGACGCGAGGAAACGAGGATGCCGACTTACGATGTGACCGACATCTACGGCAACTGGTCGGCGATCAAGGCACTGGTGGATGGCGGGCAGCTCCAGACCCCGCTGTTGCGGGAGCTTTACGCCGAACTTCAGCGCCGAAGTCCCGACTTCAAAGGCTTCGCGGGCGACATGTTCCGCGAGATGACCGGCTACCCGTCAGACGAAAAGCTCGGCCGCCTTTCGCTGTACAACTCGTTCAACAAGCTCGTGCCAAAGCTGTCAGTCGACAAGAAGCTAGTGCGGGTGGCGCACCGATCGAATGCTAACGTATACCAGGTAAGCGCGGTAGACGCACGCCGCCCAGAGGAGCAGGCGTCGGTACACGAGGTCGCACGGAACACGAAGTCGAACCCATGGCCCAACGACATGACGAAGTCGATTCCCCGACAGCCTCCAAGCCCGATCGACGACTCGGCGTCTCAAACCTCGCCAAAGTCTTTCGGAGATTCCGAAGACGTAGAGGGTATCGACGAGCCAAAGTCTCCTTGGAGCGGATACCCATTGGACGAACTTCTGATTCGGCCGCAAAACCGCACTGTTTACGAAGTCGTCCGGAGAATCAAGAACAAGCAGTATGTCATGGATCCGGATTTTCAGCGCGATTTCATTTGGACAAAGGCCCAACAGAGCAAGTTGATCGAGTCTGTGATCCTGCGAATCCCCTTGCCGGTCTTCTACCTCGCCGAGGACGAGCAGGGCCGAATGGTCGTCGTCGATGGTCTCCAAAGGTTATCCACGTTCTACAGCTTTCTTGAGGACGACCTGGTGTTGCGCAGCCTGCACCGTACCGACCTCAATCGCAAACGGTTTTCGGATCTCCCGCCCAAATTGCAGAATCGGGTTGAAGACTGTGATTTGATCTTCTATACCATTGATTCCAAAGTGCCGATGCAGGCCAAATTGGACATCTTCGATCGGGTCAATGCTGGTGTGCCATTGTCCCGGCAACAGATGCGGAACTGCTTGTTGATGGGAAACGGAACAAAGTTCTTGAAGCTCGAATCCCGCTCCGAATTGTTCCAGAAGGCGACCGGCAGAAGCTTGAAGTCCGACATGATGCGGGATAGAGAGTTTGTAAATCGATATTGCGCATTTCGTCTGGAGAGCTTGGACGATTATCGCGGCGACATGGACGATTTTCTGGTCCTTGCCCTAAAGCGTATGAACAAGATGGACGATCACCAGCTAGCGAGCCTGTCGAAAGGGTTTCGCAACGGTCTGGAGAACAACTTCGTTGTATTTGGTCGACATGCTTTCCGTCGCCACACCCAGTCACAGCAACATCGCAACGTTCTGAACGCATCGCTGTGGGATGTTATGTCCACTGGATTGTCGTTCTATTCCAAGGGTCAGGTCGTCGAGCAGAAACAATACCTCAAGGATGCATTCTACAACCTTTTGGACGACGAAGACTTCGATGCATCTATCACCAAGGGAACCAACAGCACGAAGCGTGTGAAATATCGATTCAGGGCAACCCGTAGAATGCTGACGAAGGTCCTGGGATGATCGCTCGAATCGATCTCTATCGCTTCAAGTGCTTCTCCGTCTTGAAGTTGCCTCTTTCACCGCTTACTTTATTGTCGGGTACGAATGCATCCGGAAAATCGTCCGTATTGCAAGCACTAGCATTGCTTCATCAGACGATTCGCGAACACCAATGGTCTACGAGACTGATGCTCAACGGTCTCGCGGTTCGGCTGGGAACCGTCGCCGACGTCATTGATCAGATCGAGGGCCGGACGTCGTTCGACATTGCGCTTTGGGACGACGACGAGGAGTACCGATGGAACTTTGGAGGACATCGCACCCAGATGTCAATGGAAATCACCAGGATATCAGCAGGCGGAAAAACATATGAAGAGCCTCGACCGCTGCTCCGATTGCTACCAGAAGAGATTGGTGGTCAGTCGTTGGCCACGCGACTTCGAGATTTGAGTTACTTGACGGCAGAGAGACTTGGACCAAGGGACTACTATCCGTTGGAGGACCCACAATCGACGCCGGTTGTCGGCCCGGCCGGGGAACACACGGTGAGTGTCTTGCAGTCGGGAGAGGAAGTTCCCGTACTCGACGCCTTGGCCCTAGAGGGAACGCCGCCGACACGGTTGCGACAGGTCGAGGCACGCATGGAGAAGTTCTTCCCGAGTTGCCAGTTGGCAATCGACACGATTCCGCACGCGAACGCGGTGCGACTCGGCATTCGCACCTCGAGCGACACCGGATTTCATCGCCCCGGTCACACCGGGTTTGGGCTGACCCAAGTCTTGCCTGTTGTGGTGGCCGCCTTGTCGTCCAAGAGCAACGGTCTGCTGTTGATCGAAAACCCGGAGGTGCATCTTCACCCGGCTGGCCAAGCGAGTATGGGACGGTTTCTGGCAGAGGTGAGTGCCGCGGGCGTTCAGGTCATTCTCGAAACCCACAGCGACCACGTCCTCAATGGCGTCCGTCGGGCGGTCAAGGACGGCAAGGTACGTCCGCAAGATGTAGCCCTGCACTTCTTCCGGTCGCGAACGGGAGGGAAGGAGACACGGCTTCCACAGGTCGAGAGTCCGAGCCTTGACGCCGACGGCAACGTTGACGTGTGGCCCGAGGGCTTTTTCGACCAGTTCGACAAGGACATGAACTACTTCGCGGGGTGGGCGTGAGGTGGACCTTTTTGCCAACGACCGGTCAATTCATCACCAGTTTCAGGACTTGTCTTTGTTTCGCGAGGCAATATTGCGACTTGCTGACATGCGTAGAGTTGCGAGGCGCTGGGGTCAAGAAGTCTACTGCAGTCGCGAGATGGCCCAGGTCGAGCCGGTGCGGGACGTTCCCATGCCGAAAGCGATTCAACGGCTGTCGCATCCGGAGAAGAACGCTGTGATGTCGTGGTTGACCCGAGCGGGGCCGTTCTGGGACGACTTCGATCGCCACGGAAGAGACGAGTGGCTGGAATGCGACAGCGACGTTGTGACCGACTCCGCTGTTGCCGAGGCGGCCTTTCGCAGCATTCACGGCTTTCCATCCGGGCTGATCAGCGCTGATCCTTCGGCGTGGACCCGGTCTCCCGTTCGGGTGACGTGGCGCGTCAATGACGACACGGTCCGCCAGGCGGTGGACATCGAGAACTGGTGGGACCAGACCGCGCTACTCGCGGCACTCGAGAATGCCGCCCCTCATCCGACCTCTTGGGACGAACTTTATAGGGTTGCGACACGCAGGTTTAGCAGGCTCTTTTTTTGCAAGGACTGCTTCGACCCGCTCAAGGGCCTTCCGTTTGCGAGCGGAGCGGCGGGTCACCTTGGGGTCCTTCTAGGAATCCTCGACCGCTTCGCGGGCTGCTTTGACGAGGGCGGGCGTCGTACGTCCGAAGGTCATCGACTGGTGGAACAGTACTTCACCGGGGACAGCGCGCTGTTTTCGGATTCGTCGGATTCGGAGAAGCGGCAGTTTCGACGTCAACTTACGTTTCGCGATGAATCTTTGCCCGGCGGAAGAACGATCTGCGGCTGGCACGGCAAGATGAAGCGCCACACGATCCGGTTTCACTTTTCGTGGCCGGTGCGGGCGAACGAACGGATCAGCGTCGTCTACGTGGGACCAAAGCTCACCAAGTCCTAGCGCAGTGTTGGAGAACAAGCTAGCGTACCGTAGTGGAAACCAGTGTCGTGCCCGGAAGCAAGGAGTAGAGAATGCGACATCGAGACAGAACTGACATCTACGGCAACACTGTTGGACACCAGCCGAGTTCCGTTCCTCGAGTGCGGGATCTCTACTGGCCCACATTGTTGGCGCTTAGATCGTTCGGTGGTCTGCCAGCGACGAAGTCCGAGGTCATGGCTTGGGTGGCCGACCACTTGCGACTTCCGGGCTCCGTGGTTCGGCTTCTTCACCGAGAGGACGGCAGCAGCCCCGAGACGGAACTTGGCTACCGCATCACGTGGGCGCTGAGCGGACTCAAGAAGATCGACACCGCCCACAATCCGGTCCGGGCCCATTGGGTGGTCACCGATTTTGGCAGGAATATCAGAGACGAGCAGCAACTCCAAGAACTGAACGACGCCTTCCGGCGGCAACATCGGGTCCACCGGAGAGCCCCGGCGAGCAGGAACACGCGGGACTGGGTTCTGGCGTCAATGCGGATGCTCGTCGCTGCTGGCGTCGCTGAGCCGTCGCTGGACCAGATCGAGTACGCTGCCAAGGCCGTCGGCTGGAATGGCGCCAGCAGATCCCTCCGGAACGCGACGTGGAATGCGAAGCGTGAGGGACTTCTCATCGCCGCGGGGCATGGGCGCTACAGACTGGCGGAGACGGCACCCCGCGGGAACTTGCCAGCGCAGCAGCCCGCCGCGGGGTCGGTCAACAAACCCGGGAATGTGCCAGCCGAGGTGCCCGCGGACGATCCGGTCCCCGAACCGGCGGCAGTGGGCAACCCCGATGATGCGCTGGTGCAGTGCGTGAAGAGGCTGTCAGACGTCGTGGAGGAACTGAGGGACGCGGTTGACGGCTTGGCCGGGAGATAGCTGGCCGGCGTTACGCTCACACGAACTCCACGCCCTCCATCTCGCCGAACCGTTGCACCATGATCTCCACGGCCTCCGGGTTGTTGTCGACGAGGACGAAGCGGCGGTCTAGCTCGTGGGCGGCTGCCCCGAGGGTTCCGCTGCCCGCAAAGGGATCGAGAACGAGGTCGCCGGGGCGCGACGACGCCTGCACGATGCGCCGGACCACGCCCAAGGGCTTCTGCGTCGGGTAGCCGGTGCGCTCCTTGCCGCTGGTCGGGACGATGGTGTGCCACCACGTGTCGGTGGGCAGCTTGCCGCGGGCGGCTTTTTCGGGTCCCACGAGTCCGGGCACCATGTAGGGGATGCGCTCCACGGCCTCCGAGTCGAAGAAGTAGCGGTCGGGGTCCTTGGCGTAGAAGAGGATGTTGTCGTGCTTGGCGGGCCACCGGCGCTTGGGGCGGCCGCCGAAGTCGTAGGCCCAGATGATCTCGTTGACGAAGCACTCGCGGCCGAAGATGTCGTCGAGCAGGACCTTGGCGTAGTGAACCTCGCGGTAGTCCAGGTGCAGGTAGAGGGAACCGGTGGGCGCCAGCAGGCGGTGGGCTTCGCGCATCCGGGGAGCCAGGAAGGCGCCGTAGTCGTCGAAGGCGTCGTCGAAGGCGCGGGTCTTGCCCTGCTCGGTTCGATAGCGCTGGCCCTGGAAGCCGGTGCGGTCACCGGCGGGATCGCGGACGGTGCGGAGGCGCGTTCGGGCTTGGGCGCGGCCGGTGTTGAAGGGCGGGTCCGCGTAGACGAGGTCCACAGAGCCGGAGGGCATCCGGCGCAGGACGGGAAGGCTGTCGCCGAAGTGCACTCGGCCTCGGACGGCGGCTTGACCGGCTCGCTGGGGCTTGGGGCTCAACGGGGCGCGAGCTGGGATGCGACTTCGCCCAGTGCGGCGGCCGCGTCGTCCAGCTGGGCGTCGGTCACGTAGGGGGCCGGCCCCAGACGGAGCAGGCTGCCCCGATGGTCCACGTAGACGCCCCGCTCGCGCAGAAGGCGGACGAAGTCGGCGGCGAACGGGGTCTCCAGCACGAGAAAGCCGCCCTTGCGATCCAGGGGGACGGCACGGTCGCGGGAGAGCACGGCGGGGTCCAGGTCTAGGGCGTCTACGGCGGTGGCCAAGCGGCGAATCTGGGCCAAGTTGGATGCGCGAAGGCGGTCGGCGGTCAGGCCGTGCTCCGCGAAGAACTGGAAGACGGCGGCGGCGCGGTAGTGGCTGACGGGGTCGTAGGTCGCGCCCGCGAAGCGCACGTGGCCGGTGCCGTAGCGGACCGGAGGGCTGGGCCGGGCCAAGCCGCCCTCGGACTCTGGCGCAGGCGCTTGGGCCAGCGTGCCGAACTCGGCGAACCAGCCCGTGAGGACCGGGCGCAGGGCGCACTCGGCGGGAAACCGCAAGAAGCAGTTCCCTTCCCCGAGCTGACAGTACTTGTAGCCGCCGCCCACCACGAACGCGCTGCCCAGCCCCGTCTCGCGCACCGAGAACGGTACTGCCGCCAAGGAGTGGTAGGCGTCCACGAGGAGCTCGGCGCCGACCTGCGCGCAGGCATCCGCCACGCGGCCCAGCCCATCGACGATCGTCGCGTCCCGGAAGAGGACCGACGACACGAGAACCGCGGCCGTTCGCTCGTCCACGGCGCTCCCCAGCCGGTCGGCCACGCCCGCGTCCCCGCTGCTCAACGTCGCGACTTCGACGCCTTCCTCGCGCAACCGGCCCAGCTGGCGGCGGATCGTGCGAAACTCCCCGTCGGTGGTGACCAGACGCGGACGCTCGCGCAGGGGCAGCGCGGACAGGAAGCGGACCACGAGCTCGTGCGTGTTCTGGCCGAGGGCGATGTGGCCGTCCGGGTCGTCCAGAAGCCGCCGGAAGCCGGCCCGCACCTTGTCGGCCATCGCGAAGGCGCGGTCCCACTTGTCGTCCACCAGCTCGGCCGCGTCCAGCCACGCCTGCTGCTGGGCGTCGAAGCCCACGTCGGGCCATGCTTGGTGCGAGTGGCCCGTAAGCAGGACCCGCTCCCCGACTCGGAATCGGGCGTAGCGGCGGGCCAGGTCCTCAGGCCGCACCGGCGGCGGCCCGTTGGCCGAGGATGATCGAGATGTAGTCGTATTCGTCCGTGCGCTCCGGAAAGACGATGTGGGCCTGCGCAAATCGCTCGCGCGTCCACGTGCCGTCGTCGTACGACCGGCGCAGATCCTCGTAGGGCGTGTTCGAAACAATGTAGGAATCCAGGGAGACGTTCTTCGTCCGGGACCGGGCGGCGGCGTTGCGCGCCAACGCGGGCAGGCGCTCGTGCAGGCGGGCCTTGTCGTCGTGCCGATACGCCCGCGCGTGGACCATGCCGTGGGGCTCCACGAACACCACCCGCTGGGCCGGCCCTTCCTTGATCCACAGGATGAAGTCCGGGTAGAAGCCGCGCGTGTCGAAGAAGCCGATTCCCCTGCCCTGCGTCAGGTTTCGCAACAGGAAGAGCTCCCTGCCCCTGCCGAAGTCGTCCACATGCGCTCGACACCGGGCACGCAGGTCTTCGACGAACTGCGCTTCGCCGGCGTTGAGCCCCGGAGGCGTGGTCTGGATGCGGGCGTCCCGATCGACCAGCAGCGGCTGATACAGATGCCGGTCGAAGTAGATGCCGGGCAGGTCCGCCGTGGCCGTTCGATAGATGCGATCGCCTTCCGCGATCAGCTCCCGTATCGCTTCCACCAGCGCCGTCTCGCCGCGGGGCACACGAACCGCGTAGCGGGGGAAGTTCGCGTCCCGCTCGCTCACCTTGTCGTACACGACCTGCTCGGTGTCCCACCGCTCGCGACGAACGCGGCAGAACTTGTCCACGTACTTCTTCAGAACCGTCAGCACGACATCTTCGAGAAGCTGCATGTCCTCGACGCTCGTTGGGACCGAAACGTGTTCGTCTGCGATCAGGTCGTAGAGCCCGCGTCCTTCCTCCGATTCGACGATCCTCCTTGTCGCTTGGGAGTCGAGAGCAAGGTTCGCCAGCCCCTGGCCGTCCGCATACTCGACCAGCTCCAGGTGGACCTTCTGCCAGTCGACCAGGGCAAGGCTCGTTGCCGGGATCGACTGGGACTGCCCCGACCGGGCGTCGCGGTCCCTAATGCCGTCTTCGTCGGCGTCCAACGTACGCACGCGCACGGACTTGTCCACGCGCACCCGGATCGCATCGTCGCGCTCGAGAAACACGTCCTCCTCGTCCACAAAGGAGCGTTCGTCGGGCATCCGGGGAACGAGCAGGCCCCGGTCCAGGAACGCGCGGTTGGGCTTCGCGTCCAGGCGAAGCTCCACCACGTCCCGCGTGTCCACGCCCTCCTGCTCCAAGTAGTTGCGGAACTGGAACATGTAGTCGGCGCGGACGGCGAAGATGTCCAGCGTTTCCAGGAGCTTCACGTCGGGCGGGTGCTCGCCGTCCAGAGCGGAGCTCCGCTTGAGACCGAAGCCCTTGCCGCGCAGACGGACCCCGCGTCCGAAGAGCTGGATGATCTGCGACCCCTCCGTGCGACCGATGTTCATCAGCCCCATGTTCGCGACCCGCCAGGAGTTCCAGCCCTCCATGAACTTTCTGGCGCCGACCAGGACGTTGACGCCGCCCTCGGGGTCGGCGATGCCCTCGAAGAGCGAGTCGCCGACGACGTCGTGCTCGAAGACGAAGCCGGGGTCGTCCTGCCGGGCAAGCTTGACGAACGCTCCGACGTCGCCGATGTAGATCACGCCGAAGCAGCGGTCGGCCGTGCTCGCCCGAAGGCCGATCTCTCCCCGGCTGCCGCGCATCGACCCCAGGTGAAGGCCGCCCGAGGCCGATGCGTGAAACACTCGCGCCAATACGTCTCGATACAGGGCCTCTGCCGACAGACCGTCCTCGCGTAGGGACGCGAACCTGTCCGCGAACACGTCCCGTCCGTCGGCTCTTCGCAATCCGCTGTCGCCTTCCAGAAGCCTGGACGCCGTCTCGACCGCCCAGCCGTCTGGGTTCGCGAGCACGCGGTGGAAGAAGCGAGCCACCGTCAGCACGTCGCTTCTCTTCTGCTTTCGCAGGGAGTAGACGGCGTTGACGGTGCCCCCGACGAACACCCACAGCGGATGCTCGAGGTTGTAGGGTCGAATCGCGGGCTCGTGCTCGTCGAAGGCCCGCATCTGCTCGTAGAACGACAGCAGGTTGCCGAGGAGCAGCGTGTCGGTCGCGTCCTGCTCCCGTTCCTCTTGCAGGTTCAGGATGCGGAAGTCCTTGCCGTATCCGTCGCTGTGGAAGTACCGATACGAGTAGTCGAAGCCGATCGACTTGCCGTACTCCGCCGTCAGCTTCTGGTTTCGCGCCGACGCCAAGGCTTGGCCGAAGGTGGCGCTGTACTCGAAGGTGAAGCCGCCCTTCCCGACCGCTTCGCGCGCCCTTCGCCACGCCTCGCCGCCCGTGCCTCGGTGCCCTTCGTCGACAAAGACCAGGTTGGCGCCCTCGAACGCCTCCACGGGGACGCTGGCGCCGCCGCCCCGCTTCTTCTCGACGAGCTTGGTGATCTCGACCACCTGCACCGTGTCCCTGTCGAGCGCCAGCAGGCCGCTGTCGTCGAGGTCGAAGCGCCGGCACGGGATCCCCGACGCGCGCATCTCGGCGATGTGCTGGCGGGTCAGGCCCTCGTTCGGCGTGACGAGCACGATGTTGTCGAGCGGCCGAGCGTTGTAGTGCAGGAACTGGCGGTAGTTGACGTGCATGATCAGCGTCTTGCCGCTGCCCGTCGCCATCCAGTAGGCGAGTCGGCGAAGGTCCGACGTTTGCATCGTCGGAAATCGGTCGTCGTACGTCTTGTACTGGTTGCGCTTGTAGGCCGCCTCGTTCAGCGACTCGACCAGATCCGCGGGACGCCGAAGGGCCCAGTCCAAGTAGAGCTCCGTGTACAACGCCGCCGCGTGCTGAAAGTAGCGGAACACGATCGGGCGGCCACGGCCCGCGTTCACGGCTCGCAGGTGGGCCCGAATGTTCTGGTCGTAGCGGACCAAGTCCTCCAAGGGCGCCTTCGCGCGCCGTCCCCGCGACTCCAGACGTCTGTGGACGTAGCTCCTTCCGGTGTCGTCGTAGCCTTCCGCGCACTCCTTCAAATCGGCTAGCATTTCTTGGTTCGTCTTGTAGCCGAACTGCTCGTGAAGCCACGCGAGAAGAACCAGCCGCCGATCCAGCTTGGTCTTCGAGGTCCGCTTCGTCACGACGCGCCCCCCGACCGGAACATGCGCCTCTTGAAGAGCGGGTCCAGCGCCGTCGCTTCGCGGATGAGAGAGCTCCCGTTCACAAACACTTGGTCGGCCCCGTTGACGAATCCCTGGGCTGCCACGAACTCCTTGTCCCGGACGAAATCCGCCCTGCCCCAACCCTCCGTGTCCCGCCAGATCACGACAATCCGCCGCCTATTGACGGTTCCGGTTTGCACAAGGTACCGCCGTCCGTCGTCGTGGTGGACGCGGCGCGTCGCCACGCGAAGGCCCAGCAGGTAGGCGAACGTCTCCGGGAGGTCCGCGACGACCTCGCGCACTTGGCCGTTCGCCCCCGCGCGAAGCATGTACGAGAACGGCTTGTCCAGATCGAACACGTTCAAGAGCGTCGCGCTGTCCTTCGTCTCCCACCGGAGCATGTACCTGAGGACGTAGCCATCGAGCTCCAGCGCGCGCTGGCCCGCCTCGCCGTCGAAGCTGATGTTGCTCAGCGCGTCCTCGTAGCTCTCGATCCGCACGTACTTGACGACCTGCGGCCCCCTTTCCGCTTCCTCGGGCGTCGCCGCGCGCTTCGGCTTGCCGTCCTTCCACTCGGGCGCGAAGACGACCTTCTTCAGCCGAGGCAGCAGCATCTGGTCGAAGTACTCCCCCATCTCGACCAGAACGAACCGCCGGGCGCCCCCGTCGCGGCGGTTGAGGTCGACGACCGCGTGAGCCGTGGTGCCGGATCCGGCGAAGTAGTCCAGCACCGTTCCGTCGTGACGGGCCAGCAGCACGGCGCACCGGTCCACGAGCTGCGTCGGCTTGGGCTTGATCTCGTCGATCAGCCCCCTCATCTCGCCGTTTCCGAAGAGGTTCAGCAAGAGCTTGGTGGCGTCGGTCGTCGTCTTCACGTCGTCCCACAATGTCGTAGGCACCATGCCCTTGGCGCGCGCGTGCCGAAGGTAGCGCTTGCACATCGGCTTGGCCTCGCCCGACCGCCCGAACACAATCTGGCCGGCAGCGAGCAGCCGCTTCGTCTTGGCCGCGTCGAACCGCCAGTGGCGGCCCTCCGGCGGCCAGTGCTCCTCGCCCGTCTCGGGGTTGACGATCGGGTAAAGCAGGTTCTCTCGGACGTTGGGCGCGTCCATGGGGTCCAGGACCCAAGGCCCCTGGGGATCGTCGTCCGGGTTGGAGAACTTCAAGTCGACGTGCGGCAGTCTGAACTCCGTCTTCTTGGACTCCAGGAACGTCCTGTCGGCCGCGAAGAAGGTCGTGTGGTTGGTGGAGATCGAGATCAGCGCGTCGTTGGACACCGACTTGCGACTGTTCCAGATGACGTCGGCCACGAAGTTCTCCCGGCCCCACGTCTGCTCTAGAACCCCTCGCAACACGGCGTATTCCCCGTCGTCGGTGCTGACGAAGATGCCCGCGCGCTGGGAAGCCAGCCTCCGCGAGGCGGCCAAGCGGTCGTTCATCATCGACAGCCACGAACTGTGTCGATAGTTGTCCTTGTAGACGAACTTCTCGTTCTGGCCGGTGTTGTAGGGCGGGTCGATGTAGATGCAGTCCACTTCGTCTCTGTGCCGCTCCTCCAACAGGCCGAGCGCCTGCCAGTTCTCGCCGTGCACCAACGTGCCTGCGGTCATGCCGTCCAGGTCCTCCCACGACCCGAGAAGCCGGTCGACGAACGACTGCGAGAAGTGCCGCGTGTCGAGAACGAGCGTCGGATGCCGCCGGAGGAAGGCCAGCCGCGCGTCCGCTTTGTCCTCTTCGTCCACGAACAGCAGCTCGCGCCACTCGTTCCACTGTTCTTCGCACTCGGCGATCTCCGGGTGGAACGCCTCGCCTATGCACCTCAGGGTGACGCAGTACTGGGTCTCCGTTACGAACTTGCGCTTCTCCCACAGCATCTTCTGAAAGGACTCGATCTGGTCCAAGAAGTCGATGATCCTGTGGCCCACGGTTCCGATCACGCGCACCGTCTGAAACCAGCCTTCCGATCTTTCCTCGCCGGCCGTCAGGACGTTCGCTACGTTCATGACTTCGTTCTTGAGGTAGAAGTCGAGCTCGTTCGTCAAGAACCTTTTCAGGTCCTTGTGAACGAAGTAGTCCGACGTGTTGCGCCTCGTGTACTGCCGAAGGTGATGCTCGAGAATCGTGACCACTTCCCCGCTGGCCCTGGTCCGGCGCTCCGCGGTCAGGGCGGCGTGCGCGCGCGCAGCGTTGCTCGTCTTCGTCAGGTGTTCCGGTATCGCGACGAGCGCGCGAGCAATGATCTCTTCCTGCGCGCCGTTGACGCCCTTCTTGCCGTTGCCGAGGCTCTCGTCCTTCGTCAGCGGACGGTATTCGAACGGAATCGCAAGGTGGGAGGCTTGGTCGTCCCATGCGATCTGGTCGATCCGAGGCACGAAGAAGCGCCGGTCGCCCTTGATGTTGTCCTGTTCGACGTCGGCGGCCGCCAGGCGGAAGGCGACGCTGACGCCCTTGGCGTTGAATGCGTAGTCGCGGAATACCTCTGTCGTCTTGACGTAGTACTGATCCTTGTTGGACCAGTGCAGAAGAACCTCTTCGCCGTTGTACGGGACCGCGTAGCGCTGGCGCATCGAGTACCGGCGCTGGGACATGAAGTCGCCGCGGTCGTAGTACCGGCCGAAAAAGGTGAACAGGTGGTTGTAGATGTCGAGTTCGATCGCCGTCCGGCTTCTGGCGCCGCTGGACGACAGCTCGCGAAAGCGGACGTACTTGCGTCCGAGCGCAGTGTCGTCGTGCGGCGACCTGAGCGATCCGTCGGGCGCGATGACGTCTGATGCAAAGAATTCTCTGATCTGCGTGGCCGCCTCTTCCATCTCCTGGGCCGCCCAAGCCTGCTCCCGGAGGATGCCTCGGTCGAGCTCCTGATCGACGACGGCGGGCAGATCCTCGACAACGAACTTCTCGATTACGTCGCGCTTGTGGTTCAGTATGCGGTAGACGCCGAAGTCGAGGTCCGCCGATTCGAACTGAAAGAGTTCGCGCAGCAGGGTCTGGAACTTCACGCAAGCGGGAGTGGGCTGCCCGCCGCGCGTCGCTTCGCTGGCCGTCATTTGTTTCTCGCCTTCCGTCATGGGGTGGTTGTGGGCGGCAAAGCTAAAACGCCGACCGGATCGCCCAAAGGTCGGGGAACGCGGGGTCGCCCAGGGTGGTGCGCAGGTACGCCGCGCCGGGCGATCCGCCGGTGCCGGGGCTGGCGCCGATCGTGCGCTCCACCATCTTCACGTGGCGGTAGCGCCACTCCTGGACGCCTTCGTCCAGGTCGACCAAGCGCTCGCACAGGTTGCACAGCTCGGGGTCGGCGCGGTAGATGCGGACCAGCGCCTCTTGCAACGCCGGGTTGGGCTCGACGGGGCGGGTCGGTTCGCGGTCCAGGACCTCCGCGGGGACGGCGCAGCCGCGTTGGGCCAGGAACGCCACGAAGCGGTCCCACAACCCCGGGGCCCGGAACCTGCGCTCCAGCCGGCGACGCTCCTCCGAGGCCTCCGGAAAGCGTTCCAGCACGGCGCGCCGCTTGCGCCCCAGGACGAACTCCAGCTCGCGGAACTGGGCCGACTGGAAGCCGCTGGCGGACTCCAGGCGGTCGCGGAACGACTTGAACTCGACGGGCGTCATCGTCTCCAGGATGTCGAGCTGGGCCACGAGCACTTTGAGCACCGAGAGCACGCGCTTCAGCGAGGCGGCGGCCCGGGGTGCGTCGCCGTTCGCCAGCAGCAGACACACGTGGTCCAGCTCGTGGAGGACGACCTTGAACCAGAGCTCGTAGACCTGGTGGACGACGATGAAGAGCATCTCGTCGTGCTCCTCCGGGTCCGACAGCGGCGACTGCAACGACAGCAGCTCGGGGACTTTCAGGTAGCTCTGGTAGGTGACGAAGCTGGGGTTGCCGCTCATCGGTCGCTCGTTCCGGCTGAGGGTTTGCCTTCGGGGCCGATCCCCAGGCGGGGAGTGAAGCCTTCCAGCGCTTGGTGGTACGGGTCGGGCCACGGCATCGGATGGCCCAGCGCGTAGGCGGCGTGGCGCGTCCAGTAGGGGTTCCACAGGTGGGCGCGCGCCATGAGGCACAGGTCGGCCCGCCCCGCTGCGACGATCCCGTTCACGTCTTCGAACGACGAGATGTTTCCCACGGCCATCGTGGCGACCCCGGCTTCGTGGCGGATGCGGTCGGCGAACGGCGTCTGGAACTGCCGTCCGTACTTGGGCTGCTGGTAGGGTACGGTCTGGCCCGCCGACACGTCCACCGCGTCGCACCCGACCGCCTTGAGGGCCTTGGCGATCTCCACGGCGTCCTCGGGCTCGTTGCCGCCCGGCGCCCAGTCCACCGCGGAGATGCGCGCGGTCAGAGGCTTCTCGTCCGGCCAGACGGCACGCACCGCCGAAACCACGCGCAACGGAAAGCGCAGTCGGTTCGCCAGGCTGCCCCCGTAGTCGTCGGTGCGCTGGTTGGTCAGGGGCGACAGGAAGCTGGCCAGCAGGTAGCCGTGGGCCATGTGGACCTCGATCAGGTCGAAGCCGGCCTCCAGGGCCATCGTCGCGGCCCGCTGGAAGTCGGCCGCGACGGCGTCCATGGCGGCGGCGTCCAGCGCCTGCGGGACCGGGCTGTGCGGAAAGTAGCCCAGCGGCGACGCCGAGACGATCGGCCAGCCCCCCGCTTCCAGCGGCTCGTCGGCGCCCTCCCAGTGGATGCGCGTCGAGCCCTTGCGACCGGCGTGGCCCAGCTGGATGCCGACCTTGGCTTGCGTGTTGCCGTGCACGAACCGGAGCACGCGACACCACGCCGCCACGTGTTCGTTTCGGTAGAGCCCGGCGCAGCCGGGGGAGATGCGGGCGTCGCGGCTCACCGCCGTCATCTCGGCGACGACCAGTCCCGCCCCGCCCACGGCCCTCGAGCCCAGGTGCACCAGGTGCCAGTCGTTCGGCGTGCCGTCTTCGGCCAAGTACTGGCACATGGCGGAGACGCCGACGCGGTTGGGCAACACCAGCTCCCGAAGGCGGAACGGCGTGAACAGGGGCGGAGGCGGTGGAGCCGGCGGGGGCGCGGGGGCCGGCTCGGGCGAGGGGGCCGACGCGGGGGCGGGGGCCGACGCGGGGGCCGCCAAGGGCACGGGGTCCTGTGCGGCGTCGGGCACGCAAGGTACGCCGGTTTGAGCCTCGGCCTGGGCGGCCACCCATCGGTCCACTTCCGCCACGAAGGCCGGGTCGCGCTCGCGCAGGTTCTCGTGAGAGATGCGCAGGCTGCGCGTCAGGAGCGAGAACGCGAACTGAATCGGCGCCATGTCCATGTAGCGCTCCGTGTCCTCGAACCACTGCAGGCTGGCCTGGGCGGCCCTTTGGAGAGACTCGACGGCAGGTCGGCGTTCGGCTTCGTAAGCGGCCAGGGCGGTGGTCGGGGCGTCGGGCGTGTCCATGGCGTTGGCCAGGGCAATGGCGTCCTGCATGGCCAGCCGCGTTCCCGACCCCACCGAGAAGTGGGCCGTATGGGCGGCGTCCCCCAACAGCACCAGGGGCGACGGCGGGTGGACGGGCTCGTCGGCGTCGGCACCCCCGGCGACGGCCTGCTCGTCAACCTCGGCCGACGCCCACCAGCGCCCGCAGCGCACCGTGGGAAAGCGCCGCCACATGGAGCGGTTGCCGACCAGCGGGCTGTCGCCCAGTTCTTCGCGGAACAGGTGCGAAAGGAACCGGATCGTCTCGGGCTCGGAGGCCTGTTCCATGCCGGCTCGCCGCCACGTGTCGTCCGTGGCCTCCACGATGAACGTCGAGGCCCCGGCAGCGTCGTACTGGTAGGCGTGCACCCGCCACAGCCCGTGCCGGCTCTCCTTGAAGTGAAAGGTGAACGCGGGAAAGGGCCTCGCGACGCCCAGCCAGACGAAGCGGTTGGGGCGAAGGTCTGCCTCGGGCTGGAACGTCCGCGCGAAGCGTTGCCGGAGTGCGCTGCCGGCACCGTCCGCGGCCACTACCAGGTCGGCGTCCCAGAGAGCTTCGCCGGAGGGGAGGACGGCGCCGGACGGGACGGCCGGGTCGGAGTGATGGTCCGCGCTGAACGGTGGGGGCGCGTTCGTGCGGCTGGGATCGGCCTCGCCGACTTCGGTCTCGAAGTGGAGGTCGACGCCCAGCTCATGGCAGCGTCGGTGCAGGACGCCCAGCAGCGTCCGCCGAGACAGCCCTGCAAAGCCGTGGCCGGTGGACTCCAGTCGGCGGCCCCGGTAGTGCACGTGGATGTCGTCCCAGTGGTGAAAGGCCTCCGTCATGGCCTGGTGCGTCTCGGGGTCGGCGGACCGGACCTCTTCCAGCGCCGCGTCCGAGAAGACCACGCCGAAGCCGAAGGTGTCGTCCGGGCGGTTGCGCTCGAAAACGCGAACCGGGCGCGACGGGTCCGCCTTTTTGAGCAGCACCGCCGCAAGCAGGCCGCCGGGCCCGCCCCCGACGACGTGGATCCTCAAGGGCCGCCCGGCGTACGCGGAGCTGGGTTAGCCGTCGGGACCGGTAGGCGCTCCATCGACCCGGGCTTGCCCGTCACTCGCCGCGTCCCCTTCACCAGCGCGCCCCCGATGATCAGCTGCTGGATCTCGGTGGTGCCTTCGTAGATGCGAAGCGCGCGGACGCTCCGGTAGAGGTGGTCCAGGGGGTGGTCGGCCAGCACGCCCCTGCCTCCCAGCACCTGCACCGCTCGATCCACGATCCGCTGGGCGGCCTCGGTGGCGAAGGATTTGGCCATGGCGGCCTCCTGTGTGATCCGGTCGGCGCCCCGGTCCTTCTTCCATGCCGCGCGATAGGCGAGAAGCCGAGCCGCGTCCAGCTCCGTGGCCGACGCTGCCAGCTTCTGCCGGATCAACTGAAACGAGCCCAGGGGGGCGCCGAACTGGGTCCGCCGGCGAGCGTGGCGCACGGCCTCCCACAGTGCCCGACCGGCCATGCCGCACGCCGCCGCCGCCACGGTGGGGCGGAGTCTGTCCAGCGTGGCCAAGCCCGTCTTGAGGCCGCTGCCTTCGGGTCCCAGACGAGCCGATTTCGGGATCCGGCAGTCGTCGAAGCGAACTTCGCCCAGCGGATGAGGGGCGCTCATGACAAATGCTTTGACAAATACTACCCCTTTTTTGTCATTTGGAACGACGAAACAAGAGATCGTATCGCTGTCACTGGCCGCTTGAACGTCAGATTTGACAGATTGCTTCCCTGTTTTGGCAAAAACCACGTAGAAGTCTGCGATGCCGGCGTTGGAGACGAACGCCTTGCCGCCGGTCAGATTGTACGCTTCGCCGTCGGGGTCGCACACGGCCCGCGTGGTCATCGACGCCACGTCGGAGCCCGCGTCCCGCTCGGTCATGGCGAAGGCGCCCATGGCGCGTCCGGCCAACGCTCGCTCCGCCCAGCCGTCGGGGTCTCGGTCGTGCAGAAGCGCCGGGGTGGCGCTGAGGGCCTGCAGGGCGAAGACGGCGTCGGCCAGCGGCGACCACCACGCCAGCTGTTCTCGCGCGATCAGGCATCCGCGAGCGTCGCCGTCCGCGATCGGAGCGTACAGTCCGGCGTCTCCCATGAGCCGAACGAGCTGCCGGGCGCGGACTCGGGCTTCGTCGTCCGTTGCCGGGTCGGGGGCGTCGCGCAAGCACTCGCGGCAGAACGCCGCCACGCGCTCCCTATAGTCGTGGTGAGCCGGTTCCACGAACGCCGCGACCGTGTCCAGCGACAGCCCCTGCCCTGCCCCCGCCGGCGCCTCGCGCGTCGTGCTAGGCAAACTGCGGGTCGCGCTTCTCGGCGAAGGCCTTGCGGGCTTCCCGGAAGTTTTCGTGGGTCATGCACGCCGCCTGGGCCCGCGCCTCGTCTTCCAGGGCGGCATCCAAGTCCATGTGAGCTTCCCGGTTCAGCGCCTCCTTCGTGACGCCCAGTGCGAACGACGGACCGCGGGCGAGCGACTCCGCGAAGGCGGTGGCCTCGGGCAGCGCCTGGCCGTCGGGCACCACGCGATTGTAGAGGCCGATCCGGTGGGCCTCGGCCGCGCTGGCGAAGGCGCCCGACATGAGAAGCTCGGTGGCGCGCCCCAGGCCGACGATGCGGGGAAGCATCCAGGCCGCGCCCATGTCGGCGCCGGACAGTCCCACACGCGTGAACAGGAAGGCGATCTTGGCGGACTCGGCCGCGATGCGCGCGTCGCAGGCCGTCGCGATGACGGCGCCCGCCCCTGCCACCGTGCCGTTCAGGGCCGCGACCACGGGCTTGCGGCAGCGACGGATCGCCAGCACCAGGTCGCACGTCATGCGGGTGAACTCCAGAAGCGCCTCGTAGCTGCGGCCCAGGAGCGGGCCGATGATCTCGTCCACGTCGCCGCCCGAGCAGAAGGCGCGCCCCGTCCCGGTGATCACCACTGCGCGGACCTCCGGCGCGCGATCCAGTGTGCGGAACCCTCTCCGCAGCTCGTCGTACACCTCGAAGGTGAGCGCGTTGAGCCGCTCCGGCCGGTTCAAGATGATCCGGGCCACGGAGGTCGCCGGGTCCGTTTCCAGCAGGAAGGAGCTAGGGGAAAACGGCGTCATCCGACCTGCGCGGCGGTCGCAGCCGCGACCGTAAAGTCGCCTTGGGCAAAGAATCGGCGGATGCGTTCCATGCCTGCCAATTACCCGCTTCCCCGCCCGCCCGTCAAACGCGCTTGCCGTCGGCTTCCGGTGCGGGCGGGGTCTGACGAAAACTCCGGGAATGCCCCATCGTAGGGGGGGACAGGCGGCGAAAGCAGCGAATCGGGGAGAAAAGCGGATGACGAAGCAAGGCCGGGATCCACGGGATGGCCGGGGTCGACCGGATGGCCGGAATCAATGGGATAGCCAGAGTCCACGGAGACGGACGACGACTGGGGGACGGTGCTCGCGCCCCACGCTCGCGTCGGCGACGTTCCTCTTGGCATGGGCAACGGCCTTTGCCGTCGCCGGTTGCGGAATACGGCCTCGCGCCGCCGTGCCCGACGCCAACGCGGGACGGATCATCACGGCGGAGGAGATCGCGGACACCGAGGCCACCACGATGTGGGAAGCGTTGCGGCGAACCGTTCGTTACGTGCGCTTCGAGGAATCGGGAACCGGCGACCCGGAGCGGGTTCATCGGCGCGGCTCGTCCAGCATCGCGATGGCCGACGACGCCCGCATCTACGTGGACGGCGTGCGCGTCCGGGACGTGAGCCTGCTGGCGTCGCTGCCGGCCCGCAACATCGAGCGGATCCAGGTGCTGACGGGCGTGCACGCCACGACCTACTACGGCACCAACGCCGGCGACGGCGTGATCCTGATTCGGACGCGGGAGCCCGGTTGAGGGCACCCGGAGAACACCGCTTCGGGCGGGCGCGGGCGGACGGGCTTCACTGCCCCGTCGCCCGCGCCCGCCTCGTCGCTCTAGGCGGCTAGGCCGAGCGGTCCAAGCAGAGGCTCTGGCCTTCGAGTCCGGCCAGCGCCTCGTTCTCGTGCTCCTCGAAGGGGATGGGGAAGTTCACGTCGACGCCGTAGGCGCCACCCTTGAAGAACGAACCCGACGGGAACACGTCGTCGGCCGCAAAGCCGTAGTGGCGGACCAGCCGTCGCAGGTCGCCCAGACGGTGGGCGGTGCCGAAGAGCCACCGCGCCCTCTCGTCGAAGAGCATCCGCAACCGCGCGTCCCCGTCGCCGGGGTCCTCCAGGGCGGCCATCCCGGCCGTCCGCAACCCGTTCAGCGTCTCCAGCCACGACCCGCCGTTGGACAGCTCGTGCTCGGCTTGGATGAGCCGGGCCTCCACGCCGCTGGCCAGCACCACGTCCGACTCCTCCGAGTCGTACTTGAGCTGGTGGTAGAGCGGCGTCTCTTCGTCGAAGCCCGTGCCGCCCGAGTCCTCCCAAGGCACGCGGGAGTCCTCCGCCGAACGGAACGCCACGCCGTTGCCGCCCTCCATGTCGGAAAGCGACCATCTGCGCTGCCGGTGGTTGAGCTCGAAGACGGCGTTCCGCTGGCCCGCCGTGCCGCCCGCCTTGCTGCGGACGCTGTAGGTCCAGTCGTCGGGCACTTGGGCGGCGGCCGCCGCCGCTCCGGCCAGATCGCCGGCCGCCAAGCGCGCCCTGGCCAAGCCCACGGCCGCCAAGTGGCCCTGAGTGGCGTCGCCCGACGCCGCTGCCGTGGCCGAACCGAAGCTGGTCTGGGCGGCGTCCAGGACTTGGGCGGTGGTCTGTCGGTCGCCGTAGACGATGTCGCCCTCGTTGGGCGTCGAGCTGAACGGAACGCCCGAGCAGTAGTGCTCGGCGAAGAAGAGGTTGGTGAACCCGTTCAGGTTCCACATCTCGGCGATTCGGGAGTCGCCCGGCAGCAGCTCGACCATGCGGTCCGCCGCGTTCTGCGTGCCCACTCGCGCCCGGTGCAGCGTTCGGTACTGTCCCAGAAGCGTGCCGTTGCGGTCGTCCATCTCGCGTCGGTCCACCTCGTTCCGCGTGGGGAAGGTGCCGGACAGGTGGAACTCGTCGGCGAGCATCCCGGAGTAGACGACCTGTCCCCCCCCCCCACTCGAGAAGGCGCCCGCGAAGAGGCCGATGGCCCCGGCCCAGTACAGCTCGGCGCCCTTTGCGCCCTGCACGTTGTCGGGCGTCACGATGTCGGGGTCCGTGACTTGGAGCAGCTCGTCCGGGTTGCAGGCGGCGGACGCCAGCAGCAGCACCGTCGCGAGCGCCGTCGCGGCCCGTCTCGGGGACCGGCCACGGCGCATGTTGATCTTCGTCGTCATGATCGGTCTCCTAGAAGTTGAAGTTGAGGCGAAGGGTCCAGTAGCGAACCGGCGGCTGGGTCAGGAACTCGGACACGCCGAAGTTGTCGCCCGAACCGTTCCAGTTGATCTCCGGGTCCATGCCGGTGTAGTTGGTCCACGTGCCCAAGTTGCGGCCCGTGAGCGTCAACGACGCGCCCGCCGCGCGCATCCGCTCGGCGAACTCCGTCGGCAGGTCGAAGCGCAGCGACACCTCGCGCAACTTCCAGAAGTCGCCCTTCTCCATGTAGCCCCACACGGTCTGGGATGGATGGAAGAGCGAAGCCACGGCGCGAGCCTGGTCGTCCACCGGCGTCGCCGGATCGACGAGCGCGCCGCACAACCGGAAGCGGCAACGGAACCGCTCGGTGTTGTTGTAGGCGATGTAGTTGCCCCGGTAGTCCAGAAGTCCGTACAGCCGGAGGTTTCTCATGATCCGAATGCTGGTCGAGATCGACAGCTGATTCTCCGGCTGGCCCGGCCCGATGTACTCCAGGGTGTCGCCCACGACCAGCTCGTCGGGCGTGATGATGCCGTTGCCGTCGGCGTCGCTCCAGCTCTGGAGGGGACGGTCCCACTGCCCGCCCAGCGGGTAGCCGGGCACGAAGCGGGTCTGCGAGCCGATCGGCTCGGTGCCTTCGCCCAGCGAGACGAGTTCATTCTTGTTGATCGAGCCCGACAACGTCACGTCCCAGACCAGGGCGTCGGTCTGGAGCAGCGTGCCGTTGATCGCGGCTTCCCACCCCTTGTTGGACACCTCGCCGATGTTGATCCAGCGGCTCGCGCTGGCGCCCAGGGACGGCGCCAAGGGCACCTGAATGAGCGCGCCGCTCGTGTTCTTGTTGTAGTACGTCACCTCCAGGGCGGTGCGGCCGCGGAACATCTCGACGTCGATGCCCGCCTCGAGCTCGCTGGACTCCTCGGGCTCGAGAAGGTTGTTGCCGATGTTGCCGATCGACACGCCCGATCCGGTCGCGTCGTCGGGCGTGGTGATGGCGTTGGCGGCCAGCGTGCGTATGGCGTCGTCCGAGCCCGGCTGCAGCCCCGACCGTCCCCACGCGGCGCGGATGCGCAACTGGTCCAGGAAATCGGCCCGCGGGAAGAAGTCCTCTTCCGACGCGATCCAGGAAAGACTGGCCTTCGGGTAGTAGATCAGGTCGAAGTCTTGGCCGAACGCGCTGTTGTCGTCGGCCCGGACGGCGCCGGTCACGAAGAGGCGGTCGTTCAGCCCGAACTGCTGGTCCACGAACAGCCCGGCGGTCTTCTCGAAGACATGGAACTCGCTGGAGAAGTTTTCGGCGGAGGCGCCGATCGACGACGCGCCGTTCACGATGTCGATGCCCCAGGCTTGCGTGCCGGTGTACTGGTTCTCGAAGTACTGCACGCCGACCGTGGACTTGGAGGTCAGGCCGGGCGCCAGCTCGAACGAGGCGGTGCCGCCGGCGTCCAGCGTGTACTGCCACTGGTTGGCGTAGTTGGAGTCCTTGCGACCGCGGTTGCTGTCGCCAGGCACGCCAATGTCCCGGGCGAAGAACGACACGTCCAGCCGGTTGTAGTAGTCGAGTCCGGCCGTGGAGCGGAGTTGAAGCCACTCGAAGGGATCGTAGGTGGCCGTGCCGCCGGCGGTGATGCGCTGCGTGTCCTGGTAGAAGGTGCGGCCGAAGAGCTGCGCGGGCCGCTGGAAACCCCAGGCGCGGTCGGGGTTGGAGCCGCCGAAGAACGCGCTGGGAAGGAAGCCGAACGAGTTGTTGTCGTTGCCGATCATGGCGAAGTGGCTGTCCAGATAGGACGTGCGCACGGCCAGCGAGACCCGGTCCGACAGCTGGCTGTTCAAGTTGACGCGCAGGTTCTTGCGCCTCAGCTGGTTGGGGCGCTCCACTTCGCTGATGATCGGCACGCCCCGCTCTTCCAGGTCCTCTCGGTCGGCTTGCGGCAGCGTGTAGGGACCCGTCTCGCCCTCGAGTTCGCCGGCCACGTAGTAGCTGACCCGCTCGTTGCCGCCAGACACCGAAAGTCCATACTGCGCGCGGTTGCCGTCGTCGATCGGAGAGAGGTCGGGATCGTGCAGCACTTGGTACGACTCGATCGACGTCTGGTTGCACAGCCCCGAGGCGACTTCGTTGAGCCGGCAGGCCCGCGCATAGCGTCCGCCGGCCGCGTCCAGGCCCGCGTAGTTGAGCGGGTACGTGTTGGGCTCTTGGATCAAGCCGGTCTCGACCCAGGCGTTCCAGCGCGTTTCGCCGGGGCGTCCGCGCTTGGTGGTGATGCGGATGACGCCGTTGGCCGCTTCGGTGCCGTACAGCGTGGCCGCCGACGGACCCTTGATGATCTCGATCGACTCGATGTCCTCGGGGTTGAAGTCGTCCAGTCTTGAAGACTCCTGACCGCCCGTGTAGATGCCGCCGCCGCGGCTGCGGCCGTCCACGCGGATGCCGTCCACGTACAGAAGCGGCTCGTTGGACAGCGAGATCGAGCTGGAGCCCCGGATGCGGATGCGGGACCCGACGCCCGAGGTGCCGGCCGAATTGAGGACCTGGACGCCAGCGGACCGGCCTTGGATCAGGTCGGCCATGTTGTTGACCGCGGCCTCTTCCATGATCTCGACCGCCTGAAGGTCGCCGACCGAGTTGCCCAGCTCGCGCTTCCGCTGCTCGCCCGTCGCCGTGACGACGATCTCGTCGAGCTGAAGCGCCGACGGGGACAGCAGAAAGTCGACTTCCGCCGTGCCGCCGGGCTGGGCGGTGAACTCTTGGCTCTCGGGGCCGTATCCGATGAAGACGGCCCGCAGGGCGTGAGTTCCCGGGGGAACGTTGAGGATCACGAAGCGGCCGGCGGCCGACGTGATGCCTCCGAAGTTGGTGCCCTCGATGAGCACCTGGGCGCCTGCGAGCGGCGCCTGGGTCGCGGCGTCGCGGACTTCGCCGGTCACGGTGGCGCGCTCTTGCGCAACCGCCGCGACGGGAACCGCGAGTGCGAGCGTCAGCACGGCCGCGAGACCCGTGCCGGCGCTCTTCGAACGGACAACGTTCATACTTTGCCCTCCTTGCTTGGGGCTGCCCCGTCGTTGGGGCGTCGGGGGAAAGTCGCGTCGGGCGGCGGGGAGCGCGGGAGTCCCACGCAACCATGGTCCCGCCCGGAAGCGCGATGTTTCCGTGAACCGAAAAGCTAGCGCTTGGCAGGCGGGATCGCACTTCCCCGGCGCAGCGCGGGACAACGCACCGGGCCGGGGACGCGCGAACCCTGTTTAGAAGACGATCCTGCCCGAGAGGCCGATGCGGCGCTCCGGGGGCTGGACGCCGCTGGCGATGTGCTCGCCGAACAGGTCCATCATCAAGCGCAGGCCGGGGGCCGCGGGCTCCTGGCCCGTGGTCTCGCCGCCCAGCAGCGACCAGCGCGTCCCCACGTTCACCCGATGGCCCGTCGGTCCCTCGCGGCTCCACCGTCCGAACGGCTTGACCTGGGCGCCGCCGGCCAGCATCACGCCGTAGCCGACCTCCATCGCCAAACGGTCGGGCGCCCAGCCCGGCGCGCCGGTGGCCGACGGCAGCACGCCGGCGCCTGCCGGGAGGCCCGGGCCGGGCGACGCGCCGGCGGCCGGGTCGCCGTGGGTTGCCGACACGCCCTGGGCTGACGGGTCGCTCGGGCTCTGAGCCAGTCCCGTGCCTGCCGGGAGGTTCGCGCCGACCGGCCGCGCCGCACCGCCCGGCGCGCCGAAGCCGCCCGCGCCCGCGGTCCGCCACACGTCGGCGCCGCCCTGCCACAGCGCCCGCGCGCCGCGCCCAGCGTCGCCCCACGTCGGCTCGACCGAGAACGACAGCCCGCCCTCGCTCTCGCCGCCCCCGCCCGGCTGCAACCTCAGCGAGAACCCCGCGCCCCAGTCCTTGAAGTCGCGCTCCTGGTGCACCAGCAGCGCGCGGCCGCGCGCCGTCATGCTGAACCCGCTGGCCTGGTGCGCCAACCCCACCTCGGCGCCCGCCTCCGCGCCCATACCCGTCTCCGCGTCGCCCCCGTCGAAGCGACCGCCCACCTCGAGCCGCGTCCGCATCGCCAGCCCGCCGCCCAGCGACCACTGGCCGCCGATCTCCGGCGCCAGTCGCACGCGCTGCGCGTCCGCCGTCACGCCCGCCAGCCCCGCCACTTCGTCCGACAAGATGCGCACCGCGAAAGCGTCCGCCTTCAGCGCCAACCCGCCGGTCAGCTCCTGACGCACGCCCAGCGCGCCCATGCGCATCTCCAAGTCGGTGTCGAAACGGCCGCCCGCCGACTCCTCGAGCGTCGCGTCGCCCCGGCCCGCGCCCGCCAAGCCCCACACGCCGAACCCGCCGCCGGACGACCAGTGCAGGTAGGGGTACAGGCTGGTCAGGCGAGCGGCGACCGAGCCCGCGCCGTTGACGTCGCTGTCGAAGCCGGCCTCCATGTCGCTGCGCGAGCCCGCAAGGCCCATGAGGAACCCGGAGCCGAACCGGTAGTCCAGCCCCAGGTAGGCGGAGCGCGTGCGGCCGTCCATGGCGAAGCCGTCTCGGGGACGACCCTCGAACTCGCCCAGGTTCGCCTGGCCCCACACCGTCCAGCCCGACCGGACAGCAGCCTGCGAAGAGGCGGAAGCGCCCGACGCTTCGCCGGCCGCCGCGCCGTTCTGGCCGCCGAACGCCAGCTGGAACGAGCTCTGCGAGCGCAGGCCACGGGCGTCGACGGGGTTGAACGTCAGGCCGCCCCGGTCGGCGCGCCCGGCTTCGGGTTGCTGACGGCCCTGGTAGGCGCCGCCCATGCCGCCCATGCCGCCTGCTGTCGGTTGACCGAATGCACCGCCCCGGCCGTCGCCGAAGAACAGCGCGGCCAAGTCGACGGTTCCGCCGGCCGCTTCGGCCGAGCCGGGGTGCGTGATCTGCAACCCCAGCAGGCCCGTCGCGCCCCGCACCAGCGACTCGAGGCCGCAGTGGCCCGAGCCGCCGATGCCAGCGGCACCGCTGTCGTCGCCGCCTTCGGCATGGCCCTCGCCGGCGTCGGCCTGTTCGTGCACCGCGTTCGCAGCGTCGCCGTCGGTCCGGCCGTCCGCCGAAGCCGCAACGCCGCCGTCGGTTTGGTCACGCGCCGCGCTCGCAACGCCGGGGACGCCGCCGCCGAAGCCGCCCGACACGGCGCCCGGCGCGCCGCACGCCAGCGAGCGCCCGCCGAGCTGCACGTGCGACCGGCCCAGCGCGCCCGACGACCCCAGCCCCAACCGCCCGCCGATCGCATCCACCGTCTCCGTGCCCAGCGACCTGCCGAACGCCGCCAGCGTCAGCTCCAACGCACGCGCACGCTCCGACCGCGACGCCTCCACCGTCACGCGCACCTGCTGCCGAGCCGACAACCCGCCCGGATCGCTCGCCCGTACCGTCACCACTGCCTCGCCGATCGCCTGCGGCGCGATCGACAACCGCCCCGCGCCCGTCACCGTCACAGCCGCCACGGCCGGCGCCGACGACTCGACCGCGTACGTCAGCGCGTCGCCGTCCGGGTCCCGGAAGTACTGACCCAACTCCTCTTCCACAGCGTCGCCGTACGCCTCGAGCGTCTTCGGCGACATCGCGCCCACCGCCTCCGGACCCTCGTTCACGTCCAGCAGCGTCACCGACACGCCCGCCTCGGCCGTCAGACCACCCGTGTCCGTCGCCCGCACCGTCAGCGCGAACGTCGGCGGGCCTTGCTCGTAGTCCTCGCCGCTCCCCACGTACCGCACCTCGCCCGTCCGAGCGTCCACCTCGAACCGCGCACCGTCGCCTTCGGCTAGGGCTAGGCTGTACGCAGGCGCGTCGCCGCGGTCCGGGTCGGTCGCTTCGACCGCGCCCAGCGTCAGCGGCCCAGCGGCGTTCTCCGCCAACTCGAAAGCGTATGCCGAGTCCGAGAACGCCGGCGCCTCGTTCACGTCCAGCAGCGCGACCGTCGCAACCGCGCGCGCCGCCAGCCCCTCGCCGTCGGTCGCCACCACCTCGAACTCCCAGGACGCCGGGCCCGTCTCGTAGTCCTCGCCCGCGCCCGCGTACCGCACCTCGCCCGTCGCAGCGTCCACCTCGAAGAGCGCCGCGCCTTCGCCTGACAAGCTGTACACGAGCGTGTCCGCTCGGTCCGGGTCCGCCGCCTCGACCGCGCCCAGAACCAACGGGCCGGCCACGTTCTCCTCGAACTCCCATTCGTAGCGCTCCGCAGCGAACACGGGCGCCTCGTTGCGGTCCAGCAGCGCCACCACCACCCGCGCAGACGCCGCGACGCCGCCCCTGTCCGTCGCACGGACCTCGAGCTGCCAGCTCTCCGGGTCCGTCTCCGCATCCTCGCCTGCGCCCACGTACCGCACCTCGCCCGTAACGGCGTCCACCTCGAACCGCTCGGCATCGCCTTCGGCCAAGCTGTACACAGGCGGGTCGTCCCGGTCCGGGTCCGTCGCCCGCACCGCGCCCAGCACCAACGGTCCCGCAGCGTTCTCCGCCAGCTCGAACGCATATGCGGAGTCCGCGAACGACGGCGGCTCGTTCACGTCCGCAACCACCACCGTCGCCGTCGTCCGCGCCGTACGGCCCAGCAAGTCCGTCGCCGTCGCCTCCAACACCCACGGCCCCGCGCCGGCCTCGTAGTCCTCGCCACCGCCAACGTACCGCAACTCGCCCGTCTCCCCGTCCAGCTCGAACCGCTCGGCGTCGCCCGCCACCAGCGCGTACGTCAGCGTGTCGCCCTCGTCCGGGTCCACCGCCTCCAGCACCCCCAGAACCAGCGGACCCGCAGCGTCCTCCGCCAGCTCGAACGCCCAACCGTCCTCGACGAACGACGGCGCCTCGTCGTTCTCGTTCACGACCTTCACCGTCACTTTCGCCACCGTCTCGAGCTGCTCGTCCTCGCCAACGCCATCCGTCACCGCCACCACCAGCATCACGTACTCCGAACGCTGCTCCGCGTCCTCGCCTCCGCCAACGTAAGTCACCACGCCGCTACCCACGTCCACCTCGAACAGCCCTTCCCCACCGCTCTCCAACCCGTAGCGCATCTCGGCGCCCAACGGACTCGTCGCAACCACCTCGCCCACCGGCAGCGGGCCCGCAACGTTCTCCGCCAACTCGAACTCGTACTCCAACCGACCGAACACCGGGTCCAGGCTGCCCGCGCCGTTCACCGCGTGGTCCACCAAGTCCGTCACCGCATGCGCGCCCAGGTCCAGCGCCACGAGCGTCGTCCCGCCCGCGATCCGCAACGCGCCCGCCGACTCGGCCAGCGCGTCCGTCGGGATGCTGATCCCGTCCGGGTCCCGGTCCGCAGGCCGGACCACGTACTCGAACGCCAGCACCGCAGTGCCCGAACCCGACACGTAGCGCGCATGGCGCGTCGTCCCGCCCACGTCGAGCGCCAGCCGCGCCGCAGCCGTGTTCGCAGCCGTCGCGGCCGACATCGACGCCGCCAGCGCCGGCGACGACGACGCGCCCGCCACATCGACCGGCCGGCTGAACGTCACCTCGACACGGATCACGCCGCCCGCGCCGTACAGTCCCGTCGCCACAGGCTCGCTCGTCACCGCCACACCGACCACCACCGGCGCGACCTCGATCGTCCCGTCCACCTTGTCGTTCGCCGCAGCCGCGATCACATGGGCGCTCAGCGCCAGCGTCGCCGGACGAACGCCGTCCGCCGTGTTCACGATCGTACCGCCGTTCAGCGTCAGCGCAGCAGCCGCAACGCCGACGCCGTCCGCGTCCGCGTCCACGCCGCCCGTACCGCTGCCGCCGCTCCCCGCGCCACGAACCCGGTACGCGAACGACAAAGTCGCCGTGCCGCTGCCGCCCGCGTAGCTCGCCTGACGCGCAACCGTCCCCACCGTCAGCGCCAGCTCGGGCGACCCCGTCACCGTCACCGCACGGTCGAACGTCACCTGAACCTCGATCCGCTCGCCCAGGCCGTACGTGTCGGCGCTGTCCGGCGTGCTCGACACCGCAACGCCGCTCACCGACGCGCCCGCCAGCGTACCGTCCACCTTGTGACCAGCAGCCGCGCTCAACGCATGGCTGCCCAACCCCAACACCGCCGCAGTCGAGCCGTCCCGAGCATCCGCGATCGCGCCGCTGTTCAGTGCCAACGCGCTCGCGCCGATGCTGATCCCGTCGGTGTCCGCGTCCGCAGCCACCACCGTGTAGCGGAACGTCAGCGCCCGCGTGCCCGTCCCGCTCACGTAGTCCGCCTGCCGCGTCTGCGCGCCCACCGTCAGCGCCACCCGAGGCGTGCCCGTCACCGTCACCCGACGGTTGAACGTCACCTGCACCTCGATCCGCTCGTCGCGACCATATGTCGTCGCCACCGCAGGCGAACTGATCAGCGCCACGCCAGACACCGACGCCGCCGTGAACGTAACGCCCGCAACCTTGTGGCCATCGCTGTTCAAGACCGCGTGCGTGCCCAGCCCCAGAACCGCGTCCACCGTGCCGCCCGCCACGTCGATCGTACCGCCGTTCAGCGCCAGCGCGCTCGCCGCGATGCTGATGCCGTCCGCGTCCGCGTCCGCAGTCACCACCACGTACCGGAACACCAACGACGCCGTGCCCGTGCCCGAAGCGTACGACGCCTGCTTCGTCGTGCTGCCGATCCCCAACGCCAGCTGCGGCGTGCCCGTCACGTCCACCGCCTTGTTGAACACCACCGTCGCAACCACCGTGTCGCCTCGCTCGAACGTGTCGCCCACCACGGGCGACGCGATCGACACGCCGCTCACCCCCGGCGGGCCCTGAGTGCCGTCCACCCGATGGCTGCCCGCGTTCGATATCGCGTGGCTGCCCAGTCCGAGGCTCGCAGCCTCGCTCGTGTCCCGTGCGTCCACGATCGTTCCGCCGTTCAGCCCCAAAGCGCCCGCGCCGATGCTCAACCCGTTCCCGTCCGCATCCGCTGCAACCACCGTGTAGGCGAACGACAGCACGCGGCCGCCCGTCGTCGTCGCGTACGACGCCTGTCGCGTCTGCGTACCGATCGTCAGCGCCAGCTCGGGCGAGCCCGTCACCGTCACGTTGCGGTCGAACGTCACCTCCACCTCGATCTCCTCGCTCAACCCGTACGTGCCCCCGCCCGCCGGACTGCTCGAAATCGTTACGCCCGACACCGACGACGCCGTGAACGTGCCGCCAGCTACGCGCAGTGCGCCGTCGTTGCCGATCGCATGATGCGCCAGGCTCAGCAATGCGTCCGTCGTACCCCCCGCCACGTCGATCGTACCGCTGTTCAGCGCCAACGCGCTCGCGCCCACGCTCAACCCGTCCGCGTCCGCGTCCGCAGTCACCACCACGTACCGGAACACCAACGCCGCCGTGCCCGTCCCCGACGCATACGCCGCCTGCCGCGTCTGCCCGCCGATCCCCAGCGCCAGCTGCGGCGTGCCCGTCACGTCCACCGCCTTGTTGAACGTCACCGTCGCAACCACCGTGTCGCCACGCTCGAACGTGCCGCCCGGCGGCGGCGCCACCGTCAGGCCCGTCACGCCCGGCGGACCCAGCCCGCCGTTCACCTTGTGCGAAACGTCGTTCGTCACCGCGCTCGAACCCAAGTCCAGCGACGCGGCAGCAGCGCCCGGACGCACGTCGGCGATCGCGCCGCCGTTCAACGTCAGCGCGCTCGCGCCGACGCTGAGCCCGTCCGCGTCCGCGTCCGAAGGACGAACCGCGTACCCGAACACCAGCGTGTCCGCCTTGCTCGTCGCCGACTCGTAGCCCGCCTGCCGCGTCTGCGTCCCGATCGTCAGCGCCAGCCGCGGCGAACCCGTCACCGCCACCGGGCGGCCGAACGCCACCTTCACCTCGATCGACTCGCCCAGCTGGTACGTCTGACCGCTCGCCGGAACGCTCGATATCGTCACCGCGCTCGGCGCCGGCGTCGTGAACGTGCCGCCCGCAACCTTGTGGCCGCCGCTGTTCGTCACCGCGCTCGAACCCAGCCCCAGCGTCGCGTCCAGCGTCCCGCCCGCAACCTTGATCGTACCGCCGCTCAGCGCCAATGCGCTCGACCCGATGCTGATGCCGTCGGAGTCCGCGTCGCCCGCCGCCACCACGTAACGGAACACCAGCGAGTCCGTCCCCGTCCCGCTCGCGTACGCCGCCTGCCTAGTCGCGCTCCCGATCGTCAGCGCCAACCGCGGCTCGCCCGTCACGTCCACCGACCGGTTGAACACCAGCGACACCTCGATCGTCTCGCCACGCTCGAACACGTCGCCCACCACGGGAGAACCGATCGTCAGCGACGTCACCCCCGGCGGCCCGCGGCTGCCGTCCACCTTGTGCGCAGCCGCGTTCGATATCGCGTTGCTCCCCAGACCCAGGCTCGCCACCGTCGTGCCGCCCCGAGCGTCGTTGATCGTGCCGCCGTTCAGCGCCAACGCGGTCGCCGCGATACCGATCCCCGTCGAGTCCGCGTCCGTCGCAACCACCGTGTAGCGGAACGCCAGCGTCGCCGTCCCGCTCCCGCTCGCGTACGACGCCTGACGCGTCTGCGAACCGATCGTCAGCGCCAACTGCGGCCTGCCCGTCACCGTCACCGGACGCGTGAACCCAACCTCGACCTCGATCACCTCCGTACGTCCGTACGTGCTGTCGCTCGACGGCGCGCTCGTGATCGCCACGCCGCTCACCGCAGATGCCGTGAACGTGCCGCCCGCAACCTTGTGGCCCGTGCTGCGGATCACCGCGTGGCTGCCCAGCCCCAGCACCGCGTCCGTCGTCGCGCCCGACCGACGAATCGTACCACCGTTCAGCCGCAAATCGGACGCGCCGATGCCCAACCCGTCCGCATCCGCGTCCGCAGCCACCACCACGTACCGGAACACCAGCGTGTCCGTCCCCGTCCCGCTCGCGTAGTCCGCCTGCTTCGAGCCGCTCGAGAACCGCAGCTGCAGCTGCGGCGTCCCCGTCACCGCCACCGACTTGTTGAACACCACCTCGACCTCGATCGTCTCGCCGCGCTCGAACGTGTCGCCAACCTGAGGCGAACCGATCGACAACCCCGTCACCCCCGGCGGTCCCAGGCTGCCGTCCACTTTGTGCGCAGCCGCGTTCGACACCGCGCTCGATCCCAGCCCCAGGCTCGCCGCCGTCGTGCCGTCCCGAGCATCGTTGATCGTGCCGCTGTTCAACGCCAACGCGCTCGTCCCGATGCCGATGCCGTTCGCGTCCGCGTCCCCCGCCACCACCTCGTACCCGAACGTCAGCGTCTTCGTGCCCGTACCGCTCGCGTACTCAGCCTGCCGCGTCGCAGCCCCCACCGTCAGCGCCACCTGCGGTGCGCCCGTCACGTTCACCGGCCGCACGAACGTCACCTCGACCTCGATCTCCTCGCCCAGGCCGTACGTGTCCCCGCTCGACGGACTGCTCGATATCGCCACACCGCTCACCGACGACGCCGTGAACGTCCCGCCCGCAACCTTGTGGCTCCCGCTGTTCGATATCGCGTGCGTCCCCAGCCCCAACGTCGCGTCCAGCGTCCCGCCCGACAAACGGATCGTCCCGCTGTTCAACGCCAAAGCGCTCGTCCCGATGCTCAACCCGTCCGCGTCCACGTCCGCCTGCACCACCGTGTACTGGAACACCAACGACGCCGTGCCGCTCCCGCTCGCGTAGCTCGCCTGCCGCGTCTGCGTACCGATCCCCAAAGCCAACTGCGGCGTGCCCGTCACGGCCACCGGCCGGTTGAACGTCACCGTCGCCGCAACCGCGTCGCCCCGCTCGAACGTGTCGCCCACGGGCGGCGACCCGACGACCACGCCGATCACACCCGGCGGACCCTGCGCACCGTCCACCTTGTGCGCAGCAGCGTTCGATATCGCGTTCGAACCCAAGCCCAGCCCCGCAGCCTCGCTCGCGTCACGTGCGTCGGCGATCGTGCCGCCGTTCAGCGCCAACGCGCTCGTCCCGATGCTGAGCCCGTTCGCGTCCGCGTCCGCAGCCACAACCGTGTACTGGAACGTCAGCGTCTTCGTGCCGCTCCCGCTCGCATACGCAGCCTGGCGCGTCTGGCTGCCGATCCCCAAAGCCAGTTGCGGCGCACCCGTCACCGCCACGTTGCGATCGAACGTCACCTCCACCCCGATCGCCTCCGTCCGACCATACGTGCTGTCGCTCGCCGGACTGCTCGAGATCGACACCCCCGACACCGACGACGCCGTGAACAACCCGCCGTTCACCACCAGAAAGTTCTCGAACGCTTGATGCTCCAAGCTCAACAAGGCGTCCGTCGTACCGCCCGCAACGTCGATCGTACCGCCGTTCAGCGTCAACGCGCTCGTGCCAACGCTCAATCCGTCCGCGTCCACGTCCGCCGTCACCACCACGTAACGGAACACCAGCGCCGCCGTGCCCGTCCCCGACGCATACGCAGCCTGTCGCGTCTGCGAACCGATCCCCAGTGCGAGCCGCGGCGTGCCCGTCACGTCCACCGACTTGTTGAACCGCACCGTCGCAACCACCGTGTCGCCGCGCTCGAACGTCGTGCCCGTCGGCGGCGACGCCACCGTCAGGCCCGTCACCCCCGGCGGACCCAGCCCGCCGTTCACCTTGTGCGAAGCGTCGTTCGTCACCGCGCTCGAACCCAGCCCCAGCGCAGCAGCAGCCGCGCCCGGACGCACATCGGCGATCGTACCGCCGTTCAACGTCAGCGCGCTCGCGCCGATGCTGAGCCCGTCCGCGTCCGCGTCCGAAGGACGGACCGCGTAGCCGAACACCAGCGTGTCCGCCTTGCTCGTCGCCGACTCGTAGCTCGCCTGACGAGCGACCGTCCCAATCGTCAGCGCCAGACGCGGCGTGCCCGTCACCGCCACAGGCCGCCCGAACGCCACCTTCACCTCGATCGACTCGCCCAGCTGGTACGTCTGACCGCTCGCCGGAGCGCTCGATATCGTCACCGCGCTCACAGCCGGCACCGTGAACGTGCCGCCCGCCACTTGGTGGCCGCCGCTGTTCGTCACCGCGCTCGCGCCCAGCCCCAACGTCGCGTCCAGCGTCCCGCCAGCCAGACGGATCGTCCCGCCGCTCAACGTCAACGCGCCCGCCCCGATGCTGAGCCCGTCCGCGTCCGCGTCGCCGCTCGCCACCACGTACCGGAACACCAGCGACGTCGTGCCCGTCCCGCTCGCGTAGCTCGCCTGCCTGGTCGCTGAACCGATCGTCAGCGCGAGTCGCGGCGTGCCCGTCACGTCCACTGCACGGTTGAACACCAGCTCGACCTCGATCGTCTCGCCACGCTCGAACTCGTCGCCCACCACGGGAGAACCGATCGTCAGCGCACTCACTCCCGGCGGCCCCAGGTTGCCGTCCACCTTGTGCGCAGCATCGTTCGCGATCGCGTGCGTGCCCAGCCCCAACGTCGCCGCCGTCGTGCCGCCCGAAAGCACGATCGTACCGCCGTTCAGAGCCAACGCGCTCGCACCGATGCCGATCCCCGTCGAGTCCGCGTCCACCGCAACCACCACGTAGCGGAACACCAGCGCCCACGTACCCGAACCGCGCGCGTAGCTCGCCTGACGCGTCAGCGTGTCGATCGACAACGCCAGCTGCGGCACCCCCGTCACCGCCACCGAACGCTCGAACTCGACCTCCACCTCGATCGCCTCCGTACGTCCGTACGTGCTGTCGCCCGCCGGCGCGCTCGATATCGTCACGCCGCTCACCCCTGGCGCCACCTCCTTCGTCCCGTCCACCTGGAACGCCGCCGCGTCCGCGAAGTTCCACGGAACCAGCGACAACCGAGCGTCCGTCGTCGTGCCCGTCGCACGAATCGTCGCGCCGCCCGGCAGCGTCAGAGCGTTCGCACCGATGCTGATCCCCGTCGCGTCCGCGTCCGCAGCAACCACCGTGTAGCAGAACACCAAGATGGCGCCGCCCGACGTCGTGCCGCACTGCGCAGCGCTCCGCGTCTGCGCACCGATCCCCAAAGCCAGTCGCGGCGTGCCCGTCGCCGTCACGCTCGTGCTGAAGCTGATGCCCACCCGAATCTCGTCCCCAAGTCCGAACACGCTGTCCGTGCTCGCGTACGCGAGTCCGCTGTTCGCCGCCGACAGGAAGAACGCGGCCCTCACGACAGGCACGTCGCCCCGCACCTTGTGCGCCGAAGCGTTCGTGATCGCATGGCTCCCCAACCCCAGACTCGCCGCCGTCGATCCGTCCCGCACGTCGACGATCGTCCCCCCGTTCAAGGCCAGAGCGCTCCCACCAATGCTCAACCCGTCCGCGTCCACGTCCGACGCCGCCACCACGTACCGGAACTCCAGCGCGCCCGTCCCCGTACCGCTCGAATAGTCCGCCTGTCGCGTCGAGTCGCCGATCGACAGCGCCAGTTGCGGCGTGCCCGTCGCCGTCACCGGCCGCACGAACGACACCGTCGCCGCGATCGTGTCTGCGAAGCCGTATGCATTGTCGGCGCCCGCGCTGCTGGAAATCGCCACGCCGGTCACCGTCGGCGCCGTCAACTGCGAACCCGCGACCTTGTGGCCCGCGCTGTTCGTGACCGCGTTCCCGCTGCCCACCCAAGGCACCCCAAGAAACGTGTTCGTGGTCGTGCCCGCCTCTCTGATCGTCGAGCCCCCCGTCAACTGCAACGCGTTGCCTACGATGCTGATGCCGTCGCTGTCGGAGTCCGCCGACTGCACTACGCGGTGGAACTCCAAAGTGTCCGTGCCCGTGCCCGAAGCGTACGTCGCCCCCGCGAAGTTGTTCGACCCGATCGCCACCCACACCGTCGGAACGCCGGTCACATCCACCGAGTCGGTGTAGACCAGCGTCACCTTGATCGTGTCGCCACGCTCGAACGTGTCGCCCACCGTCGGCGACCCCAGCGACAAGCTCGCTATGCGCGCAGCACCCGCCACCTTGTGGCCCGCGCTGTTCGACACCGCGTCCTGACCCGCATGGGGCCAGGGCGTGTCGTGCAACGCGCTCGTGGTGGTGCCCGCCTCTCTGATCGTCGAGCCACCCGTCAACTGAATCGCGTTGCCGTACAAGCTCAGGCCGTCGTTGTCGTGGTCCCCAGCCTCCACCACGTAGCGGAACTCCAGAGTGTCCGTGCCCGTGCCCGACACGTACGTCGCCGGCCTGTGCGTAGCCGACGTGAGCTTCAGCCACGCCGTCGGAACGCCCGTCACGTCCACCGAGTCCGAGTAGACCAGCGTCACCACGATCGTGTCGCCGCGCTCGAACACGTCGCCCGTCGGCGGCCGTCCCACCGAAACGCTCGTCACGCGCGCCGAGCCCGCCACCTTCCATCTGGGATCGTCCACTATCGTCAGCGACGCGTCTATCCATGGATTCACGTTGATCTGGTTGGCGTCCCTGATCGTACCCCCGTTCAGGTCGACGGCGTCGCTCAGTATCCCCACCCCGGTTTTGTCCTCGATCCCCGACTGCACCACGTAGCGAAACTCCAACTGGCTCGTGCCCGACCCCGAGTGGTAGTTCGCCCAGCCCTGACCAGCGCCCAGCCAGATCCTCGCCCGCGGCGTGCCCGTCACGACGGTCGTCTCCCTGAAAGCCAGCGTCACCTTCACCGTGTCGCCTCTCGCGAAGATCGAGTCCTCGCCCGCCGAGTTGACCGACAACCCCGTCACCTTGTTGCTCGTGGGAAGCACCTTGTGCGTCGCGTCGTCGGTGACCACGTGGGTCAGCAAACTGACGACCGCGTTTACCGTCGTGGCCACCCGCCTGATCGTCCCGCCGTTCAGCGTCAGCGCGTCCGCCAAATAGCTGATCCCCGTGCTGTCCGTGTCCGCCGCCACCGTGACGTAGCGGAACGTCAGCGAATCGCCGCCCGTACCCGACACGTAGTTCGCTTGCCGCGTCGCCGCACCGATCTCCAACGCCAGCCGCGGCGTGCCCGTCACGTTCACGTTCTCGTTGAACAGCACGGCCACCTCGATCGTGTCGCCGAAAGCGTAGGTGCTGTCGGTCCCAGGATCGCTCGCGATCGCCGTGCCCGTCACGTGCGGCAACCCCTGCACGCCCCACACCCTGTGCGCCGCCGCGTTCGTCACCGCGTGGACCGTCAACCCCAAGACCGCGTCCACCGTCGTGCTGCCCGCACGCCTGATCGTCCCGCCGTTCAGCGTCAGCGCGCTCTCGCCGATGCTCAACCCGTCCGTGTCGACGTCTCCCGCCACCACCGTGTAGCGGAACGTCAGCGAATCGCCGCCCGTGCCCGACGCGTAGCTCGCCTGTCTCGTCTGCGAACCGATCGTCAACGCCAGCTGCGGCGTGCCCGTCACGTCCACATTCTCGACGAACACCACGCCGACCTCGATCACGTCGCTCACGGCGTAGGCGCTGTCGTTCCCCGCGTCGCTCGCAATCGCCACGCCGGTGACGACCGGCGGCCCCGTGGCACCGTTCACCTTGTGGGCGGCGTCGTCGGCGACGACTTGGGTCCCCAGGTTCAGGTACGCGTCCCGCGGGCTGCCCCCATACAGGACCGTCCCCTTGATCGTCCCCCCGTTCAGAGTCAGCGCGCTCGCCGAATAGCTGATCCCGGTGTTGTCCGCGTCCGCCGGCGTCACCGCGTAGCGGAACGTCAGCGAATCGCCGCCGCTGCCGGAGACGTAGTCCGCCTGCCGCGTGTTCGCGCCGATCGTCAACGCCAGCCGCGGCGTGCCCGTCACCGCCACGTTCTCGTCGAAGACCACACCGACCTCGATCACGTCGCCCCGCACGTACGTGCTGTCGTTCCCCGCGTCGCTCGTGATCGACGTCCGCTGAACGTCCGGCACGCCCCGCAGGCCGTCGACCTTCCTGGTGGCGTCGTTCATGAAGGACACCCCCAAAATCGAAAGCGTCGTATTCGCAGCTCTGCCCCCACCACTTACACTGCCGACAAGCGCATCCTCCTCGATGCTTAGGCCATCTGCGTCGACGTCGGCGGTCGTAATGTAGTATCTGAACGATAAGCTATTCGACCCCACGCCAATGTAATCCATGCGCACCAACCTCGAACCGATCCTGAGGTTAAACCATACTTGACCTGCGAAAGGCGGGTTGATACTGCCGTTGAAGTAGACATTGAATCCGAGTTCGTCGCCGAAGGCGAAAGTAGAGTCAGGCCCCGCGTCGGCAACCCAGCCAATGCCGTTAATGACCCGCGTGATGCCGTCCACCTTGTGGGCCGCGGCGCTGCTGACAGCATGCGAGCCAAGCGATAAGGTCGCGTCCATCGAGTCGCTCGAGGCCTTGATCGTCCCGCTGTTCAGTGTCAGCGCGCTCGCGCCGATGCTCAGCCCGTCCGTGTCCTCGTCCGCCCCCACCACCTCGTACCTGAACACCAGCGAATCCGATCCGCTGCCCGACACGTAGCTCGCCTGCCGTGTGTTCGCGCCGATCCCCAGCGCCAGCCGCGGCGTGCCCGTCACCCACACCGACGCGCTGAACTGGACCGCGACATGGATGTGCTGTGCCTTGTACCACGTCGAATCTGCCGGGGTTGTCGGGAATACGACGCCCGACACGATCGGCGGGGTGCTCACCTTGTGCGCCGCGGCGTTCGCGATCGCGTGGCTGCCCAGGCTGCTCAGGACCGCGTCCTTCGTCCCCAGCCGGATCGTGCCGCCGTTCAGCGACAGCGCGCTCGCACCGATGCTGATCCCGTCCGTGTCCGAGTCCGCCGCTACCACCACGTACCGGAACACCAGCGACGCCGAACCCGTCCCACTCGCGTAGCTCGCCTGCCGCGTCTGCGAACCGATCCCCAAAGCCAACTGCGGCGTGCCCGTCACCGCCACCGCCGAGTCGAACGCCACCGTCACCGCTATCGTGTCGTCAGCAGCATACGTGCTGTCCGAACCCGCGCTGCTGCTGATCGTCACCCCCGTCACCTTGGGATACCCCTGGGCGCCGTCCACCTTGTGCGCAGCTGCGTTCGTGATCGCGTTGCTGCCCAGGCTCAGGTTGGCAAAGTCGCCTGATGCGGAGGTTTCCACGCTACCGTTTAGAAACGAGTGGGTGGAGATTCCGTCCGCGTCCATGTCCGACGTCTGCACAAGGTACCACAGCTCAACCCAGGCGTTCCCTCCGCCCGTGGCTTGGCCTGTGGGGGCAGCCGAGCCAAAGCCGCTAGCGGCTCCCCCCACCGCATTTCTGTTGACCGACCCGATCGTAATCCTCAAGATGATACCATCGTCGGCGTAGGCGTTTACGCCGAGCGACCAGTACGTCCTGATCTTGATGGTGTCGCCCGCCGCGTACGTGCTGTCCGTCCCCGCAGAGCTGACGATCTTCAGACTGTCCAGGTTCGCGGACTGGGCGCTCAGCGGCGGCGCCGCCGTGGTCCCGAGCGCTGCCAGCAGGCCGAGGGCCGCGAGCGCGGTTCTCGCTACCGGCATCGCGTGCGTCCAGAACCGGGCCGGGCCGGTCGAAGGGCAAGGGGGGGGGGGGGGGGGGGGGGGATTCGTCATCATTTTCGTCGCCTACAAATTGGGCTCTTCGCTTAAAATTGCTTGCTGGGACCGACTCCGGGGCGTTGCGTGACAAGATAAACAAACGTTGCTCAGAGCGGCACCACGGCCGTGGCCTCCACTTCGACCAGGGCCGCCGGGTGGACCAGAGCGGATACGGCCACGAGGGACATGGCGGGGAAGTGCTTGCCGAAGACCGCCCGGTATCGGACCCCGATCTCGGACAGGGAGCTGCGGTAGGCGGTCATGTCGGTGACGTAGACGACCATGCGCCCCACGTCGGCCGGGCGACCTCCGGCAGCCTCCACGACCCGCGCCACGTTGGCCAGCGCCGCGCCGAACTGCTCGGGCAGCGTCGAGGCCGCGATTCGCCCGGAGGAGTCCGCGGCGATCTGGCCCGCCACGAAGAGCGCGCGGCCGCCGGGGCGCGCCAGCATTCCGTTGTTCCAGCCCCGGGGACGGCCGAGCGCGGGAGGGTTGACGATCTCGAAGGCCGGCGAAGGTTCGACCGCCGGGGCGCCTCCGGCGGACATGCGCGCCATCACGTCCTGGGCCACCTCCTCGGGCTGAAGCAGGCGGCCTTCGGGCTGAGTCCGGGCGATCCGGTCCCGCACCTCGTCCGGGGTTCGGCCGGTCTTGGCCGCGACGCGTCGCGTGTTCTCGTCGGTCATGGGCGTGTCCACGTAGCCCGGGCAAACCGCGTCGGCCACGACGCCCGTGCCGGCGAGCTCGGCCGCCAGGCACCGGGTCATGCCCAGGAGGGCGTGCTTGGAGGCGGCATACGCGGCGATGTACCGGGCGCCGGCCAGGGCGGCCACCGAGGCCACGTTGACGATGCGCCCCCACCGCTGTTCCAGCATCGCGGGGAGGAACGCCTGGGTGCACAAGAGCGGTCCGGTGGCGTTCACGCGGTGAAGGGTCTCCCAATCGTCGAGCGAGATTCGGGCGAACGGCGCCGAAGCGGACGCCCCGGCGTTGTTGACCAGGACGAGAGGCGGCGTGCCCAGCAGCTCGCGGGCCCGTCTCGCCATGGAACGGACGGAGGCCGTGTCGGCCACGTCGCACACGACGGCGTGGGCCTCGGCGCCCCGACCGCGCAGCGCTTCGGCCACGGCGCGAACCTGGGCGGCCGTTCGCGCGGCGACCACTACCCTTGCGCCGGCGGCCGCGAGCGCCTGGGCCACGGCGGCCCCGATCCCTCGGCCACCGCCGGTCACCACCGCCCCCTTCCCCGCCAAGTCCCCGCCGGTCACCGGCCCGTCCCTTCGGCGCGGGCGGCGGCGTCCAGGGCTTGGGCGGCAGCGTCCACGATGATCCCGCCCAGCACCTCGACCGTGGCGCGTCCTTCGGCGGAGGTGGCCGCCGCCGGGTCGCCGCAGTAGGCGTCCGGCACGCCGGCCTCGTCGAAGTCGGCGGCGCCGCGACGGGCCGCGGCCGACAGGGAGACCAGGCGGGGCGGAAGCCGGCGGCGGGCTTCGTCCCGTACCCGCTCGGGAGCGAAGGCCATCACCACCGACGTCTCGTAGCGGCCCGCGTGGCAGGCGCCGCTGCGGAACTCGGGCGTGAGCCGGGGCGCCCAGGGCTTCCGCGTGATGTCCGGAAAGACGACCGGCATGGCGCGGCCGCGACGGGACGGAGCGGCTTGGACGGCCCGGTGCAGCGCGGCCAAGTGGGCGGGGTCCAGGTGGGCGTTCGCCAGGACCAGAAGCTCGGCACCTTGGCGTTCCAGCGAAGCGGCAACGTCCCGCACCAGCGCGGCGACGGTGGCGGGCCGGACCGAGATCGTGCCGGGGAAGGCGGCGGCGAAAGGGGCCGCCGTGTAGGCCAGGGGCGGCAGCACCAGCGGGTGCAGGCCCAGGCGCCGGAGACCGGGGACCGCGGCGTCCGCCGCCGCGCGGGCGATGACCACGTCCGTGTCCAGCGGCAGGTGAGGGCCGTGGGCCTCGACCGCTCCGACGGGGAGCAGCGCCGCCACGCGGGAGCGAAGGCGACGAGCGAGCGGCGCGCCGGGCGCGGGCGCTTCGTCGCCGTCGCCGCCGGTGTCCCCGCCGCGCGCCAGATCCGTCCAAGCCGCGCGTCCCCAGCGGCGTTCGTCCATTGACCGGCTCTTCATCGTCCCCAAATGTACGCAACCATGAGACCGGAACCGTCGGCGCCGCCGAACATCGCGGACTACTTCCTGGACGACCGGGTCCGCGAGGGGCGCGGAGACGGGATCGCCGTCCGCACCGCGCACGGGACCACGACGTACGCCGAGCTCCAGGCTCGGGCCAACCAGTTCGCCAACGCGCTCTCCGAGATGGGCGTCGGGCCGCGCGAGCGGGTCATGGTGGCGCTGGCCGACGGCCCCGACTTCGCCGCCGCCCTCTTCGGCGCCGTCAAGACCGGGGCGGCCGCCGTCATGGCGAACCCCCGGCTGCCGCCGCGCCAACTGCGGGAGCTGTTCGCCTACGTGGAGCCGCGGACGGCCGTGGTGGACGCAAGCCGCGCCCGGTACTTCCGTCGGGCCCGGTGGGGCGTGGACGAAGCGCCCGACTTGCTGACGATGGGGAACGAGCCCCGGCGCCGACCTCGCGAGGCGGAGGACCAGCAGGGCGACCGGAGCGGCTCGATGGTGGACGCGGCCCCGACCGAGTTCTCCAACTTCGCGGCCGGTCCCGACGACCCGGCGATCTTTCTGTTCTCGGGCGGGACCACGGGCGTACCCAAGGCGGTCGTCCAGGGCCACGCTTCGTTCGCCAACTCCACCGAGCGCTACGCCAAGGGGGTCCTGGGCATGGGACCGGACGACGTCACCCTGTCCGTGCCCAAGCTCTACTTCGGGTACGCCACCGGGTCGAACCTGTTCTTCCCGATGGCCGTGGGCGCTTCGACGGCGCTGTTTCCGGAACGGTGCACGGCCGACGAGGTCTTCCGGCAGATCGAGCGGCATCGTCCCACGATTCTGATCAACGTTCCCACCATGGTGAATCAGATGGTGGCCCACCCGGACGCCGAGTCCCGCGACCTGAGCTGCCTGCGCTTGGCCACGTCCGCCGGAGAGCCCCTGCCCCGCCGCCTGCACGAGCGCTGGAACGACGCTTTCGGCGTGGAGCTGCTGGACGGGCTGGGCACCGCCGAGATGTGGCATGTGTTCATCTCCAACCGTCCCGGACAGGTGCGGATGGGCACGCTGGGCACGCCGGTGCCGGGCTTCGAAGTGAGTCTGCTGAACGAAAAGGGACGAGAGGCCGCCCCGGGCGAGACCGGACGGATGCGGGTTCGCGGCGGGTCGCTGGCCCAAGGCTACTGGAGACGCCCGGGCGACACGCGGAGCGCGTTCGTCGGGGGGTGGTATGTTTCGGGGGACATGATGACCCGGGACGCCGACGGGCGCTTCGCCTACCGGGGCCGGGCCGACGACTTGCTCAAGGTCGCCGGGAAGTGGGTCTCGCCAGCGGAGGTGGAGGACTGTCTCATGGAGTGCCCCGAAGTGCAGGAGGCCGTGGTGGCGGGAGTGGAGACGCCCGACGAGCTGGTGGTGCCCGAGGCGTTCGTCGTGGCGCGGCCGGGAACGAACGTCGGGGTCGCGGCCAAGGCGGTTCGGGAGCGCTTGGCGGAGCGGCTTCAGCCTTACAAGCGCCCTCGGCGCCTTCACTTCCTGGACGCGCTGCCCCGCACCCACCTGGGGAAGGTGGACCGGGGAGCGCTCAAGTCCGGCCGGCGGGGACCCGGCTTCCCGGCGTGAGCGCTCCGCTTCGCATTCCCGTGCTCGCCGGCTCCGTGCGTCGCGGTCGGCAGTCGATCAACGTGGCCCGCTTCGCGTGCGACCGGCTGGCCCGGACGGGCATCGAGGCGCCGCTGCTCGACTTGGCCGAGATCGACCTTCCGATCATGGAAGAGCGCCTGCACATGCGCGACGATCCGCCTCCGGGGCTGGTGGAGTTCGCGCGGGCGATCTCGGAGGCCGACGCGGTCGTTGTGGTGAGCCCCGAGTACCACGGGTCGATCCCCGGCGTGCTCAAGAACGCGCTGGACTACCTGCGCGGCGAGTGGGACCGGACGCCGGTGGGCATCGTCACCGTGTCGGCGGGCGGCTTCGGGGGCGTGCAGGTGCACAACCACCTGCAACTGTTGTTCCTGCGTCTCAAGGCGGTTCCCGTGGCGGCGATGGCCGTGTCGCACGTTTCCGGGAGCTTCGACGACGACGCCTCCGGACCCGAGGAGCGCTACGAGAAGGGGTTCGCGCAGCTGACCGAGACGCTGCGGTGGTACGCCGAGGCCCTGGGCGCCGCCAAGACCGCTGACGCGAGTCGGGACGGCGCCGGCGGTCCGCCCGCCGGGAGGGACGCGGGGCGCGGCTGACCCCTCTCCCCGCCTTCCCGAAGACCCGCCCTTCCGCCTGCGCCTGCTCGCCGTGGCAACCAACGAGACCGTCACGCCTCACCGGGACCGCAGGTCGGACCTGCTGGACCCGGCCACGCTGGCGCAGCTGGGCGGGATCGACATCGTTGCCCGACACGTGGTCCACGGCTTTCTGCTGGGACTGCACCGTTCGCCCAACCGCGGGTTCTCGGCCGAGTTCGCCGAACTGCGGGCGTACCGTCCCGGCGACGACCTGCGAACCCTGGACTGGCGCATGTACGCGCGATCCGATCGGTTCTACGTCAAGCAGTACGAGGAAGAGACCAACCTGCGGGCGCATCTGCTGATCGACGCGAGCGAGTCCATGGCCTGGTCGTCCCGGGCGGGCCTGCCGTCGAAGCTGTGGTACGCCAAGCACTTGGCGGCGGCCCTGTCGCTGATCTTGATTCGACAGGGCGACATCGTGGGCCTGGTGGCGTTCCGCGATCGGATCGTTCGCCAAGTCCGCGCCCGGGGCGGCAAGGTACACTGGCGGATGTTGCTGCGGCACCTGCACGCCCTGGAGAGCGGCGGCCGGACCGACGCCGAGTCGGTGCTGCGCAAGGTGGCGATGCGACTGAGGCGCAAGGGGCTGGTCGTCCTGATCTCGGACCTCTTGCTGGAGCCCGCGGAGACGGCCAAGGCCCTGAAGTACTTGCAGCACACCGGCCACGAGGTGCTCGTGTTCCACTTGGTGGACCCGGGCGAACGAGACCTGCCCACGACGGGCGAGACCCGCTTCGTGGACCCGGAGACGGGCGAATCGCTGCAGGTGTCCGTGGCCGACATGCGCCGACAGTATCGAAGCGCCGTCGAGGACGCCGTGGCCGAATGGACGAACGTGCTGACCAGCCGGGGGATCGCGTACGCCACGATCGGCACCGACGAGCCCCTGTCCAGAGCGCTTCGCTTCTATCTGTGGAAGCGACAGCGGCTTCCGTAGGAGGGAGCGGCAAGGGCGGCGAATGGGGTTTCTGAATCCCTGGTTCCTTGCGGCGGGCACGGCCGTGCTGGTTCCCTTGTTCCTGCACCTGTTCTACCGGCGCGAGAGCAAGACGTTCGCCTTTCCGGCGATCCGCTACCTGTTGCGGACGGAGCGGGAGCGGGCCAGCCAGATTCGGGCGCAGCAGCTGTTGTTGCTGTTGCTCAGGGGGGCGATCGTGGTGCTGCTGGCGCTGGCGGGAGCGCGCGTGCACCTCCGGGGCGGGGCCGGCAGCCACGAGCCCACGGCGCTGGCGTTGGTCCTGGACAACTCCATGAGCACGACCGTAGTGGACGGCGGGCGGCGCCACCTGGACGCGCTCAAGGCGGCGGCGCGCGTGAGCGTGGCCCAGGCCGGACACGACGACGTGATCTGGGTGATCGGGGCGGGAACCCCGTGGGAGAGGGCCGTGCCCGGCGGCGCGGCGCAGGCGTTGGCCGCCGTCGATTCGGTGCGGCCGGCGCATGGGCGCGCGGAGATGGCCCGGGTCGTCGCCCGGGCGCGGGCGCTGGTGGCGCAGAGCGGGCTGTCCGCAGGCGAAGTGCACGTCTTCACCGACCTGCAAGCGACGGCCTTCGACGGGGTCGAGGAGGGGGCCGGGGACCCCAGCGTGCCTGTGGTGATCTTCGGGTTGCCGGCGGCTGGCGCGTCGCTTCAGGGAGAGGCGGACGGACGGGCGCGAGCTGCGGGAGGCGGCGGCCTCAACCGGGGGGTGGAGCGCGTGGTCTTCGACGGCGGTTTGGCACCGTTGGCGGGTCGGCGCGCGCACGTGTCGGCGCTGGTCTCCGGGGGCGCGCCGGGCGACACGGTGGTCGCGCGGCTCTACGTGGGCGACCAAGTACGGGCCGCGGGCCGGGCGCCGGTCGGCGCTGCGGCGACGCTTCCGGCGGGGCCGTTCCGCGCGGGGCGGATCGAGGGCTGGGTGGAGATCGATCCCGACCCCCTTACCGCCGACGATCGGCGCTACTTCTCGTTCGCCGTTCGCGAGCCTCCGCTCGCCGCCCTGGCCGGCGACGCGCCGCTCTTCGCGCGGGAAGCGCTGGCGGTGCTGGAAGAGAGCGGGCGGGTCGCCCTGGTTGCGCCGGGCAGCGCCGAGGTCCTCGTGAGCGCCGGTGGCGAGGGGCTGGAACCGGCCGCGGCGGGACGGCAGGGGAGCACCGGTCGTCGAGCCGTGGTCTTCCCCTTGGCGGACGCGGCCCTGCTCCCGGCCCTCAATCGACGCTTGGCCGACGCCGGAATCCCGTTTCGCTACGCCGCGGCGGCCGCTGCTTCCGGGGCGCTTCGGGTGGCCGAACATGCGCTTCCCGTGGACTTGGCGGGGCTCGAGGTGCGTCATCGCTTCGCGGTCGAGCCGGCGGGGGCCGGCCCGGCGGCAGCGGCGTCTCGGGTCCTGGCCACATTGTCGAACGGCGACCCGTGGCTGTTGGCGGGCGTCGCGCCGCAGGGCGGCAGCTACGTCCTGATCGCGTCTCCCGTGGACGAAGAGTCCACTTCCCTGCCCGTGTCGGCGGCGATGCTCCCCCTTGTCGAGTGGGCGGTGGAGCACGGCGCCGGGACCGGCGGCGCGGGCACGCAGGGCGCCGTGGCCGGCGAAGCCTTCGTCCCGTCCCCCGCGGCCTCGACGATCGTGGACCCCCAAGGCGCACCGCATCGCGTAGACGGCGACCAGCCGTTCCCTGCGGCGACCGCCGGCCTCTATCGGGTGATGGCCGGCGACTCCGTGCTGGAGACGATCGCCGTCAACCCCCCGGCCGCCGAAACCGACCTGACGCCGTTGTCGCCGGCCGCGCTCGTCCAGGCGCTGCCGGGCGCCGTCGCCGTCGTGGACGACGCCGACGAATGGCGGGGCGAGATCTTTCGGGCAAAGCGGGGCTTGGAGCCCTGGCGGCTTCTGGCGCTCGCCCTGCTTGCGCTTGCGCTGGTCGAGAGCGCAGCCGCGGCCTCCACACGGGTCCTCTCGCGGACGCAAGGCGCCGCCGCGCCCGGACCCGTCTCGCCGAAATCCGCCCGTGGCTGACGCTTCCGCCTCGGCCCCTGCCCGCTTCCATGCGGTGGTCGAGGCGACTACCCAAGTCGGCGCTTTTCGCGACTTGGTCCGCGCCCTGCCGACCCCCGGCGAGACCGTCGGCGTCGGCGGAGCGGCAGGCAGCCTGCCGATGGCCGTGCTTGCCGCCCTGGTCGGCTTGCTGCCGAACCGGCTCTGGGTGGTCGCCGCCGCTTCGGCGCGCGACGCCGAGGCCCACCTGTCGGACCTGGAGACGCTGTTGGGTCCCGGCGCGGCCGTGGACTACCCCCAGCGCGAGGCGCCCGTCGCCGCCGGCGCCCGCGTCGACGGCGATCCGCCCGTGGAGATCTCGGGGCGTCGCGTCGAGGCCGTAGCGTCTCTGATGGCGGGCAAGTCGCGCGTGCTGGTCGCGACCCGCCGCGCGCTGCAAGAGGTCGCGCCGATCCCCGCCGGCTTGGCGGACCTGCGGTTCGTGGTCGCGACGGGAGACGCGCTTGGGCGGGAGGCGCTGATCGAAGCGCTGGACGCCCGAGGCTTCCGGCGAACGTCCACGGTGGAGGAGGTGGGCTGCTACGCCGTGCGCGGCGGACTGGTGGACCTGTTCTCGTTCGGGGCGGCGGCGCCCGCGCGAGTGGAGTTCTGGGGAGACGAAATCGAGTCGGTTCGACTCTTCGACATCTTGGACCAGCGATCCACCGAGACCGTGGAGCGAGTGGATGTGCTGCCCGTGGACTTTCGCGCCGCCCGTCCCGCGCAGGACGCGGAAACGCAGAGCGCCCCGTGCTCGGTCCTGGACCGGCTGACCCGCGACACCACCCTGGTCCAGCTGGGCGCCGGTCCCTGGACCGACGAAGCCCAAGCCGCCTGGGCCGGCGCTCGGAGCGCCTACGACGACGCGGTCCGCTACGGCAACCCGGCCACGCCGCCGGAGTCCCTCTTCCTGTCGCCCGAGTCCCTCGAGGCCCGGTTGCGCCGGCTTCCCAGCCTGACGTTCGTCCCGGAGCACGTGGGCGCCCTCGTATTCGCGTCCGCACCGCCTCCGCCGATCGACAGAGACACGCGACAACTTCAAGTCTTCCTTGAACAAGAGGCCGGCAACGACGTGCATACGCTGATCTTGTGCGACAACGACGGTCAGGCCAATCGTCTGGAGGAACTGGTCTCCGATCGGTTAGGGAGGCTACCCGCAGGCTGCCAAGTCGGCGTGGGCTCTCTTGCCGGCGGCTTCCGGCTGACCGATTCCCGCGCGCCGTTCAACGTCCTCACCGACCACGAAATCTTCCGGCGCAGCCCCAAGCTGCGGCGCAACCCGCGCTTCCGGGGCGCCGCCTCCCTGGAGAGCTTGGCCCAGCTGTCGCCCGGGGACTACGTGGTGCACATGGAGCACGGCATCGGGCGCTTCCAAGGGTTGGATCGCGTGGAGCTGGGCGGCAGCAGCGTCGAAGCTCTGATCATCGCCTACGACGGCGACGAGCGGCTTTGCGTGCCCGTCCACCGGCTGGACCAAGTGGAGCGCTGGGTGGACGCGGACCCGGACGCTCGACCCCGCCAAGTCCACCGAATCGGCGGCCGGCGGTGGAAGACGGTGCGCCAGCGGGCGGAGACGGCGATCGGGCAGATGACCGCCGAACTCCTGGAGCTGTACGCGGCCCGGCGGTCGAAGCCCGGTCACGCCTTTCCTCCGGACAGCCGCTGGCAGCGAGAGATGGAGTCGTCGTTCCTGTACGAGGACACGCCCGACCAGCGGGCGGCCGTGGATGCGATCAAGGCCGACATGGAGTCGCCCAAGGTCATGGACCGGCTGGTCTGCGGAGACGTGGGCTACGGCAAGACCGAGGTGGCCGTGCGGGCCGCGTTCAAGGCCGTCCAGGACGGCAAGCAGGTGGCGGTGCTGGCCCCGACGACGGTGCTGGTGGCCCAGCACGCCAAGACGTTCGGGGAGCGCTTGGCCGACTACCCGGTTCGCGTCGCCGGGCTGTCGCGCTTCGATTCGCGCGAACGCCAGCGGCAGGTGTTGCGGGAACTGGCGGCGGGCGCCGTCGATGTCGTGGTCGGCACTCACCGCCTCCTGTCGGCCGACGTGGCGTTCAAGGACTTGGGGCTGCTGGTGATCGACGAGGAGCAGCGCCTCGGGGTTCGCCAGAAGGAGCGGCTCAAGCGGATGCGCGCCACCGTGGACGTGCTGACGCTGACGGCCACGCCCATTCCGCGAACCCTGTATCTGTCGCTGGCGGGGATCCGCGACCTGTCCCTGATCCGCACGCCGCCCCGGAATCGGAGGCCAGTCGTGACGCACGTGGTGCCTTGGAGCGACCAACTGGTGGCGGAGGCGTGCCGGCACGAGTTGGACCGGGGCGGCCAAGTCTTCTTTCTGCACAACCGCGTTCAGACGATCGACACCGTGGGCTCGCGCGTGCGAAGGCTGGTCGCGCCGGCTTCGGTGGACGTGGCTCACGGCCAGATGCCCGCCATGGAGCTGGACATCGCCATGACGCGTTTCGTGGAGGGCGAGACCGATGTGCTCGTCTGCTCGTCGATCATCGAGAACGGCCTGGACGTGCCCAACGCCAACACGCTCGTCGTGGACGGCGCCGACCGGTTCGGCCTGTCGCAGCTGTACCAGATCCGCGGGCGGGTCGGGCGCTCGGACCGGCGGGCGTTCTGCTACCTGATCGTGCCCGACGCGATCACCGTGGACGCCGAGAAGCGCTTGCGGGTGCTTGAGCACTACACGGAGCTGGGAAGCGGATACCAGATTGCGCTGCGCGACTTGGAGGTGCGCGGGGCCGGGAACCTGTTGGGCGAGGACCAGTCGGGGTTCGCGCACGCCGTCGGGTTGGACACGTACCTTCGCCTGCTGGAGGATACGGTGCGGCGCATGCGGGACGGACCCGGCGCCGAGCGCCATCCTCGACCCGAGGTGACGATGGAAGCCGGCGCCTACTTGCCCGCCGACTACGTGGCCGACGACCACCAGAAGCTGCACTTCTACCGTAGGTTGTCGCGGATGGAGCGTCGGGCCGAAGTGGACGAGATGGCGGCGGAGATGACCGACCGCTTCGGCAAGCTGCCGGCGCCGGCCCGGCGCCTCCTGGACCAGCACCGCCTTGCGCTGGCGGGCCGCGCCGCCGGAGCCCAACGCATCCAGGTGCGCGAGGCGGGCGCGCGCGTGAACTTCCGGGCCGGCGTCATGCCTCGGATGTCGGCGCTGGAGGACGCCTTGGCGGGGGAACGGGTAGCCGTCGAGGTGCGCAGGATTTCCCCGTTCTCCATTGTGCTGGAGTGCTACGACGCGGAACGAACGGCGACGGCGGCGGTCCGCGCCTTGACTGCGCTGGCGCCGGAGGGGAGCCGATGACGGACCGGAACGGAAGGGCGGCGAGGTCGCACCGGGCGGCGTGCCCGGACGGGGCCTGGGCCGCGAGGCGGGGGACGTCGTGGGCGGCAACCGGGCTCGGGGCGGTCGCTGCGTGTGCTGCTGCTGCGCTTGGCGCGTGCGGGGGAGGACCGCTGGCGGAGGCGGCGGGACGCCGGCTGTCGGTGGAGGACGCCGCCCGGCTGATCGCGGAGCACAGCACGCTACCCCCCGACACCCAGGTCGCGCGGGCGGTGGCCGAGCTGTGGGTGGACTACACCCTGCTTGCGGCGCGTCTGGAAGCGGACACGTCCTTGGCCTCGCTGGACGTGGCGACGCTGGTGCGGCAGCCCCTGGAAGACGAGATGCTGGCCCGCCTGCAAGCGGAAGTGATCGACGCCGACACCGTAGTGACCGACGAAGAGCTGGCTGCCCGGTTCGCGGCGGAGATGCCCGGCGCGCGTGCCACGGCGTCGCAGATCCTGCTTCTGTTCCCCCCCGAGGCCACGGCGCGACAGCGCGACAGCGTGCTGGCCATGGCGCGCGCGGTGCGGTTCCAGCTGGACGCCGGCGCCGACTTCGGCGAGCTGGCCGCCCAGATGAGCGACGATCCCGGCAGCGCACGGCGCGGTGGCGCCTTGGGCGTCTTCGAACGAGGCCGGATGCTCGCGCCGGTGGACCAAGCCGTGTTCGCGATGCAGCCCGGCGAGACCAGCGAGCCGGTAGCGTCGTCGCTCGGCTACCATGTCCTGCGCCTGGACGCCCTGGATATTCCCGAACTGCCCGAAGTGGCGGCCGAGTTTCGCGCGGCCATTCGGCAGGAGCGCTTGGCCGAGGCCGAAGCGGCGTACATCGCGCAACTGGATTCCCTGGCCGGGCTTCGTCTGGCGGAGGGCGCCCTTGCCGTGGTCCGCGCGCTGGCGCAGCCCCGCGCCCCGCGGCTGAGCACGCGGGCGGCCCGGCGGCCACTGATGGAGTGGGAAGGCGGACGCTACACCGCCGGCGACTTCCTGGCGCTGGCCCGCGAGTCGCCCCCTGGGTTCGCCGAAGGAGTCCACTCCGCCGACGACTCGGAGCTGGAAGAAGCCCTGCTCCGCCTGGGACGCCAGCGGCTGCTGGTGGAGGAAGCCAGAGCCCGAGGCTTCGAGCCCACCCAGACTCGCCGCGACTCCGTGTCCGCCCAGGCCCGGAGCGCGATCCGGCAGGGCGCCCGAGCAATCGGACTGGGGCCGGGAGGTGGCCCAGGCGGCGCGGGAACCCCAGGCGACGCGGGGACGGGCGCCGACGCAAGCGGCGCGAGCCCGGACGCGGAGGCTGTCGCGGGCGCGGGCGCGGAGGCCGCGGAGGCGAACCCGGAAGCTGTGGCAGGCGCGAGTCCGGACGCCCTTGGCAGCGACGCCCCGGACGCGGCTCCGGACCTCGTTCGCGCTGTCTTGGCCGCGATCTTGGCCGGCCAGCGGGAGATCAACCCGCTCGGGGCGGTTAGCTTGCTCTTGCGCGACCAGTCCCCGTGGCGGATACGCGCGTCGCGGATCGGGGCAACAGCCCAGCGTGCCCTGGAACTCCAACCTTAGGCGATCACCCCTCGAAGCATTTCCGGCCCCCACGCCCCGCCAGTCTTCTCGACCCCCCCTGACCCCTCGCCCCCTCAACGCCTTCGACGCCATGAACGCGCTTCCCCGTGTCCGCGCCCGGCTCGCCGCCTTTATGACCGTGGCCGCCCTGCTCGCCTTGCTCGGCGTCCCGGTCCAAGCGCTCTCCCAAGACCCGGAAAGGTCGGTCGACCGGGTCGTGGCGGTCGTCGGCGATTCGGCCGTCCTCTTGTCCCAGCTGCTGAACCGGGAACGCGAGATGATCGCGTCCGGCGCCCCGGTTCCCCCCGAAGGCTCGGCGGAGCGCGACGACTTCATGCGCGAACTGCTGGACGAGCTGGTGGACAACCAGGTCATCCTCCAAGCCGCGGCTCGGGACACCCTGCTCGAGGTCGACGACGACCGGGTCGAGGAAAGCCTTCAGCAACGAATGTCGGGGATGGAGTCGAACTTGGGCGGGCGCGAGCAGTTGGAGCAGGCGCTGCGCGAAGCCGGGCTGTCGATGCAGAGCTTCCGGGAGATGCAGCGGGACATGATCGGTCAGCGGATGCTGGTCCAGCTGTACGTTCAGCGCTACGGCGGGGACGGGGCCGTCGAGGTCTCCGACGAAGAGGTGCGCGAGTATTTCGAGGCCCAGGAAGACGCGCTCCAGGAGCGTCCGGCCACGGTCGCGTTCAAGCAGGTCGTGCTCACGGTGGTGCCGTCCGACTCGGCGGTCGACGCGGCGCTCGACCTGGCCGAATCGGTTCGGGAGCGAGCGGTGGCGGGCGAAGACTTCGGGGAGCTGGCCCGCGAGCATTCCCAGGACCCGGGTTCCGCGCAGGCGGGCGGCGACCTGGGGTGGTTCAGACGGGGAAACTTCGCCGAAGAGTTCGAAGAGGCGGCGTTCGCGCTGCCCGAAGGCGAAGTCAGCGACGTGATCGAGACGATATTCGGCTACCACGTCATCAAGGTCGAGAAGGTGCGCTTTGCCGAGCGCCAAGCCCGCCACGTCCTGATCCGCCCCCGCACCGGGCCGGCGGACGTGACCGCCACCCGCGATCTGGCGAGCGAGCTGGCCGCCCGGGCTGCCGCGGGCGATGACTTCCAGGCCATCGTGGATGAGAACCACGACGCGCTGCTCCCGGATTCGGCGACGGTGCCCCGCAGTCAGATCGCGCAGCTGCTGCCGCCCGCGTACTTGTCGGCCCTGTCGGGACGTTCGGCGGGCGATGTGGTGGGACCGCTCCAGTTCAGCTATCGGGACGAGGAGCACTTCGCGGTGTTGAAGATCCTGGAGACGCGGGAAGCCGGCGCGTACGTGTTCGAAGAGCTGGCGCCGCAGATCCGCTCCGGGCTGATGGAGCAGAAGCGTCTGGACCGGCTGATCGAGGGGCTGCGGGACAAGACCTACATCGAGATCAAGTGAGCGGCTTGGCCGTCACCGTGGGCGACCCCCGCGGGATCGGCCCCGAGGTGACCGCGAAAGCGCTGGCCGCTCTGCCCGACGCAGCCGAAGCAGCTACGGTGATCGGTCCCTGCGAGTGCGCCGCCGCCTTCGCGGGCTTGGCGCGCTTCGAGGCCGTGGACGACGGGGCCGCCGGGCTGGCGCCGGGCAAGGCCGCGGGGATGTCCGTGGAGCAGGCCGTGGCCATGGCGCTGGACGGAGACGCCGACGCCGTGGTGACGGCGCCCGTCCACAAGCCCTCGCTGGTCGGCGCCGGATATCCGCCCGGCCACACCGAGATGCTCATGGACCTGTCGGGCGCGTTGCGGGTCGGGATGCTCATGTGCGACGAGGGGAACGGCGCCCGTCCCGCCAAGCGCGTCCTTCTGGCCACGATCCACGTGCCCCTGGCCGACGTGCCCCGCCTGGTCACGACCGCGCTCCTCGTCGACCAGACGCGCCTCTTGGCCGCGGCGCTGGCCTCCGACTGGGGGCTGGAGAAGCCGCGCATCGCCCTTTGCGCCCTGAACCCGCACGCCTCCGACGACGGCATGTTCGGCTCCGAAGAGCGGGACGTCTTCGCTCCGGCCGCGGCCGCTCTGGCCGGCGGCTCCTGTTCCGTGGTCGGCCCGCTGCCGGCCGACACGGTCTTCGCGCGGGCGTTCCGCGGCGAGTTCGACGCCGTCGTGGCGCCCTACCACGACGTGGGGATGGCCGCGTTCAAGACGGCAGCGTTCGGGCGCGGGGTAAACGCGACGCTGGGGCTGCCCTTCGTTCGCACCTCTCCCGACCACGGCACCGCCTTCGACATCGCCGGGCAGGACCGGGCCGATCCGTCCTCCATGATCGAAGCCGTCCGGCTGGCGGTTCGGCTGGCGCGTGCGCACCGGCGGCGGGAACGGAAACGCTCCTCCTAGAGGTTGGCAGGCGGGTCCCGCGAGTCCCCGGCACAGTGCGGGACAACGCACCGCGCCGGGGACGCACGAACCCTACTAGAAGACGATCCTGCCCGAGAGGCCGATGCGGCGTTCCGGGGGCTGGACGCCGCTGGCGACGTGCTCGCCGAACAGGTCCATCATCAAGCGCAGGCCGGGCGACCGGGTCCCCGGGGACTCGGTAAGTTGCCCGGTGGTCTCGCCGCCCAGCAGCGACCAGCGGGTCCCTATGTTCACCCGATGGCCCGTCGGTCCCTCGCGGCTCCACCGGCCGAACGGCTTGACCTGAGCGCCGCCGGACAGCAGCACGCCGTAGCCGACCTCCATCGCCACGCGGTCGGGTGCCCAGCCCGGCGCGCTCGTGGCCGCCAAGAGGCCGGAGCTTGCCGGGAGGCCCGGGCCTGCCTGCGAGCCGACGGCCGGATCGCCATTCGCGCCCGACATGCCTTCGGCCGACGGGTCGCCCGGGTTGTGAGCGGGTTCCGGGCTTGCCGGGACGTTCGCGCCGATTGGCCGCGCAACCCGGCCCGGCGCGCCGAAGCCGGCCACGCCCGCGGTCCGCCACACGTCGGCGCCGCCCTGCCACAGCGTCCGCGCGCCGCGCCCAGCGTCGCCCCACGTCGGCTCGACCGAGAACGACAGCCCGCTCTCGCCCTCGCCGCCCCCGCCGCCCGGCTGCAACCTCAGCGAGAACCCGGCGCCCCAGTCCTTGAAGTCCCGCTCCTGGTGCACCAGCAGCGCACGGCCCCGCGCCGTCATGCTGAACCCGCTGGCCTGGTGCGCCAACCCCACCTCGGCGCCCGCCTCCGCGCCCATACCCGTCTCCGCGTCGCCGCCGTCGAAGCGACCCCCCACCTCGAGCCGCGTCCGCATCGCCAGCCCGCCGCCCAGCTGCCACTGGCCGCCGATCTCCGGCGCCAGTCGCACGCGCTGCGCGTCCGCCGTCACGCCCGCCAGCCCCGCCACCTCGTCCGACAAGATGCGGACGGCGAAGGCGTCCGCCTTCAGCGCCAACCCGCCGGTCAGCTCCTGGCGCACGCCCAGCGCACCCATGCGCATCTCCAAGTCGGTGTCGAAACGGCCGCCAGCCGACTCATCGAGCGTCGCGTCGCCCCGGCCCGCGCCCGCCAAGCCCCACACGCCGAACCCGCCGCTGGACGACCAGTGCAGGTAGGGGTACAGGCTGGTCAGGCGAGCGTCGACCGAGCCCGCGCCGTTGACGTCGCTGTCGAAGCCGGCCTCCATGTCGCTGCGCGAGCCCGCAAGCCCCATCAGCACGCCCGACGCGAACCGGTAGTCCAGCCCCAAGTAGGCGGAGCGCGTGCGGCCGTCCATGGCGAAGCCTTCGTCGGGACGGCCCTCGAACTCGCCCAGGTTCGCCTGGCCCCACACCGTCCAGCCCGACCGGACAGCAGCCTGCGAAGAGACGGAGGCTGCGCTTGCCGCGTCGCCGGCCGCCGAGCCGTCCGAGCCGCCGAATGACAGCTGGAACGAGCTCTGCGAGCGCAGGCCGAGGGCGTCGACCGGGTTGAACGTTAGGCCGCCGGTGCGGTCGGCGCGCCCGGCGTCGGCTTGCTGTTGGCCCTGGTAGGCGCCGCCCATGCCGGCCATGCCGCCGGCGCTGCCCGCGCCCGGACCGCTCCGCCCGTCGCCGAACAGCAGCGCGGCCAAGTCGACGGTCCCGCCGGCCACATCGGCGGAGCCGGGAACGGCGATCTGCAGCCCCAGCAGGCCCGTCGCGCCCCGCACCAGCGACTCGAGACCGCACTCGCCCGAGCCGACAGCGGCGCTGTTGCTCTCGCCGTCATCGGCTTGGCCGTCTGCCGCGTTCGCAGCGTCGGCGAAGCCGCTTGCCCCGGCGCCCGGCGCGCCGCACGCCAGCGAGCGCCCGCCGAGCTGCACATGCGACCGGCCCAGCGCACCCGACGACCCCAGCCCCAACCGCCCGCCGATCGCATCCACCGTCTCCGTGCCCAGCGACCGGCCAAACGCCGCCAGCGTCAGCTCCAACGCACGCGCACGCTCCGACCGCGACGCCTCCACCGTCACCCGCACCTGCTGCCGAGCCGACAACCCGCCCGGATCGCTCGCGCGTACCGTCACCACGGCCTCGCCGATCGCCTGCGGCGCGATTGACAACCGCCCCGCGCCCGTCACCGTCGCAGCCGCCACGGCCGGCGACGACGACTCGACCGCGTACGTCAGCGCGTCGCCGTCCGGGTCCCGGAAGTACTGTCCCAACTCCTCTTCCACAGCGTCGCCGTACGCCTCGAGCGTCTTCGGCGACATCGCGCCCACGGCCTCCGGGCCCTCGTTCACGTCCAGCAGCGTCACCGACACGCCCGCCTCGGCCGTCAGTCCGCCCGCGTCCGTCGCCCGCACCGTCAGCGCGAACATCGGCGGACCCGCCTCGTAGTCCTCGCCGCTCCCCACGTACCGCACCTCGCCCGTCCGAGCGTCCACCTCGAACCGTGCGGCGTCGCCTTCGGCCAAGCTGTACGCCGGCGCGTCGCCGCGGTCGGGGTCCGTCGCTTCGACCACGCCCAGCGTCAGCGGCCCGGCAACGTTCTCCGCCAGCTCGAACGCGTACGCGCTGTCCGCGAACGCCGGCGCCTCGTTCACGTCCAGCAGCGCGACCGTCGCAACCGCGCGCGCCGCCAGCCCCTCGCCGTCCGTCGCAACCACCTCGAACTCCCAGGACGCCGGGCCCGCCTCGTAGTCCTCGCCCGCGCCCGCGTACCGCACCTCGCCCGTCGCAGCGTCCACCTCGAAGAGCGCCGCGCCTTCGCCCGACAGGCTGTACACGAGCGTGTCCGCTCGGTCCGGGTCCGCCGCCTCGACCGCGCCCAGAACCAACGGTCCGGCGACGTTCTCCTCGAACTCCCACTCGTAGACCTCCGCAGCGAACGCCGGCGCCTCGTTACGGTCCAGCAGCGCCACCACCACCCGCGCAGACGCCGCGATGCCGCCGCGGTCCGTCGCACGGACCTCGAACGCCCAGCTCTCCGGGCCCGTCTCCGCGTCCTCGCCTGCGCCCACGTAGCGCAACTCGCCCGTAACAGCGTCCACCTCGAACCGCTCGGCGTCGCCTTCGGCCAAGCTGTACACAGGCGGGTCGTCCCGGTCCGGGTCCGTCGCCCGCACGACGCCCAGCACCAACGGTCCCGCAACGTTCTCCGCCAACTCGAACGCATACGCCGAGTCCGCGAACGCCGGCGCCTCGTTCACGTCCGCAACCACCACCGTCGCCGTCGTCCGCGCCGTACGGCCCACCAAGTCCGTCGCCGTCGCCTCCAACACCCACGGCCCCGCGCCGCCCTCGTAGTCCTCGCCACCGCCAACGTACCGCAACTCGCCCGTCTCCCCGTCCAGCTCGAACCGCTCGGCGTCGCCTGCCACCAGCGCGTAGGTCAGCGTGTCGCCCTCGTCCGGGTCCACCGCCTCCAACACGCCCAGAACCAGCGGACCCGCAGCGTCCTCCGCCAGCTCGAACACCCAACGCTCCTCGACGAACGACGGCGCCTCGTCGTTCTCGTTCACAACCTTCACCGTCACCTTCGCCGTCGTCTCGAGCTGCTCGTCCTCGCCCACGCCGTCCGTCACCGCCACCACCAGCATCACGTACTCCGAACGCTGCTCCGCGTCCTCGCCTCCGCCAACGTAAGTCACCACGCCGCTCGACACGTCCACCTCGAACAGCCCCTCGCCTCCGCTCTCCAACCCGTAGCGCACCTCGGCATCGAGAGGACTCGCCGCGACCACCTCGCCCACCGGCAGCGGGCCCGCAACGTTCTCCGCCAACTCGAACTCGTACTCCAACCGACCGAACACCGGGTCCAGGCTGCCCGCGCCGTTCACCGCGTGGTCCGTCAGGTCCGTCACCGCGTGCGCGCCCAGGTCCAGAACCGCAGCAGCCTGGCCGCCCGCGATCCGCAGCGCGCCCGCAGCCTCCGCCAGCGCGTCCGCCGGGATGCTGATCCCGTCCGGGTCCCGGTCCGCCGGCCGGACCACGTACTCGAACGCCAGCACCGTCGTGCCCGAGCCCGACACGTAGCGCGCGTGCCGCGTCGTGCCGCCCACGTCGATCGCCAGCCGCGCCGCAGCCGTGTTCGCAGCCGTCATCGACGCCGCCAGCGCCGGCGACGACGACGCGCCCGCCACGTCGACCGGTCGGCTGAACGTCACCTCGACACGGATCACGCCGCCCGCGCCGTACAGTCCCGTCGCCACAGGCTCGCTCGTCACCGCCACGCCGACCACCACCGGCGCGACCTCGACCGTGCCGTCCACCTTGTCGGCAGCCGCCGCGACGATCGCCTGAGCGCCCAACGCCAGCGTCGCCGGACGAACGCCGTCCGCCGTGTTCACGATCGTACCGCCGTTCAGCGTCAGCGCAGCCGCAGCAACGCCCACGCCGTCCGCGTCCGCATCCACGCCGCCCGTACCGCTGCCGCCGCTGCCCGCGCCCTGCACCCGGTACGCGAACGACAGCGTCGCCGTGCCGCTGCCGTCCGCGTAGCTCGCCTGACGCGCAACCGCGCCCACCGTCAGCGCCAGACGCGGCGACCCCGTCACCGTCACCGCGCGGTCGAACGTCACCTCGACCTCGATCCGCTCGCCCAGGCCGTAGGTGTCCGCGCTGTCCGGCGTGCTCGACACCGCTACGCCCGTCACCGACGCGCCCGCCAGCGTCCCGTCCACCTTGTGGCCAGCAGCCGCGCTCAACGCATGGCTGCCCAATCCCAACGCCGCCGCAGTCGAGCCGTCGCGGGCGTCCGCGATCGCGCCGCTGTTCAGCGCCAGCGCGCTCGCGCCGACCTCGATGCCGTCGGTGTCCGCGTCCGCAGCCACCACTACGTAACGGAACGTCAGCGCTCGCGTGCCCGTCCCGCTCGCGTAGTCCGCCTGCCGCGTCTGCGCACCCACCGTCAGCGCCACCCGAGGCGTGCCCGTCACCGCCACCCGACGGTTGAACGTCACCTGAACCTCGATCCGCTCGTCGCGGCCGTACGTCGTCGCCACCGCAGGCGAACTCGTCAGCGACACGCCAGACACCGACGCCGCCGTGAACGTGCTGCCCGCAACCTTGTGGCCCGCGCTGTTCGTCACCGCGTGGGCACCCAGCCCCAGAACCGCGTCCACCGTGCCGCCCGCCACGTCGATCGTCCCGCCGTTCAGCGCCAGCGCGCTCGCGCCGATGCTGATCCCGTCCGCGTCCGCGTCCGCAGTCACCACCACGTAACGGAACACCAGCGACGCCGTGCCCGTGCCCGAAGCGTACGACGCCTGCTTCGTTGTGCTGCCGATCCCCAACGCCAGCTGCGGCGTGCCCGTCACGTCCACCGCCTTGTTGAACACCACCGTCGCAACCACCGTGTCGCCTCGCTCGAACGTGTCGCCCACCACGGGCGACGCGATCGTCACGCCGCTCACGCCCGGCGGGCCCTGAGCACCGTCCACTCGGTGGCCGCCGCTGTTCGAGACCGCGTGGCCGCCCAACCCCAGGCTCGCAGCCTCGTTCGCGTCGCGCGCGTCCGCGACCGTCCCGCCGTTCAGCGACAACGCGCTCGCGCCGATGCCGATCCCGTTCCCGTCCGCGTCGCCAGCAACCACCGTGTAGGCGAACGACAGCACCCGGCCACCCGTCGTCGCCACGTACGACGCCTGTCGCGTCCGCGAACCGATCGTCAGCGCCAGCTCCGGCGACCCCGTCACCGCCACGTTCCGGTTGAACGTCACATCGACACCGATCTCCTCGCTCAACCCGTACGTGCCGCCGCCCGCCGGACTGCTCGTGATCGTCACCGCGCTCACCGACGCCGCCGTGAACGTCCCGCCCGCGACCCGGCGCCCGCCCGCGTTGCTGATCGCATGATGCGCCAAGCTCAACAACGCGTCCGTCGTACCGCCCGCCACGTCGATCGTACCGCCGTTCAGCGTCAGCGCATTCGCGCGGATGCTCAACCCGTCCGTGTCCGCGTCGCCCGAAATCACCACGTACCGGAACTCCAACGACGTCGTGCCCGTCGCCGCGCTCGCGTAGGCTCCCACCTGCTGTGCGCCAATCGACAACGCCAGCTGCGGCGCGCCCGTCACGTCCACCGCCTTGTTGAACGTCACCGTCGCAACCACCGTGTCGCCTCGCTCGAACGTGTTGCCCACCGGCGGCGCTGCCACCGCCAACCCCACCACGCCCGGCGGACCCAGGCTGCCGTTCACCTTGTGCGACGCAGCGTTCGATATCGCACGCGCGCCCAGTCCAAGCGCAGCAGCAGCAGCGCCCGGACGCACGTCGGCGATCCCGCCCCCGTTCAGCGCGAGCGCGCTCACGCCGATGCCGATGCCGTCCGTGTCCGCGTCCGAAGGACGGATCGCGTACCCGAACACCAGCGTGTCCGCCTTGCTCGAAGCGGCATCGTAGCCGGCCTGTCGCGTCGTGGTCCCGATCGTCAGCGCCAAGCGCGGCGCGCCCGTCACCGCCACCGGACGGTTGAACGCCACCTTCACCTCGATCGACTCGCCCAGCTGGTACGTGCTCGCGCTCGCCGGAGCGCTCGATATCGTCACCGCGCTCACAGCCGGCGTCGTGAACGTGCCGCCCGCAACCTTGTGGCCCGCGCTGTTCGTCACCGCGCTCGTACCCAGCCCCAGCGTCGCGTCCAGCGTCCCGCCCGCGACCTTGATCGTGCCGCCGCTCAGCGCCAACGCGCTCGCCGCGATGCCGATGCCGTCGGAGTCCGCGTCGCCCGCCGCCACCACGTAACGGAACACCAGCGTGTCCGTGCCGCTCCCGCTCGCGTAGATCGCCTGCCTGGTCGCGCTCCCGATCGTCAGCGCCAACCGCGGCACACCCGTCACGTCCACCGCACGGTTGAACACCAGCTCGACCTCGATCGTCTCGCCACGCTCGAACGTGTCGCCAACCGTCGGAGAGCCGATCGACAGCGACGTCACCCCCGGCGGCCCGCGGCTGCCGTCCACCTTGTGCGCAGCAGCGTTCGATATCGCGGACGAGCCCAGACCCAGGCCCGCCGCCATCGTACCGCCCCGAGCGTCGTTGATCGTGCCGCCGTTCAGCGCCAACGCGCTCGCCACGATGCCGATCCCCGTCGAGTCCGCGTCCGCCGCCACCACCGTGTAGCGGAACGCCAGCGCCGTCGTCCCGCTCCCGCTCGCGTAAGACGCCTGACGCGTCTGCGAACCGATCGTCAGCGCCAGCTGCGGCACGCCCGTCACCGTCACCGGACGCGTGAACCCAACCTCGACCTCGATCACCTCCGTACGTCCGTACGTGCTGTCGCTCGACGGACTGCTCGATATCGTCACGCCGCTCACCGCAGCAGCCGTGAACGTACCGCCCGCAACCTTGTAGTTCCCGTTGTCGGTGACATAGTGGTCCCGCAAGCTCAGCACCGCGTCCGTCGTCGCGCCCGACCGACGGACCGTACCGCCGTTCAAAGCCAACGCGCTCGTCCCGATGCTCAACCCGTCCGCGTCCGCGTCCGCCGTCACCACCACGTACCGGAACACCAGCGTGTCCGTCCCCGTCCCCGCAGCGTAGCTCGCCTGCTTCGTCGCGCTCCCGATCCCCAAAGCCAGCTGCGGCGTCCCCGTCACCGCCACCGACTTGTTGAACGCCACCTTGACCTCGATCGTCTCGCCGCGCTCGAACGTGTCGCCAACCTCCGGCGAACCGATCGACAACCCCGTCACGCCCGGCGGACCCTGCGCGCCGTCCACCTTGTGCGACGCCGCGTTCGATATCGCGCTCGAGCCCAGCCCCAGGCTCGCCGCCGTCGAACCGTCACGCGCGTCGTTGATCGTACCGCCGTTCAGCGCCAACGCGCTCGTCCCGATGCCGATGCCATTCGCGTCCGCGTCCCCCGCTACCACCTCGTACCCGAACGTCAGCGTCTTCGTGCCCGTGCCGCTCGCGTAGTCAGCCTGCCGCGTCGCAGCACCCACCGTCAGCGCCACCCGCGGCGCGCCCGTCGCGTTCACCGGCCGCACGAACGTCACCTCGACCTCGATCTGCTCGCCCAGACCGTACGTGTCCCCGCTCGACGGACTGCTCGAGATCGCCACCCCGCTCACCGACGACGCCGTGAACGTGCCGCCCGCAACCTTGTGGCCCGTGCTGTTCGATATCGCGTGCGTCCCCAGCCCCAACGTCGCGTCCAGCGTCCCGCCCGACAGACGGATCGTCCCGCTGTTCAACGCCAAAGCGCTCGTCCCGATGCTCAACCCGTCCGCGTCCACGTCCGCCTGCACCACCGTGTACTGGAACACCAGCGACGCCGTGCCGCTCCCGCTCGCGTAGCTCGCCTGTCGCGTCTGACTCCCGATCCCCAAAGCCAACTGCGGCGTCCCCGTCACCGCCACCGCGCGGTTGAACGTCACCGTCGCTTCAATCGCGTCGCCCCGCTCGAACGTGTCGCCCACGGGCGGCGACCCGACGACCACGCCGATCACACCCGGCGGTCCCTGCGCACCGTCCACCTTGTGCGCAGCAGCGTTCGATATCGCGTTCGAACCCAAGCCCAGCCCCGCAGCCTCGCTCGCGTCACGTGCGTCGGCGATCGTGCCGCCGTTCAGCGCCAACGCGCTCGTCCCGATGCTGAGCCCGTTCGCGTCCGCGTCCGCAGCCACAACCGTGTACTGGAACGTCAGCGTCTTCGTGCCGCTCCCGCTCGCATACGCAGCCTGGCGCGTCTGCGAACCAATCGTCAACGCGACCTGCGGCGCGCCCGTCACCGCCACGTTGCGGTCGAACGTCACCTCCACCTCGATCTGCTCCGTACGACCGTACGTGCTGTCGCTCGCCGGACTGCTCGAGATCGACAACCCCGCTACCGACGACGCCGTGAACAACCCGCCGTTCACCACCAGAAAGTTCTCGAACGCTTGATGCTCCAAGCTCAACAAGGCGTCCGTCGTACCGCCCGCAACGTCGATCGTACCGCCGTTCAGCGCCAAGGCGCTCGCGCCTACGCTCAATCCGTCCGCGTCCACGTCCGCCGTCACCACCACGTAACGGAACACCAGCGACGCCGTGCCCGTCCCCGACGCATACGCCGCCTGTCGCGTCTGCGAACCGATCCCCAGCGCCAGCCGCGGCGTGCCCGTCACGTCCACCGCCTTGTTGAACCGCACCGTCGCAACAATCGTGTCGCCGCGCTCGAACGTCGTGCCCGTCGGCGGCGACGCCACCGTCAGGCCCGTCACGCCCGGCGGACCCAGCCCGCCGTTCACCTTGTGCGAAGCGTCGTTCGTCACCGCGCTCGTGCCCAGCCCCAGCGCAGCAGCAGCCGCGCCCGGACGCACGTCGGCGATCGTCCCGCCGCTCAACGTCAGCGCGCTCGCTGCGATGCTCAACCCGTCCGCGTCCACGTCCGAAGGACGAACCGCGTAACCGAACACCAGCGTGTCCGCCTTGCTCGAAGCCGACTCGTAGCTCGCCTGACGAGCGACCGTCCCAATCGTCAGCGCCAGCCGCGGCGTGCCCGTCACCGCCACAGGCCGCCCGAACGCCACCTTCACCTCGATCGACTCGCCCAACTGGTACGTCTGACCGCTCGCCGGAGCGCTCGACACCGTCACCGCAGTCACCGCCGGCGTCGTGAACGTCCCGCCCGCCACTTGGTGGCCGCCGCTGTTCGTCACCGCGCTCGCGCCCAGCCCCAACGTCGCGTCCAGCGTCCCGCCCGACAGACGGATCGTGCCGCCGCTCAACGTCAGCGCGCCCGCGCCGATGCTCAATCCGTCCGCGTCCGCGTCGCCCGACGCCACCACGTACCGGAACAGCAACCCCGTCGTCCCCGAACCGCTCGCGTAGCTCGCCTGCCTCGTCGCGCTCCCGATCGTCAGCGCGAGCCGCGGCGTGCCCGTCACATCCACCGCGCGGTTGAACTCCAGCTCGACCCCGATCGTCTCGCCACGCTCGAACACGTCGCCCACCACGGGAGAACCGATCGTCAGTCCCGTCACCCCCGGCGGTCCCAGGTTGCCGTCCACCTTGTGCGCCGCAGCGTTCGTAATCGCGTTCGCGCCCAAGCCCAGGCTCGCGTTCGTCGTGCCGCCCGCGATCCGGATCGCGCCGCCGTTCAGCGCCAACGCGCTCGCGCCGATGCTGATCCCCGTCGAATCCGCGTCCGCAGCCGCCACCGTGTACTCGAACCTCAACGTCCGCGTGCCCGTACCCCCCGCGTAATACGCGAACCTGGACACGCTCCCGACGGTGATCAACACGTACGGCGTCCCGAGAGTTGTCGCCCCCGGCGTGCCCGTCACGTCCACCGAACGCTCGAACTCCACCTCCACCTCGATCGCCTCCGTACGTCCGTACGTGCTGTCGCTCGCCGGCGCGCTCGATATCGCCACGCCGCTCACCCCAGGCGCCACCTCCTTCGTCCCGTCGACCTGGTACGCCACCGCGTCCGCGAAGTTCCACGGAACCAGCGACAGCCGAGCGTCCGTCGCCGTCCCCGTCGCGCGAATCGTCGCGCCGCCCGGCAGCGTCAGAGCGCTCGCACCGATGCTGATCCCCGTCGAGTCCGCGTCCGCAGCAACCACCGTGTAGCAGAACACCAAGATGACGCCGCCCGACGTGTCGCACAGCGCAGCGCTCCGCGTCTGCGCACCGATCCCCAAAGCCAGCCGCGGCGTGCCTGTCGCCGTCACGCCCGCGTTGAACCCCACCCCCACCCGAATCTGGTCGCCCAGTCCGAACACGCTGTCCGTGCTCGCGTAAGAAATCCCGGTGTTCGCCGCCGACATGAAGAACGCGCTCGTCACGTACGGTACGGCGCCCGAAACCTTGTGCGCCGATGCGTTCGAAAACACGTGCGACCCCAACGCCAGGTCCGCCGCGTCCGACCAGAGCCGACCGTCCACAAGCGTGTCCGCCGCGCTCACCGCCAAAGCGCCCGCACCCACGCTGATCCCGTCCGCGTCCGCGTCCGTCGCCTGTACCACGTACCGGAACGTCACACGCGTGGACGTCGCGTCCCTGCGGTTGTACTCCGCCTGACGCGTCGAGTCGCCGACCTCCAACGCCAGACGCGGCGTCCCCCCAACGTACACGCCCCGCACGAACTCCACCTCCACCTCGATCGCCTCGCCCCCCAAGTACGTGTCCCCAACCACAGGACTGCTCGTTATCCTCAACCCCTTCACCACCGGCGTCGTCCGCGTGTTGCCCGCCACCTTGTGCGCAGCACTGTTCGTCACCGCGTGAGCGCCCAAACCCAACGCCGCGTCCGTCGTCGTCCCCATCTGCCGGATCGTCGACCCGGACGGAGTTTCCAGCGCGTTCGCGCCGATGCTGATCCCGTCCGCGTCCGCGTCCGTCTGGAACACCGTGTACTCGAACTCCAGCGACGTCGTCCCCGAACCCCTCGCGTAGAGCGCGTTCCGCAAACTCGACCCGATCCCGAGCCGAACCCGCGGCCTGTTTGCGCCTGTGGTGGGCGTCACCGTCACCGCCGCGTTGAACTCCACCGTCACGACCACCACGTCGCTCAACTCGAACGTGCTGTCCGCCGGAGCATCGCCGATCGACACGCCCGTCACACCCGGCGGCCCCAGATTGCCGTCCACCTTGTGCGCCGACGCGTTCGTGATCGCGTTCGTCCCCAACCCCAAGTTCGCGGTCGCCGTGCCGCCCGCGATCCGGATCGTCCCGCCGTTCAGCGCCAGTGCGCTCGCGCCGATGCTGACCCCCGTCGCGTCGCTGTCCGTCGGCGCAACCGTGTAGCGGAACCTCAAGGAGCGGGTTCCGGTGCCCGCCGCGTAGTCCGCCTGCCGCGTCTGCGTCCCGATCCCCAGCGCCACCTGCGGCGTCCCCGTCGCGTCCACCGGACGGTCGAAGTCGACCTTGACCTCGATCACGTCGCCCGTCGCGTACGTCGAGTCGGCGCCCGCGTCGCTGCTGATCGACACGCCGCTCACGTTCGGCGCCGCCTCCTTGGCGCCGTCAACCTGGAAAGCGATGCTGTTCGTGATCTCGAATCCGGCCAGCGACACGTTCGCGTCCGTCGTCGTCCCCTGCCGCCGAATGTAGGCCCCCGACCCGGCAGGAAACGTCAGCGCGTTCGCGCCGATGCTGACCCCGGTCGAGTCCACGTCCGCCGCCACGACCGTGTAGCAGAAGAGCGCAAACCTAGCGGCGCGGGCGCACCCCGGGGCCTGCCGCGTCTGCGTCCCGATCCCCAGCGCCAGTTCCGCATGCCGCGTCTGCGTCGTCAGAATATCAACGTTCGTGTTGAACCCAACGGCCACCCAAATCTGGTCCCCAAGCCCGAACACGCTGTCCGTGCTCGCAAAGAACGTCTGCACCCCCTGCGGGTTCGTGAAAAACATGGTCGTCACGTAAGGCACGTCGCCCGTCACCTTGTGCCCCGCCGCGTTCGAGATCGCGTTCGTCCCCAACCCCAAGTTCGCGGCCGTCGTGCCGCCCGCGATCCGGATCGTCCCGCCGTTCAGCGCCAAAGCGCTCGCGCCGATGCTGATGCCGTTCGCGTCCGCGTCCGCCACGACCACTGCATAGCGGAACGTCAAAGACCTGGTGCCCGAGCCCGCCGCGTAGCCCGCCTGCCGCGTCAGCGTGTCGATCCCCAGCGCCACCTGCGGCGTCCCCGTCACATCCACCGGACGGTCGAAGTCGACCTTGACCTCGATCGTGTTGCCTTCGGCGTACGCGCTGTCAGCGCCCGGGTCGCTGCTGATCGTCACGCCGCTCACGTTCGGCGCCACCTCCACCGTGCCGTCAACCTGGTAGGCCACATTGTTCGTGAACGTGTGGTCAGCCAGCGACACGTTCGCGTCCGTCGTCGTCCCCTGCCGCCGAATGTAGGCCCCCGACCCGGCAGGAAACGTCAGCGCGTTCGCGCCGATGCTGATCCCCGTCGAATCCCTGTCCGCCGCCACGACCGTATAGCAGAAGAACGCAAACCTGGGGTTCTGGCCGCACAGCGGGGCCTGCCGCGTCTGCGTCCCGATCCCCAGCGCCAGTTGCGCCTGCGTCTGCGTCGTCGACGCAATCCTAACGTTCGTGTTGAACCCAACGATCACGCGAACCACATCCCCCGATCCGTAGACGCTGTCCGTGCCGGCATGGAATATCTGCACCCCCTGCGGGTTCGCGATAAAGATGGTCGTCACGTAGGGCACGTCGCCCGTCACCTTGTGCCCCGACGCGTTCGAGATCGCGTGGCTGCCCAAACCAAGGTTCGCGTTCGCCGATCCGCCCTTGAGCTCGATCGTCCCGCCGTTCAGCGCCAGCGCGCTCGCGCCGATGCTGATGCCGTCCGCGTCCGCGTCCGCCACGACCACTGCATAGCGAAACCTCAAAGACGTGGTGCCCGTGCCCGCCGCGTAGTCCGCCTGCCGCGTCTGCGTCCCGATCCCCAGCGCCACACGCGGCGTTCCCGTCACGTCCACCGGACGGTCGAAGTCGACCTTGACCTCGATCGTGTTCCCTTCGGCGTACGCGCTGTCAGCGCCCGGGTCGCTGGAAATCGTCACGCCGCTCACGTTCGGCGCCACCTCCTTCGTGCCGTCCACCTTGAAAGCGGCATTGTCCGTGTTGTCGTGCGCCGCCAGCGACAGGATGGCGTTCGTCGACGTGCCCTGCCGCCGGATCGCGCCCCCGGGTATCGTCAGCGCGTTCGCGCCGATGCTGATCCCGGTCGAGTCCCTGTCCGCCGCCACGACCGTGTAGTTGAAGAACAGTGAGCGGTTGTTAAACGCGTAGAAGGTCGCGGTTCTCGTATTCGCCCCGATTGTCAAGGCCAGCCGCGGCCACTGAGTGTGCCAGCTGATCTCCCTGTTGAACGTCACCCTCACCCTGATGACGTCCTCCAGCCCGAAGGTGCTGTCCGTCGCCGCCTGCGTGATGACAGCGCCGTGTTGGGCGAGGTAGTCCACGGCGGACACGATCGGCGGCGTCACCTTGGTGCCGTCGACTTGAAAGGCCACATTGTTCGTGACTGCGTGGTCCGCCAGCGACAGGTCAGCGTCCGTCGTCGTGCCCGCGGCCACGACCCGGGCTCCGCTAGGCAGCGTAAGCGCGTTCGCGCCGATGCTGATCCCGTCCGAGTCGCTGTCCGCCGCCACCACCGTGTAGCAGAAGATCAAAAAGGAGGTCACGTTGTTGCACAACGGCGCATTCCGCGTCTGCGACCCGATGTTCAGCGCCAGCTGCGGCGTTCCCGAGCCGCTTATGTTCCTGCTGAATCTGACGGCCACTCTGATCCGGTCGCCCACGCCGTAGATGCTGTCGCCCTGTTCGAGGTTCGCGTGGAGGATCTGGATTCCGCGGGTCGGATGGAGGAACCAAATGGACACCGCGGCGGGAACGTCGCCCTGCACCTTGTGGGCCGCCGCATTCGAGATCGCGTGGGCGCCCAGCCCCAGGTTCGCGGCCGTCGCGCCCCCCGCGATCTGGATCGTACCGCTGTTGAGCGCCAGTGCGCTCGCGCCGATGCTTATCCCGTCCGCATCGACGTCCGTGGTCACTACCGTGTAGCGGAAAGTCAGCGTGCCCGTACCTGTCCCGCTTGCGTAGTTCGCCTGCCGCGTCGCCGCGCCGATCGTCAGCGCCAGTTGCGGCGTGCCCGTCACGTCCACCGACTGGTCGAAACGAACTTCGACCGCGATCACATCGGTCGCCGCGTACGTCGAGTCGACGCCCGCGTTGCTGCTGATCGACACGCCGCTCACGTTCGGCGTCTGGGCGGTCGCGGCGACCGGCGACCCAGCGGCAACCAGCCCGGCGACCGCCAGCGGCAGGCCAAGAGCCGAAAGGAGCCTTCGCCCTACTAGAGCTGGCATGGCTCGCGGCCCAAGAGGCTCGCGGCTCACGCGGAGAAATCGGGGGGGGGGGGGGGGGGGGGGGGCTCATCTTTGGCCTAGTCCTAGTCCAGAAGTCCGATTCTGTTGACTGATTTGATCGACTGGGGATTGGACGGAATGTAACGTAAAGTGAGCCAGAACGCTCGGGTAGGCGCGGGCGTTGGGCGGGAGGTCCGCTCGACGACGCGCGCCCGGGCCGCCTCCCGGACCATGCAGCGCACGGCGTTCCTTGCCCCTCCGCTCCCGCCAGCGGTAGACTGCAAGCTCGGAACACCTGTCTCATCGCGGTGACCACACGCAACTTGCTCGCCCTTCGGCATCCGTGACGCGCTCACTTGACCCGTAGTCGCCCCGCAGCTCCGCCCGCCTTCCGGGGCCACGAGGCCCTCCGCGCGTCCTTGCAGCGGGCGATGGCGGACGGCGTCTTGCCCGCCACCCTCTTGGTGCACGGCGGCCCCGGGTGCGGCAAGCAGTCCTTCGCCCTGTGGCTGGCCCGTGCGCGCTTGTGCACGGGCGAACCGTCCCCCTGCGACGAGTGCAAGAGCTGTCGCATGGCGCTTGGCCTGCAGCATCCGGACATCCACTGGTACTTCCCCCTGCCCCGCCCCAAGGGCGCTTCCGGTCCGGGCAAGCTGGCGGAGGCCCTGGAAGCCGCCCGTCACGAGAAGCTGGCGGAGTTCCGCGAGCAGCCGCTGCGGCCGGTCGGCGACGCGCAGGTGAAGGGCATCTACTTGGCCGCCGTGCTGTCGATGCGCCGTCGCGCCCACCAGCGGCCCGCCATGGGAGACGAGCAGTGCTTCGTGGTCGGGGACGCCGAGTACCTGGTTCCCCAGGAAGCGAGCCCGGAGGCGGCCAACGCCCTGCTCAAGCTGCTGGAGGAGCCGCCCGAGGGGAGCCGCTTCGTCCTGACTTCAAGCCGACCCGGCAGCCTGCTGGACACGATCCGGTCGCGGGCGCTGCCCGTGCACCTTCCGCCGCTGCCCGACGCGGAGGTGGCGGCGTTCCTGGAAGCGGAGCGCGGGGTGTCCGCCCAGGTTGCGCAGCGGGCCGCGTCGCTCGCGCAGGGCTCCGTCGGGCTCGCGCTCGGCCACTTGGACGACGAAAGCGCGCAGTCGGACCAGCGGTCGCAGTCGCTGGGGCTGCTGAAGGCGGCCGTGTCCGGCAAGCGCGCCCAGTCCTATCAAGCCGCCTTGGAGTTCGGACCCGGGGGCGCCCGAGGGCTGACGGGCCTGCTGGGCGACTTGCAGCGGTGGATTCGCGACTTGGCCGCCGCCGGCTTGGGGCAGGACGACCGGGTCGTCAACGCCGACGAGATGCCCTTCCTGCAGGAGACGGCCCGGAGGCTGGGTCTGACGCCGGATCGCGCGGCCCGCGCCGTCGGCCAAGCGGAAGAGGCGCGGATGCTCGCCCTGGGCAACGTGAACCCACAGCTCCTCGTCTCCACGCTGCTTCTGGACTTGGAGGACACGCTGACCGCTGCGGGGGCGGGTCGGACGACTGCGGGAGCGCGCCGGTCGTGAAGGACGACGCCCCTCCCTCCCTGACGCACTTGGACGCCCACGGCAAGGCCGCCATGGTGGACGTGACCGGCAAGGCCGCGAGCCGGCGACGGGCGGTGGCCCGGGGCGTGCTGCGCTGCTCGCCCGAGGCGTTTCGCCTGCTGGCCGAGGGCGGCAACCCCAAGGGCGACGTGGAGCAGGTCGCGCGGGTGGCCGGCGTCATGGGCGGCAAGCGGGCCGCCGACCTGGTCCCTCTTTGCCACGTCCTTCCCGGCGCCCATGTGCAGGTGGACGTGGAGCCCGACAGGTCGCTTCCGGGGGTGCGCGCCACGGCCGTCGCGACGGTGGACGGCCCGACGGGCGTGGAGATCGAGGCGCTGACGGCAGTCTCCGTCGCGCTCCTGACGGTCTACGACATGCTCAAGGCCGCCGACCGGGGCATGAGGATCGAGTCGGTGGAGCTGGTGGAGAAGTCCGGGGGACGATCGGGCGCCTGGCGGCGGCGGTAGGGCGCAACGTCACGAAGGCGGGATACGCAGCTCGTCTCCCGGGCGCAGGAGTTCGTCCAGATCCAGTCCGTTGTGCCTGCGCAGGCTGTCCAGCGACACGTCGTACTCGCGGGCGATCAGCCACAGGCTCTCCCCCGCCGACACCACGTGCACGCGGGGCGCGGTCGGAGCGACGACGCCCGGCCGGGGCACCACCAGCAAGGCGCCGATCCGGAGCCGGCGGGGCTCGACGTCCGGGTTCGCGGCGCGGAGGTCGGCCAGCGACACCTCGTAGGTCTCGGCGATCTCCGACAGAGTTTCGCCGGCCGCCACCGCGTGTTCCACGAACGACACGCGCCGGTTTGGGGGGATGGCGGCGAACCGCTCGGCGAAGCCGGCGCCCAGACCCGGCGGCAGGCGCACCGGCACGGCCCTCCCCGCCGGAATCAGGCCGCGCACCAGTTGCGGGTTCAGGAACAGCACGTCTTCTTCTTCCGCGCCCGCCGCGCCGGCGATCACGTCCGCCGACGCCGGCCCGTCGACCTCCACCACGTCGAAGGCCTGGGGCGGGTCCGGGTCTAATCCGTCCAGGCCGAAGGCCGCGGGGTCTTCCGCAATCCGAACGGCGGCCAGGTACTTGGGCACGAAGTTGCGGGTCTCGCGGGGCAGCTTCTCGCGGATCCGCCAGAACATGGCGTCGTCCCTGGGGCGGCCGCCGCCGTGCTCGCGGATGATCCGCTCCACCCTGCCCGGTCCCGAGTTGTAGGCCGCCAAGGTGAGGAACCAAGAGCCGAACTGCCGGTTCAAGCGCGCCAAGTACTCCACGGCCCGGGGCGTGGCCGCGTACGGGTCCAAGCGCTCGTCCAGGAGCGGTCCGACCTCCAGCCCCAGCCAGCGCGCCGTCGCCGGCATGAACTGCCACAGCCCGGCCGCACCCGCGGGCGACAGCGCCGTGGGGTTGTAGGCGGCCTCGATGACCGGCAGGTAGCGAAGCGACGGCGGCAGTCCGCGCTCCGCCAGCTCGGCGACGACGAAGGTCTCGTAGCGACCCATGCGCGCAAGCGAACGCTGGAAGGTCCCGCTCTCGCGGTTCTGCCAGAAGTTCAGCCACCAGTCGATGTCGTCTTCGATGTCTTCGTGACGGGCCCAGGGCGACGCCAGGATCGGGTCCCCCTCCAAGTCGCTGCCCACGCGCGGCGGCGCTCCCGAACGGGGCCGCGCCGGCACTCGGGCTGCCGGGTTCGCGGCGGCGCTCCCGGCATCGGACTCGCTCCCGTCCAGCGACGCCAAGTAGTCCGGCGAAGGCGGGGGCGGAGGCTGGCGCTTGGCGCACGCGGTCGCGCCCAGCCCGACCAGGAGCGCCATCGAACGCGCGAACGACCGCGCGAAGCCCCGGCGTCTGCCGGAACGCGGCGGGCGGCCCATCGGCGTGCAGCGCATCAGTGCGTGTAGTTCGGCGCCTCGCGTGTGATCGTCACGTCGTGCGGGTGCGACTCCCGGAGCCCGCCCGAGGTCACCCGCACGAACCGCGCCTTGGCCCGCAGCTCGGCCAAGTCGGCCGCCCCGCAGTAGCCCATGCCGCTCCGCAGCCCGCCCACCAGCTGAAAGACCGTGTCCGACACTGGTCCCTTGTAGGGCACGCGGGCTTCGATCCCCTCGGGCACGAGCTTTCGCACCGCCGTGCCCGGCTCTTGGAAGTAGCGGTCCGCGGATCCCTCTTCCATGGCCGAAAGCGAGCCCATGCCCCGCACCGTCTTGAAGCGGCGTCCCTCCAGCAGGAACGCCTCCCCCGGCGACTCTTCCGTGCCCGCCAGCGCCGAGCCCACCATGACGCAAGAAGCGCCGGCGGCCAGCGCCTTCACGATGTCGCCCGAGTAGCGGACGCCCCCGTCGGCCAGGACGGGCACCTGGTCCGCCACCCCTTGCACCGCGTCCAGAACCGCGGTGAGCTGGGGCACGCCGACCCCCGTCACGACCCGCGTGGTGCAGATGGAGCCCGGCCCCACGCCCACCTTGACCGCGTCGGCGCCCCGCTCCGCCAGGGCCGCCGCGCCCTCCGCCGTGCCCACGTTGCCCGCCACCAAGTCCACGTCCGGAAAGGCGTCGCGCAACCGGGCCACGGCTTGGAGCACCCCCTCCGAGTGGCCGTGGGCCGTGTCCACCACCACGAAGTCGGCACCGGCGTCCACGACCGTTCGGGCGCGGTCCACGTCTTCCTGCGCGGCCCCGACCGCGGCCCCGACCCGAAGTCGACCGTGCCTGTCCTTGCAGGCGCGCGGAAACTGCCGGCGCTTGAAGATGTCCTTCACGGTGATCAGGCCTTGGAGCCGCCCGCGATCGTCCACGACGGGCAGCTTCTCGATGCGGTGCCGGTGCAGGATCTTCTCCGCCTCGTCCAGCGTGGTGCCGGCGGGGGCGGTCACCAGGTCTTCGCTTGTCATGAGCGAGGCCACGGGGCGGTCCAGGTCGGACTCGAACTGGAGGTCGCGGTTGGTCACGATCCCCACCAGCGTGCCGCCGGGCTCCTCGACGACGGGCACGCCGCTGATCGAGAACCGGGCCATGAGCTGGTGGGCGTCCCGAAGCGAGGCGTCGGGACTCAGCGTGATCGGCTTGAGGATCATGCCGCTCTCGGAGCGCTTGACCCGGTCGACTTCCTCGGCTTGGCGCTCGACGGACATGTTCTTGTGGACCACGCCCACGCCGCCCTCGCGGGCCAGCGCAATGGCCATGCGGGCCTCGGTGACCGTGTCCATCGCCGCCGACGCCAGGGGCACCTGCAAGGCGATCCGTCGCGTAAGGCGGGTGGCGACGCTCGTGTCCTTCGGATGGACCCGCGAATGCCCCGGCACCAGCAGGACGTCGTCGAAGGTGAGGGCTTCCTTGAGGACCGGCATTGGCCAAGCTACCCAGGAGCCGCCCGCGCCGTCAACGGCTGGGCCAGTGGCGTCTCGTGGGCCGGCGGCCTCCCGGTGGTCGGCGAGGTCGAAGTTGCGAGTCGGCGCGCAGCGTCAAGGCTCGTCCGAGGACTCGTCGGAACGCCGGGTGCGCGCGACCTCGTCGACGGTTTCGCCCGGCCCGGAATCCGCATCCGCCTGTTCCGCCGTCGATTCGCCGGACTCGCCGCCCTTCACCCCGTCGGCGAAGTCGCCCAGGATTTCGCGGCCCGCTCGCGCAACGCCGCTCAAGGCGCGGTCCGCCGCCGCGATCAGCTGGAACGCCTCGCGGATGTTGGACGGGTTGAAGGCGCGTTTCCGGAGCCGGTCCTCCAGCCCTTCGGCCAAGCGCTGCAACCCCGTCGCCTGCTTCTCCATGTCCGCCTGGGCGTACTTGGACTCCAGAAACTCGATGTAGTCCAGGACCTGGTAGACCTGGGCCTCGGGCAGACTCTCGATCTTCCGCTTCACGCGGGCCCACAACACGTCGTGCATGACTGGGAAGGAAGCCACAGCGGCCCGAGAAGGCAAGGCGGGCGGGCGCGGGGCCGTGCGCGTGTTACATTTGCCGGAACATCTTCCAGCACATGGTCCGCATCCCCTCGGTCCGTTCCTCTCCCCCCCGACCACGCCGCCCAGCGTCGCCGCTATGCTGTCCACCAGCGAGTACCGCTTCCTGCCTTTGCGCGACGCGCCCATTCCGGAGCCCGTCCAGGCGCGGTACGACCGATGGATCGCCCGACTGGACGAAGAGTTGGCCGACCCCGGGACGGATCGCAACGAGTTTTGCCGGAAGGTGCTCCGCGAGATATACCTTCCGGGCGGACCCGAGCTTCCGGGCGGACCCGAGGACGGCGACGGCGCACCGCTGGGCGCTCGGATACTGGCCGACCAGATGGACCCTCGGAACGTCACCTTGGAGCCCGAATACTATGCCGAGACGGACTTGGACCGCTACTACCGGGTCAAGCCGCTGATCTGGCTTTGGGAGATGTTCGACAAGAGTCCGCTGGGAGAGAACGTCCATCTGGGGGTCAAGCTTCGGCGCATCCTCGCGCGACGGATCTTCAAGCGCTGCGGACGCAACTTCAAGGCGTTCCACTTCGTGAAGCTCACCTTCGGCTACGGACTGGAAGTGGGCGACGACGTCGTGGTGCACCGCCACGTGCTGCTGGACGACCGCGGCGGGATCCGCATCGGAGACCGATCCTCCGTGTCCGACTACGTGAACGTGTACTCCCACAGCCACCACATCAGCGAGGGCCGGGAGGTGCGCACGCCGCAAACCGTGATCGAAGACGGCGTCCGCATCGCCTACCACGCCACGGTTCTAGCCGGCACCACCCTGGCGTCCAACTCCATGATCGGCGCCGGCGCTCTCGTCACGCGGGACACGAAGCCCAACACCGTGTACGTCGGCGTGCCCGCCAAGGCCGTCGTGAAGAAGCCCCGGCGACGGCGCCGCCCCGCCACCACCGACCCGCTGGCGGACCGGTAGCCCTCCGCGTCACCCCACCTCACATCCCCCAGACCGCGACCTCCGCCCCGCCCTCGGCCGTTCGGCTCTCGCGGAAGACCTTGTCGGCCCAGCTGCGCTCCTCGCTGCGGTCGAAGACGACCAAGCAGCCCGCTTCGGCGTTGCAGCGGTCCATGTAGGCAGCCGTTTGCTCCACGCCTTCGGCCACGGTGCGCTCCAGGCTGCGGCGGCCGTGCCGAACCTTGCACTCGACCACGTACCTGCCCGTGCGCTGGTCGCCCGGCCACAGCACCAGCAGGTCCGTCCGTCCTCGGCCCAGGCCATACTCGCGCTCGATTCGCCCGCCGCTGTTGACGACGCGCTGAAGGAACGCCTGCAACAGCAGCGGTGGCCCGGCCTCCTTGTACTGGAACCGCTCCATCCAGTGCTCGGAGTGCTCCCTGAAAAACTCCTGGAAGGCGTCCAGCAACTTGTGCATCTCCAGGCCGCCCTTCGCGTTCACGTACCACGCGGGATCGTGCGGAAGCTCCTCTTGGGCGATCCATGCAAGCTCGCGCGGCACCACCTCTGCGTAGATCGGGTTGGCGATCCGGACCGGCGGGTCCTGCGCCACCAGCCCCAAGTCCCGGACGTATTCCAGATCGCGTCCGGAGGACTCCGGCTTGTCCGTGCCCGCCAGCAGCGGCTCCACCACGCGTCGCACCCGCCCTTCCCGCAACTTGTCCGCCAGCTGGTCCAGATGCGTCTCGCGACGCGCGACCAGCGCCTCCTGGGCCGCCACTACGTCGTCCTCCTCGACCGGCCGCGAACGGTCCTCCGAACGCCCCCCGGCGAAGCACGTCTCGTGTGCCAGTGCGTTGACCAGCCAGGGCTGGCCTCGGGTGCGCCGCCACACCGCCTCCTGCGCCGCTTGGGCAAACGCTTGTCCCGTCTCTTCGGTATGCTGCCCAAGAAGTTCGACGACCTCGGCGCGGGAGAAGTCGCCCAGCCGCAGCGACTTGGCCTTCACGTTGAAGGCGCTGCCCCCGGCCACCACCATGTTGGCCGAGCCCGAGCGGATTCGATAGTCCCTGACGTCGCGGACCCCGCACAGCACGACGCTCTGGGGGAACCCATCGGGCCGGAGGTGGTAGCCCGCGCGCAGCTGCCGCAGCACTGCCAGCAGAGAATCGCCCACCAGTGCGTCGATCTCGTCGATCAGCAGAACCAGCGGCTTGTCGGTCGCCCGACTCCAGCGACTCAGTGCAATGCGCAGGGCGCTGTGTCCGCCGGCCTTGGCCAGCACGTCGGGCCACAGTTCGCCCAGGCGCGTGTCGCCCAGCGCCTCGTGGGCCGTCTCGGCCAGCTCGCTCAGGACAGTCCGGATCGCGGCTTCCACGTCTTCGCGCGCCGTCATTGCGCCCTCGACGTTGACGTAGACGCAACCGTGGTCGCCCTCGGCGTTCAGAAGGTCCCGGAGCGCCAGGAGAGCGGAGGTCTTTCCGGTCTGCCGGGGCGCGTGAAGCACGAAGTAGCGGTTTCGCGCAACGAGCCGCCGGACTTCGGCCAGGTCCACGCGGTCCAGCGGCGGAATGTGGTAGTGGTCCTCCGCGACTACCGGGCCCTCCATGTTGAACTCACGCATTGCTACAGCACCGCCGTCGCCAGTGGGGCCGGGTCGCCGGCAGGGCCGCGACGAGCTTGGCGACGCACCCGACCAAGCCGGCGAAGCACCGCTAGTGCGTGGCGTCGCTGCCCGTGAACGGGACCGCGTCCATCCGTCGGTAGATCGCCGACACGCGGCCGACCAGCAGCAGGGACGACGACTTCACCCGGGTGGAGGCGGGCGCGGCGCCGGCAGGCGGGCGGCCGATCGCGTACAGGGACATTTCGCCGCCGTTGCGACGCAGACGATAGTAGTCGTGGACGCCGCCCACTCGGGCCGCGACGACCTCGCCGGTGGACAGCTCTTCGGCCAGCACCGGTTCGATCACCAGGAAGTCGCCGTCTTCGATCCCCGCGGCGGCGAGCCGATTGCCGGGACATCGCACCATGAAGCATCCCTTGCCCCCCACGAGCTGTCGGTCCAGGGACAGGCTCGGGGGCGCCTGTCCCCGGCGGGCGCCGGTCCGACGACCGCTGGCGGCTTCCTCCAAGTCCCGGTAGCACGGCACCGTCACCGTCTGCGGGTTCAGGTCCAGGCCCACGATCCGCACTCCTCTGGATCGAGACGGGTCGCGCTCCAAGAACCCCTTGTCGGCCAGGGACTGAAGGTGCTCGGAGACGGTCTTGGTGCTCTTGATCCCGAACTGTTCGCCGATCTCCCGAATCGACGGCTGGTAAGTGTGGGTGCGCAGGTAGAGCACCATGAAGTCCAGGATGTCTCGCTCGACGCCCGTCAGCCTGGGGGCGACCCGAACCGCAGCGTTTTGGGAGGTGGGGACAGCTGGCTTCGGGACGTGTCGCATTCGGCGGGCGGAACGGGAACGGGCGAATCGGCAAGCGGGAATGATACACGCCCGCTCCCCGGGGAGCAATCAGTTCGACGCCTTCCGAAGCCGGGAGGCGGCCGCTTCCACCCGCCGAAGCGAGCGGTCCCGGCCCAAGATCATCAGCACGTCCACGATTCCGGGGCTGGCGGACGCCCCCGTCAGCGCCACGCGCAACGGCTGGAAGACCTTGCCGGCACCCACGTTTCGTTCGCTGGCCAGCCCCCGCAACGCCTCCTCCAGGGGCTCCTCGCGCCAAGGAGCGCGGGCCAGCACCGCCGCGGCGTCCGTCAACAGGGCCGTGGTCCAGGCCGGGTCCCGCCGCCACGCCTTGCGGACGGCCTTGGGGTCGTAGCCTTCCAGCGGCGCCACGTAGGGGCGGGCCGCCTCCGCCATCTCGGCCAGGGTGCGGCTTCGGGGCGCCAGTGCGGCGACCATCCGCCGGAACGAGGCCTCGGGGAGGGCGGCGACGGGCGCAGGGGCGGCGGCGGACGGAGCGGACCGAGGCGGGCTGGGCGACTCCGCCGCGAGCGCGGGCACGGGCGGCGACCCCGCAACGTGCCGGCCGTGCCCTGCCGTCCACTCGCGCAGCGCGGCGGCCAACTCCTCCGTCGTCATGCGGGCCATGTGCCGGCCGTTCAGCCAGCGGAGCTTCTCCGCGTCGAAGACGGCCCCCTTCTTGAGGACGCGATCCAGCGAGAACCGGGACACGAGCTCGTCGGGCGACAGCAGCTCTTCGTCCGTGCCGGGCGACCAGCCCAGAAGCGCCAGGAAGTTGGTCATGGCGTCGGGCAGCACGCCCTGCGCCCGGAAGGCCTCCACCGACTGGGCGCCGTGCCGCTTGGACAGGCGCCGGCCGCCGGGCGCGAGGATCATCGGCAAGTGGCCGAACGACGGCGCCGGACGTCCCCAGGCTTGGTAGAGCAGGAGCTGCTTGGGCGTGTTGGAGAGGTGGTCGTCGCCGCGGACCACATGCGTGATCGCCGCCTCCGCGTCGTCGGACGCGACGGCCAGGTTGTAGGTGGGCGAACCGTCGCTTCGCAGGATCACGAAGTCCTCGATCTCGGCGTTCTCGAAGCGCGCCGGGCCGTGCACCAAGTCGTCCCAAGCCGTCACCCCGTCGGGCACCTTGAAGCGGATCGCGCAGGGTTCGCCCGCCCGTGCCCGCCGCTCCCCCTCTTCGACTGAGACCCGCCCCGCCAGCTGCCGCGGCAGCCGCGCGACCGAGCCCTGCCCCGCCGCCACGGCCTCTGCCCGGGCCTGCGCGAACTCCGCCTGCGGGGTGAAGTCCCGGTAGGCGCGGCCCGCCCCCAGCAGCGCCAGGGCGTCCCGTCGGTGCCGCTCCGCTCCGGCCGCCTGGAAGAAGGGGCCCTCGTCCCAGTCCAGCCCCAGCCAGGCTAGCCCGTTCACGATGGCGTCCATGTGCTCGGGGCGGCTGCGGTCCCGGTCGGTGTCCTCGATGCGCAGGACGAAGGCACCCCCGTGCCTGCGGGCCAGCAGCCAGTTGAAGAGCGCCGTGCGGGCGCCGCCCACGTGCAGGGACCCCGTGGGCGAGGGGGCGAAGCGCAGCCTCACGCCGCCGCCGCGCGCGAGCGTCTCTCCTTGTGGCGTTCGAAGAGCAGGTACAGGGCCGGGGTCGCCGTCAGCACCAGGAAGGTGGACGACAGGAGGCCGCCGATGAGGGCGTAGGCCAGGGCGTTCCAGATGTTCGAGTTGGCCGAGTCGCTGAGCAGCACCAGGGGCAGCATTCCCAGGATCGTGGTCGTGGAGGTCATGAGAATGGGCCGCACGCGCTCCACCGTGCCCTGGACGATAGCCGGCTCCAGCCCCAGGCCGCGTTCCCTTCGGATTCGGCTGACGTGGTCCACCAGCAGGATCGCGTTGTTGACGACGATGCCCCCCATCATGATGACGCCGATCCACGCTTCGCGCGTGAAGTGGGCGTCGGTGAAGAAGAAGATCATGAAGACGCCGATGAGCGCCATGGGGACGGCCAGCAACACGCAGAGCGGCAGCAGCAGGGACTCGAAGAGGGCGGCGGTGACCATGTAGACCAGGAAGATCGAGACCAGCAGCACCAAGCGGAGCTGGGACTGCTCCTCGACCGACCAGCGCCAGCGGTCCGACTTCTTGACGGTGTAGCCGGGAGGCACCTCGGTGGCGTCGATGACCGTGTTGTGCACCAAGTCGCCCAGCTTGTAGGGACCTCGGAACTCGTAGGCCACGGACCGCTCGTACTGCTGGTCTTCCCGGTTGATGTTGGCCAGCACGTCGCGGGGCTCGATCTCGACCAGCTCGCCCAGGCGGACGGGCTGTCCGGAGGGGGTCACGACCAGGGTCTGCTCCAGCTCCAGCAGGTCCACCTCGCGGTTGCCCTCCAGCTTCACGTCGTAGCGGACCTCTTCGCCTCCGATCTTCATCGTGCTGAGGCTGACCTGGCCCATGACAGCCGCCTGGATCTGGCCCACCAGCTGGGAAACGGTCAGGTCGTGGCGAGCCAGCAGGTCCCGCTTCACGGCGACGGCGAACTCGGACGCCTTGTCGCGCTCGTAGCCCCAGCCGCGCGAAGCGTTGGTGTCCACGTCGCGAACGCGGGGCAGTCGGGTCAGACGGCTGCCCAAGTCCTCGGCGATGTCCCGCACCTTCTCGTAGTTGTAGCCCAGCACCTGAATACGGTAGGTGGGCGCCGACCCTCCGCCCCCGTAGAACGACGGGCCGAACCCGTACACGCGCACGTCCGCTCCCGAGAACCCCAGCGAGAAGGCGAAGAGCTGATCCTTGATCGCCACGGGCACCATCGTGTTTTCCAGCTCCTCCGGGAAGGTGACCCGCATTCGGGCACCTTCCTCTTCGACGTTGGCCGTGAACCTCTCCACCTCGGGCATCTGGCGCAGGCGCTCTTCGAAGTAGCGGGTCAGCTGGTCGGTGCGCTCCAAGTCCGAACCCCGGGGAAGTCGAATGTTGATGCTGATGTAGGTCTCCTGGCCCCAGCCCCCTCCCCAGATCCTGCCCCGCGTCACGTACTCGTCGAACAGGTACCAGGAACCGCCCAAGGCGCCCAAGCCCAGACCCACCGTGAGCCAAGGCCAGCGCAGCGTGCGCGTGACCAAGCCTCGGTAGAAGCGCTCGTAGAAGGGGGGGCGGGCGGGCGGGTCGCCGGAGTCGGCGGAGGTCTCGCCGGGGGCGGGCGGCACGCCGGACGCGTAGGCGAAGCCCGACGCGCGCGATCCCGATCCCAGCGTCGGAAGCAGCTTCTTGACCAGAGCCGGGATGAAGGTGAACGCCACCGCCAGCGACGCCAGCAGCGTGAGGGCGACCACGATCGCCAGCGGCACGTAGAAGACGCGCAGCTCGTCCTGCATGTAGACGAACGGCACGAACACGATGAGCGTGGTGGCGGTGGCGGCCATGATCGGGAGGACCACGTGCGACGCGCCCTCGTGAATGGCCTCGTCGGGGGTGCGGCCCGATTGCCATCGTCGATAGACGTTCTCCAGCACCACGATGGAGTTGTCCACGATGAGCCCGAACCCCATGGCCAGGCCCATGAGCGTGAGAAGGTTCAGGGACAGGCCCGAGAAGTAGATCAGGTTGAGCGAAATGAGGATCGAGAAGGCGATCGTGGCGAAGACCACGACAGCGGACCGGAACGAGCGGAGGAAGAGCAGAAGGACCCCGAAGATCACGACCACCGAGACGGCGGCTCGGTTCCGCAGGTCCGACAGCTGGCGCCGGATCTGGCGGCTCTCGTCCCAGTTCAGGATGAACCGGGTGTTGGGCGGGTTCCGGAGCTTGACGGCGGCGATCCGCGCCTTGACCCCGTCGGCCACGCGCACCGTGTTGGCCCCGATCTCCTTGGTGACGTACATGCTGACCGCGGGCCGTCCGTTCACCCGGTTGTAGCCCCGAACATCCTCGTAGGTGTCCCGGACGACCGCGATGTCGGCGACCCGGACGATGCGCCCGTCCCGGCTGTTCACCACGGCGTTCCGAATGTCCTCGGCGGAGCCGGGGCGGTTGCGGATCGTGACCGTCCACTCGCGCCCGCCGTCGCGGACGCTTCCGGCCTCGCGCACCAGGTCCAGGGACCCCAGCCGACCCGCCACCGCTTGGGGCGTGACCCGCATCGCCGCCATGAGTTCGCGGTTCAGCTCGACCTCCAAGAGGCGCTCCCGACCGCCGTAGGCCCGGACGGTGGCCACCCCCTCGACCCGGGCGAGTTCGGGGATCACCACGTCGTCCAGGTGCTGCCGCAGCGACTCCAGCGTGCGGGGACCCGTGAAGGTGTAGCTCAGCATGGGCCGTTGCGCGTCTTGGAACGCCTCGGGCACGTACGGCTCGATCAGCACGCGCCGCACGCCCGGCGGCAGACTCTCTTCCAAGGTGGCCAGCCGCTCGGAGAGGTCCAGCCGGGCGAAGTCCATGTCGGTCTCGCGGTCGAACTCCACCGTGACCCGAGCCCGCCCCTCTTGCGACACCGACGTGACCTTCTCCACGCCCTGGACCTGCTGGATCACGGCCTCGACCGGCGAGGTCAGGAACGCCTCCACGGTCTCGGGCGACGCGCCCGGCCATTCGCCCGCCACGTCGAGCCGAGGCAGACGCGCGTCGGGAAGCAGCTCGACCGGGATGTTCCCCCACGCCGCGACCCCCAGGAGCGCGACCGCGAAGTAGCCCATGGCGACGGCCACGGGACGGCGGATGCTCATGCGGATCACGGCGATTCCGCTTCCTTCGGCCCACCGCCCGCGATCAGCCGGCGCAGGTCTTCGACGGCGGCGTACACGACGGGGACGACGATCAGCGTCAGGGCCGTGGCCACGACCAGGCCGCCGATCACGGCCACCGCCATCGGGGCGCGCAGGTCAGCCCCCCGACCGATCCCCAGCGCCATCGGCAGAAGGCCCAGCACTGTGGTGACGGTAGTCATGACGATCGGCCGCAGGCGCACCTCGCCCGCCCGGAGGATCGCCTCGCGAAGGCCGGCCCCCCGTGCTCGCGCCTGGTTGATGAAGTCCACCTTCACGATGGCATCGTTGACCACGATCCCCACAAGGATCACGACTCCGATCAGACTCATCGTGTTGAGCCCCTGTCCGGCCAGCGCCAGCGCAAGGACGGCGCCCACCAGCGCCAGCGGCACCGCCATGAGGATCGTGAACGGGTGCACGAACGACTCGAACTGGGCTGCAAGGATCATGTAGACCAGAAGCAGGGCCAAGCCGAACGCGAAGATCAAGTCGCGGAACGACCGACGCATCTCCTCGTTCTCGCCGCCCACCTCCATCCGCGTGTCCCTGGGCGGTTCCAGCCCCGCCAGGGCATCTTCGACCGCAACGATGGCGCCCGCCAAGCCGCCCGAAGCCACGTCGGCGTAGACGGTGACGACTCTTCCCTGCTCTTCGCGACGGATCTCCGCCGGCCCCACGGTTTCCCGCACGTGAACCACCTCGCGCAGCGGGACGCCGCGCACTTGAAGGCCGTCCAAGGTGGAGGCGTCGTAGCGAAGGGCGTCCGGGAGCCGCACCATGACGGCGATCTTGCGGTCGAAGTCCACGAACTCCGTGGCGCGCTTGCCCCGCATGGCGGTCTCGATCGTCTCGGCCACCTGGCGCGGCTCGAGGTCGAAGCGCGCTACGGCCTCTCGGTCGATGGAGACCTGATACTGGGGCTGGCCTCGCTCGGAGCCGATGCGAACGTTGCGCACTTCGGACACGCCTCCCAGCCGGCGCTCCACGGCCTCGGCGAAGCCGTACGCCTGGTCCAAGTCCTCTCCCAGCACGCGGACCGCGATGTCCGACTCGCTGCCTCCCAGGATCTGTCCCAGCGCCGTGGCTTGGCCCGTCTCGAACGACAGGACGCCGCCGGTGACGTTCCCCTGCACGTCGCGCGCCCGGCGGATCACCTCTTCCGTGACGGCGCCGTCGGCCAGCCTGACCTGCAACAGGGCCGTGTTGACGCCTGCGGCCTCGCCTTCGCTGCCCTGGGCGCGCACGTCGCGGCCGATGCGGCCGAAGACGGCGGCCACCTGCGGATCGGGGAGCAGCCGCCTTTCCACGGTCTCCGCGGCTTCGGTGGTGGCTTCCAGGGACGTGCCTTCGGGCAGCTCGATCCGCACGTCGAAGGCGCCTTGGTCCACGTTGGGCAACAGGTCGCGGTCCAGAGACGCCGCCAGAACGAGGACGCCGGCGAGCGTGCCCCCGGCAGCGGCCAAGACCACTCCCTTGCGGTCCAGCGCCGCCGCCAGACGGCCGTGGTACCAGACGGCGAAGGCGCCGAAGGCCCGGTCGAACGCGGCGAAGAGCGGCGAGAAGACGACCTGGAGGATTCGGCCCACCGTCTCCGCCCAGAAGCGGACCAGCTGGGGCACCAGGGCCGCCGCGGTGCGAAGCAGCCACCAGGGCGCAAAGGCGATCCAGGCCGCAGCCCAGACGACCAGCCGCAACGCCGCGCGGAGCCCGTGCAGCAGCCGTGCGAAGACGCTCCGGGGCGGACGCGCGGGACGCGACCACTGCCAGAACGCGACCGGCCACGGCGTGCGCGCGCGGTCTGGTCGGTCGGCGCGGCCGACCCGACCCGTGAAGTGGCCGGCCATGGTGGGCAGCAGGGTCAGCGCCACCGCCAGGCTGGCCAGCAGCGAAAAGGCCACCGCCAGCGAGAGGGCGCCGAAGAGCTCGCCGGCCACGCCCTCCACGTAGATGATCGGGCCGAAGACGGAGATCGTGGTGAGCGTCGCTGCGGTGATCGCCCCCTGCACTTCTTCGGCGCCCCGGGCCGCGGCCTCCACGATGCCCATGCCGGCTTGGCGGTGCCGGAAGATGTTCTCCAGCACGATGATCGAGTTGTCCACCAGCATCCCGACGCCCAGCGCGAGCCCCCCCAGGCTCATGATGTTGAGCGAGACGCCGAACGCCTCCATGAGGGCGAAGGTGCCGACCACCGAGATCGGGATCGCCAGGGCCACCGCCACCGGATAGCGCGGGTCGCGCAGGAAGAAGAAGAGCACCACGAACGCCAGCATCCCGCCCAGGATCAGGGCTTGGACAACGTTGCTGATCGAGTCGGCGATGAAGCCGGCTTGGTTGGAGGCGATCTCCACGGTGAACTCGGGGTACTGCTCGCGCAGAAGGTCGAGCGTCTGCTGCACCGACTCGGAGACAGCCACCGTGTTCGCCCCCGACTCCTTGAAGACGAGGATCCCGACCGACTCGGCGCCGTCGTAGCGCGCGATCGCCTCGCGCTCCTCGAAGCCGTCCACCACGGCGGCCACGTCCGACAGGCGCACCAAGCGCTGCTTGGGCTCCTCGCCTTCCTCCCCGCCCCGCGACCCTGCACCGGCCCCCGGCGGGTCCGCCGGGTCGCGGCTGACCACCACGTCGCCGATCTCGGCCACAGTCTGGAACTCGCCCAGCGTTCGCAGCGGGTAGCGGTACCGGCCCCGCAGGATCGTGCCGCCCGGCGACGAGTAGTTGGCCTGGTCGAGCGCCGTGGACACCTCTTCCAAGGTGACTTGGTACGCCTCCAGCAGCGCCGGGTCCACCTCCACGTGGATCTCGCGGTCCAGCCCTCCGGTGACGGACGCCTGAGCAATGCCGTCCAGCTGCTCCAGCCGACGCCGGAAGACGGTCTCGGCGATCTCCTTCGTCTGCCACAGGTCGCGGCCGCCGGCCACGGAGACCGTCAGTACGGGCTCGGCCTGGGGGTCCACGCGCAAGATCGTGGGCCGTTCGGAGGTCTCGGGCAGGATGTCCCGGATGTTGTCCAGCCGCTCGCGCACGTTCAGCGCGGCGAAGTCCATGTCGGTGCCCCACGCGAAGCGCAGGGTCACCAAGCTGACCCCTTCTTGGGAGACGGAGGTGATCTTCTCGACGCCGGGCACTGCGGCCGCCTGCGACTCGATCCGCTCCGTGACCAGCCGCTCCACCTCCGCCGGCGCCACGTCGGGGTAGGCGGTGTGGACCACCAGCCGCGGGAAGCTCACGTCCGGGAGCAGGTCGATCGGAAGGCGCGTGTAGGAGATGATCCCCAGCAGCACCACCGCCAGGAAGAGCATGGCGACGGCCACGGGCCGGCGGGTGGAGGCGCGGGGGATCGACACGGGTCAGTTCCCCGCCCCGACCGGCGTCACGCCCGCCTCCCGCGCCACCGTGCCGGCGGCCTCGTAGAGCCCCACCAGGGCCGTGGCGAACTCGTAGCGCTGATCCACGACGTCGCGCAGCGCCGACGCCTCTTCCCGGACGGCGGTGCGCAGGTCCTCCACGCTCTTGGTGGCCAGCTGGTACTCCTGGCGGACGATGCGCAACCGTTCGCGCGCGATCTCCAGCCTGCGGTCCCGCTCCTGGACGGTGGCCCACGCGGTCTCCAGGTCCACGTAGCGCGCCCGAATCTGCTCTTCGACTTCGAGTTCGGTCTGGCGCATCGCTTCTCCGGCGTTCCGAAGCTGAACGTCCGCCTCGGCGATCGACCGCGAGGTCTCGAACCGCGTGAAGATGGGAATGCTAACCGACAAGCCAATCGACGCCCGGAAGTCGTCGGGGCTCAAGTTCACCTCCAGGAGGTCGAAGAGCGCCGTTTGGTCTTGGCCGAACGCGTTGCGGTAGAAGTTCGAGTTCAGACTCAAGGTGGGCCACCGCGCAGCCTTCCGGTTGCGCAAAGAGGCTTGGCGGAGCGACAGGGTGGCCGCGGCCTCGCCGACCTGGGGACTCTCGCGCCGCCCCAGCTCCACCAGTCCGTCCAGGTCCAGCGTGGCCGGGTCGAAGGGCTCCGGATCGCCCGCCGCCACGTCGATCTTCGACAGCCCCGGGTCGCCGATCGCCCTGGCGAGCGCCAGAAGTCCCTTGTCGAACTCGCCACGAGCCTGGATCACGGCCGCGCGCTGGGTCTCCAGCTCCAGCTGCGTTCCCAGCAGGTCGGACCGGCCGACCGTGGCCAGCTCGAAGCGCCTTCGGGTCGCTTCCACGTCCCGCTCCCGCGCGGCCAGCAGCTCGAGCTCCACCGCCACGCGGGCCTTCTGGCGCTGGGCCGTCAGGAACTGCCGCTGGACCTCGGCCAAGACGGCGTTCAGCTCGCGTTCGCCGGTTCTGCGGGTGACGCTGGCCTGGGCGCGGGCCTCGCCCAAGGCGTGGAAGCGCGCTCCGCCCTGCAACAAGTCCATGCTCATAGAAAGGTACTGGCTGGCGTCCGACGATATCCGAGTTTGCAGGTCGGTGTTTTCGATGGGGTTGCCGAAGAAGTCCACGGCGGTGGGCTCGCGGCTGAACCGCTGACCGGTGCTGTAGCTCAGGCTCAAGTTGGGCAGGAAGGCGCCCCAAGCGGCGCGTGCCTGGGGGCCGGCCAAGTCGACCTGGTTGAGGGCTTGGCGGTACCGGGGGTTGTGGTCCGCGGCCCGGGCTAGCGCGTCTCCCAGCGTCAGGATCACGGGCTCCTGGGCGGACGCCACGGGCGCCGCCGGCACCGCCGAAAAGAGCGCCGCCGCCGCGAGCCCTTGGAGCCACGCCGCCGCGGCCCACCGGAGGGACGCCACGCCCGGCCGACGCGCTCGACACGCTCTTCGCGCAGGCGCACTCACCGGCCCGGCCTCCCGCCCGCCGCCGCCGGGTCGTCGACGAGTTCGACCGCGGCGTCGTGGGTCAGGTAGTGGTGACCGTCCACGAGCACGACCTCGCCGGGCGCCACCCAGTCCTCGTCGCCCTCCAGCAGCTCCACCACGTCGTCGTTCTCCAGGCCGGGGGTGACGTAGCGCCACTTGGCGCGGCCGTCTTCCAGCACGAAGAGCATGGTGCGCCGGTTGCGCTCCAGCACGGCCGCTCGGGGAACCAGGATGCGATCCGGGAACTGCTGTGCCTCCAAGCGGGCTTCCGCGTACATGCCCGGCTTGATGCGCCCGTTCGGGTTGGGGATGTGGACCGTGACGCGGGCCGTCCCGGTCGCCGGGTCCACCACGGGGTTGATCGTGCGGATGCGCCCCGTGAAGGTCGTGTCGGGGAAGGCGGCGAAGTGCAGCTCGGCGACGCGGCCCTCGGTGAGGTGCACGACCTCCGTCCCCAGCACCTGGACCTCGACCTTGGCGGGGTTCAGGTCGATCAGAGTGAGCAGCTCGTCGCCCTCTCGGACGAACTGGCCGGGCACGATCTTCAGGTCCGCCGCCCGCCCGCCGAACGGCGCCCGCACCGATGTCTTCTGCAGGTTGAGGAGCGCCCTTCGGTGCTCGACCTGGGCCTGCGGCAGTCCGGTGTTGGACCGCGCGAACCGGTCCCGGCGCGCGCGCGCCTCTTCGTCCTCGATCTCGTCGTCGAAGAGGACCGTGGCTTGGTAGTCGGCCTCGGCCTTGAGCAGCGCGGCCGCCTTGGCCGCCACCTCCAGGGCGTACTCGGTGGTGTCGACCAGCACGAGCAGATCGCCCTGCCGCACGTACTGGTTCTCGCGCACCGGCGCTTGCGCCACGTAGCCCGAGACTTGGGCGGTGACGCCGACCCTGCGCATGGCTTCGGCGCGCCCCTCGGCGGTCACCGATATCCAAAGCGTGTCCTGTACCGCGACCGCGCCGGTCACCGGCTGGGGAAGCTCCGTGTTGAACTGCTCCTGCACCGACTCGACGACTTCGGCGTTCTCCTGGGGCTCGTCGGACGCCTCGGCGTCGTCCTGCGGTTCGGGCCGAATCCGCCAGTAGATCGCGGCCGCCACCGCCGCCAGCACGGCGACGACGGTGAGCACCCGCAACGTGGCGCGCGAATAGGTCATGGGTTTGTGCTCCCTTGAGCTTGCAGTGAGTTCGACGCGGCGCCCGTGCCGTAGCGACGCTCCACGTAGTCGTTCAGGATGCCCTTGAACTCGGCCACGATGGCGTCGCCCTTGAGCGTGCGCAGGTGGACGCCGTCGGCGTAGACCGGCGCCTTGGGCTCTTCGAAGGTGCCCGGCAGCGAGATGCCCAGGTCGGCGTGCTTGGATTCGCCGGGGCCGTTCACCACGCACCCCATGACGGCCACCTTCAGATCCTCGACCCCCGGAAAGCGGCCGCGCCACTCGGGCATCCGCTGGCGGATGTGGCCCTGGATGTCCTCCGTCATCTCCTGGAAGAAGGTGCTGGTGGTGCGCCCGCAGCCCGGGCACGCCGTGACCTGTGGCTCGAAGCTGCGGATCTCCAACGACTGGAGGATCTGCTGGGCCACACGCACCTCTTCGGTCCGGTCGCCGCCCGGGCGAGGCGTCAGCGACACCCGGATCGTGTCGCCGATGCCGTCCAGCAGGAGCGGCGACAGCGCCGCCGCCGAGGCCACGATCCCCTTGGCGCCCATCCCCGCTTCCGTCAGGCCCAAGTGAAGCGGGTGGTCGCGAAGCGGGGCCAGCCGGCGGTACACGGCGATCAGGTCGCGCACGCCCGAGACCTTGGCGCTCAGCACGATCCGGTCCGCGCCCAGCCCCGTCTCCATCGCCAGGTCCGCCGAGCGCACGGCGCTCCCGACCATGGCGTCCTGCAACACCTCGCCGGCGTTCTTGGGCTTCTCGCGCCTTCCGTTCTCGTCCATGAGTTCGGTCAGCAGCCGCTGGTCCAGCGAGCCCCAGTTGACGCCGATGCGGACCGCCTTGCCGTTGTCCACGGCGACGCGGACGATCGACTGGAAGTTCTCGTCGCGACGGCGGGCGCCCACGTTGCCCGGGTTGATCCGGTACTTGGCCAGCAGCGCGGCGGTCCGGGGGAAGTCGCGGAGCAGGATGTGGCCGTTGTAGTGGAAGTCGCCCACGATCGGCACGGTGCAGCCGTCGTCTTGCAGCCGCTGGAAGAGTTCGGGAACCGCCGCGGCCGCCTGCTTGTTGTTGACGGTGATGCGGACCAGCTCGCTGCCGGCGCGGGCCAGAGCCGCGACCTGGGCGGCGGTGGCGGCGGGGTCGGCGGTGTCCGTGTTCGTCATGGACTGGACCGCAACCGGATTGCCGCCGCCGATCTTCACCCCCCCGATCTCGGCTTCCAGGGTCCTCACGACGGTGCTTTCAGGCACGGTTGCCTCCGCGGGTATGGCGATCTTTGCCTGCGGCTGAAACAGCGGAGGGGGTGGGATTCGAACCCACGCGTCCTTTGGAGGACGCCGGTTTTCAAGACCGGTGCATTGAGCCGCTCTGCCACCCCTCCCTTGGGGCACGAAGCCCGGCTTGGGGAAAGATGAAGCCGCCGGCGCGCGGTTGCAAGCGCGGAAGCGCCGTGCTTCGTCGCAGCGCCTTGACCTGCCGACGCGCCGTGGCCGAGCCTTCGGAAACCTGGGTTCCTCATGAACGTCCCCTTGCATTTTGGACGGCCCGTCGCGCGGACCGGTTGCCGCGCGGCTTACAGGTTATACCACGAACGTCCGAAAATGTTCCACGGCGCGCGTTCAGTGCCGGAAGAGGCGCCTCCCGGTGAAGACCATCGCCAAGCCGTGCTCGTCGGCCGCGGCGACCACCTCCTTGTCGCGAACCGAGCCGCCGGGCTGCACGATCGCGGACACCCCGGCACTCGCGGCCGCGTCCACGCCGTCGCGGAAGGGAAAGAAGGCGTCGGACGCCAGGACGGCGCCGGCAAGAGCCTCGTCGAAACCCGCGTCCTTGGCCTTGCGGACAGCGATCTTGGACGAATCCACGCGGCTCGTCTGCCCCGCCCCGATGCCCAGCGTGGCCATCTCCCTCGCCAAGAGGATCGCGTTCGACTTGACGCCGTAGACGGCCGACCAAGCGAAGGACAGGTCCCGGGCCTCGCGGGCCGTGGGGTCGCGCCGGCTGGCGACGGTCCAATCGGGCTCGCTTCGTCCGTGGAACGGCGGCGGCGGCACGGTTTGGGCCAGCAAGCCGCCGTGGACCGAGCGCAGAGCAAGGCCGCCCTCGGGCGACGCCCAGCCGGCCAGAAAATCGCGAGCGGGGTCGGCGCCTGGGTGGTCGGCGGCGTCCGATCGGGTCCCGGGGAAGGCCAGGAGGCGCAGGTTCTTCTTCTTGACCAGGACTTCCAGCGCGTCGGCGGCGAAGCCGGGAGCGACCAGGCACTCCACGAAGACGGCGGCCACCGCGGCGGCAGCCTCGGCGTCCACCACACGGTTGAAGGCGATCACCGAGCCGAACGCCGACGCGCGGTCCGTGTCTCGCGCTCGGGTGAAGGCTTCGACCAGCGACGGGCGCACGGCCAGCCCGCAGGGCGTGGCGTGCTTGACCAGACACGCCGCCGCTTGGTCGGCGTGGGCGAACGGGGCCAAGCTCGTCAGGGCGCCGTCGAGGTCCAGGATGTTGTTGTAGGAGAGCGCCTTGCCCCCGAGCTGCCGGAGGGCCGCCATTCCTGCGGGCGTCGGTGGGTCGGGGCGGACCGGGCCGCCCGGCGATTCCGGGGCGTCCAGCGACAGCGGGACGGCCGGCGACGGAGCGGCTGCCGGCGCCGACGGGGCGACGACGGGCGACCGGGCGTCCGGCTCGTAGAAGGCGGCGGCTTGATCGGGGTTCTCGCCGTAGCGAAGGGCCGACTGGCGTCTGAGGCGGAGGGCGATACGGGGCGGCAACCCCGACGACGGCGGGACGTGAGCGGTCGGCGGTCGTTCCTCCGGCCCCAAGTAGGCCGCCACCGCGTGATCGTAGGCGGAGACGTGGCGGAACGCCTTGGCGGCCAAGCGGCGACGGAGCGCGCGGGCGGCTTCGGCGGCGGCGACGGAAGCGCGAGCGTCCAGGGCCTGGAGGACGGCGTCGTAGTCGGCGGGGTCCACCACGGCCCACACGTCCCGGTGGTTCTTGGCGGCCGCCCGCGCCATTGCCGGGCCGCCGATGTCCACATTGTCCATGGCGCGTTCCATCGTGGCGTCCGGCTGGGCAACCGTCTCGCGGAACGGGTACAGGTTGATCGCTACCAAGTCGACGGTCGGGTAGCCCCTGCGGGCCATCTCCGCGCTGTCGTCCGGGTGGCCCCGGCGTGCCAGTATCCCCGCGTGCACGGCCGGGTGGAGCGTCTTGACCCGCCCCTCCATCATCTCCGGGTGTCCCGTGATCCGCTCCACCTCGATCACGGCCACGCCCGCCTCCCGCAGGACGCGCGCGGTCCCCCCCGTGGACACGATCTCCCAGCCCCGTCCGGCCAGCGCCTTGGCGAAGTCGGCCACCCCCGTCTTGTCGGACACGCTGACCAACGCGCGGGGAGCGCCGCCCGATGCAGCGCCCACGCCGAACGCCCGCCGCGCGAGCGCCCGCAGCTCCGGCCCAGCACCCAGCTCCGTTCCCGCGCCCAACCCGGCCCCTGCCGCCCCTGCCGGCCAACGGAACTCCGGCGCACCCGCCGCGCCCGTCGCAAACCTCGCCAGGGCGCAGGCGGCCTCTGGGAACAGGATGTGCTCGACCTCCAGCACGCGCGCCGCCAAGGACCCGGGCGTGTCGGTCGGCGACACCGGGACCGGCCACTGGGCCAGGATGCGTCCGTCGTCGTAGCGCTCGTTCACGTAGTGGACCGTAGGCCCCGACACAGTCGCGCCGGAGCGGAGCACGGCCTCGTGCACGCGGGCACCGTACATGCCTCGGCCCCCGAACGCCGGAAGCAGCGACGGATGGACGTTGAGCGCACGCCCCCGATACGCCCTGCACACCGTCGCGGGCACCAGCGACAGGAAGCCGGCCAAGAGTATTCCCTGCACGCCGCGGCGCTCCAGGAGTTCGGCCAAGGCCACGGAGGCGTCGCCCGACGAGGTCGTATCGTCGTCGCCCGACGAGGCCGCACCGCCGCCCGGCATGGTCGCTTCGTTCCCCGTCGAGACCGCATCGCCGTCGCCGCTGCCGCCCGCACCCGTGAACCGCACCCGCTCCACGGCCCGTCCCTTCCTGCGCGCCCGCGCCTCAGCCCCGCACTCGCGGTCGGTGACCACCAGCTCGACCCGGTACGGCGCCCCCTCCTCTTCCCGGTCCAGCAACGCCTGAAGGTTGGAGCCCGACCCGGACGCGAATACGGCGAATCGCGCCGGTTCGCTCACGCCAGCCGGCCTGCGTAGACCGGCGCCAGAAACGGGTTCGTCTGCGCCTCGCGGCCGACGGTGGTCGGGGGACCGTGGCCCGGAAAGAGCCGGGTCTCGGGCGGCAAGGTCAGCACTTCGGACCGGATCGAAGCCATGAGCGTGCCGTAGTCGCCTCCGGGCAGGTCGGTCCTGCCTATGGAGCCCGCGAACACCACATCGCCGACCAGGGCCAGCGCCTCCGTATCGCACACGAACATGACGTGGCCCGGCGCGTGGCCGGGCACGAACGCCACGCGAAACTCCGACCTGCCGACGGTCAGCACATCCCCGGGCGTCAGCGCCTTGTCGGGCGGCGGCGGCGCCTCGAACGGCAAGCCGAAGCTGGCGCCTCGCACGGCCGCGTCGTCGTACAATGGGCGGTCGGCAGGGTGAAGATGGACGGGCGCTCCCGTGACGCGCCGCGCCAGGGCGACGCCCTCGACGTGATCGAAGTGGGCGTGGGTGAGCAGGATGTCCCGGACGGTCAGTCCCCTGCTCTTGACCGCGGCCAGGGCCTGATCGGTGGCGGCGCCGGGGTCCACCAGCACGGCGCTGCTCCGGTCGGCGCACACCACCAGCAACGTGTTCTGGGCGAAGCTGCCGCCCGTGAAGGCGTGAACCAAGGTCGTCCCTATACCGTGAACGAGCTTCCGCAGCCGCAGCCGCCCGACGCCTGCGGGTTCTTGAAGGCGAAGCCGGAGCCCATCATGGAGGTCACGTAGTCGATCTCGATCCCCTCCAAGTACTGGGCGCTGAACGGGTCCACGAAGATGCGGACGCCCCGCCGCTCGAAGACCTCGTCGTCGCCCTCGGGCGCGTCGTCGATCTCCACGCCGTATTGGAACCCCGAACAACCGCCGGGCAAGACCGCCACGCGAAGACCCGCGCCGGGACCGCCGCCGTGCTCCTTCAGAAACCCCTGCACCTTCTCTGCGGCGTTGGGGGTAAGCGTCATCTCCATGGCCAAAGCTACCCGCAGGCGCAGGCAGAGGTCAACGTCGGGCGCAGGACCGGCGCGTCAAAGCGCCGCCCCGAACTCAGGCCAGGGCCGCCCTCATCTTGGCCAGCGTGCGGCGGTGAACGGTGCGCACGGTCGCGGCGGGCATCCCCATGCGCCGCCCGATATCCACGAAGGTGCGCCCTTCCAAGTAGTGCTCGTGCATGATCGTTCGCTCGCGCTCCGACAAGTCGCACGTTTCGGCGATCAGTGCCGCGCAACGGACTTCGGGAGATTCGGGCGCCACGGCCTCTCCGGGCGGACGCTGGGACTTGAACCGCTCCAGCGTGTTGCGTCGGCCCGCTTCTCGACGGTTCTGGCGGAGGGCGACCAGTCGGAGCGCTCGGCGCATCCATACGCGGAACTTCGGTTCCGGAAGGGCCAGCACCCCGCGCTCCACGGCGACCACCAGGGTCTCCTGCACGACATCGTCGACATCGGCCGAATCGCGACAGAACTGCGCCGCCCGAGCGCGAAACTCCGGCCCGCATCGTTCATACATCTCGCGAAGCCTCTTGTTCTCCTCGCGACTCCCAGCTTTGGCCACTTGGAAGACCTCCTTCTCGTAACCCTTTACTCTACTTCTGGCGCACCAGCCTCCTTCCGACAACATATGGAATGTCCAGCGAGTCGCGCCGGGTGCCCCAAACGTGCGTCTCCGTCGCGTCCATGAGCCGGAAACCTCTGGGCAAGAGCACTTTGCGCGCGGGCGACTCCACGTCTCCTCTGGGAAAAGAGTACCACGCGGGCAGCGTGTCGGCCCCACGGATCGAAAGCCAGATGTGGCCGGACGAGGACAGCATTAGGCTGCTGACCGGAGGGAAGTACCCGGATTCGGGCACGTACATGGCTTCGACAACCTTCTTTCGCAAGTCGCCGGTACCCGACAATCCTCCCGGCATTCTGCTGACGAAGCGCTCGACCATTTCGGTACGCTGGTCGGCGTACCAAGCCACCTGTTCCGGCGTGATCGGGATCGGGGCAACCGTGTCTTGCCGACGCCACAACGTGTCTCCGCCGGCCGCGATTTCCAGGATCTCAATGAGTCCCGGCCCCCCCTTGCGACGCACGACGACCAAGGTCCCGGTGCCGAGATCGACCTCGTGAAGATCTTGGTCCGACAGCGGCTGTGCCGTCACCAAGGGGCTGCGGTCCCCTTCTCGGGGCTTCATGTGGAAGGTCGCGTTCGCTTGGTCCAACCTGTAGATCTCGTCCAGCGTCCATCCTTGATCGGTCTCCCGAATGTGGTAGACGGGTATCTGATCGACGGGATCATCGCCGTCAAGTCCCAACTCTACTCTCGTGGGCAACTCTGCTACACCCATGTAGCTTCCGTCCGAAAGATGCGCTTCCGCTTTGATGCGGGAGCCTCGAAAGCTGACCGACATGGGAGGGTTCGGAGCGGTGCTCAGCACCTCTCCGTCAAAGGAGAGCTCGGTGAACCGCTGCGTGTCGCGCACGCGAAAGCTCGACGCGCCCAGGTGAACGCGATATGGGCCGATGAACTCTCCCGGACCCGCTCCTCGCCGCTCCCGGTCAAAGAGCAGCGATCCCTCCGGCGTCCAGATCGTAACCCTGCTCTCGTTGGGCTCCAGCACAAGCACGCGACCCTCGTCGGCGCGCACGAGATGCACCCAAGAGAAGGCGGCGGGTCCTTCGTAGGCAGGCCCGATCTTGAACTCGGCCTCGGAGGTCCAGACCGTTTGCGTGGGAACCTGCGGGCCGGAACGCATGTCCGGCCCGCAGGCGACCACCAGGACGAGAAGCCACAGCCCCAAGGGCGCGACTCGTCCTGCCCGACCGGTCCGTCGCTTCACCCGCCGATCCCCGACTTGGCAGGCCGGGGCTTCGTCACCCCTTCGGGTACAAGCTCGACTCCGATTTCCGCCGCCGCGACACGGTACACGGGCTCCCCGTTGCACTTTCGGCGGAAGACGATATCGGGTCCGGCGACAGCGTAGTACAGTGGTCCGTCCGCCGGCATGGAGTTGCCAACCTTGAGACTGGCCAGTGCCATCGGAAGGTGTTCTTCCACTGTACCGTCGGCGGCGGCGGCTTCGCACGAAGCGCCGTATTCTTGGCACATGCAGACGAAGCCGGGGCGGCCGTCCTCGTTTTCGCCTTCGAAGCCATCTTGGCCGCAGTTCGCGGACCCCCCTTCCTGGGCTCCCGCGCAGCCCCTCCCATGCCCGTAGGAGCAGTCCTTGCACTCCATGCACTGCGCCGAGGCTTGGTCGGGGAGCGCGGCCACCGCGAAGACGGCCAGCAGGATGAACAGAATGCGATAGGTCATGTCACGTTCTCCTAGTTGAGGCGGGTTTCGGTCGCTAAAAGGACTAGGCCTGCTTCGGCATCTTGCCGCCAGGCACGGTTCCGCCGTGTGTGCCAATTAAGTGCCACCCAGCCCCCGAAACGTTTCAACGCTCCGCTACTTCTGGCGCACCAACCTCCTTCCGACAACGTATGGAATGTCCAGCGAGTCACGCCGGGTGCCCCAAACGTGCGTCTCCGTCGCGTCCATGAGCCGGAAACCTCTGGGCAACAGCACCTTGCGCGCGGGCGACTCCACGTCTCCCCTGGGGAAAGTGTGCCACGCCGGCAGCGTGTCGGCCTCATGCTCGGTCCGGATCCGAAGCCAGACGTGGCCGGACGAGGACAGCATGAGACGACGGACCGCAGGCAGGTACCCGGATTCGGGCACGTACATGGCCTCGATGGCCTTCTTTCGCAGGTCACCGGCACCTGACAGTCCGGGCATTCTGCTCATCTCGGTGTGCAGGTCGGCGTACTCGGCCAGCAACTCGGGGGTGATCGGGATCGGGGCAACCATGTCTTGGCGCCGCCACAACGTGTCTCCGCCGGCCGCGATCTCGAGGACCTCGACGAGTCCCGGGCCCCCCTTGCGACGCACAACGACCAAGGCTCCGGTACCGAGATCGACCTCGTGCAGATCTTGGTCCGACAACAGCTGCGCCGTCGACATGGAGGCATCTTCGCCATACTCCACCCGGAAGATCGAGTTCGCTTGGTCCAGCCTGTAGATCTCGCCCAGCGTCCACCCTTGATCGGTCTCTCGTATGCGAAAGACGGGTATCTGATCGACGGGATCATTACCGTCAATCCCCATCCGTACTCTTGCGGACAACGCCGCCACACCCACGTAGCTCCCGTCCGAAAGATGCGCTTCCGCTCGGACGCGGGAGCCTCGAAAGCTGGCCGACGTGGGAGGGTTCGGAGCGGTGCTCAGCACCTCGCCGTCGTAGGAGAGCTCGGTGAAGCGCTGTCGGTCGCGCACTCGAAAGCTCGACGCGCCCAGGTGAACGCGATATGGGCCGCTGAACTCTCCCGGTCCTGCTCCTCGCCGCTCCCGGTCAAAGAGCAGCGATCCCTCCGGCGTCCAGATCGTAACCCTGCTCTCGTTGGGCTCCAGCACAAGCACGCGACCCTCGTCGGCGCGCACGAGATGCACCCAAGAGAAGGCGGCGGGTCCTTCGTAGGCAGGCCCGATCTTGAACTCGGCCTCGGAGGTCCAGACCGTTTGCGCGGGAACCTGCGGGCCGGAGCGCGCGTCCGGCCTGCAAGCGACCACCAGGACGAGAAGCCACAGCCCCAAGGGCACGACGGCCCTCGGCAGGAATGGAATGCGACGAGTCATGGCACATGCTCCTCTGTGGAAGGTGGATCGTACATCCGTTCCAGGCGTACCGTCCGGCGGCCCGCACTCTCGGCCTCCAGCGCCTCCACGAGTTCGGCCGCCGCCGCCAGGTCGTCCACGACCCGGTACTCGGGCGAAAGGGCCGATTCCTCCTCCCGGCCCCAGCCGGTGCGGACAAGGATTCCGGTGCCGTTCAAGGCGCGGGCGGGCTCCACGTCGCTGGCCTTGTCGCCCACATAGTAGGATCCCCGGGTGACGAGGCCAAGGTCGCGGGCAGCTGTGCGGTGCATGAGGGTGCTGGGCTTGCGGCAGGTCGTCCTGGGGTCGCCGCCGGGGGGGTCGGGGCAGTAGTAGACGCCGTCCATGACCACGCCGGCCTGGGCCAGCCGGCGTTCCACCTCCGCAGCCACGCGCCGGTAGTCGTCGACGCCGTAGAGTCCGCGGCCGATCCCGGACTGGTTGGTGACCAGGACCAGGGCTAGCCCCATGGCCTTGAGGCGAAGGAGCGCGTCCGCGGCGCCGGGGACCAGCGAGACGCCGGCCGGGTCCGACAGGTAGTGGCGCTCCACGATAATCGTGCCGTCGCGGTCCACGAACGCGGCCCGGCGGAGGGGCGTGCCGTCTTGTGGCAGGGGAAGCGTCATCGGCCGCCCAAGCGGCGGGTCGCGGCGGCCAGGGCCGCAGCCACGACCGGGTCCTGCTCGGGAAGGACGGTGCGGAAGTCCAGCACGACCCGGCCTTCGCGGCTGCGAGCGACGACCGGCGGGTCGTGTGCCCGCAACGCCGCCGTCCATGCGTCGGCGCCGGAGCCGGGTGCCGGTATGCGCAGCACCGCAGTGGGAAGACTCGCGTCCGGGCAGGTCCCGCCGCCCACCACCGACCACCCCGCCCCAACTTCGGCGTCCAGCTCCGGCACGCGCTCCAGCACGGCCCGGACGCGCCGCTCGAGCACGGCCGGCGTCTGGGCGATCATGCGCAGGGCGGGAACGCGCTCCTTTGCCCGCTCCGGGTCCCGGTACAGCGTCAGCGTGGCTTCCAGGCCAGCCAGGGTCGTCTTGTCGCATCGCAGCGCCCGGCACAAGGGGTGCGACTTGGCCAACGTCACGTGCTTCCTGGTTCCGGCCAAGACGCCCGCCTGGGGGCCGCCCAGCAGCTTGTCGCAGGAGAACACGACCAGATCGGCGCCCGCCGCGACGCTCTCGGCCGGGGTCGGCTCCGGGGGAAGCCCCAGGTCAGCGGCGTCCGCCAGGAGGCCCGAGCCAAGGTCGTGCACGAGCGGCAGCCCTTGAGCGGCGGTCAGCGGGGCAAGCTCCTCCAGGCCCGCGTGTCCGGTGAAGCCGGTCAGCCGGAAGTTGGAGCGGTGGACCTTGAGGACGGCTCCGACGCCGCCGGCTTCCAGCGCTCGGGCGTAGTCTTCGGCTCGGGTCCGGTTCGTGGTGCCGACGGGCACGAGCCGCGCCCCGGCGGCCTCCACGACCTCGGGAATGCGAAAGCCGCCGCCGATCTCCACCAGTTCGCCGTGCGACACGACGACGCCCTTGCCCCGCGCCAGGGCCGTCAGCGCCAGGGCCAGGGCGCCGGCGCCGTTATTCACCACCAGGGCGTCTTCGGCCCCGGCGAGCTCCGCGAGCAGGCTTGCGCAGTGGACGTAGCGGGAGCCCCGCCGGCCCGCGTCCAGGTCGAACTCGAGGTTCCCGTAGCCGGTCGCCGCGGCCATGGCGCTCGCGGCCTCCGACGCCAGCGGGGCGCGGCCCAGGTTGGTGTGCAGCACTACGCCGGTCGCATTCACCACGGGCCGGAGCGAGGGCATGGACGCTCGGTCCGTCTCCGCGTAGACGAGCGCCGCCCAGCCTTCGTCGTCCGCGGGGGCGGCTAGCCCGCCGGACCGGACGTGCCCCAGCACCGCACGCACGCGGTCCGCAACCCAGGCGCGGCCGTGGAGCGCCGCCAGTTCCTTGCACCAGGGGCACCCCAGAAGGTGGTCCACGCCGGGGATCGAGCGGCGCGGGTCCGGCCGTCCCTTCACGGGCGCGGGCTGGGTCGCGGGGTCTCCGCGCACGGCTCGGCAGCGGGAGGGCGCGACCGCGCGACCGGCAGCGTGTCCGTCGAGAGAGTGTTGTCCAACTGCGCGGGGGCGGCCAGCGTGTCCGTAGCCAGCGTGTCGACGGCCGCGGCCGCGCTGTCCACAACAGCCGCACCGGCGCTGTCCACCGGCGCGGCCGCGCTGTCTTGCGCCAATTCTTCCCAGACGAACACGGCCGTCTGACGACCGCCGACCACGCCGCCCAAGTTGGCCACGCCGGACAAGCTCGCCTCGTAGGGCACTCCGCGCTCCAGAGGCTCTTCCACGACGCCCACCATCGCCTGCGACGGCAACAGAAGGCCCGACAGGCCCACCGGGTCCTGGCCGGCGGCGTCCTCCGGGCCACCCGGGTCCGCCGTCGCAGCGGCCCCCGCCGAGCCCTCCCGGCCCGCCCCCTCGGCGCCGGACTCGGTCGTGTCGGCTCGCGCCGCCCGAGCCGCCGAATCCGCCCGCTCCGCCTGCCAGCGCCGGTACTCGTGCTCGTGGAAGAAGAGAACCGCCAGCCGCACGGTGTCGCCGCCCTCGGCTTCGCGGCCGATCGTGCCCTCCACGGCCACGCCGGGGCGGTACGGCTCCAGGTAGTCGTCGAAGTCGAACCGCAGCGTGACCGAGTCGTCCACCGCCACCTTGGCCAAGCGGGCCGGCGTCGTGTCCGGCTCCACCAGGGACAGCACAAGCAGGTTCGTGTCCGGCTGGGCGGCCAAGCGGGCGTTCTGGTACTCGCTCCTGGGCTCGCTCGCGTTCAGGGTGTCGTTGCGGTTGAGGTCCTGCCAAGCGCGAACTCGGGCGGCGCCTGCGGGCAGGTAGCGCAGCGAGAAGAGGCCGTCGGGTCCCGTGGTGTTCCAGTGGACCGCGGGCGCGCCCCCTTCTCCGCCGCCGCCGTCGAACTCGGCGTCCACGCGCACGCCCGCCGCGGCCTCGCCCGTGACGCGGTCCTCCACGACGCCGCCGATCACGTTGGGCACGAACTCGGGCCCGGTGGACACGACCAGGTCGAAGGGGTCGCGCAGCGGGTTGTCGAACATGTCCGCGATTACCGGGAGCACGGTGACCCGATAGACCCGGCCGGGCAGAAGGGCGCGCTGGACCTTGACGGCGATGCCGTCTCGACCGTGCTCCACGCGCACATTGCCCGAAGCGGGCGACACGATCACGGCGTCGTCCAGGCGGCCCTGGGACGGGCGTTCGCGGATCCGTTCGCTGAACCGAAAGTGGAACTCGGTTTCCCCTGGCTCCACTTGGGCGAAGGTGTCCGGGCGCGTCTCGACCACATAGGGCGGGAAGCGGTCCTCGGGTCCGCCCGGCGGCGCCTCCGGGCGCGCGCAACCCGCGACGGCGACCACCCCCAGCCCAGTCGCCAGCGAAAGGGCCGCCGTCGCCCGCGGCAACGTCAGCTTCCGCCCAGCGCCGCCCGCTTCTCCGCGAGCGTTTCGATTCTGCGCTCCCAAGCCTCGGCCTTCTCCCGCTCGCGAGCCACGATCTCCGGCGGCGCCTTGGCCGCAAAGCCGGGGTTGGCCAGACGCGCCCGCGCCCCGTCCAGCCCCGACCGGAGGCGCGCCAGCTCCTTGTCCAGGCGCGCCCGCTCCCGGGCCACATCAATCACGCCCTCCAAGGAAAGGAACACCTCCGTGCCGTCCCGCAGCACGGCCCCCGCCCCGGGCGTCCCCGCCGCAGGCTTCGTCCTCTCCACGCGCTCCACGCGCGCCAGTCGAGCCAGGGCCGCCTCGATTCCCGGCGAAAGCGGTCCCTGGGCGCCGGCGGCCTCGTCGCGGTTGGCCCCGCCGCTCGCGGCCGATACGTGCACCACCACCGTTCGCCCTTCGCCCACGCCGTACTCCTTCCGCAGCGCGCGCACCTGCACCACGAGCTCCTGCAACCATGCGAACCGCGTCTCGGCGTCCTGGTCGGACAGGCCGTCCGCGGCTTCGGGCCACCGAGCAACCGCAAGCGGCCCGTCCTCCTGGCCGCGCTCCGGCAGCCGCGCCCACAGCTCTTCGGTCACGAACGGCACAAACGGGTGAAGCAAGCGGCAGGCCGCGTCCAGCGCGTGCACCAAGACCGAGCGCGCGGTCTCCCGGCCACTGTCCACGTCGTGCCGTCCTAGCTGGCCCGTCGGCCCGGCGTTGCCTGATGCGCCGGTGTCGCCAGTCGGCCCTTCCCCAAGCCGGTCCTTGGCCAGCTCCAAGTACCAGTCCGCGAACTCGCCCCGCACGAAGTCGCGCAGCACCTCCGCGGCCCCGTGGATGCGGAAGCCCTCCAACTCCTCGCCGGCGCGCCGAACCGCGACCTGGAGCCGCGACAGGATCCAGCGGTCCTCCAGCCGGAAGCTGCCGGCAACCTCCCCCAGCGGCTGCACGGGCTCGTCGCCCACCTTCATGAGCACGAACCGCCCGGCGTTCCACAGCTTGTTGACGAAGTTGCGGCCCGGCGCGAACGCGGCTTCCAGGTCCTCGTGGTCCAGGCGGATGTCGGCGCCCACCCCGGCGCTGGCCACCAGCGTGAAGCGCAGGGCGTCGGCGCCGTAGAGCTCCACGACCTCCAGCGGGTCGATGCCGTTGCCCAGGGACTTGGACATCTTGCGGCCGTGCTTGTCGCGCACGGTGCCGTGCAGGTAGACCCGCGGGAACGGCGGCTCGCCCATGGCGTAGCAGCCCGCCATGATCATGCGCGCTACCCAGAAGAAGAGTATCTCCGGCGCGGTGGACAGCGCATGGCCGGGGTAGAACGCCGCCAAGTCGTCGCTCTCCTCGGGCCATCCGAAGACGGAGAACGGCCACAGCCACGACGAGAACCACGTGTCCAGCACGTCCGGATCCTGCTCCAGGTCGCTGCCGCCGCACTCGGGACACGCCTCGGGGTCCTCTCGAAGCGCCATGACGGCGTCGCAGCCGCCGCAGTACCAGACTGGGACGCGGTGACCCCACCACAGCTGCCGCGAGACGCACCAGTCGCGGATGTTCTCCATCCAGTGCTCGTAGACGCCGGTCCAGCGCTTCGGGACGAAGGTCACGGCGCCAGCGCGGGCAGCCTCCAGTGCGGGCTCGGCCAAGGGCTTCATGCGGACGAACCACTGCTCGCTCAAGCGCGGCTCCACCACCGTGTCGCAGCGATAGCACCGGGGCACGGCGTGGCGGTGTCGGTCCCGGCCCGCCAGCAGCCCCTGTCCCTCCAGGGCGGCCAGCACGGCCTCGCGGGCCTCTTCGCGACTCATGCCCTGGAACGCCGCGGGCGCGTTCTCATTCATGATCGCGCGCTCGTTCATGACGTTCAGCACGTCCAAGTCGGCACGCCCGGCGATCTCGAAGTCGGCCGCGTCGTGCGCGGGCGTGACCTTGAGCGCGCCCGTCCCGAACTCGGCGCTGGCGTGTTGATCCGCGACCACGGGGATCCGCCGGTCCGCCAGCGGCAGATCCACGGCGGCCCCGACCAGCGACGCGTAGCGCGGATCGGCCGGACCCACCGCGACGCCCGTGTCCCCCAGCATCGTCTCCGGGCGCGTCGTCGAGATCGTGAGGTACCACCGGCCGTCGGCCAGCCGCCCCACGCCGCCCGCCCCGGCGGCCCGCGCGGCCTCGGCGTCCTCCTCCCGGCCCGGCGCCAACGGGTAGCGGATGTGCCAGAGCGAGCCTTCGGATTCGGCCGCCTCGGCCTCTTCGTTGGACAGCGCAGTCAGGCAGCGGGGACACCAGTTGACGACATACTTGTCGCGATAGATGAGATCGTCGTCGTAAAGTCGCACGAACACTTCTCTTACGGCTCGCGACAAATCCTCTTCCAAGGTGAACCGGGCTCGGGTCCAGTCGCAACTGCAACCGATGCGCTCGAGCTGGTTCAAGATGCGCCCGCCGGTGCGTTCGACGTGTTCCCACACCTTGTCCACGAAGGCGTCGCGCCCCAGGTCGTGACGGGTCTTGCCGTCTTGGGCCAAGCGCCGCTCCACGACGTTCTGCGTGGCGATCCCGGCGTGGTCGGTGCCCGGGACCCACAGCGCGGTCCGACCCTCCATGCGCCGCCATCGCACGATCACGTCCTGAATGGTGTTGTTCAGCCCGTGGCCCATGTGAAGCACGGCAGTCACGTTGGGCGGAGGGATGACGACCACGAACGGCTGTCCGTCCGACCGGCCCGCATCGTTCTCCGGCGTCGGGCTGCTCCGGGCCGCGTCGGCCGCGGACGCGCCGAAGCAGCCGCTCTCCTTCCACAGGCGCAAAACGCGGGCTTCGACTTGGCTGGGGTCGAAGGTCGGGGGCAGGCCGGGGGCGGCGTGCGCCGGGCTGGTCGACTCGGTGTGGCTCATGAGGTGCGGGGAAGGGTTGGCGACGGGGCTCAGCGGTTCCGCCGGGGCGTCGCGGGGACCGTGTCGGGCTTGACCTGGACCTGTACCTGCTTGCCGTCGGCCTCCTCCTCTTGGGCCCTTCGGCGCTCCTCGCGTCGCCGCCTCATGATCTCGACCCGTTCCTTCCAGCTGCGCCGCGCCGCGACCGAGCCCGCCGCCCGGTCGATGTCCGCGATCCGGAATGCCATCTCCGCGCGATCGCCGCTGTAGTCCGGCGGCGGACCGAAGCCGAAGGGGAGCGGCACGGTGATCTTGCCCAGATGGATGCGGCCGGGCGACACGCCCCACTTGTTGCCGTCCTCGTCGGTGCGCGTCCAGTCGAGGGCCGCGCGGGTCCGTTCGGCTTCGGCGACGGCGGAGTCGTGCATGGCCTCCAAGGCGATCTTGATCTCGAGTTCGAGGATCTCGTGGGCCGTGAGCTCCACCAGCGCCGGGTCCATGGGCATCCACAGACGGGCGTCGCCGGGGCGCGAGCGAAGGCGTTCCGCCACCGAGCGGTAGCGGGGCATCGTCCACTCGGGGCCGCCCTCCAGCGCGGGAACCTCGGGCACGACGGCGGGCGCGTCGGGGGCGTCGATCTCGACCGGGTCCTCGGGCTCTCCGGAGGGGGACGTGCCGATCTCGACGATGCGAACGACCTGCGTGCCGCCGGGGGCCGCCGTCGGAGCCCGCGCGAAGGGCGGCGGTTCGCCGGGGCCGGGGCCGGTGGCGAACGAATAGGCGATCAGCGCCAGCAGGTGGCCCAGGGCCGACAGCGCCAAGCCCGCGACCAACGGACGGCGTGCGGCGCGGCGGCGGCGGTCCGGGCTGGGCTGGTCCTCGCCGGGCGGCGTCATGCGCGGCTCGCTGCCGGTTCGCGAGCGGCCAGCGGCTCGCCCGCCTCGACCGGGTTGGTCACCGACGAGCCGCACGAGAGCTCGACGGCCACGACGTCGCCGGGCGCGAGCGGGCCGATCCCGGACGGCGTGCCCGTGGCCACCAGGTCGCCCTCTTCCAGGGTCATCATGTGCGACGCGAAGCTCACGACGCGCTCGCAGGAGAACGCCATCTCGTCGGCCCTTCCCTGCTGCCGGACATCACCGTTGACGCGCGTGACCAGCGACAGGCCGGCCGGGTCCACGCCGGCGGCCTCCACTTCGGCGCCCAGCGGGCAGAAGGTGTCCATCCCCTTGGCGCGGGTCCACTGGCCGTCGGCCCGTTGCAGATCCCGGGCGGTCACGTCGTTCACCGCCGCGACGCCGCCCACGAACGACCAAGCTTGATCCGGCAAGACGCGACGGCACCGCCGACCGATCACCAACCCGATCTCGCCCTCGAAGTCCACCCGTCCCGCGTCCGGTGGGATGCGCACCGGCGCGCCGCTCGGGATCACGGACGACGGCGGCTTGAGGAACAGCAGGGGCTCGCGGGGAACGTCGTTGCCCAGCTCGGCGGCGTGAAGCGCGTAGTTCCGCCCCACGCAGACGATCTTGCCGGGGCGGCGCGTCACGCTACCCCGACGACCGGGCGTGGATCGCGGTCCCCACCAGCGCGCCCAGCGCCGCGATGCCCAACAGCGACGCGATCACGGTCCACCAAAACCCCACGTCCGAGTGGCCTCCGCCCCAGCCCAGAAACGCCGTGCGGGCGGCCCCCGCGGCCAACGTCAGAAGCGCGAACCCAGCAAGGAAACCAAGAGCCTTCTTCATGGGCGATTCCACCGATTCCGGGAGAGGGACGTAACTCCAACCTACCGGTTCCCCGTCGCAGGTCAAGCGTGCTCATCGGGTTGCGAGTCGTAGAACCGCGCGACCTGTGCGCGGGCCTCTTCCCACGGGCCCGTGATGCGGGGCATCGGCGGCAGCGTGTCGAGGATGGCCTTTCCGTAGCGCTTGACGAGGACGCGGTCGTCCAGGAGCACGACAGCGCCCCGGTCCGTGCGACGACGGATCAACCGGCCCACGCCCTGCTTGAGACGGATCGCGGCGTCGGGAACCATGAACTCGGCGAAGGCGTTCCGGCCCCGTGCCTCCAGAGCCTCGCTGCGGGCCTCCACCAGGGGATCGGACGGCACTCGGAAGGGCAGCTTGTGGAGGACCAGAGCGCGGAGCGGGCGTCCGGGAACGTCCACGCCCTCCCAGAACGACGCGGTGCCCAGGAGCACGCCGTCCCCTGCCTCGGTGAAGCCCTGCAGAAGCCGCGAGCGGCGCCCTTCCCCGTGCACGAACAGCGGCCAACGAAACGCGCCGCCGATCGCCCGGAGCGCCGCCGCCACGGCCCGAAGCGCGTTGAACGACGTGAACAGGACGAAGAGCCCGCCCCCGGTGATCGACGCCGTGTCGTGGACGACGCTCGCCGTGGCCCGGTGGTTGGCGTCCGCTCGCGCGCTCCCGCCTCCGGGAGACGGCAGCCCGGAGGGGACGACGATGCGGCTCTGGGAGGCGTAGTCGAACGGCGAGCCCATCACCGCTTCGGCCACGGCCGGGGTTCGGGACGCCAGGCCCAGGCGCCCCCGGACGTACGCGAAGGAGCCGTTGGCCGTCATCGTGGCGGAGGTCAGCACGGCGGTCTCGACGGTATCGAAGAGGTGCTCGGCCAGCAGGGGTCCCGGGTCCACGGGCGCCGCCGCGAAGGCCAGGTTGAGCACGGGCGGTCGGCCCCGCGACCTCGCGGAGCGTCTCGGTTCCAGCCACCGCACCCAGTCGCCTTCGCCGTCGCCCGCCAGCAGACAGCGACAAAGCGCGTCCGCCCCCACCTCCAAGCGCCTCTCGCAGCCCTGGAGGTCCAGGATGCGGCCCTGGACCGCTTCTCCCAGCCTGTCTTCGTCCTCCAGCGCGCCGTGAAGCAAGTCCAGCTCGCGACGGAGGTCCTTGATCGCCGCCAAGGCCCGTGTCAGCGACTCGCCGACCCCGGCGTCCTCCGCCGGTTCGCGCCCAGGCGCCGCGCCCAGGCGCACGGCCCCCTGCCCGCCCTGCGCCAGGACCCACGGCTCGATCATGCCGAAGAACTCGTCCAGCGCCTCGCGAGCGGCATGAAGTCGCCGGCCCGTCTTCGTCTCCAGCTGTTCCTGCAACCAGTTGCCGACCGCCAAGCCGCCGTCCGCTTGCCGGACCGTCTTGAGCAGGGCGGCTAGCACGCCCTTGTCGGTCCCGCCCCGGTCCAGCCGCGACAGCGCGGCGTAGAGGCCGGCCCGCGTGGTCTCCATGCCCAGGTGGGTCGTGGCCGCGTCCTCCAAGTGGTGCGCCTCGTCGAAGACGACCCGTTTGTACGACGGCAGCACGGCGGCCTCGCGGTAGTTCTCGGTGGCGATGCGAACCGCCAGGTCCGAGAAGAACAGCGCGTGGTTGACCACCAGCAGGTCGGCGGCGGCGGCAGCGCGTCGGGAGCGCTGGTAGTGGCATTCCTGGAAGTGGGGGCACTTCGACCCCAGGCAGGCGTCGCCGTCGCTCCGCACCTCGTCCCACACCTCCCGGGACGGAGTGAAAGGCAGGTCACCCCTGGACCCGTCCTCGGTGGACTCGAGCCACTCCAGCACGGCCTTCGTCTCTTGGGAGCGGTCGTCGGCAAACAGGTCGGCCGCCGACTGCGCCGCCAGCTTGGCTCGCCGGATCGAGACGTAGTTGGCCCGCCCCTTCACCAGCGCCCAGTGCACCTTCTCGCCCAGCAGCTCCTCGGCCAGCGCGATGTCCTTGCCCACCAGCTGTTCCTGCAGGTTGATCGTGTTGGTGGACACGACCGTCCGTTCCTTGTTGCGCGCCGCCCAGCGCGCCGCCGGCACCAAGTACGCCATCGACTTGCCGGTGCCGGTGCCCGCCTCCACCAAGCCCGTGCCGCCTTCGTTGAACCGCTCCGTCACGAAGCGGAGCATCTCGCGCTGTCCGGTCCGGTTCTCGTAGCCGGGCAGCGCGGACAGCGGGCCGCCGGGCGCCAGCAGCTCTTCGAGCGCGTCCGGGTCCAGCGGCTCGATCCGGCGGGGCTGCGGCGGCTCGACCACGACGTAGAAGTTCGCCGCCCCGTTGTCCACGATCGCCGAGCCCAGGCCCTCGTCGTGGAGACGGCCCGCCACGATCAGGTCGGCGTCCGAGGGTTCGGTGCAACCCGACGGGTGGTTGTGGATCACGATGCCGCCGGGGGTGGCGTCCCGCGCCGCGGCCAGCACGGCCCCTCGGTTGCCGCGCGCCACGGCCCTTGGGTTCGCGACGACCCGGTCCGGCGTCACCTCCGCCAGGAACGACACCTCGCGCCCTCCCGCCCTCGCCACCTCGTCCCGGATCGCCCGAGCGGCCTGCGGGGCCAAGCGAAGAGGCCCCGACCTCACGTCTTGAGCTTTTTCTTCTTGGCGGCGGGGAAGAGCACGTTGTTGAGGATGAGCCGGTAGCCGGGCGAGTTGGGATGGAGCTCCAGGTCGGTGGCTGCGTCGCCGATCTGGTGCTCCGGGTCCTCGGGATCGTGGCCGCCGTAGTAGGTCCACGTGCCCTGGCCGGCGGCGCCGTGGATGTACTTGGCCCAGCCGCCTTCGGTGGCCAGCTTCACCACGCCCGGCTTCAGGCGGTCCTGGGCGAACGAGGTGGTCAGCCCGTAGAAGTCCGGCACGACGGCTTCGTGGTTCTGGGTGAGCATGGCCGGAACGGGGTCGAACTTGGCCGAGAACTCGAAGAGCGTGAACGCCCCGAGCTCCTTCCGCCACGGCGTGTTGACCTGGTGGCCGTCGATGTCCGAGAAGGCGTTGACCGAGGGCGCCGTCTGGACGTGCGCGTCGCGAAACGCCATCGCCGCCTCCCAGTCCAGCTTGGCGCCGGCGTCGGGGTCGGGTGGCGTGCCGTCCGAGTAGGCCGCCGCGATGTCCACGGGACCCGCCGCCAGGGCCAGCTCCAGCGTCTCGGGGGCGGAGCACATGGCGAACAGGAAGCCGCCCTCTTCCACGTACCGGCGAATGCGCGCACTCACGGCCTTCTTGAGGGCGGGCACGTCGGAGAAGCCCAGCGCGCGGGCCACCTCTTCGTTGCGCGCGACCTCCTCTTCCAGCCACGGCGCGCCCGCGTAGGCGATGTAGAACTTGGAGTACTGGCCGGTGAAGTCCTCGTGGTGCAGGTGCAGCCAGTCGTACCGGCTCACGTCGCCTTCGAGCACCTCCGGGTCCCATATCTCCTCGTAGGGGATCTCGGCGTAGTCCAGGGCCATCGTGACGGCGTCGTCCCACGGCGCGCTGTTGGGCGGCGTGTAGATCGCGATCTCGGGGGCCTTCTCCAGCACGACCGACTCCATGTTGGAGGACGCGACAACGCCCCGGATGCGCGCCTCCTCGGCGGGTGCTACGGGCTGCCACGAGACGCCCATCAGCGCCGCCCGCCTCCGCACGCGCTCCGTGTCCGGCAAGAAGAAGGAGCCGCCCCGGTAGTTGAGCAGCCATTCGGCCCGGCCCCCGTCGGTCAGAACCGAGTACGTCAGTCCGTACGCCTTGAGGTGGTTCGTCTGCGACCGGTCCATGGGCACCAGGATCGACTGCGCCGAGGCTGCACCGCCCCCGCCGCCGGCGACGGAGGCAAGGAAGCAGGCCAACAACAGCCGGCACGTCGTCTTCACGGGGAACTGTCGCACCGGTGCAATCTACCGTCCGCGAGGCGCCGGTTCAACGAGCGTGGGAGGCCAGCCGCTGGCCAAGCTGCGAGGACGCGTTCGCCAGGACGCCTTCGCGGCGACCGACCCCGGTGTTCCTTCCCGAGAAGGCGCGTTTCCTTGCTTCTTCGGTACCGGGGTCCATAGTGTGGCGAACCCAGATCCCCGAAGGGAGGATGCGATGGAACCGGAGACCGGCTTCTTCGAGGCGCTCGCCAACGTTGTGCCCGAACTACGCAGGCGCACGCGGCGGCGGCGAACCCAACGCCCCCGGAGGCTCGAACTGAGTCCGGCCTCGGCGGGCCGCTGCCTCGTCCTTGCCTGGCTGACGGCCGCCGGGTGCGGGGACCTGCCGGACGCGCACCCGTCCGATGGAAACCCGTTGCCGCTCGTGGGCGGGACGCCGCTCGTGTTGCGTCCGGTCGGCGAGGTTCAGCACGACTTCATGCACGTCACCGATGTCGAAGTGGGTCCGGAAGGTCGGGTGTTCGTGGCCGATTGGAGCGCCAAATCGGTGTGGGCGGCGACCCCGGACGGCCAGATGATCGGCCAACTGACCGGCGGAGACAGCCTTTTCTCGTTCAACTCCATTGCGGACATGGCCGTCGCCGGCGACACGCTCTACGTGCTGGACAACGGATTCGACCGCATCCACTTGTTCGCGCTGAACTCCGAGGGAACGCCCTGGGCCCGGACGATCGCCTTGACCGACCCGGCCTTGGACGCCTTCGGGCGCATTGGAATCGGACCGAACCGGGCGATCATGGTGCAGGCAAGGCCCCCGTCGGGCGCGACGCCAAATCAGCCGGCCAGGGAGTTCGGCCTTCACCGGGTCGCCGACGACGGCTCTTCGTTGGGGACGCCGTTGCTCACGTTGCCGGCCGACGAGATGCTCGTGACCACCAGCGAAGAGTACGGCACCGTCGTTGAACCGATGCCCTTCGGAAAGAAGTCCTTCGTGGTGTTCGGCGACGACGGCGCGGTCTTCCACCTTTGGACGGAGAACTCGTCGGTGACCGCGCACGACGCCACCGGCCGTCTCTTGTACACCGTGCCGTTTTCGGAGTCGCCCGTTCGTTCGGTTGCGCAGCAAGACGTCGACGCCCTCGTCGCGTCCATGGAATCGGAGGGCGGCGGCGGCTTTCTTGCAAAGCTGCGGGCCGACCGGACAGCCCAGGCGGCCGAGGACGGGCTGTTGCCGGCGTCTTGGCCGACCGCCAAGAACTTGGTCGGCGACGACTTGAGAAGGCTGTGGATCGTCGTGTCCGCCGAAGGTACGGATCGGGTGCTCGTCGCCGATCTGCGGGCGGTCCGCGACGTTGGCGCGGGCGTACTGCACGAAGGCGCCCTTCCCTTGGGCAGCGACCTTCACGCCGTCGCGAACGATCGGGCGTATCTGGCGACGATCGGTCCCGACAACAGACAGCGCGTCGGCATATTCGCCGTCGAATCGCAACCGTGAACCGCCGATTCGCGATACGACCACGTTTCTGGGCGTGCGTCCAGTCTGCGCCGCCGTTGCGACGAGTGTTCGCCGACAAGGTCCTCGGCGAGTCGATCGGCGTCTTTGGCACGCCTGCGTTCGTGTTGGAGGCCGTTCTGGCAAAGCCATAAGCCGGATGCCGTCCGGTCGCGCTCGACGTCGCCGGGCCGTCCCGGCTTGCTGGCTGATCCTTGTCGGGGCCGCAGGTTGCGACGGGGCCTCAAGGTCGGGCGGCGCGGGATCGGGCGGGGCCGCCGAGTTGGGCGAATCGGTCGCCCTGGGCACGCCCTTCGTCGAGGGCGCGCCGCTGACCTTCTCGGAGGTTCGCAGCATTCGCCACTCCTTCGGCAGGGTCGCCAGCGTGGCCGTGGGCGGGGACGGCGCCGTGTACGTGGGGGACCGTCAAGCGCTCACGGTTTGGCAGTTCGACTCCGCGGGCGTGCTGGTCGACTCCATCGGGGCCGAGGGAGACGGTCCGGGCGATTTTCGGAACATCACCAGCGTTCAGTTTGTCGGGGATCGCTTGCTCGTCTTCGATGGGTCTCTCAAACGCCTGACTTCTTTCGACGGGAAGGACCCCGGCGATATCCGAACAACGACGTTCCGAGTACTGCGAGGAACTGCATTTGCATGGGCGATGGACGACGGCCAAGTCGTGGCGGGCGCGCAGTCGGCGCTTGCCGTGGGCCACGATACGCCGACGGATTCGACGACGGTTCATCTCGTATCGGAAGGCGGGATCGTCGAGTCGTGGGGCGACACCCTGTTCTCCCTTCCCAGAAACGAATCCCTGATCTTTAACCGTCCAGGCTTCGTCTGGGCCAGGCCGATGCCGTTCGCGCGTCGCTCATGGGTTCAAGCAGGAAGCGGCGGGACCGTGTTCTACTTGTGGTCGGGCGCCCCCGAGATTCTGGCGTTCAGCCCGGAGACCTCCGCTTGGGACACGTTGCCGCTGCCGCCGGGACTCGGACGCCCGGTCAAGGACCAGGCCTACGTCGCCCTCTACGCGTCGATCGATCGAGAAGACCCAAGCCCGGGCCTCACGAAACGGATGATCGCCGAGGCGCGGGCTGCCGGTCGCACGCCACCGTCCTGGCCCGTGGCGTCGGGGTTGTTGGCGGACGATTCGAACCGACTGTGGGTCACGCTGATCTCCGAAGACGACGTGATCCGGGCGTTGGAAACAGGCGAGTACGGGTACGGCCCGCAGGACGGAGGCGGTTCCCATCTGCTGGTCTTCGACTTGGCGAACGGGACGACTCACGTGGGGCGCGCACCGGCGCGCGGCAACATCGAGGCCGCGAGCGGCGAGCACGTGTACTTGCTGGCAATCGGCCCCAGCGGCGAGGAGTACCTTCGGCAGTTCCGCGTGCGGGCAGGCCCGAGCTAACGGAGCACGCCTGCGTGGGGGCCCCGTCATGGTGCCGGAGGCGCTCGACGCGCCAACGCCACGATGCGAGGGAACACGTCCCAAGCCTCAATTGTGAACACCATGTCCCCGTCCACGACTGCCTCGTTCGCAAAGTGAGGAAGGACTTCGGTTTCCAAGTACTCCCCAGACTGCACGTCGAACTTGTCCAGCAACCGGCCGCGCCCCGGAGTCTTGCCGCTGAACAGGACGAACAGCGTGTCCGCGACCACGGACAGCGATACCCCTGCCCTGACTGGGCGCCTCATCATGTGCGAAGAACGCCCTCCAAGAGGCCCGCTCCGCACCTCTCGCACCTCCGGGAAATCCACGTGCTCGACGTATGGGAAGACGCCCCGCAACTCGGCGCCCCGGAACTTCATCCAGCCATTGTTGCCCGAGTCGACCAGCACCACCGACCCGTCCGGTGCGACGTCCAGCGCCTGGACGTTCGCCAACTCGCCCGGCCCCTCGCCCTTGGTGCCCCAGGACCACAGCAACTCGCCGTCCGACCCGATCCGGTAGGCGGCCTGGTTCAGCACGTCAAAGAAGACCACCCCCTGCGCACCGTCCGCGCGAGGCATGATCGGGCTTGCAAGCACTGTGTCCGCCGGCCCGCCGAACGCCCAAAGCGTGTCGAGCGTCACCGACGACCGAACCCGATCCACGTCGTCGGCCGACGAGAACAACGCCTGCGCCACTACCGGCCTTTCGCCGCCACCGCACGCCAGCACCAAAAGAAGCGAAACGAGCACCGTATCCCTGATCCGTGTCTTCATTCATGTTCCTCCTTCTTGACGTCCAGCACCTGGGCGAGCCATCTACCGCAAGCGGCGCAGTTCGCGACGGGCTCCGGGCGCGACGGGGCTTGACGGGTGCGAGACGATCAGGCGCTCCAGTAGGGACACGGCCTCGCTTTTTCCGCCGGCGCGGGCAGCCAAGCTCCGGGCCAGCTCCAGGGCGGCTTCCGGGAACTCGGGAGAGTCGGGATGATCGGCCACGATCCTTCGGCGAAGCGTCTCTGCGACGTCGGCAGTCTCCGCGATGTCGGCCAAGCGGGCACCCATGGCGAGGGCCGTGGGCTGGTCCGTTGCCGGCAGCGCATCGGCGCCCTCGGCCAACAACCGGGCGCCGTTCTCGGGGTCTCCGCGTCGGGCGGCCACGGCGGCGGCGGCCACCAAGCGCGCTCCGCCCGGCGACAACCGGCCGAGCGCCATCGCCAACTCCAGCGCTTCCGTGGCCTCCCCGGGTTCCAGTTCGGGCAACGAGGTCTGCAACGCCTCGGCGGCCTCGGGGAACGCGCCGCCCTCCAAGAGCAGGAATGCCCGCTCCTGGGCCGCCCCCGCTCCCTCAATGCCGTCCAACACCTCCATGGCGGCCCCTCGCTGGCCCAGCGCCAGGAGCCGGGACGCCAGGGCGGCCGACAACTCGTCCAGCACGTCGGCCTCCGGGTACTCGTCCCGGAACGTTCCCAGCGCTTGGGCGACCTCGGCGGGGTCTTCGGCGGCAACGCGAACTTCCAGCTCCCGCGTCCACGCCTCTTGCCGCTCCCGAGACTCGGCAGGCCAGCTGTCCCGGACCCGCGCCAACGCCGCCAGCGCCGTGGCCGTGTCGGTCGCGGACAATGCGGCTTCCGCCAGCCGCTCGTCGGCGGAGCGGGCCTCGCCGGCGACTTCCGCCGTGGCCCCCAACCGCTGGTACGCCCACACGGCGCCGTCAAAGCGGCCCAGGTCCTCCGCCTTCCGGGCAAAGCCGCGCAGGAACCCACGCGCCTCGGGACGCCGAAGCCGCGCCAGGGCCGCTTCCGCCAAGGCGACCGCGTCGTCGACCATCCCTTCGCGCAGGGCCAGCTCGGCGCCGGACTCCAGCCGGGCGACCGTGGCGGGCGCGGCCCCCAGGTCGCTCACCAAGCGGCCCGCCACCGCCTCGCGCGTCGAACCCAGGTCGGCCACCCGCCGGAAGATCTCCCCCGCGACGGCTCGGTCGCGACCGAGCGCCCGGCCCCACGCCTGGGCGCCACGGTCCAAACGGCCCGCCGCCAGGTGCACGGTTCCCATCTCCACGAGCAACTGGGGTGGTTCCCCAAGGGCGCGCAGCCCCTCTTCCAGCAACGCCGTCGCGACGCCGCCCCCGAAGTGCTCGAGCAGGGCGCGCGCGCCCTCCCGATACGGCTCGGTCGAGCCCGGATTCGCGCGGGTCCACTCGGTCACCGCTTCCTCGACTTCGGCCCTGGACCCGTTCTCGGCCACCACCCGCACCCTCAGCGCCCAGATCGCGTCCGCGGAGGGTTCGGCATCCAGGTAGGCGTCCACGACAGGCAGCACGTCCCGGGGCCGGCCCGCCGTCTTGAACACCCGCTCCAGCGCAAACACGGCGGGCGAGGACCCCGGCCGGCGCCGAAGCAACTCTCTCAGCGTAGCCTCGGCGCCGTCCAGGTCGCCCTCGGCCTCTTGAGCGGCAGCCTCGCGCAACAGACGGTCCTCCGCCCGCGGCAGCGTGCGCTGCAACGCGCAGACCGGGCCGGCCAGGGCGGCTCCGGCTAGGACCCAACCGAGCCCGACCATCGCCGCGGCCCCAAACCCGCGTCGGCGGGACGACGCTCGGGAACAGCGCCTCGCGACGACCGCCGCCAGCCTCGGGGGAGAACCGAGTAGCCCTCCGGTCATCTGCGATTCCCCGCCGCCGGGTCGCCGCCGTTCAGCCGCTGGAAGTAGCGCACCACCATGGCCCGCTGGGCCGGCGGCAGGGCCCGAAGGACGTCGCCGCCCGGAAGGCGGTAGCGCAGCGCGTCCACGTCGGCGCTGTCCAGCGGCCCGGCCGCGGCGCGGACGAACGCTCCGGGCGTCTCCGATTCGCGGTCCTCCGATTCCTCGTCGCGCTCCAACGTGCGCCCAGCGTCCAGCAGTCGATGAAACAGACGTTCCTGACGCCGCAACACCTCGGGGTCCAGCCGCCCTTCGGCCATCGCCTCCGCCAGCCGGCGCGCCTCGTCCGCAAGCGCCGACAGGTCGCCCAGCGGGTCGGCCTCTTCGCCTTGACCGTCCTCGGCGACGTCGCCCAGCTCCTGGGCCACCTCTTCCTGACGGCCGGCCATCTCCTCCATCCGCCGGTCCAGGGCCTCCTGGGCCAGCTGCATGGGCGACATGGACGCCGCGTCCTGCATGATCTCGCCCTGGGCCTGGGCCAGCTGCTGCAGTTGCTGCATCATCTGCTCCGACGCGGACGCCGAGGCCGATCCCTGGGCCTGGCCCTGCTGCCCGGAGACGATGGCAAGCCGGGCGACCTCGTTCAGGGATCGAACCGCCGCTTCGGCGCTGGCGGCGGGGGACCGTCCCCTGCCCCGCCGGCTCTCCATGGCCCGAATCGCACCGTCCACGTGCTCCATAGCCTGTCCCGCCGCGGTCAGCAGGTCGCGCGCGCCCGGGGCGGCCATCTCCGTCTCGGCGGCGTAGCTCTCGACCAAGTTTCGGATGCCTTGGGCGATGGCGGCCTCGTCGCCCCGAAGGGCCGCGAGTTCGGAAGCCGGGGCGTCCGCGATCTCGTCCAGGAGCTCCGACTGTCGGCGGGCCAGCGCCAGCGCGCCCACGGCGGCGCGGCCCACGGCGTCCCGAAGCGCCTGCATCATCTGCTGCTGCATCTGCATCCGCGCGTCGTCCAGTCGTTCGGACACTTGCGACATGTCCCCGGCGGCCTGCTGCGCCTGCTCGGCGCCGGCACCCGACTGGCCTTGGGCGGCCTGCGCCGCTGCCTGGGCCATCTGCTGCCTGGCCTGCGACAGCTGATGACGCGCCTCCTGCACGCCGGCGCCCGCGTCCTGTTCGCCCGCCTCCGCAAGCCGCTGCTGCAGCGTCTCCAGGCGCTCCTGCAACCGCGCCGCTTCGGCCTCCAGCTCGGCCTGCTGTTCCGCCCTCAGCTCCGGGGCACCTTCGCCTTCGCCGTCCGGCTCGGCCTCGGCACGCGCCGCCTCGGCCGCCATGGCCTCCGCCAGCAACGCCTGTTCCTGCGCCAAGTCCTCGGCCTCCCGGCCGGTCGCCTGGAAGTCCTGGTCCAGAGCAGCCTGCCTGAACTGCGCTACTGACTCCTCCAGGCGCTGGCGAAGCCGCTCCTGTTCTTCCGCCATACGCTCCATCGCTTCGCGCAACGCACGGGGGTCCATCTCCTCCAGGGCGTCCGCCTGCGCCGCCAAGTCGTCCGCGTCTTCGCCCGCAGCCGCCTCTTCCAGCAATGTCTCGAGCCCCTCGATCCGGTCCCGAAGCTCCGGGTCGGCCAGCCCGGCGTCCCGAAGCGCTTCCCGGAGCCTCGCGAGCTCGCGCCGAAGCGAGTCCACCGACTCCACGACCCGGCCTTGGCGCTCCATGGCCCGGGTGGTCTCTTCGCGATCCCGAAACCCCGGGTCCTCGGCGCGGGAACCCGCGGCGTCCTCCCCGGCGCGACCCGCGTCCTCGCCCCTGCCCGCCTCCGCCGAAAGCGCCTCCACGCGGTCGGCGGCGTCTTCAAGCTCGGCGTGCGCGGCGCGTTCCAGCTCGGCGGTCCCCGGCATGCGCAGAATGTGCTCGGCGGTCTGGGCGACTTGGCTCGAAGGATGGTTGTCCACGGCGCGCGCCAAGTACCGGATCGTGTCGCCCGGCGAGAGGCCCCACGCAGTCATGTCCAGCACCGGACGGACGACGGCGCCCGGGACCGAGCCCAGCTCCACGCCCCTCGTGACCGGATCGCCGGCCTCGCCGAACGCGGTGATCCGTCGCGCCACGATCTCCACGCGACGCACTCCGTAGTCGTCCTCCACGCGCACGACCAGCGGCTGCCTCAGGTTCACAGGCGCCAAGGTGTCGGGCTCCGGATACGCTATCTCGACGCGCGGCGCCCGGTCGGCCGCGACCTCGATCAGCAGCGGCGGCGGCGCAGTCGCGGCGGCCCCTCCGGCAGCATCCTCGAACTGCCAAGCGTACGTGCCGGAGCGCTCGGGCACCCACCGGCCCTCGAAGCGGTCGTCCTCCACACGGAACTCCAGCACGCTCTGCCCTTCGGCGTCCACGAGCGCACCGCTGCCGATCGCTCGGCTTCCCCTTCCCCGGACCGACAGGACCGTGCCCGCCGGCAAGGCCAGCGGTGGCGCTTCGTCCCGGTACTCGGCGGCGGCGATCCCGGTGTGGGGCGGATAGGTCGCTTCCAGCACGAACGAGGCCACGAACAACGGGTCCACCGGCGACAGCACGTAGAGCGGGCTCCGGGCGCCGTCGGGCGCCTCGGCCCAGTAGCGCGTCTCGGCGGTCGCCGGCGGCAGCGACGCGCGCCCTTCCCCCGCCGTCAGCCGCACGCCCCGCGCACCCGCCACCTGCCCCGTCGCTTCCCATCGAAGCAGGGCGCTGTCCCGGAGGGGCGCCCGAACCACGACCTCGACCACGGCGCCTCGGGCCACCTCGGCGGTGCCGGGCTCGACGGAGACGGGCGGCAACACAGGGGCGGCCAGCACGGCGAACGGGTTCAGCAGGCCCGTCCAGGCGGACAGCGCACGCCCGGGCGCGACCAGGGCGGCCAGCAAGACAAGCGGCGCCGCGACCGCAACCGCCGCCAGTCCCCGACGAAGCGACGTGGACGCCCGATCGCCCAGCGCGCCGGCAAGCGTGCCCGCGTCGCCGCCCAGCCGCTCGCCGGTCAAGCGCAGCGCCAAGTTCCGGAGCGCCGGGGACGTGCCCGGAGGCATGGAGCGCGACAGCTCCAGGCTGCCCAGCGTCTGGCCCTCGTTCAGTCCGGCCACGGCGTCCATGGCCCGAGTGACGCGGTGGTCCGCCCCCCAGCGCCGCGCCAGACGCCTCCACCAAGCGAGGCCCGCAAGCACCACGACGAAAGCCGCCCCCGCCATCGCCAGGGGAACCGCACTCCCCGCGCCCCATCCGCGGCTGCCGGCAAGGATCGGCGCCAGGGCCAGCAAGGCCAGCATCGCCCCGGCGCACCACGCGGCAACGGCCAGCGCAAAGCGGCGCACCACCAAGCGGCGCACGCCAGCAACCGCCCTGACAATCCCCGCGCCGCCGGAGCTCGCGCCCCCGCCGGGACCCGCGACGACACCCGAACTCACGACGCCTGGACGGCCTGCGCCACCGCGAAGACGAAGATGTTCACGCCCATGCGAAGGGCCGCCTCCCGCGTCTCCTCCGGGTCCTGGTGCACGTCGGCGTCCTCCCAGCCGTCGCCCAGATCGGTCTCGAACGTGTAGAGCACCGCCAGCCGGCCCTGGTGGAAGATCCCGAACGCCTGGGGCGGCCCGCCGTCGTGCTCGTGTATCTTCGGCAGCCCGTCGGGGAACGCGTACGGCGCGCGAAACATCGCGTGGTCCGGCGGCAGCTCGACCAGCCGCTTGTCGGGGAACACCTGCGACATCTCCAGCCGAAAGGAGGCGTCCATGCCGTAGTTGTCGTCGGCATGGAGGAAGCCGCCCGCCAACAGGTGCCGGCGAAGCGCCAGACGTTCTTCGGGGGTGAAGCGGACGTTGCCGTGACCTGTCATGTAGAGGAAGGGATAGTCTCGGAGCGACGGGTCGCCGGGCGCCACGGTGGCCTCCTGCCCGGCGGTGGGGATCCCCGTTCGCTCCCGGACGGCGGCCATCAGGTTGGGAAGGGACGACGGGTTCGCGTACCAGTCTCCGCCGCCGTCGTACCGCAGCCGGGCGATGGCGACCGGCCCACGGCCCTGCGCGACGCCCTCCGCCGGCGCCGCCGATTCCGCCGCCCAGGCAACCATGAAGACCACCGGGGCGCGCATTGCCCGACCGACCGCTCGGGATCGGCGCGACGACGAGGCGCCCCTCATCTTCGTCGCTCGCTCGGGCTTGGACCGCGCTTGTTGCCCGCGCCGGCCTGCGGCCCGTCGGGCGCACCGCCCCGCTCCTTGGCGTCCTGCACCAGCTGGTAGGCGCGGCTCCGCGACACGCCCGTGCCCTCGGCCACGGCCCTGGCGGCCGCCGGCGGCCCCATCCCCTGCTCCACGAGGCTTCGCGCCAAGGATCGCGCCCGCGCCGGATCCGCGCTCTCGGCCCCGCCCTCGACGACCACCGTCACCTCGCCCCGGGCCGGCGTCTCCTGGAAGCGCCGCGCCGCCTCGGCCACCGTACCGCGAAAGACCTCCTCGTGAACCTTGGTCAGCTCGCGGCAGACGGCGAGCCGCCGGTCCGAGCCCGCGCGCATCGCCAACTCTTCCAACGTGCGCAGCAGCCGCTCGGGAGACTCGAAGAGCACGACGGTCTCGGTCGCGTGCGCGATGCGGTCCAGCAGCCGGTCTCGCTTCCCCGCAGTCCGCGGCGGGAACCCCACGAACGTGAACGGGACGCACGGCAAGCCGGAGACCACCAACGCCGCCAGCACCGCCGACGCCCCCGGCACCGGAACCACCGAATGGCCGTCCTCGAGCGCCGACCTCACCAGCCGATCCCCCGGATCGGACAGCAGCGGCGTGCCCGCGTCGGAGACCAGCGCCACGTCTTCTCCCTGCGACAGCCAGCGACGGGCCAGCACGACCCTGGACGCCTCGTTGCGCGCGTGAAGGGAGACCGGGCGCGCCTGGGCCCCGGCGCGACGCAACAGCACGCGGGCGCGCCGGGTGTCCTCCGCCAGCACGCGACGGCTCTGCCGCAGGACTTCCTCGGCCCGCGCCGTCAGGTCCGACAAGTTGCCGATGGGCGTCGCCACGACGAAGAGTCTTCCCACGGCCCCCGGTCAGGTTCGCGGACCCGTCAGAGGTGCTGTTCGATCTTCTGCTGCAACTGCGCCTTGGGCACCGCCCCGACAACCGTGTCCACGTGCTTCCCCCCCTTGAAGAAGAGGATGCTCGGGATCGAGCGAACCCCGAAGCGGATCGACGTGGCTTGGTTCTCGTCCACGTCCAGCTTGCCGACGCGCACGCGACCCGAGAACTCGTCCGCGAGTTCGCCGACCACCGGGGCGACCATGCGGCACGGACCGCACCACTCGGCCCAGAAGTCGACCATTGCAAGTCCGTCGTGTCCCTCGATCTCGGTTGGGAAGGTGTCGTCCGTGACCGTGACGACGTTGCTGTTCTCCGTCATCCGTGCGTTCTCCGTAGCTGGCGCGCCGGCTTGGCCGGGCCGTCTGCAAGGCGCTTGGGCGCGTCGCGAGTCTCAAGTAAACTCAAGGTAACGTCTTCCCCGTCCCCCCGAACCGGAAAGAGCAAGTGACCTTGCCCGCCCCCGCCGGGCTTCGCCGACCAGGATTCGCGCTGGACCACGTGGCCTTCGCCGCGCGCTCGTTCGCCGAGATCGTCCCGACCCTCGAGCGCGCCTCCGGCACCGGCGCGTCGGCCCCGGTGCGGGTGGAGTCCCAGGGGGTCGAGGCGTGCTTCGTCGGCCAAGTGGAAGTGATCGTGCCCCTGGCGGGCGACGCGGGCGACAACAACGTGAGCCGGTTCCTCGAACGACGGGGACCCGGCCTCCACCACGTGGCGTACCGCGTCGAGAACGTGGCCCGAGCCATGGAGGAGCTTGCGGCAGAGGGCTACGAGTTCACCTCGCAAGAGCCCTCGACGGGCGCGGGCGGCCACCGCGTGGCGTTCCTGCACCCGCGATCCACGGGCGGCTTGCTGATCGAGATCGTGGAGAAGGCGTCGCGCTAGCCCATGAGCCGGTCCAGCGCCACCCGCGCAGCTGCCGAACGGACCCTTCGGCGGTTCAGGGCGCCCGAGAGTCCGACCGCAACACCAGCTCCCCGCTCTCCGACGCCTCCTTCAGCCGCACGGCGCTCCCCGGCGACAGGACGCCCTCGAGCAGCGCCGTGGCCAGCGGGTCCTGCACCAGGCGCTGGACCGCCCGCTTGAGGGGCCGCGCCCCGAACGCCGGGTCCCAGCCCTCCCGAGCCACGCGCGCCCGCGCCTCGTCGGACACGGTCAGCGTCACGTCCTGGCGAGCGGCCAGCTCCGCCACACGGGCCAGCTGGATGTCCACGATCTTCTCCAAGCTGGCGGGCGACAGCGGGCGGAACACCACCACGTCGTCCAAGCGGTTGAGGAACTCCGGCCGGAAGTGCTGCCGGAGTCGTTCGCGGACCCTCTCTTCGACGCGACGCCAAGTGTCGGGGAGCGCGGCTTTCCCGTCCGCCGCTGCCAGGATCTCCGGCCCCGCGATGTTCGAGGTCATGATCGCCACGACGTTGCGGAAGTCCACGGTGCGTCCCTGTCCGTCGGTGAGCCGCCCGTCGTCCAGCACCTGCAGCAGCGCGTTGAGCACCTTCGGATGGGCCTTCTCCACCTCGTCGAAGAGGACGACCGAGTGGGGTCGGCGGCGGACCGCCTCGGTGAGCTGACCGCCCTCGTCGAAGCCGACGTACCCCGGCGGCGCGCCCACCAGCCGCGACACGGAGTGCGCCTCCATGTACTCGGACATGTCCAGTCGCACCATCGCCCGTTCGTCGTCGAAGAGGAACTCGGCCAGGGCGCGCGCCGTCTCCGTCTTCCCCACCCCCGTCGGGCCTAGGAACAGGAACGACCCCACGGGCCGGTTCGGGTCCTGCACGCCCGCCCGCGCCCGCCGAACGGCCCGCGACACGGCGCCCAGGGCCTCGTCCTGTCCCACGACGCGCTTCGCCAGCAACGCCTCGAGCCGCGCCAACCGCTTCCGCTCGGAGTCGACCAGCCGCGTCACCGGGATGCCCGTCCACTCCGCGACGACCTCGGCCACGTCCTCGGCGGCCACGTCCTCCTTCAGGAACTTCCCGTCCACCTGGAGCGCCTCCAGCCGCGCCTCGGCCGCCTCGATCTCCGCCGCGGCCTTGGGGAGCTCCGAGTACTGGACCTCCGCCGCCCGCTCCAGCTCGCCCCGGCGCGTGGCCCGCTCCGCCTCGGTGCGCAGCCCATCCACCTGTTCCTTGAGCGACTGTATCCGGTCGATCTGAACCTTCTCGGCCTGCCATCGCGCCTTCATGGCCTGGCTGGACTCGCGCAGCTCGGCCAAGTCGCTCTCGATGCCGCGCAGTCGCTCCTGCGCCCCGGCGTCTTCCTCGCTCGACAGCGCCTGCTTTTCGATCTCCATCTGCACGATGCGCCGCTCGACCTCGTCGATCTCGCGGGGCAGCGAGTCGATCTCGATCCGGAGCCGGCTGGCCGCCTCGTCCATCAGGTCGATCGCCTTGTCGGGCAGGAAGCGTCCGCCCACGTAGCGGTCCGACAGCCGGGCCGCGGCGATCAGGGCGTCGTCCGCGATCCGCACGCCGTGGTGGACCTCGTACCGCTCCTTGAGGCCGCGAAGGATCGCGACCGTGTCCTCCACGGAGGGCGGCGCCACGAAGACGGGCTGGAAGCGCCGCTCCAAGGCCGGGTCCTTCTCGACCCGCTTCCGGTACTCGCTCAGCGTGGTGGCACCGACGACGCGCAGCTCGCCACGCGCCAGGGCCGGCTTGAGCATGTTGCCGGCGTCCACCGCGCCCTCCGCCGCGCCGGCGCCCACCAGCGTGTGCATCTCGTCGATGAAGAGGACGTAGCGCCCCTCGGCCTCGGTCACCTCCTTGAGCACGGCCTTCATGCGCTCCTCGAAGTCGCCTCGGTACTTGGCCCCCGCCAGCATCGCCGAGATGTCCAGCGCCGCCAGCGTCTTGCCGTTCAGCGCCGACGGCACATCGCCCGCCACCATCCGCTGGGCCAGCCCCTCGGCGATCGCGGTCTTGCCCACGCCGGGCTCGCCGATCAGCACCGGGTTGTTCTTGGTGCGCCGCCCCAGCACACGGATCACCCGGCGCACCTCGTCGTCGCGCCCGATTACCGGGTCCAGCTTGCCCTGGCGCGCCATCCGGGTCAGGTCGCGGGAGTAGCGCGACAGCGCCTGGAACTTGTCCTCCGGGTTCGCGTCGGTGACGCGGTGCGAGCCGCGGACGGCGTCCAGGGCCTCTTCCAGCCGCTCGCGCCCGACGCCGTGGTCCCGGAGGATGCGGCCCGCGGCGTCCTTCTCCTCGGAGAGCGCCAACAGCAGGTGCTCGGTGGACACGTACGAGTCGCCCAGCCGGCGGGCGGCCTCTTCCGCCGTGCCCAGCGCGGCCGCCAACCGGCGTGACAACCCCGGCGCGCCCCCGCCCGACATGCGCGGACGGCCGCCCAGTTCGACCTCGGCCGCCTGCGCAACCCGTTCGGGCGCCGCCTCCATCTTGCGCAGCACCGGCGCCACCACGCCGTCCCCCTGCGCCAGCAGCGCCTTCAGCAGGTGTACGCCCGCCACCTCGGGATGCTCCCGGCGCGCCGCTTCGTGCGCGGCCTCCCGAAGCGCCTCCGCGGCTTTCACGGTAAACCTTTCTTGGTCCGGCATCGCTTCTTCTCCTGTTTTTCGCCTTCCCCTCCGGTCTGCCATTTTGGCAGGACGAGGGCGCCCCGAGCGCCATTTTCCTGCCATTTTGGCAGGTTGCGACGCGACTTGACCGGCCGTTCTGCCATTTTGGCAGTCCTTCGCGACCGGCCCGGCGCAACACGCGGCCTATCCATGAAAGATTCGTGCCACGGCTTGGCGTCGGCCCCCGGCGGGCCTAGCCTTGTCCCGCTTCCGGGCCGGGGGCCATTATTGGCGGCCTACTTCCCTCCCAGAAGGACGCGCCGTTCCAAGATGGCTGCCACCGACTCCCCCTCCCCGGATCGCAAGGGTCTGCCGCCCGAGGCGTACGAACCCGTTCCCGGCGAACAGTACCGACCCTACGTCGCGCCCGAGACCTCGCTTCCCGAGCTTACGCTGCGGGCAGTGGGAATCGGCCTGATCCTGGCCGTGGTCTTCGGCGCCGCGAACGCCTACCTGGGGCTCCGGGTCGGGCTCACGGTGAGCGCGTCGATCCCGGCGGCGGTCATGGCCGTGGCGATCTTCCGGGCGATCCGGCGCGGGTCGATCCTGGAGACCAACATGGTCCAGACGATCGGCTCGGCGGGCGAGTCGGTGGCGGCGGGGGTCATCTTCACCTTGCCCGCCCTGTACATCTGGCAGCGCACCGACCCCTCGATCGTCGTGGACCTGGTGGAGATCTCGGTGATCGCGGCGTTCGGGGGCATCCTGGGCGTCCTGTTCATGATCCCGCTCCGGCGCTACCTGATCTCGCGCGAGCACGGCAAGCTGCCCTACCCCGAGGGCACGGCCTGCGCCGAGGTGCAGGTGGCCGGCGAGGTCGGCGGCAGCAAGGCGCGGCTTCTGTTCTCGGGGCTGGGCGTGGGCGCGCTGTACCAAGCGCTGGCGAACAGCCGGGGACTGGCGCTGTGGAACGAGTCGCCCAGCGTGCCGCTGCCCCGGAAGGCGGAGATCGGCGGCGACTTCACGCCCGAGCTGCTGGGCGTCGGCTTCATCATCGGGCCGCGCATCGCCGCCATCATGTTCGGCGGAAGCGCCCTGGCATGGCTGATCCTGATCCCGCTGATCGACCTCTGGGGCGGCGACGCCGTCGTCTACCCGGCCACCGCGCCCATGGCCTCGCTGGGGTCGAGCGAGATCTGGAACCACTACATCCGGTACGTGGGCGCCGGCGCGGTGGGCTTCGCCGGCATCGCGACGCTGCTCAAGTCGCTGCCCGTGATCGCGGAGTCGTTCAAGCTGGGGCTGTCCCACGCCGGGAGCGGGCCAGGCGCCGACGCCGCGCGGCGCACCGACCGGGACTTGCCCCTGAAGCTGGTCCTGGGGCTGGCCGGCCTCATGGCGGTCGCGCTGTGGCTGTGGCCGGGCGTGCCCGTGGGTCCGCTGGGCGCCGTGCTCATCGTCGTGTTCTCGTTCTTCTTCGTGACGGTGTCCAGCCGCATCGTGGGCCTGATCGGGTCGTCGTCGAACCCGGTGTCCGGGATGACGATCGCCGCGCTCATCCTGACCTCGCTGATCTGGGTGGCCCTGGGACTGGCCGACGGAGGGGCCGGCGCCAAGGTGGCGGTGCTGGCCGTGGGCGCCGTGGTGTGCATCTCCGCCGCCGTGGCCGGCGACACCTCGCAGGACCTGAAGACGGGCTTCCTGGTGGGCGCCACGCCGCGCCGGATGCAGATCGGCGAGATGACGGGCGTGCTGGCCAGCGCGGCGGTCATGGGCCTGGTGCTGATGGTCCTGAACGAGTCCTACGGGCTGGGCACGGCCGACGGACTGCCCGCCCCCCAAGCCACGCTGATGAGCCTGGTCGTCGACGGCGTGCTGAACGCTTCCCTGCCCTGGGGGTTCGTGCTGCTGGGCGTCGCCATCGCCGCGGCGGCCGAGTTCGTGTTCAAGCTGCCGTCGCTGGCCTTCGCGGTCGGCGTCTACCTGCCCGTCTCGCTCATGACGCCGATCTTCGTGGGCGGGCTCATGCGCGGGCACTTGGCGCGGAAGTTCGGCGGTGCGGACGCAGGCGGCGCCGCGAACGCCGACCTGGCCGAGAAGCGGGAGCGGGGCGTGCTGTTCGCGTCGGGGCTGATCGCCGGGGCGGCGCTGGTCGGCGTCCTGATCGGCGGCGCGATCTACGCGGTGACGCGCATCACCGGCAACCCGGACGCGGCGTCGGCTTGGATCGTGGGGCACGGCTGGATGGACGGCATCTGGGCGCAGCTGGCGTCGGTAGCCGGCGGACTGGTCTTCGCCGGCCTGTGCTGGCTGCTGTGGCGCGCCGCCGTCCGCGAGCCCGACCAAGACGCCGCATGAGGCCCATGCCTGCGCGCCTGTCCGTGGTCGCGGCCTGCCTGTCGCTGGCAATCGCGTGCTCGCCGAGCGCCGACCCGACGCCCGTGCCCGAGGGCGTCATGAGCCGGGAGGCGTTCGTGGACGTGTACGTGGCGCTGCGCCGGGCCGGCCTGCAGTCCGGTCGGATGGTCGCGGCACCGTCGGAGCGGGAGCGCATCCTGACCGAGCACGCGACCTCGGAAGAAGCGCTGCTGGAGTTCGCCGAAGTCCACGGGGCCGATGCGGCGTTCATGAAGGAGGTGTGGGACCAGGTCCAGCAACGCCTCCAACAGCACGACGCCGAGACGCCCTGACCGGCCTGGGCCGGCGCCGCCTCCGGCCGAAGCGCCGTTATATTTTCCAGGGGCGTCGCGTTGCGTCGAAGATGGCCCGTCGTCTAATGGCAAGACACCGGTCTTTGGAACCGGTGATGGTGGTTCGACTCCACCCGGGCCAACTCTCCGCCCCGCAACCCGTGGATAAACGGGCTTGGCGCGTGCGCGACAGAACATTGGCGGGACACGGGCGGCTTGGAGCGGCCCAAAGATGCACCGAAGCGGCTCATAGCAGACCATGGGGCGGTCGTCTGCACCGTCACACCCACCACGGGTTACCAGGTCTTACTTGCCTACAAGTCTCTGCTCCACTCAAGTTTTTCAATATCTCGTCGGCCCCGTTCGATTATCAGTACCTGCGGCGTCGCGGCGGGTCCCGGGATATCGCCGTATACGTTCGACCAGGGGCATGACCAAGCGCCCAAGTAGACCAAGACCAGCTCCTCGCCTCCCGTAGAAGACGCTGACGGGGAAACGAGCCGGGGTCAATCCAGGAGGCCTGCCACGTGACTGATATCTTGGGCACAGGAAATACACCCTTTATGCCAAGAATAATGCCCACTGCCGCTCCCAAGACCACCGTTCCGAGATAGGGGCGCTTAATAGTCATTCTTGCGTAGATGCACGCATAACAAAGACTTCAATCTGAGGGTAGGGGTCGGCGGTGACAACGACATAGCGGTTTTCGTTGATTGCCATGACCTGCCCAAGATCGGTCGACACCTTCGCTCCCCTCCCGGTCGGCAGATCAAGCAAATAGGTATCTATTGTGGATTTGGGCCTCGTATCCTCCGGTGCCATTGCTCCAAAACGCTCAACTTGCAGCAACAGATGGGAATCTAGATATGGCAGTATCCTCACGATCACGTCCCAATCTGCCGTCGACATCTGGGTCAATCTGGTTTCAGTACCCTGCATCACCATCTGTCGGTGGTCCAATAAGCGAGCAGTCCAAACGACAGAGCCGTCCACAACACTCATGAGGCGGAGAAAATTAAGAGGCGGAAATGCATGCACTATGAATTCGGCATCTCCGTGGTCCACACAGGCAACCGGACCACGGTTCGCAATCACATAGCGTATCAAGGGCGACGGATCCTGATAGCCCAAGCCAAAGCTCCTGGTTTGCTCCCCGGCCCCAATCGGGATTTCATGCAGCAACACGTTTCGAGTCGACCTTGTATCGGCACCTGCCACAATCGTACGACCCGACTTCGTGACACAGGCCATGCCGCCAGCAAGCGGCAACGGCCTAGTTTCGCGATAACTCCAGCCTGACACGGTGCGACCAAAGACCTTGAGGTGCCGCCCAGTGCCAACGACCAGAATATCTCCAGAGGGTTCCATCTCAATCGCATACGCGCCCCGCAACTCTTCGGGTCCGTCACCCAAGCGACCGAAGGCCTCTACGAACTCGCCTGACGGATCGAAGACACTGACCCTCTGGAAATGTCCATCTAGCAACAGGATTCTGTTCTGCCAATCAAGTACTACGTCCTCAATTCGACCGAAAACGTCCGGGCCGTCCCCCTCGAATTCTCCCAGGCGATACACCAAATCGGCATCGGCGAGGCTCCGGCGTGCAACGGTCCAAGCGACGAGCCTATCAGGAGTAAGGCCGACTGGCACCGAGTCGGGCACGATCGGAGAGGCAGTGGCCGGTGGCTGGTTCGGGTCGGTGGGGTGATCAATCACCGCTGGAGCGCGGTCGCATCCACCCAGGCTTGCCGCAACCAAGCAAGGCAAAACCCATCGACCGCGCACTCGTTGCCAACACGGCGCACCCCGCACGCATCGGGTCGTACGCGGGGTGCGCCGTCTCGGTCTCATGTTCTGCCCCCGGTGCTGCCCTGGGCTGTGGCTGAGAGGTCGCTTACCGTCGCGACGATGGTCCCGCCGACGAGGAGCCCGACGACGATACAGGCCACCTCAGCATCGTGCATGTCTCCTGATCTGGAACTTGGCGGTTGTGGCGGAGTGGAGCCGGGTCAGGCAACTCCACCAAGATGACCGTAATCATACAACCAGGAGGAAGCGAATGCAAGCTCCTTGTTGAGACGGTTGCCAGACCACGAGAGACAGAAGTTCCGTAAGTGTATAACGCTCATTGTATTTACGGCCACACAGCAATCTGGAACACCGAGGACTGGGCTCCTCGGACTCTCGCCGACTGTGCCCCGAAGCCCCTCGAACCTGGGCAGGTGCAGGCACCCGTTGTCCTCGAGCCTACCGCCGCAGCCACGACCGGTGGAGGGGGCGTTCGATCGTCAGGAAGACGGTTTCGCCGGGGCTGACGGAGACTTGGTTGGTGGTGAAGCTGTCGCCGGCCAGGATGTCGATTCGGATGCGCAGGTCGTTGACGCCGGGCCAGGGAAGGTCGAACGACTTTCGGCCGTTGCCGGAAACAACCCCCAGTCGGCGCTCGGTGCGGTACAGCGCCCGAAGCGTGGCCTCGTTGAAGTTGTTGTTGATCACGCTGACGCGAACGCTCTCGGCCCCCGAGCCCCGGCTCTCGAAAGGGTTGGACGGCTGGGCGGTCCCGGCGCAGGCGGACGCAACCCACGCCGCCAGCAGCGTCGCCGCCAAGCTCGCGGGTCCGCGCCCGACCGACCGGAGTCGGCAACCGCCGCGCGGCCGCCGGAACGCCTTCAGCTGACCAGCCGCCGGTCCTCGATGGGCTCCAGGCCCTCGCGGATCAGCAGTTCGTTGAGCCGGCCCAGGTCGCGCCGGATCACGATCCCCATTTGGGATATCTGCTCGTCCAGCAGAGCCGACAGGTGGCGGAAGACTTCGCGGGACTGGTCGGTGGGCCGGCTCTCGGAGCTTTCGACCACGCCCAGGAGCGCGGCCAGCTTGTTGTTGAGCTTGATGGGGTAGTTCAGCGGGTCCTGGTTGCTCTGGTTCCGGACTTGGTAGATCTCGGCCTCGACCACGTTCAGGTTCTCTTCGACCACATCGGCCTGCGTCGCCACGTCCTCGGCTTCGGTGTTCTCCAAGCGGTCGGCGATCTCGCCTTCGATCTCGCGCACCTTGATCACGGCCTCGTTGGCCTCGGACACGCGATCCCGTATCTGGATCGCCAGGTCGAAGCGCGCCTGCAGGTCGGCCACGGTCACGCCTCCCAAGTTCGGGTTGATCTCGATCTCGAAGTCGCGGACCTGGGGCGGGCCGTCGTTCACGGTCATCCGGACCGAGTACGAACCGGGGACCGCCATCGGCCCCATGGGTCGCGCCGCCCACATGATTCGGCCTTCGAAATCGGTCCACTCGGGGTAGCGCAGGTCCCAGCGGAAAGCGTGCGCGCCCGCCTTCACCGGCGGCGTGCGGTTCCCGCCCCCGCCGAAGAACCGCGCGAACGGGCTGTCGTCCTCCTCTTCGTCCTCGTCCTCGCTGGGCACGCCTTCCCACGAGCGCACCGTCTCCCCCGCCCCGTCCAGCACCTCGATCGCCACGCGCTCGGCGTCTTCGGCCAGGTAGTACTGGAAGCGCGCGCCGCCCAGGCCGCGAACAGGATCGGCGGGATCGAACAGCCACCACTCCGCCGCCGCCACCTCTTCCGTGGCCTGCCGCAGCGGCCCGATGTCCTCCAGCACCCAGAACGACCGCCCGTGCGTGGCGATCACCAGGTCGTGCTCCTCGACCACCAAGTCCGACACCTGCACCACGGGCAAGTTCAGGGACAGGGGCTGCCAGCGCCCGCCGTCGTCGAACGACACGTACACGGTGCGTTCCGACGCCGCGTACAGCAGCCCGGGCCGTACCGGATCCTCGCGCGTCGCGCGCACGAAGTCGTCCGCGGGGAGGCCGTCCACGATCTTGGTCCAGCTGGCGCCGTAGTCGTCGGTCTTCCACACGTACGGCGCCCGGTCGTCGTCCACCAAGTAGCGGATCCCCGACACGTAGGCCTTGCCCCGCGTGGTGGGCGACGCCTCGACGGTGTTGATGCGCACGAACTCGGGCGCGTCCGGCGGCGTCACGTCGGTCCAGTTCAGGCCGCCGTCGCGCGTGACGTGGACCAGCCCGTCGTCGGAGCCGGCCCAGATCGTCCGGGGGTCGTGGTACGACGGCGCGACGGCGAAGACGGTGGCGTACGTCTCCACTCCCGTCTGGTCCTTCGTGATCGGGCCGCCGGACGGGCCCATCGTCATGGGGTCGGCGCGGGTCAAGTCGGGGCTGATCTGCTCCCACGACTGTCCCTCGTTGGTGGTCTTCCAGACCTTCTGCGTGGCCGTGTAGAGCACGTTGGGGTCGTGGTGCGAAAAGACGATGGGGAACGTCCACTGGACCCGTTCGATCAGGTCTTCCGAGGACTGCCCCATAGGGTTCTCGGGCCAGACGTTGACGGCGCGAGTGGCCCCCGTGGCCATGTCGAAGCGCGACAGCGCGCCGCCGTAGCATCCCGCGTAGAACACGTCCAGGTTGATCGGGTTGGGCGCCACGTAGCCGCTCTCGCAGCCGCCCACGGCGTAGTACCACGAGCGGTTGCCCGGCCCGCGGGCGGCCATCTGGTTCCAGCCCCGCACGGGGATGCACGCCGTGGAGTTGTCCTGCTGGCCGCCGCAGATGTGGTACGGCGTGTGCTCGGTGGTGATCACGCGGTAGAACTGGGCGGTCGAGTAGTCCTGGTCGGTCCAGCTTCGGCCGCCGTTGAAGGTGACGTTGGCGCCCCCGTCGTTGCCGTTGACCATGCGGTCCGAATCGTCGGGCGCGATCCACAGGTCGTGGTTGTCGCCGTGCGGCACGCGAATCCCGCGCGGGAACGTCTCGCCGCCGTCCCGGGAGCGGTACAGGCCCGTGTTCAGCGCGTACATGACGTCTTCGTCGTTGGGATCGGCGTAGACGCGCGTGTAGTAGAAGGCGCGCTGCCGCAGCTTGCGTTCGTCGTTGACGCGCTCCCAGGTGGCGCCGCCGTCGTCCGAGCGCCAGACGCCGCCGTCGGGTTCGTGCTCGATCAGCGCCCACACCCGCTCCGGGTTCGCCGGCGACACCGCCACGCCGATCTTGCCCACCGGCCCTTCGCCCAGCCCCACGTTCTCGGTGATCTCGGTCCAGCTCTCGCCGCCGTCGGTGGACTTGAAGAGTCCGCTGTCCTCGCCTCCCGACGACATGCCCCACGAGCGCCGCCACGCCTCCCAGATCGACGCGTACAGCACGTCGGGGTTGGTGGCGTCCACGCTGACGTCTGCCGCCCCGGCCTTGTCGCTCCGGTACAGGACCTTGCGCCACGTCTGGCCGCCGTCGGTGGTCTTGAAGACGCCCCGCTCCGGGTTCGGCGCCGAGTGCTTGCCGAAGGCGGCGGCCCAGGCCACGTCGCAGTCCTCGGGGTGAATGCGGATGCGCGCGATGTTCTGCGTCTCGCGAAGGCCGACGTGCTCCCAAGTCTCGCCGCCGTCGGTGGACTTGTAGGCCCCGTCTCCCTGCTGGATGTTGCCGCGCAGCTGCGTCTCCCCGGTGCCCATGTACACCACGTCGGGGTCGACCTCGCACACCTGCACGGCCCCGATCGACGCGCTTCCGATCTGCCCGTCGGTCACGGGCTCCCAGTTCTGGCCGGCGTCGGTGGACTTCCACAAGCCGCCGCCCGTGGTGCCCATGTAGTACTCCATGGGCCTGGCTCCGGAGCCCGCGACGGCGATCGACCGTCCGCCCCTGGGCGGCCCCACGTTTCGCCACTCCAGAGACGACCAAAGGGCCTCCGGGTAGGCGGGTTCCTGGACGGCGCTGGCCGGAACGGCGCTGACGGGGACAAGTACGGCGGCGAGCGCGAGGGCGCGGAGGAAGGACGCGCGAGGGAGGCCGGAATGCATGGGCAAGGGATCCTGTTGTGCGACGGGACGGGATGAGGCGCGGAGCGGGTCCGCGGGACGGGAGGCAAGATACGGCTCGCGGAGGTCCGGGACCAGCCGAAGGGGGGTGCCGCCGCTGGTTGCCTGCCGCCGAATCGTGCCCGGATATGCGCCTTTGGGACGGCGGCATGTCCGCATGGGAACCAGTTCGCTTCCGGGGGTTGCGTTGGCCGCCGGCAGGGCCTTGATTCCAGGCGAACCGGCTGGGAACCCCTTGTCCTCGGAAAGGACCTGCGATGGAGCGACTTGAAAGATGGCGAGCCGTGTTGAAGGAGAACCTTGAGATTGCTGCCTTGGTGGCCACCGCGTTGGTGGCGATTGTCACGATCGTGGGAGCCGTGGTGGGCTCGGCAAGGTGGCTGAAGGCCGGCATTGACGCGGAGATCGCCGAGGTCAGGCAAGACCTCGCCCAGGTCAGGCACGACCTGGAAGCGCAGATCGCCGAGGTCAAGCAGGAACTAAAGGTGGAGATCGCCGAGGTCAGGCAGGAACTAAAGGTGGAGATCGCCGAGGTCAGACAGGAACTAAAGGCGGAGATCGCCCAGGTGAAGCAGGACCTGGAGGACCAGATCGCGGGCCTCGCAACCGGCACGGAATGGCGGATCGACACGAGCGCGGGCAGCCTGCAACAGCAGATCGTCGGCCTTCGAGAGCAGCTGAACGGAATGCAGCAGCAGATCACCGCTCTGCAAGAACAGCTGGCTCTGATCGCGCTCCGCCTGCCGGCCAGGGAATCGGGCGGGACGCCCGAACTCGGCAGGTCCGGCGGCGACGCGCAGGAATAGCGCCGGCAAGGTGATTCGGTCGGGCCTGCGATCGCTCTACATCCGGGCGCGGCTGGGGGAGGAGTGGGCCCGAAGCGGCGTCGTGTGGTGGCCTCTGGCGCGCCGCTTCGTCGCCGATCCCTACCCGTCCTATCGGAAGCTGCGCGAGAAGGACCCGTTCCACTACAGTCCGCTGACCGGCCAGCTCGTGGTTTCGCGCTACGAGGACGTGGACCGCATCCTCCGCGATCACAAGCGGTTCAGCAACGACCTCCGGCTGGCGCGGCCCCGGCGGAAGGCCGACGCCCGAAGCAAGCTGAAGCCCAGCATGTTGTCGCTGGACCCGCCGGACCACACGCGGTTGCGGAGCCTGGTGAGCCGGGCGTTCACGCCGCGCTCCGTGGCCAAGATGGAGGAGTTCGCGCGGTCCACGGCCCACGCGCTGCTGGACGAGGCCGCCGGATCAGGCGAGTTCGATCTGATGGCCGCCTTCGCGGAGCCGCTGCCGACGCTGGTGATCGCAAGGATGATCGGCGTCCCGTCCGAGGACCTGGACCGGTTCAAGGAGTGGTCGGACAAGTTCGCACGAGTGCTCGAGCCCCTGCTCTCGGAACGCGAAGCGCGGGACGTGTTCCACGCCGAACAGGAGTTCGCCCGCTACTTCGCCGGGATCATCGAGCAGAGGCGCCGGGAGCCGTGCGACGACTTGGTGACTCGGCTGGTCCAGGCCGAAGACGAGGGCGACCGGCTCACCTCCGGCGAGACGCAGGTCATGCTGCGGCTGCTGCTGGTGGCGGGGAACGAAACCACCACCAACCTGATCGGCAACGGCACGCTGGCGCTGCTGCGCCACCCCGAACAGATGGAGCTTCTCCGCGGCGAGCCCGACCAGGCCGCCGCCGCGGTGGAAGAGCTGGCCCGCTACGACTCGCCGGTGCAGGTGGACGGGCGCTTCGTCAAGGAGGATATGGTGCTGGGCGGCAGGAGGGTGCGCACCGGCGACCGGCTGGCGTTGTTGATCGGCGGCGCCAACCACGATCCCGAGCAGTTCGGGCGCCCCGACGAGCTCGACATCGCTCGCACCGACGGCGGCAACATCTCGTTCGGGCGCGGCATCCACCACTGCCTTGGCGCACCGCTGGCCCGGCTGGAGAGCCGCGTCGCGTTCCAGGTGCTGCTGGAGCGGTTCCCGAAGCTCCGTCTGGGCGACCGTCCGCCCGAGTTCCGGCCTACGATCGTGCTCCGGGGGTTGAAGCGGCTGGGGGTTCGGGCGGCGTGAGAGTCGGAGTCCAGACGTGGATGCGATGCTTGAACCTGCGAAAGTCCTTGGCGTTGAAGGTCAGCAGCCTGTCCTCGCCGTAGGCAAGCATGGTGGCGACGATGTTGGCGTCGTGGACCTGCTTTCCCGCCACCGGCGCCTCCGCGCACAGCTCCGCCAGCTTGACGGCCACCCTCGGCCCGTCCTCCAGCACCTGGAACGATCCAACCAGCCGGGCCGCGTCGTCCAGCGCGTCCGCCATCGGCAGCGGCGCCGCCCACGTCTGCGGCCTTGTGACCACCGCCAAGTACTCCCGAACGACTTGGCGGCTGATCCTGACGGCGCCTTCGGCCCGCGCCCTCTCGAGGCTTGCGGACGCCGCGGCCCTGTTCGGGGCGCTCGCCACCCGCACCGCGACGAGCACGTTCGTGTCCACGAACATCGATCACCGGCCCTCGTCGTCGTAGATCTGTTCCCTTCGCGCCGCGAAGCCCTGGGGCCACGGTCCGAAGTCGCGGGGCGGCAGCAGCTCGTCGACAGGGGGAACGCGAGGCGTCGCCGCGGAGACCGACGTCCCCTCGATCCTTTCGAACACCAGTTCCTCGGCCCCGAGGTCCACCAACCGCGTCCTCCACCCCGCGGCTTGCCAAGCCAGAGCATGGCTGTGGCCGCCTCCTGCGCCCGGATTGGCCCACCACGGCCGGTGGATGCGAGCCGAATCCGGCAAGGAAAAGCCCAAGATCGTCTCGATCTCGACAAAGGAAGCGCGCCAACGCGGCTCGGCGAGTTCGGAGAGGTGGCGGTACAGCGGCGCGTACTTTCCCCTGGAAGCGACCTTGCGGACGAGTTGCGTGGTCATCGGGGGCTCCGTTGGTTGAGTTGAGCGGGAGTCGGAACACGACGCTGCGCTCCGGCCGAACGCAGGTTCTGGTTTCGCCAGATATGAGTGAGTATATGAGTACTATAGCCGATTGGGTAGGGGGCCAGTCCCGTCTGCGCCCCTGCGTGGTCCCAGGCAGGCCCCTCGCTTCCAGATCAGAATTTTCTTGCGGTTGCGGCCTTCGGGCCGTATTGTGCGGCTCGTGCCGGTCAACCGAGGGAGGCGCGGGAGGTAGCGCGCAATCGTTGCAACCCGTATCCTCCCCGGATTCTCGGCTCGGGCAACGGCCTTGTTGCCGCCATATAGCCTGCGGGAACGGAGATCCCGCCTACACAACGGAGGATAGGACATGCACCCACCGCTACCGAGACGGGCCCTTGGAGTCGCCACCAGCCTCACGACGGGATCACGGGGGGGGGGGGGGGGGGGGGGATCGCCCTTCTGCTCTTCTTCCTCGTGGCCACGGGCCAAGCAGCGGGCCAGCAGGCGGGCACCGTCACTGGCATGGTTTCCGACGTGGCGACGGGCCAGACGCTGGAATCCGCGCTAGTTCGGCTGAACGACAACGAGGCCGGGGTCCTCACCAACCAGTCCGGCCGCTACCTGATGGTCGGCGTGCCTGCTGGGACCCATCAGCTGAACTTCCTCATCGTCGGCTACGCCGAGCAGACGCTCGAGGTCACGGTTGTTGCCGGCGAGACCACGGTCTTGAACGCCGAACTCGCGGCACAGGCGATCCAGATGCAGGACTTGGTCGTGACGGGGGTGGCCCGGGCTACGCCACGCGTGAAGCTCCCCTTCACGGTCGAGAAGCTGGACATCGCCGACGTTCCCGTGCCCGCCGTATCCGCCGAGTCGTTCCTGGTGGGCAAGGTGCCGGGCGTGAAGGTCGTCCGTGGCTCAGGCCAGCCAGGCCAGACCGGCGACATCCTGCTTCGAGGCGCCACCGCCATTAGTGGCGGCCAAGGCCCTCTCGTTATCGTCGACGGCATCATTACCGACGACAGCTTCGACGACATCGCGGCACTGGACATCGAATCGATGGAGGTCGTCAAGGGAGCCGCCGGCGCGTCCCTCTACGGTTCACGGGCGGCCAACGGCGTCATCCAAATCCGCACCAAGCGCGGAACCGGCTTCGGTGGCCGCGATTACAGCCGAATCGTAACCAACAACGAACTCGGCTCCGAACGAATGTACGGCCGCGTTCCACTGTCCCAGAATCATCCTTGGAAGCTCGACGCTGGCGGCAATCTTGTGGACGTACGTGGCGAGTCGATCCCCGACATCACCGACCCCGACGCAAACAACCCTGCACTCAACGGCGACGACGTTTTCACGTCGTTTCAGGACGGAAGGTGGCCGTCGTCGCTTCCCAACTACGACCAGCTCGGCCGGATTTTCTCCCCCGGGACGCTGCTCACGAACTCCGTTGCGACGGAGGGACGCAATGGGGCCACCAACTATCGGGCGTCCTTTGAGCACCGGGTCGACCGCGGTATCCTGCCCGACTTCAACGACGGATTTGGTCGAAAGGGATTCCGGATCAACGTTGATCACGATGTCCGAGACAACCTCGCAGTCTCACTGAGCACGTCATACAGCCAACGAACCCAGCAAGACATGGGGGACACTCCTTGGTATGAAATCACGTTCATGCCGCCGTACGTGGACCTGCTTAGACGTGATCCATCAACGATCGGGCTTCCCTTCTGTCCGTCCAACGGCTGTCTCTACGTGCACCCGGATCCGTTCAACGAAGGAACTGTCGACAACCCGCTGTACAACCTGGAATTGTATGATTTTCGTGACAGGAGACAAACCGTAGCTGCTGCTGCTACCGTCCGGTGGACACCCTTTGCCTGGATGGATCTTGAAGGCGTCTTCGGTATGGATCGCAAGGCTTTGGCTCAAACGGATATTGTTCCCGAGGGTCTCCAGACGATCACTACGGGCACTTCCCCTGGCAGCTACTTCCGCTATCAGAATCACGATCAAGACGTCAACGCCGAGGCTACTCTCTCGTTCAACAAAGCGTTCGGAGACTTCGCTACCAGAACTCGAGTTCGTTATTCGCAGGAGAACAGTTCCTACGACAGATTCGACACGTATGGTGAAGACTTCTTGGCCTCCGATATTCCTCGGCTCAATAACCTCGACCCGGAGACTTTCTCCTCCGGCTCGTACATTAGCGAAGTCGTCTCTGAGAACTATTTCCTGATCTCCGCGTTGGACTACCAAGGCAAGTACATTCTCGACGGCGTAGTTCGCCGAGACGGCTCCAGCCTCTTTGGCGAGAACCAGAGATGGCACACCTTCGCTCGCGGGTCCGCTGCGTGGAGGCTAGCTCAGGAAGCTTGGTGGCCATTTGACCAGATCAACGAATTCAAGCTCCGCTATTCCGTCGGTACGGCAGGTACTCGTCCTAGGTTCGAGGCCCAGTACGAGACCTACAGCGTCGGCGGCGGCAGCATTACGCCGGTCACACTAGGCAACAAGGAGCTCAAGCCCCAGAAGACCGTCGAAGTCGAATACGGCATGGACATGGTCTTGTTCGACAGGTTCAACATGGGCCTGACCTACGCCACAACGTCTTCCGAGGATCAGATTATCCAGGTCCCGCTTCCCAAGGCGGGCGGATTCGGTTCGCAATGGCAAAACGCAGGGACCTTGCAGTCCAGCACGTGGGAGTACTTCCTCGAGACTTCGCTGATCAACACCGAAAACGTGACCTGGACCGCCAGACTGAACTTCGACCGCACGCTAGAAGAGATCACGCGCCTCGATCGACCTGCGTTCCGAAGCGGCTTTTTCTACTTTCGCGACGATGAAATCTTCGGCTCCTTCTTTGGTGCAGCTTGGGCGCGGACATGTGCCCACCTTCCCGCTGGCGCACCGTGTGACCAGTTCGAACTTAATGACGACGGGCTACTCGTCTGGGTCGGGTCCGGAGCCAGCTACACCGACGGCATAGGAAACGGCCTTTGGGGCACCGAATCGTCCGGCCAGACAGGAGAAGATGTATTTCAGTGGGGCATGCCCATTAGGAGGTTCGACGAGTGCGAGAGTCGCCGGCAGGGTGGCCTTGGTTGCTCCGATTTCCTTTATATGGGTAACACCAGGCCCGATTTCAGCGTGAGTTTTTCCAACAACTTCAGATGGAAGGACCTGACGCTGTATGTGCTGTTGGACGGCGAATTTGGCACGGAGATATACAACAGGACTCGTCAATGGGCCTATCGAGACAATCGCTCCGGCGACCAAGATCAGCTCGGCAAGGCGGACGGCCTGAAAAAACCGGTGGCGTATTACCAGCGCCTCTACAACACCAACGCACTCAACGAGTGGTTCGTGGAGGACGGCACGTTCATCAAGGTTCGCGAAGCATCTGTGCGATACTCGGTTCGGCCGGACTGGATCGACTCGCTGTTCGCCGGCCGGGTCACCGCGGTCGAGCTCAATCTGATTGGCCGCAACCTCTTCACGTTTACCGACTACGCCGGCTATGATCCCGAGGTTGGCAACGGCAATGGCGGATCGGACGTAGTCGGGCGCATAGACAGCTACTCCTATCCCAACTTCCGAACCATCAGCGCGAACGTCGAGATCATCTTCTGACGCAACGGAAAGGACCCTACCAAGAAATGCCTAACATCGCCAAAAAGCTAGCTGCATCCAGCATGTTGCTGGTGCGGAACGTCGGCGTGCTCGCCTTCTCTCTGCTGATGGTCGCGTGCGCGGACCTGACGGTCGTGAACTACAACGACCCCGATCGCGAGCGTGCGATCGCCGGCGCCTCCGACGTGGAAGCTCTGATCAGCGGAGGATGGCAGAGCTGGCACGTGGTGGCGCACCAGAACTACCCGGGGTCGGCCCTCAGCACGGCGGCCGATGCGCACTCGTCCTCGTGGGGCAACTGGGGGATGCGCGACTCCGGATGGGAACCCCGCAAGTCGTACAACAACGACCCGTCGTACAGCTACCGATCCCTGGCCGAAACCCCGTGGACTCGATCGTACCGGTCCCTAGCCGCCGTGCGGGACGGCTTGCTGGCGATCGAGGGTGGAACCCGGATTCAGGAGAGTCCACCGCTTGGAGAGGACAACACTGATCGAGCGATCGTCTTCGCAAAGATGATCCAGGCGATGTCCTTGGCCAACTTGGCCGTGCTGTTCGACCAAGCGTTCGTCGTCGACGAAACCGTCGAGGACGTGACCGCATTGGAGCTTCAGGGCTACGAACAGGTCTGGAGCGCAGCGGAGGCCAAGTTCGCCGAAGTGATTTCCATGGCTAGCGGCGGAGACTTCACAATTCCGTCGGTCTGGGTGGGCAAAGGCGGAGATTGGACTCCCGCCTACATGGCCGAGCTGGCCCGAGCGTACCGGGCGCGCTACCGTACCCAGGTCGCGCGAACTCCGGCGGAGCGCGAGACCGTGGATTGGAACGCGGTTCGTCAGGACGCTGGAGGAGGGTTGTCGGAGACCTTCAATACTCGCTACGAGAGCGGCGGCGACTGGGGATGGCACCGGTCGAAGCTGCACACCGCGACCTGGACGGGCTGGGCGCGGATCGACTACCGCACGATCGGGCCGTCGGACGCTTCGGGCGAATGGGAGCGCTGGATCAACGCCTCGCCCGCCCAAAAGACGCCGTTCGACATCGATACGGACGACCGGCGCATCACGGGCGGAGCCCCCAATTCACACGGCACGTACATCCGCTACATGGGCAACAGCCCATTCCCCGCCGACCGAGGCATCTACCACTACTCCAACTACATCGACTGGCGGTGGATCGCCCTGCGCACCAATTCGTTCGTCGGCGACTATCCGGACATGACCGCTAAGGAACTCGAGTTTCTCGTAGCCGAGGCGGACTACCGGTTGGGCAACCGGGCTGCCACGATGGCCACCGTCAACAAGTACCGCGCGAATGGCGAGCTACCCCCGTTCACGAGCCCGGACGAGCGGGCACCCGGCGGAGACCGGTGCGTGCCGCAACTTGCGGACGGTTCCTGCGGAACGCTCTGGGACGCCTACAAGTACGAGAAGCGCATCGAACTCTTCCACTACGGCATGGGCACCGAGTACTTCGACGACCGAGGCTGGGGCGACTTGGTGACCCAGACCTGGCAGCAGCTTCCGATTCCGGGAAGCGAACTTCAGATCCTGCTGATGGAGTTGTATTCCTTCGGCGGACCCGGGGGATCGAGTTCGGCGCCGGACGTGATCACCAAGTCGTTCAGCGCCGACGCGATACGGGCCAAGCGCGACGCCCTAGACGCCTGGTCCGAGGCTTACGCGGACCGGATCGACGACATCGGGGCCAGGAAATGACTCGGCCCGGTGTCGCAACGGCGGCAGTGCTGCTTCTGTGCGCCGGCTGCGCGTCTGGAGGCATGCAGTCCATGCAGCAGACGCACTGGCGCGAGGACATGGGGCGCATGAGTCACCAAACCTTGGTCGAAGGCTTGGACAAGGTCTTCCAGAAGTATGCCGTTCAGGTCAGCCGGGACGAGATGTCGGCCAGGGAGTTCTACTACGAGACGCGGTGGGTCACCCGTCCGGTTCTGGCGTTGCAGGATGCCGCCGGGGCCACGAACGCCCGCAACCGCATCGTGATTCGGGGCCATAGGCTCGAGGGCGGCATGACGGGGTCGACCTATCGGGTGACGTGGGACGTCGAGAACGAGGTCACAACCCCGGAGAACCCGAGCTGGCATCCTGCGGTGATCCCGACGGAGGTGGTGGAGCAGTTCCGTCCGATCTATTCCGATCTGTATCTGGAGGTGCGAACCGGGTTGAGACGGGAGTAGGCGCTACCCTTCCAGCAGTTCCACGGGGGTCATCCGGGTTCGGGTGGCCCCCGTTTCTGGATCCGTAACTTCGAGAAGGACTTGGAAGCGACCGGGGCGCTCGTTGCGGAGGTCCAGGTCGAAGAAGTGCCGGCCGGTCGGCCCCTCGGACTTCAAGCCGACGCGGACGGCGGCCCGGGGGTCTTCACGGCCCATGCCGTCCGGGGCGGGCGCCAGACTGACCCGCACGTCGAACTCCTTCTCCTGGGCGGCGGGCGTGTCGGGATCGCGATAGAGTTCGAAGTAGACGCGCAGGAGGTCTTCCTGCCAGAACCGCGAGGCCGGCAACAGAGGCACGGGTCCGTCGCCCGCAGGGTATTCGGGCCTGGGGGCGATTCCGACGATCACGTCGCTGATCTCGACGCCGGCCGGGTCGCGGACAAGCGGTGGTCCGATCTCGAAGTGGGCACTGCCCGGATAGAGGGCGGCCCGCCCGGCGCGCTGGACTTCGTGGCGCGCGGACACGGACAGGTGGCGCATCTCGGGGGCATGGCGCAGAACTACCGTGGACATGTGCTCGGCGTCGGCCACCGGCAGCATTCCGGCCCGGATCATTTCGTCGAACCGTCCGTTGCGCGCGATTGCCGTGTGGCGCGCCGAATACGCTTCCAAGGTCAGGCCGTCGCCGATGGAGTCCGCGTCCGAGGGCGGCGTCCAGCGGGGAGACGAAACGGCCAGGACGAGGATGCGGGGCTCGTCGCCTTCGAGAATTCGGGCGGCCTGGGCCGAGAGTGCGCTTCGGGGCGCGTTGTCGATCTCGGACCACGACGACGGCCGGGGCCGGCGCGCTGCCTGCGCATCGTCCTCAATGTTGCGCTGCGTCATCGCCTCCAGAGTCCCTTCCCTGGGAAGGCGCGACTGGTTCCACAGCGTGCTGAGCGCGTTGAAGCGCCGCCCGTACGGTCCGCCCATCCGCGCCAAGTCGGCGTAGTAGAAGTACTCCAGGTAGTGGTACGCCCGAATGCTCTGGTGCCGGGCCGCGGGCGAGTAGCGGGCGTTCCTGGGAATCACTTCGTGCAGACCCGTCACGGCTCGAAATGGCCCCGTGCCCTCGGTGTTGCCGAAGAGGAAGTGGGTGAACTCGCCGGGGTGCAGCGTCGCGTAGCGCCACACCTCGTACTGGGGTTGGCGGTCGAAACGCACCATGTACTCTTCGGGCAATCCCATGAGTCGCCGCTCGCTGCCGCTGACGCCCAGGTGCCCCCTGAGGGCGCGATCCGGTTCGCCGTACTTGACGAAGAAGGAGCCTCGGTCGTCGGTCCGGTAGGGCGAGCTGCGATTGTACACGAAGTTGTTGCGGGCGTAGGCAATCCGACGCCAGTGCTCGACCAGCCGCTCGTTCACCATCGTCGTCGGCGTCGGATCGCGTTCGATCCAGAAGCGCTTGACGGCCAAGGCCAGGGCAGCGGGATCGTCGCGCCCGGCTTCGGCCCAGCGCTCGGCCGTCGCCGAGTCCGCCAGCGCGAAGGTGCGCGCCCCTTCGGCGAGAACCTCGCGCCGGGCCTCGTCGCCGTACTCCCGGCCCGAGAACCCCCAGTAGAAGACGGAGGCCGCGACCTCTTCGTACGGCTCCAGCGCGTGAGCGGCAACGGTTTCTACGAAGGCGACGGCGATCCGCGGGTCTTCGGCGCCTGCTGCCGTGAGGCTGTCCCGGACGCTCAGCCAAAGTCGAAGCGCCTCCTCGGGACGTTCGGCTTCTCGCAGGGCTTGGCCCCGTTCGAACGGCGCCTGGATCCGCTCGTTCGACTGTCCATCATATCCGCCAGCTCCCGCCGCCAAGACGATCAGCGCCGTCAGTCCGCTAGCGCCCACGGGTCAGAAGACGATCAGGCCGGTGGACAGCTCCATGCGAAGGTCCACGTACCACCGGCCGCCGACCCGTTCCGCGCCGCCGCTGTAACGGGCCACGCCAGCTGTGGCCGCCAGCGTCGACACGAAGCGGCCGGACCGAAGCTCGCCGCCCAGTCCACCGTGAATCGCCGCGTGAAGGCCAGGGTCGCGATAGATCTCCGTGATCGCGCGACACACGACGGCACGGTCGTCAAGGCCCCCCGGACACGTCGCTTCGGCGAACAAGTAGCGCCGCACGCCGACGCCGCCGACGATCACGGGCCGTATCCGTTGTCCCGGTTGGCCGCGCAAGACGCGCAAGCTGGAATAGAAGCCTCGGACCGACGTCTCGACATCCCGCGTCTCGCAAAGTATGCCCGTGACCAGAGCGCAAGCCGCAATTTGTCCCGAGGCCTGCGCGCCGATCGTCGTTTCCCAGCCAGCTTCGACGGAGATGCCTTGCGCCGGAAAGCGCACGTCGATCCCAGCGGCGACCACGGGCGAGGGGCCGAGTTCGGCAACGGTCTCCAGTACCCCGCTGGCCACGTCGGTGGCCGCGTTCTTGGCGAATCGCCCGGAGGGGTACTGATACCCCCCCTTGACCCAAACGGCCGCCTCCCAGCCGCGTTCCGGCAGCGGCTGCTGGGCAACGCCAGGCGCAACGGCCAGCAGCCACGCCACTGCGGCGAGAGGGCCTGCGAGGGCGCTCCTCACCCTTGCCACGGCTTCCGTTCGAAGTAGTCGCGGGTCATCTCCACGACCTTGGGGGCCAAGAGGGCCAGGGCGATCAGGTTGGGCCAGATCACGACGGCCAGGAGCGCGTCGCCCAGGCTCCACACCACGCTGAGGGACGCCACGGCGCCCACGAAGTGCATGAGGACGAAGACGACTTTGTAGGGCACGATCGCCTTGGCGCCGAAGAGGTAGTTGGCGCAGCGGTCGCCGTAGTAGCTCCACGAGATCGCGGTGGAGATGGCGAAGAGGAGCACCGAGAGGATGACGATGTAGTGGCCCCAGTCGCCCAGGGGAGACAGGCCCCGGCGGAAGGCGGCCATCGTCATGGGGGCGCCGCTCTCGACCGCCATGCCGTAGAGGGAGGTGTGGACGCTTCCGTCGTCGCCCCGGGCTTCGCCGGCCTCGGGGTCCACCACGCCGGTGAAGGGCCGGATCTGGGCTTCGTCCACGAAGAGCCGATCCACGGGGACCTCGTGCCACGAGACGCGGGGGTCGGTGGGGCCGGTGGCGATGTGGACGCCGTCTTCGATGCGGATGTCGGCGGACGAGGTGATGTTCAGGTAGCTGCCGTCCACCTGCACGGAGCGGTAGGACAGGTCGCCGCCCGCCAGGGTGATCTCGGTCTCGAAGCGGTCGTTCCACGCGCCGGTCATGATGACCAGCAGGCCGGTCATGGTGCAGATCACCAGCGTGTCGATGAAGGGCTCGAGCAGGGCGACGACGCCTTCGGAGACGGGCTCGTCGGTCTTGGCCGCCGAGTGGGCGATCGGCGCCGAGCCCTGCCCCGCCTCGTTCGAGAAGAGCCCGCGGCGCACGCCCCACATGAGCGTGACCAGGAAGGCGCCGACGCCGGTGCCCGCCACGCCGGCGCTCGGGTTGAAGGCTTCGCGGAAGATGACGCCGAAGGTGGGAAGGATGTCGCCGGCGTTGAAGATCAGGACGATCAGGGCGCCCACCACGTACACGGTCGCCATGAGCGGCGCGAGGATCGAGGTGACTCGGCCGATTCGCGTGATTCCGCCCAGGATCACCGCCGCCACGATCCCCGCCGTGAGCAGGCCGCTGACCCACTTCGGCACGCCGAACTCGGACGACAGGCTGTCGGCCACGGTGTTGGCCTGGACGCTGTTGCCGGTGAGGAACGCCGTCAGACCCAGCAGCACGGCGAAGAGCACGGCCATCCAGCGCCAGCGCGGCCCCAGTCCCCGCTCGATGTAGTACATGGGGCCGCCGGACACGGTGCCCGCCCGCAGTCCCTCTTGCTCGATGACCCGGTACTTCTGGGCCAGCGTCACCTCCGAGTACTTGGTGGCCATGCCCAGGAACGCGGTCACCCACATCCAGAAGAGGGCGCCGGGGCCGCCCCAGTGGATCGCCAGCGCCACGCCGGCGATGTTCCCGATCCCGACGGTGGCCGAAAGGGCCGTGGTCAGCGCCTGGAAGTGGGTTACGTCCCCTTCGTCCTCGGGGTCGTCGTACCTGCCGGTGGCGACGGCGGCGCCGTGGCCCAAGCGCTTCACCTGCACGAAGCCCAGGCGCAGGGTCAGGTAGGTGCCGATCCCCAAGAGGATGATCACCATGAACGGGATGTTCTCGCCGCCGACCGAGATGCCGCGCTCGACGATGTGTCGGGTCAGGAAGTCCGACAGGAAGGTCGCGATGCCGGCAAGGAAGTCGGCGATGGGAGCGAGAAGGTCCATGGCGATTGGGCTTCTTTTTGGGGGCGGGCGCTAGGGGAAGGCTGCGCGACGAGGCGCAGGTGCACTTCCGGGCAACGGTGAAGCTACTGCCGGTCCCTTGATGGAAACAAGCCGCCCGGTACGACGAGGCCTAGGCTGGGCTAGGCGCTTGGCCACTTGTCGAACCCCGAGCCGGTGGAGACCTTCCCCGAACCCCGACCGAACGAGCGCCTGCCATGTTTCCTTCCGTCCGTCGTCCCACCCTGCGAACCGCTTTGCTGTCGGCCGCGATTCCGTTCACTGCCTGGGCTTGGCCCGCCTTGCCGGTTCCGCCCGCGCGTTTGGCCGCCCAGGAGCCGGAGCCCGCCGACTACGCGGCCCTGCGGTACCGCTTCATCGGCCCCGAGGGGAACCGGGCGATCGCGGTGGTCGGCGAGCCGGGCAATCCGCTCTCGATCTACGTGGGGGCGGCGTCGGGAGGGCTGTGGCGCACGCGCGACGGCGGCGTCAACTGGTCGCCCGTCTTTGACGACCAGTCGGCGTCGTCGGTGTCCGCGCTGGCGATGGCGCCTTCGGACCCCAACGTGATCTGGGCGGGCACGGGGGAGACGTTCGTGATCCGGCCCGCACACGCCATGGGCGACGGCATCTACCGGTCCACCGACGGCGGCGACACGTGGGAGAAGAAGGGGCTGGACGCGACCGGGCGGATCGGGCGGATCGAGATCGACCCGCGGGACTCGGACGTTGTCTTCGCCTGCGCGCTGGGCCACGCCTACGGACCGCAGCCCGAGCGGGGCGTCTACCGCACCACCGACGGCGGCGACCATTGGGAGCTGGTGCTTCACGTGTCCGAGGACGCCGGCTGCATCGACCTGGCCATGGACCACCGCAACCCGCGGGTCCTGTTCGCGTCGTTCTGGGACGTGCAGATCGACACGTGGGAACTGGACAGCGGCGGGCCGGACAGCGGCGTTTGGCGATCCACCGACGGAGGCGAGACGTGGGAGCGGCTGTCGCGCGGGGGACGCGGGTTGCCGAGCCCGGACAGCGCCATGATCGGCAAGGTGGCCGTGGAGGTGGCGCCCTCCAACTCGGACCGCGTGTACGTGCTGACCGAGGAGTCGAGCCCCGGCTTCTACCGCTCCGACGACGGCGGCGACAGCTGGGAGCTGGTCCTGCGCAACCACACCATCAACGAGCGCGCGCCCTACTACACGCGGTTCGCCGTGGACCCGGCGGACGCGGACCGAGTCTACTTCGCGTCGGTGCGGTTCTCGATGTCGGTGGACGGGGGGCGCAGCTTGGTGGACGATCCGCCCCGGGGCGGCGGCGACACGCACGACGTGTGGATCGACCCGACGGACAACGCCCGCGTCATGGTGGCCGACGACGGCGGGCTGACGATCTCGCGGAACCGGGGCCGCACCTTCCAGCGCGTGGTCCTGCCGATCGCGCAGATGTACCACGTGTGGGTGGACGACGAAGTGCCGTACAACGTCTACGGCAACCGCCAGGACGGGTGGTCGTACCGGGGGCCGTCGAACAGCCGCACCGGCGCCATACCGCTGGGGCTGTGGCACGGCGTGGGCGGGTGCGAGAGCGGTTTCGGCATCCCCGACCCCGAGGACAGCGACATCGTGTGGTCCGGATGCTACGACGGCGGGCTGGAGCGCTACAACCACCGCACCAAGCAGGTGCGTTCGGTGCGCGTGTGGCCCGAGGCGGCCTACGGCTGGGCGCCGGCGGAGCTGAAGTTCCGCTGGCACTGGACCTTCCCGATCCACATTTCGCCGCACGATCACAACACGGTCTACGTGGGCAGCCAGCATGTCCACCGCACCACCGACGGCGGGCACTCGTGGGACGTGATCTCGCCCGATCTGACCACCAACGACAAGAGCCGCCAGCAGAGTTCGGGGGGCGTGGCGATCGACAACCTGATGACCTTCGACGGCTCCACGCTGTACGCCGTGGCCGAGTCGCCCGTGGCGCCGGGGCTGATCTGGGCGGGCAGCAACGACGGCCAGGTGCACCTGACTCGGGACGGCGGCGCGGCGTGGACGAACGTGACCGACAACGTGCCGGAGCTGCCGCCGTGGGGCACGGTGGCCAACATCGAGCCGTCCAGGTGGGACGCCGGGGCCGCGTACATGGCCGTGGACCTGCACCAGCTGGCGGACTTCGGGCCGTACATCTACCGCACCAAGGACTACGGTCAGCGCTGGGAGCCGATCGTGGCGGGCATTCCGCCGTCGCCCCACAGCTTCGTCCACGTGGTGCGCGAGGACCACGAGCGGCCCGGCATGCTGTACGCGGGCACCGACAACTCCGTGTACTTCTCGCTGGACGACGGCGACTCGTGGGCGGCGCTGCGCAACAACATGCCGCCGGCGCCCGTGTACTGGCTCACGACGCAGGAAGTGTTCGACGACTTGGTGGTGGGAACCTACGGACGGGGCTTCTACGTGCTGGACGACGTGTCGCCGCTGCGGTCGCTGGACCGCGCGAAGGCGGCGGGCGAGGTCGCGCTGTTCCCCGCCCGCAAGGCGTGGCGCTTCAACCCGATCCAGGGGATCAAGGCCGAGCGGAGCCACGTGACCGGGCGCAACCCGCCCTACGGCGCGGACATCAACTTCTGGGCGCCGACCGGGGCCGACGAAGCGACTGTGCGCATCTTGTCGCAGGCGGGAGACACGGTGCGGACGCTTTCGGTCGCGGTTCGGCCGGGGATCAACCGCCTTTGGTGGGACCTGCGCTACGAACCCACGCGGCGGGCCAAGCTGCGGACTGCGCCGCCGGGGCTGCCGTGGGTGCCCTTGGGACCCGAAGGCTGGCGGCCGTTGCGGACGTGGGACCTGGACCTGGACCAAGGTCAGCGGGGGCCTCGGGTGGTGCCGGGCACCTACCAGGTCGTGCTCGAGTTGCGGGACGCGGACGCCGGCGGGGGCGACGAGGGAGCCGCGGCCACGAGGCTGTCCACGCCGTTGGAGGTGGTGAAGGACCCCTACTCGGAGGGCAGCCTGGACGACATTCGGGTGCAGGTGGCGATGTCGCTGCAGATCCGGGACGAGATCAACCAGGTCGTGGACATGATCAACCAGATCGAGTGGACGCGGAGCCAGTTGGAGGACTTGGCCGAGATGATCGCCGGCGACACGACGGCAACGGATCTGTTGGCCGAGGCCCGGGCTTTGGAGGCGGCGGCGGTGCGGGTCGAGTCGATGCTGTTCGACATCTACTTGACGGGCGCTCGCGAGGACGCCTTCCGCAATCCGATGAAGCTCTACGGGCGCCTGAGCGCCCTGGCCCAGGACATCGGCTGGAGCAGCGCCGACTTCCCGCCCACCGTGCCCCAGCGCGAAGTGCACGACGTGCTGCGCCGGCGGCTCGCGGACACCCGCGTCCTCTTCGACAAGCTGTTCGGCGACGATGCCGAGGCGCTGAACCGGATGCTTCGAGAACGCCGGCTGCCGGTTCTCGTGTCGGACTGAAGCGCGGGCGGCGCCGCCTGAACTCGGACCCCGCCTAGTGACGAAGCACTGGCGAACGACCGCTTCTATTCTAGGACGCGTACCGACCACTATTGCGGACTTTAGCGCCGGCGATCCTCTCTGCGACATTCTTCGCAAGTCCTTTTCTGGAACAGATTTACGCTGGTGTCTACCCCTCTCGAAAAATTCTTGGCACGCATCTTGAACAGTGACGGGCGACCGTAGCCGAACTCGCGGTGCTCGGTCAACCAAACCCCAGAACGGAGTGGGAAGATGAACAGCTGGATCAGAACAACCGTAGCCGCAGTCGTGGCCCTGGTGATGCTCGCGCCTGCGAGCACCATCGGTGCGACAGAGCTGGCGGACGCAGAGCTGACACCGGTGACGGCGCTCTCGGTGGCACCGAACGGTGCTACGTATCTGCCGGAGATCACGTTCGTGCGGATGCCCGAGACGTCCTGCACCCTCTCGTTCTCGTCGCGACCCGCGACGGCAGCCAACGAGAACGCACCCTGTTCGGAAGACACCAAAGGAGGAGGCTCGGAAGAAAATCCGGGAACGCTGTGGTGCCGCGGGTGGGTCGGCGCTCCTCTGGTGCGACGAGAACGGAAGTACGGACTGGGACGACGTCTGGATGAACTGCGGAGAGGCGCCGGAGATCGTCGTGCAGGGCCCTTCATGATCGCCCGCACTGGCAACCCCGTGCGCCTGGCTTTGGCGACCGTGCTCTTGGCGCTGTTGTGCGGCGCACCGAGTCCGGTCGCGGCGCAAGACGCGTCCGCCCCCGACCCCGGCTTCGGCTACTCGGGTTTGGCGTGGAGATTTCCCCCGCCTTCCCTCGGCGACGCGTACCCGGAGGTCGTCTTGGTTCGCTCTTGCTCGCCTGCGGCCTTGGCCGGCATTAAGGTGGGAGACAAGCTGGTGGCTGTGGATGGCCAAGACGCGAAAGACGCACCCGTTTTTAGCGACTCGAAGCCGGGCACGGTCCACCGGGTCGCGCTCCGACGAGGGGACGAGGTGCTGGAAATCACGTTCCAGGCGGCGACGCGACCCAAGAAGATGCCCTCTGCGGAGGAGTGCCGTGCGAAGAAGGACGCGGGCTGACGGCGGCAGACGCAAGATCGCGAGAAGCGTGGTCGCGGACGGCGCTCTTGGGGCGGTGTTCGCGACCACGCTTCTTGCGGGCTGCGGTTCGCGCGAAGCAAGCCAGACCGGGCGCGCCCAGGTCGACACGTTGGAAGACGGTCGCGTGCTGGTGTCCAACACTGATGTCGCATCGGAGGACGGCGCCTTTCGGATCTTGGTCGCGTCCGAGATCGGCGCTCGCACTGGCGACGGGCCCGAGGCCTTTGCGGACGTTTCGTCCCTCGCGGCGGACCAATCCGGAAGGTTGTACGTGGTCGACTCGGGAGCCAACGAGATTCGAGTGTTCGACTCCGGCAACGGATATGTTGCACGCTTTGGGCGGCAAGGCCGCGGACCGGGGGAACTCTTGTGGTCTGGAGTCAGGGTATCTCTGTCGACCCGGAATCTGCTTTGGATCGTCGATCCGCCATGGCTGAGAATGGTCGACTCGCTCGGCAGACCTCTTGGAAGGGCCTTTCAGGGGATCGACTTCAGCGCGGGCAGGGGCAACAACGCCGATACGGTCGGCTTCGCGTACGCAGCTCGAACGTTCCCCGACGGCGGACCGCCCGATCTTACTCCCGACTACATCGTGAAGTACGGCAGGTCCGAAAGCGGAAACGCCGTGGCCGTGGACAGCCTTTCGCTGCCGCAACTCGACTTCGAGTTCAGGGTTGCAAGGGCTGAAGGAGGAATTGCGGAGATCGAATTCCTGCCGATGCAACCAGAGATCGTGTGGGCAGTCGCTCCAGGCGGCACGATTTGGATCGCCAACACGTCCGAGTATCTGCTTCACGAGTTGGCCATGGGAGGGGACACGCTTCGGACGGTGGCGCTGGAGCGCGATCCTCGGCCCTTCGAAGGGCGGCATCGGGACAGCTTGGCCGAGCTGACCGGGTTCCCGGCGGACCAGCTACCTGCCGATCTGCCGTTCATGGACCGAATCGACGTGGCGCCCGGCGGATACCTGTGGGTGCGCCAACCCAGGACGCCCCAGCCACAGGCATGGGACATCTTCGACGATCGCGGGCACTACCTGGGACCCGCTTTCTCCGAAGTGCCGCTGGACGACTACCCGTTGCGCGTCACGGGACCGCGTACCGCTGTCGGCGTCAGAAGAGACGCGTTCGGGGTGGAGTACGTCGTTCGACTGGAACTGCGGCCCCCGGACGATGAGCATTAGCGTACCGTAGCCCACGCACAGCGGACCAGCGGGTCGATTCAGTACGACCGCCACCGGCAGTGGCCCTCGTCGTTGCCGCAGCGCCCTGGACCGTTCGAGCCGAGGGTCGTCGCTACATCCCCCAGACCGCGATCTCGACACCGCTCTCGGCGGTCCGCCTGTCCCGGAACACCTTCTCGTCCCAGCTGCGCGCCGCGCCGCGGTCGAAGACAACCAAGTGCCCCGCCTCCGCGCGACAGAGGTCCATGTAAGCAGCGGTCTGCTCCACGCCCTCCGCCACCGTTCGCTCCAGACGCCGGCCCTCGTGCCGCACCTTGCACTCCACCACGTACTTGCGCACCACCTCGCCCTCCGGCCACTCGATCAGCAGGTCCGCGCGGCGGCGGCCCAGTCCGTGCTCCCGGCCGACCCGGCCGCCGCTGTTCACGATCCGTTGCAGGAACGCCTGCAACAACAAGTGCGGCCCTGCCTCCTTGTACTCGAACCGCTCGACCCAGCTCTGCGCGTTCTCCCGGAAGAACTCCTGGAACCGGGCCAGCAACTTCTCCAGCCGCAGGGCGCCTCCCGCGTCCACGTACCACGCCGGATCGTCCTGAATCTTCATCTGAGTCGGCCACGTCAGTTGCCGGGGCACCACTTCCGCATAGATCGGATTCGCCAACCGAAGCGGCGGGTCCCGGGCAATCAGGCCCAGGTCCTGCACGTACTCGATGTCGTCGGCGGTCGACTCGAACCCGTCTCCGCCCACCAGGAGCGGCTCGATCACCCGCCGTACCCGGCCTTCCTTCAGCTTGTCGGTCAGCTGATCCAAGTGCGTGTCGCGTCGCAGGATCAGCGTCTCCTTGGCCGCCAGCACATCCGCCCGGGTCACGGCACGCGAGCGGTCCACCTCCAACTCGCCTCGAAAGCACATCTCGTAGGCCAGCGCGTTCACCAGCCATGGTTGGCCTTGGGTCTGGGTCCACACTGCCTCCGGGGCGCCGTCCGCGAACGGCTGGCCCGTTTCGTCGGTGTGCTGAGCAAGCAGGGCGAGTACTTCGTGCCGCGAGAAGTCGCCCATGCGCAGGGACTCGGCCTTGATGTTGAACGCGCTGCCGCCGGCAACCATCGTGTTGGCCGAACCCGAGTGGATGCGGTAGTCGCGCACATCCCGAACCCCGCACAAGATCACGCTCTGGGGAAAGCCGTCCGGACGCAGATGGTAGCCCGCCCGCAACTGTCGCAAGACTGCCAGGAGCGAGTCGCCCACCAGTGAATCGACCTCGTCGATCAGCAGCACGAGGGGCTTCTCGCTGGCCTCGGACCATTGGGTCAGGGCCGCCCCCAGCGCTCCGGCTCCGAACTCGGCCGCAATGCGGGACCACTCGTCCAACAGGAAGTCGTCGTCCGTCGCTCGCCGAGCGCCCAAGGCCATCTGGCCCAGGATGACCTTGGTCGCCCGCTCTACGTCTTCGCGCATCGCCTGTCCCGCTTCCACGTTGACGTAGACGCAACGGTGGCGGCCCTCGGCGTTCAGCAGGTCCTGAAGAGCCAAGAGGGCGGAGGTCTTCCCCGTTTGCCGGGGCGCGTGAAGTACGAAGTACTGCTTTTCTGCGATCAGCTTGCGGACCTCGGCAAGGTCGAGCCGATCGAGGGGCGGGATGCAGTAGTGGTCCCGCGTCGCAACTGGGCCAGACTTGTTGAATCGGCGCATCTCGACGTTACCCGAGTCTGGCCTACGCCGCCCTCAGGAAGCGTCGGCAGAGTTGTGCGACGCGGTCGTCGCCCTCAACCTCGGCCCGTTTCAGGATGCACTGAACATGGGGCACCAGGCGGCGCTCTCCCCAACTGAAACCGGTGGCCAGTTCCGCGCTCCTCGTGTCGCCTTCGTTGGCGCCGGCGATGAGCGCCAAGGCGCATGCTTCGTCGAAGTACGACGAGCCGGGCTCGGGGAGGTGGTACTTGCGAGGCCGATCGTCCCGGTCCTCCTTTACGAATGCTCTGGACATGCACGGCCACCACTCCTTGGGTCCCGGAGCACCGCCCCCATGGCGCTGCCGCCGCCGACAGCCCAACCTGGGCGCTCGCCTCATGTCCGCGCAACTCCGGCGGCGACGCCGGGAGGACCCGTCGCGTCCTAACCCACGGTCGTGATCATCTCGAAGATGGGGAGGTACATGGCGACGATCATGCCGCCGACCAGGACGCCCAGGACGAGGATCATGGCCGGCTCCAGGGCGGCCAGGAGGGCTTCCACGGCGGCGTCCACCTCTTGGTCGTGGAAGTCGGCGACTCGGGCGAGCATCTCGTCCAGGGCGCCGGTCTGCTCGCCGACGTCGATCATCTGGACGACCACGGGCGGGAAGACGCCGGATTCGGCCAGGGGGCTGGCGATGGTGTCGCCGGCGGCGATCGAGGCGCGAGAGCGCATGACGGCGTCGTGGACGACTCGGTTGCCTGCCGTCTTGGCGGTGGCCTGGAGTCCGTCCAGGATGGGCACGCCCGACGCCACGAGGGTTCCCAAGGTGCGGGTGAAGCGGGACACGGCGGCCTTGCGGAGCAGGTTGCCGAGGACGGGAACGCCCAGGGCGAAGCGGTCCGCTGCCAGGCGTCCGCCGTCGGTTCGGTAGGCGCGGGCCAGGGCGACGACCGCCAGGACGCACACGCCCAACACCATCCACCAGCGTTCCTTTACGAGGTCCGACGCGCCGATCACCATGCGCGTGGGGAACGGCAGGGGCACGCCGGCGGACGCAAACATCTGTTCGAACGTGGGGACCACGGCCACCAGCATGACGACGACGGCGGGCACGGTGACGGCCACGATCATCGCCGGGTACACGGTTGCGCTTCGCACCCGGCGCGCGAGCGCGGCATGCTTCTCCATGAAGTCGGCCAGCCGGGCCAGGATCGTGTCCAGCGCGCCGCCGGCTTCGCCCGCGGCCACCATGTCCACGGCGACGCCGGAGAACACCCGCCGGTGACGACCCATGGCGTCGGCCAGGGTGCGGCCCGACTCCACGTCCGACAGCATCCGGCGAACCACGCGGCGCAGGTTCTCGTTCCGGGTCTGGCGGGCCAGCGCGTCCAGGCTCTGCACGAGGGGCAGGCCCGCGCCGATCATCGTCGCGAACAGGCGGACGAACACGACGATCTCGCGGTGGGGAACGCGCGTCCGGCTCACGGTCGCCCGCCCAGGTACGCGCCGTGGTCGAAGCCTTCGGGGGCCGGTTCGCCGACGGCTCGGAGCAGCGCGGCCGGGTCGCCGCTGCGCTTGAGGGCCTCTTCCAGCAACACTTCGCCGTTCAGGTAGAGGCCGGCCAGCGCGTCTTCCATGGTCTGCATGCCGTGCTTGCGGCCGGCTTGCATGAGCGACGGTATCTGGTGCGCGCGCTCGTCTCGGATCACGGCCCGCACCGCCGGCGTGCACACGAGCACCTCGGCCGCCGCGGCCCGGCCCCGCTTGTCGGCGCGAGGAACCAGCACCTGCGTCACAACGCCCTGGAGGACGGCGGCCAGCTGGGCGCGGATCAGCGCCTGCCGCCCGACGGGGAAGGCGTCAACGATGCGGTTGACCGACTCGGCGGCGGAGCCGGTGTGGAGGGTGGCCAGCACCAGGTGGCCCGTTTCGGCGGCGGCCAGGGCGGCGCCCATCGTCTCCGCGTCGCGCATCTCGCCCACCAGGATCACGTCCGGGTCTTGGCGGAGGGCGTGCTTGAGCGCGGCGGCGAAGTTGGGGGTGTCGTCGCCCACCTGCCGCTGGTTGACGATGCACTTCCGGTGCTGGTGGACGAACTCGATCGGGTCCTCCACGGTGACGACGTGGCCTCGGCGCTCGTCGTTGATGGCGTCCACGATGGCGGCCAGCGTGGTGGACTTGCCCGAGCCCGACGGCCCCGTGACCAGAACCAGCCCCCAGGGGCGGCGGGCTAAGGCGTGCACCGCGGGCGGGAGGCCCAGGTCGCCCAGCGCGGGCGGGCGGAACGGGATCCGCCGCACGACCACGGCGGGACGGCCCTGCTGACGGAAGCAGGCGCCTCGGAAGCGGGCCAACGTCGGGACGGCGAAGGCGAAGTCCACATCGCGTCCGGCGTCGAGGCGGAGCTGCTGGTCGTCGTCCAGCAACGCGCGAACCAGGTGTTCGAGATCGTCGGCCCGGAGCGGACTGTCCGACTCGGCCCCCGTCAGCGCGCCGTCGATGCGGAGCTTGGGGGGCTGGCCGACGGTCAGGTGAAGGTCCGAAGCGTCGCGCCGGACCATTTCGCCGAGTAGCGGTTCCAGTGTCGGAGGAATCGGTGTGGACGAGTTGGTGGACGGATTCACGAGGGGACTCCTTGTGGGAAGAAGGGCGACGATGGATTGCGGTCTATTCGGAAGCGGCCGCGCAGCGGCAGGCTGGGGCGGTGGACGGCGGCGAGCAGGGGCGGCGACGGACCAACGTCAGCGCCCGACGCTCACCAGCGGCGCAAGACGGGCGAAGGTCTTGTCGCCGATGCCGGACACCTTCTTCAGGTCCTCGGGCACCACGAAGCGGCCGTGCTGATCGCGATACTCCACGATGCGCCTGGCCAGGGCCGGCCCGATCCCGGGCAACGAATCCAGTTGAGCGATGGTGGCCCGGTTCAGGTCCACGGGGCTGCCGCCGGGGCTGGTCGCGACGCGGTTCGGGGGCGCACGGGAGACGGGGGGCGCAAATCCGCTCGGGGACGCGCGCGAGAAGGGCGCCGTTCGTCCGGAGGCCGTGCGGGGGTCGAAGCGCAGGAACGGCTCCAGTCGCTCGACCGAACTCGGTCCCACGCCGGGGACGCGCGCCAACTCCGCGACGGTCGCGAAGGGGCCGTTAGCTTGGCGGTCCTCGACGATGCGGCGGGCTATCGACGCGCCGACCCCGGGGAGACGGTCGAGCTCCTCTTCCCCCGCCGCGTTGGGGTCGATCGTTTCGCCGGCAGCCAGCGGACGGCTGCGGCGTTCCTTTTCCTTGGCCGCGGAATCGCCGGCCGCCGAGAGGCTGTCCGCAATGGAATGGCGGCCCTCGAGGGGCGGGTCGGCGGGCACGTGGGCGGTCAGGACGAACCGGACGGCGGCTGCGCCCAGCAGGATCAGGGATGCGCGCGTCATGCTCTTGCGTTCTCTGTCGGTCACGGGGTCCTCGCAGGGTCGCAGGGGGGCGGACGAACCGGGGCCGGGAAGGCCGGACAGAGAAGCTTCGCGCCGAAAAATGGGCGTTTACATGGTTGAATCGGCCTCACTTTTCCGGCGGGCTGGAGGGCGGCCCGGCAAGGGGCGCGGCGGCCTTCAGGAAGCGCCTGGAATCAACCCCGCCGTGAGGAGGAAGTGGCCGAAGACGTTCATCTGCAGCTGGGTCGTGCCGGCGCGGCGGCCGACGAAGGAGCGTCGGTCCAGGTAGCGGAGCCGCACCCCCAGCTGGAAATCGCGAACCTGCGAGTCGACCGACACGGAAGCGGCCCGCTCCAGCTGGTCGATGAACGACACGCATGCGGCGGCGCCCTCAATGCCGACACCGGCGACCCGGCACTGGACCTCGTCCGTGTAGCCCACGTCCAGGACGATCCGCAGGGGCGCCCCCCGTCTGCTGAACGCCGGCAGGGGAGACGCCAGCCGGGCCGAGAGGGCGAAGGCGTGGCTGTTGGCGCGGCGCCGGGTGTCGCCCGTCGGATCCGAACTCTCGCCCCGGCCCAAACGGCCCCGGTACGTCAGGGCGAACCCGCGGGGGAAGCCCAGGGACAGCGACATCGGCACTTCGCGGTCCTCCCGCGTGCGGTCCTGCCGCGCAACGGCCCCGAACGCCAGGGCGCGGCGCTCCTTCCGATACCCGGTCCCCGCCGACACGCGCTCGACCGCCGCCGAGAGCCAGCCGGGCAGAATCAAGTTCGCGATCTCCGCCCGCACGTCGGGCCACACCTGGCGCAGGACCTCGCGGTCGGAGCGCGTGTCCAGCGTCTCGTTCAGGGAACGGTCGTAGGCCAGGCCCACCGACGCCGAGCCCGGCAGGCGCAGCCCCCCGCGCACCTGCACGCGGTCCCGCTCGCCCAGCGTGGCCGCAGTGTCGGCCCCGATCCGCATGAACCGTTCGCGCCCGCCCCACCCCAGCTCGTACAGGAGCCCCGGGTCCACCGGGTCGCGATCGAAGCGCGAGGCCACCCCCCGCGACCACGTGACCGACAGCGGGTCCATGGCGTCCGACCACCACCGCGCGAACGGCCCGCGCTCCGCGCCTTCGCCGGCCAGCCGCCCCGGGTCCAAGGCGAACGCGGCCACCAGATCGCGCCGGCCGTTCACGTTGCGCAGCAGCGTCCGAGCCGTGTCCGACCGCGCGCGCCCTTCCCCGCTCCGCCGGCCCACCAAGTCCGGGTTCCGCTCGGACACGTAGTCGGTGTTCGCCTGCACCGAAGCCCGAATCCAGTCCGCCAAGCGGGGGCGGTACGCCAGCCGGGTGCGCAGCCGGCGGTCCACCTCCCACCCCCAGTCGATCCCCGCAAAGCGCCTCCGCTCCGCTTCGACCAGCGCCTGGACATCGGCTCCGGACGCCAGCCGGTGCGACGCCAGAAGGTCCCGTCCGCTGACGAAGTCGGCTTCGGCGGTCACCGACTCCACGGGGCGCAGCGCGATCCGCGCCACGGCGGTCAGCACCCGGCGCGGGGCCTCCTTGGCCACGGCGGCACTGTCGGCGTCGGTGCGGATGATGCGGTCGAAGCGGGTGGTGTGCAGGTCCCGGCTCAGGTACTCGGTTTCGACGGCGAGGCTCTCGGGCGTCCAGCGCAGGCGCGCGCCCGCGATCCGATCCTCCACGAACGCGGGCAGGAGCGCGCGCACGATCTCGCCCGCTCGCCCGGGGAATAGGGGCACATCGCGTCTAGGAGGGGCGGCCCGGTAGCCGGCGAACAGGTCGGCGCCGTCGCCGTCGCTCTCGGTGGTGATGTCCTGCAACGATGAACGCACCCACCCGGCCCGCACGTCGAACCCGCCTAGCAAGGCGTTCCAGAAGCCGCCGCCTTCCGGGCTCCGCCGACGCAGCGCGAAGTCGAGTCGAGTCCTTCCGAAGCCGGGGGTCCGCAGCCCCGCCAGACGGTCGGCCCGCACGTCGCTTCGGTTCAAGAAGACAGGGGCTCGGGACTCGCGCTGGTGAGCAACGACCAGCGGCGCCTCCAGTCCCCAGCCGGCAGGGGCGAAGCGGCCCATCTGCAACGTGGCGGCCAAGTCCACGGACTGGTCGTTCTGGAAGCTGGGCGACCCCCGGAGCTGCCTGAAGAACCCTCCCCGGCTGCGGTACGAGGCCCGCGCGTCCAAGAACTCGCCGCCCTCCACGCGCGCGTCGACCGCGGACACCACGCCGGCGTCGCGCAGCCCTCGCGCCAGCCGCAGTTCGTCCACCCACACCTCGCCGGAGGCAACGCTGCCGGTCTCGTTCGCCACGCCCAGGCTGATCTCGCGCACCGACGCCAGGTTCGGCGCTCGACCCCGGTCCTGGAGGACCACGGCGTAGGCGGAGTCGGCGGACCAGATGACCAAGGGCGGGTCTCGGGCCGAGCGGGGCTCCAGGATCAGCTGCTCCTCGGCGCGGCGGCGCAGCTCCAGCCAAGGCTCGAACTCCACCACCACCTCGGGCAGCCAGTCCTCTTGGCGGAGGGGGCCGGGAGCGCGGGACGGGGGCAGTCGCGTGCGGTACAGGTAGAAGTTCCGGTCGTCGGTCCCGACCTTCAGGAAGAACCACGCCGCCACGTTCGGTCCCGTCTCGCCCCTCACCGGCGCCACCCAAAGGCGCGCCTCGCGGTACGACAGGAAGTCGCGGGGCCGCTGCGGGAACCGGTTGTAGACCTCCACGCGGGCGCCCGGCGGCACGTCCTCGAACGACAGGGCCAGAGAACGCTCGTTGAACTCGATCCCCTGTCCGCCGAACGCCGCCGCCGGGTCGTCGAGCTGCTCCACGACGCCGGGGGGCGACACGTAGGCGTCGTCGGCCGTGAGCTTGGAGACGGGACCCACCTCCACGCGACCGCCAAGGGCCGCCGTGTCGCCCGCCAGGCCGGTCAGGACGCCCCCCGGGTAGCGCTTGAGCCACGTGGAGCCGACGATGCCCAGGCGCGCCAGGACGAACGAGTCGCGGCGCCGGCCCGTCACCGTGAACCGCAGGTGACGCACGGCCCGAAGCTCGGCCTCGCCGATCGTGCCGCCCACGTCCAGGCCTGACGGGTCGCGCAGGGGAACGCGGTAGAGCCGGAACCGGGTGCCGGTCTCGTCGCGGTCGCGGACCAAGAACGGCGAGGAGCCGTCCAGAGGCACCACGAACCGCCGGTAGCGCTCCAGCGAGTCCAGGTTGCCGTCCTCGTCCAAGTCCTCGGAATCGGGTCGGCCGTTGCCCCGCGTGCAGTTGGCGTTGGGATCGCCCAGCCGGTACACGCGGGCCCGCTCGGCAAAGCAGTCCTCGTCCCACACGCCGCGCCCGTCGGCCACGTTGCCCCAGACTTCGCCCCGCCGGGGGTCCGCCTCTTGGTCCAGCGTGCCCAGCCCCCAGGGCACGCCCGAGCCGGGCTTGACGCCGTTCACCGCGCCCGTGGAATCCGCGAAGAAGGCGTCCTCGCTCACCACGCCCACATCCAGGACCAGGCCGAGGAAGTCGCCGTCGCGCACGTAGAACTCCACGAAGTCGCTCTTGGTCAGGTCGGACCCCGTGGGGCTCAGCACGGTGGTGATCGAAGCCCACGCGCCGGGCCCCGACCGGTCCCCGCTGGCGGGCTGGAAGCGCACATGCAGGCCCGGCTCCCGGACGGCGCTTCCCGTGATCCGGATCTGCTGGTCGATGTCGGCGCTGGGGTTGAAGCCCTGGAAGACGCCCAAACTGTCGCCGGCGGCGCTCTCGTCGATCCACGTGTGCTGCCAAGCCAGCGCGGCCAAGCTGGCAGGGGACATCTCCGGCGGAAGCACCTGTTCCGCCCCGTCGCGGGACGCCGGGCGGCTTCCGCGTCGCCAGTCCTGGTCGCGCAACGACAGGGAACGCGCGCTCTGGCCGTCGAAGTCGTCCACGTACACCTGGCCCTGGACGCTGGGGTTCGGCAGGGAGACGGCCGTCTCGCCCGACAGCCGCACGACGGCGCCGTCGCCCGGGTCCAGCCCAGGCACCGCGTCCAGCAGGCGCGCCAGCACCGGCGCGTCGAAGTTCGCGACGCCGTTCAGGCTGCCCAGCCCTACTGCGCCGGCCTCCAAGCCCAGCTGCGGCCGCCTCACCAGTTCGTCTTCCGCCTGGTAGAGGCCAGTCAGGTTCACGGCGCCGTACTCCCCCAGCTCGTAACGGGCGTCCAGCCCCAAGACCGATGTGGGCGCCACCTGGAAGAAGCTCCGTTGCTCCCACGACGCTTGCAGCACTCGGTCCGAGTGGGCCGCCAGGAGCCGGTCCGGGTTCACCAGCACGAGCTGCCCCACGTCGTAGTCGATCAGATAGTCCACGTCGCGGACCAGCACTTGGTCGCCCAGCGTCACGCGCTCCGTGCCCTCGCGGATGCCCACGGCGCCCAGCGCGAACGAAGACGCCGGCCCCGCCCCGCGCACTTCGTAGGACAGGTTCAGCCGAAAGACGCCGCCGTTCTCCCGCTCGAAGGGGTCCGGGTCCCGGTAGATGGCTTGGTTGCGGTTGGCGCCCAGGATGCGCCGGGCTTCCTCTGCGCCAAGCGACAAGCCGCGAAGGGGGGGCGGCTCCGCGAACGGGGCCAGCGTGGGGAAGATCACGAAGGCGCCGGGCACGGGAGGCAGGTCCTCCAACGACTCCAGGCCGGGCCGGTAGACGTGCGACGGGTCCAGTCGGTCGCGGGGGACTTCGTCGTCCAGCCCGAAGAAGCGCAACCACGTCACGTCGTCTCCGTTGGGCCGGCGGGCGAAGGTACGGCCGCCGCTCGCCTCGCCCAGCGACACGACCAGCTCCACCGAGCCGGGGTCCACGTCGTTGGACGAAGAGACTCGGTAGACCTGGTGCATTTCGGTGCGCCACGTGGGCCGGCCCGGCTGGTGCTGGGCGGCCGACGCCTTGAGCAGCCGAAGTCGCGGACGCCCTCCGGCCCGATGTATGCGCTCCGGATCGTAGGTGCCCACGGTGTCGCCCGACGCCGCGACGTAGGTGACGGCGAGCATCTCGTCGGGGCCGAGCGGGGTTCGGAGCGCCACCCAGAGCCCGCTGGGGTGCACCAGGTAGTCGGCGCCCGGTCGCAGGTAGCGGAACCACGCCGACTCGGTGACCGCGTGCTCGCCCTCGCCGGCAGTGGCGTCCGCCTGGATGTAGCCCTCCACCTGCTGCTGGGCGTAGAGGTCGATCTCCGAGCGGTAGAGCTGAATCGGGTCGGGGCCGGGGACCACGGCCGCCGGGGCGTCGGACGGGGACAGCGACAGGACGTCCAGATGGGGGTGGGCGTAGAAGGCGGCGGGGTCGAAGAGGAAGAAGAACTGGCCGTCCACGTAGTCCGCGTCGTCCAGCACCAGCGTGTCGGTGCGGGCGAAGCCGCGGCCCGGGCCGTCCAAGCGGAAGGTGCGCGACGTGATCTCGCCGCCTTGTTGCGCCCACACCGACTGGACCGTGACGGGACCGGCCTCGAAGGCGGCCTGGAAGCCGAAGTTGCCGGCGGGCACGCCCTCTCGCAGGAACCGCGAGGGAGGCAAGTCGAACCGCACGTCGCCCACCTCCAGCCGCTGAAGGAATTCGCCCGGCCGGCCCTGGTAGTGGATGTTGAATCGGTTGGCGCCGGAGAAGGCGCGGGTCTGGTCGTAGTCCACGTCCACCAAGACGCGATCGGCGATCGTGCCGTCGGCGGTGGCGGCGAACTGGATGTCGGGTCGAAGCCGGGGCAGGAGCGACACTTCGCAGGTGACCTGGACGGTCTCGTCGCAGGGGCGAAATCGGGTCCAGTCGCCGCCCAGCTGGCCCGAACCGCGGAGGGAGAAGCCCAGGTCGGCGTACTCGGTGCGGAAGCGGGAGGCCTCCGGGGCGCGACGGGCGGGCGAGCGGGGGGAGCCGGGCGGAGGGATGTCGGCGGGGCCCAAGGTGCGTCCCAGGGCGCCGATGCGAAGGAGCGGGTTTCGGCGCCAGTCGGGGCGTCCCAGGGGGGACAGGGCGAGGGCGGTCGAGTCGGCGGGCTGCACCAGCGGGGCCAAGTACGGCGGGTAGCGGGGGCCGGGGCCGAGGGGCTCAGCGCCGCCGGGCAGGCGGGTGGCGGGGATGCGGGCGGTTCCGATGCGCGCGAAGGGCACGGGCGGGGGCGGCGGGGAGAGGAGGGAGCGGTGCGGTTCGCGCAGCTGGGGCATGAGCCACAGGACGGTATCGGCGGCGGGTAGCGGGACTGGGGACGGGGCGGGCGCGGGGCGGGCGGGCGGAACCGGCGGCGCAGCGACGGCGGTGTCGGCGACGGCGGGCGACGGGGCGACGGGCAGGGGCGGTGCCGCGACAGAGGCGCTAGGAGGATGCGCCGCACTGGCGGGAGCGGTCGCGGGGGGCACCGCGGTGACGGCCACCAGGGCCAGAAGCGACGCCGTGGGGACGGATCGGGCGCACCCGGCCCTCGAGCCCGAAGCGGCCCCGGACGACGAATCGGGAGTCGCCTCGAGGCCGCGACTCCGGGAGTCGGCGCCCGGCTCGCTACATTTCACGAGGGTTCGACCATCCCGTGCTCATCCTGTGCTCCCGATCCCAGGCAACGCGAAAGGGCCTTCCGAGACGTCCAAAGGCACCATGAAGATCCTGACCCGGTACCTGATTCGGTCGCACTTGGGACCCTTCATGTTCTCCTTCACCGTTCTCACGGGACTGATCTTTGTCAACGAGTTCGCCCGGAAGTTGGACGACTTCGCGGGCAAGGGGCTCCCCCCGGAGGTGATCGGAGAAACGCTGCTGCTGGTGTTTCCGCACACCATCGCCATCACCCTGCCCATCGCCGTGTTGGTTGCCGTCCTGTATGCATACAGCGACCTCGCCGCTCGGAACGAGATCATCGCGATGGCCGCCGGCGGCGTGCGACCTCGGAGCCTCTTGGTTCCCGCGCTGCTCCTGGGCGCCGTCGTGGGCGCCACGACCTACGTCTTCAACGACCAAGTCCTCCCCGAGTCGAATCACAGGCTCAAGAACCTCCAGTACTCGATCCGCGAGAAGAGTCCCACCTTTCAGCTTCGGGAGCGGGTGGTCAATCGCATCGACGTTCAGGACGGCCGCGGTCCCTACTTTCTCCAGGCCGCTTCGATCGACCCGGCTTCGTCGGAGCTGACCGACGTGGTCATCTACGACATGAGTCGCAACGACGGACTTCGGCGCACGACCTACGCTGCGCGAGGAACGGTGGCCCTCTACGACGACGCCACCGAACTGCGCCTGCGCCTCGAGGACGGGCGCGTCTACGAAGTGGGCGGAAACGAACGGGGCTCGTTCGAGCAGACCGAATTCGGAGAGCAGATGCACGTGCTCCGGGGCATCGCCAACCTCTTTGACGACACCGGCACCGACCACCGATCCGATCGCGAGATGTCCGTCGCGCAGCTGTTGGAGGCAACGTCGGTCAGCCGAGTTGCACTGGACTCGGTCCGCGCCGTTTCGCGCGACAGGACGCGGGGGGCCGTGGAGCGGGTTCTGGGCTTGGGGCTCGACGCCGACTCGACCCCCGTGGCCGCGCCGTCCGCGGGGATGCCGGGGGACGATGCGCGAACGTTGGCCTTGACCGCCGCCACCGCCGCCGCTCGCGCCGACAACCTGGAACGGCGGACCGGCCAGTACCACGTCGAAGTTCACAAGAAGTTCGTGCTCGCGTCGGCCTGCATCGTCTTCGTCCTGTTCGGTGTGCCTGTGGCGGTGCGCTTCCCCCGGGGAGGCGTCAGCGTGGCCATCCTCGTGACCACGGTGGTCGTGTCAGTCTACCGGGTGGCCCTCGTCAACGGGGAGGACTTTGCGGACCGAGGCGTGATCAATCCGTTCTGGTCGATGTGGACGGTCAACTTGGCCTTTGGCGCGGTTGGGCTCTTGCTGGTCCTGCGCATGGGACGCTGGATCGCGTCGCCGCGGGGCGACGGTGGGCAGGCGGTGGCCGACATGGTGCGAGATCGGCTTCGGGCGCTGCTAGGCGGCAAGCGACGGACCCCGTGATCCGCACGCTGGACCGGATGGTGATCTCCACCTTCGGGAAGCTCTTCCTGGTATTCGTCGTTTGTGTGCCGGCGCTCATGATCGTGGGCGACTTGAGCGAGAAGCTGGACCACTATCTGAACCGCGACCTGGGGATGGCCGAAATCGCCCTTGGGCATGTGTTTCAGTACCCCCACTTTATGGTATGGTCGGCGCCGCTGGCAGGGCTCATCGCCGCCGTCTTTACCGTGCAGTCGATGACGATGCACCGCGAAGTCCAGGCGGCCAAGAGCGGGGGCGTGTCGTTTCATCGCCTGGTGGCGCCGATCTGGGGCGTCGGCGCCGTTCTCACGGTCGGCGCATGCCTCTTGGCCCTCCTGGTCCCCGCGGCCAACCGCAAGGCGGCCGAGACGCTGGGCGAACGAGAGGCGCGACGCGAGTGGCGCAGCGACTTCGTCTTTCAGACCGAGCACGGCGAGGCCTTGACGATCAGACAGCTGTACCTGGCGTCCCAGTCCATGGACGGACTGATGATCGAGCAGCAAGACGAGGGCAACACGCTTCGCCACGTTTGGGCAAGGCAAGCGTTCTGGGAAGAAGACGGCGGATGGACTTTGCACGACGGCTACTTCCGCTTGGTTCAGCCTGGCGGCGCCGAAGTTACTTACGCCTTTGAGCGCTACAGGCCGGCAGGGTTGTCGGTGTCGCCCGAAGCCCTGCTGGAAGATCCCCGCGAGGACGAGGAGATGAGCTACCGGGAGCTGGGCAGGCAGGCCGCGATTGTGCATCGGTCCGGCGGCGACCCCCGCGGACTCCTGGTCGAGCAGCAGCAGAGGCTGGCGATCCCCGCGGCCACGCTGGTAATCGTGCTGTTCGGCGCGCCGCTGGCCACCACGGTCAAGAAGGGAGGCGTCGCCGTCGGCATCAGCTTTTCGCTGGTCTCCACGATCGTCTACTTGCTGCTGCTGCAACTCTTCGGCGCGATCGGCGCGACAGGCGGACTGTCGCCGTGGTGGGCGGCGTGGACCCCGAACCTAGTTTTCCTAGCCGCGGGGCTGGTCCTACAGGCTCGGGTTCGCACCTGACGCTAGCTGGCCGAAGCACACGATTTCGACCGGTCCACGAAGGCGCACCGTCCAGTCGTCCGCCACGTCCACCTCCATGGCGCCGCCCTCCATGACCACCCGGGCCGCGCCCGGCGGGGCCAGCCCAGTTCGAACCGCTGCCGCCGCGGCCGCGCACGCCGACGTCCCCGAAGACGTCGTCCGCCCCACGCCCCGCTCCCACACTCCCACGACGATCTCCCCACCTTCGGGGCGGCTCGCGAACTGCACGTTCGTGCCGTCCGGAAAGGCCGGGTGAACAGCCACCAGGGGTCCCAGCCGGTCCACGTCGTCGTCTGTCCACCCCTGCCCGAAGATCACCGCGTGCGGGTTGCCCACCGACACGCGAACCGCGTCCAGCACCGCGCCGCCCACCCGCAAGCGCAGCGGTTCGCCGTCCGGGAAGCGCACGCACCCCATCTCCGCGCGAACGTCGAACACCGCGCCAGAGGCGTCCGGCCCCGCAACGTCCAGGAGAACCACGTCCCCGCCGACCGAGACGGCCAGCGCGTGCGCCGACGCCGACGCTTGTCCCGGCGCCTGCCCTTCCCTCTGCTTCGGCGTCCGATACGCTGTCGGCCGCTCCCCTCGGCGCTCCGCACGCAACCGCAGGTAAACCCCCGCGACACGGAGCCCGTTGCCGCTGCGCTCGAACTCGCCGCCGTCGGGGTTGAACATGCGCAACGGGATCGGCCGCTCGGGAGTGCCGTCCGCCGGCGATTGGCCCACGACCACGATCCCGTCGGCGCCGACTCCTCGCCGACGGCGGCATATTCGCCGGATCGCATCCGGGTCCAGAACCAGACCCGGCCCCTCGGCGAAGACCAGGTAGTCGTTCCCGAGACCGTGGGCCTTGAAGAAGCGGGGAAACACGGTCGGGCGCGCGGCCGGCGGGGCAGGTTTTCGCAACTTTCGGGGCGCTCGTCTCGTCCAAGGGTTGTGGCCCGCCGGAAGGCGCGGGCCGGACCGGCGTCGGGCGATCCGGAATCTACGGCCTCGACGGCGGCGACTTGGACGATACACGGGACAGGGGGAGGTGCGGGGATGGACATATCGACGGATAGGTGTGCACGACTTCGGCAGGGGGCGCAGGCAGTGGTCGGGGCCGCGGCGGCGGCCTTGGCCTTGGCGGTTCCGGGCTTCGCTTGGAGCCAGGAGCAGGAAGGCGGCGGCGCGGACGGCGGGTCGGTCGGCGGGAGGGGGTCGGCGACGCCCCCGGCGGTGCAGGCCCTTCGCCTCAGCGGCGCGACGCCGGCGATCGACGGGCGCTTGGACGAGGCGGACTGGGACGCCGCCCCCGTGGCCCGCGACTTCACGGTCTTCGAGCCCAACGAGGGCGAGACGCCGTCCCAGCCCACGGAAGCGCGCGTGCTGTACGGCGACGAAGCCCTGTACGTGGGCATCCGGGCGTTCGACGCGGCGCCGGATTCGATCGAGTCGCGGCTGGCCCGGCGCGACGAGCGGCCCCATTCGGACTGGCTGGAGGTGGTCGTCGACAGCTACCACGACCGACGCACGGCGTTCCGGTTCGCCGTGAACCCGGCAGGCGTGAAGGCCGACAGCTACATGTTCGACGACACCAACGAGGACGACTCGTGGGACGCCGTCTGGGACGTGGCGACGCGGACGGACGACCAGGGCTGGACCGCCGAGTTTCGGATCCCCTACTCGCAGCTGCGCTTCGACGGGGCCGAACGCCAGACGTGGGGCATCAACTTCGCGCGCACGATCGCCCGCCACCTGGAGATGAGCCTGTGGGCGCCGATCTCCAAGGGCGACGGCGCGATCGTGTCCCGCTTCGGCGACTTGGAGGGGCTGCGCAACTTGTCGCCCCCGACGCGCCTCGAGGTGCTTCCCTACTCGCTGGTGCGGCTGGAGAGCGCGCCCGGCAACGCCGACAACCCCTTCTACGACCCCCGCGACTACGGGGCGACGGTCGGGGGCGACGTGAAGTACGGGATCACAACCGACCTCACGCTCGACGTGACGCTGAACCCCGACTTCGGCCAAGTGGAAGCGGACCCGGCCGAAGTGAACCTGACCGCCTTCGAGACGTTCCTGCCAGAGCGGCGACCGTTCTTTGTGGAGGGCGCCAACATTTTTTCGTTCGGTATCTCCCCGGGCGACGGCGACGGCGCCAGCGAGGGCCTGTTCTACTCGCGGCGGATCGGCCGGTCGCCACAGGGGCGCGCACCCGGCGGCGTCTACTCGGAGACCCCCGACCGGACGCGCATCCTAGGCGCCGCCAAGCTGTCCGGGAAGACCCGTTCGGGCTGGTCGCTGGGCCTGCTACACGCCGTCACGGCTCGGGAGGAAGCGGACTTGGCCGGGACCTCCGGTCCCATGGACCCCCAGGTGGTGGAGCCGTTCTCGCAGTACGGCGTGGGCCGGGTCAGCAAGGACTTCCGCGAGGGCAAGAGCGCGGTCGGCGCCATCTCGACCTGGACGGTGCGGGACGGGGCCAGCGCGGCGGCACTCGACCTTCACCGCAACGCCTACACCGCCGGCGTGGACGCGCGTCACCGATTCGGCGACGACCGCTTTCTACTGTCGGCCTACGTTCTGGGGTCCACGGTGCGCGGTTCCGCCGACGCCCTTGCCCGCACGCAGCGCTCCCCCGCCCGTTACTTCCAGCGCCCCGACGCCGACCACACCGAGTTCGACCCTGGCCGCACGTCGCTTTCGGGCTGGGCGGCGTCCGCCGACTTCATGAAGATGTCGGGCGGCTACTGGCGCTACGGCACGGGCATCGTGGCCCGCTCCCCGGGCTTCGAGCCCAACGACATGGGCTTCATGCGCGAGACCGACTTCGTGAGCCCGTGGATGTGGGCCGGGTACAACCGGTTCAAGCCCTCGAAACGGCTGCAACGGTGGAACGTCAACGTGAACGCTTGGACCGCCTACAGCTTCGGCGGCGAGCGCTACAACGCCGGCGGCAACGTCAATGGCAACTTGACGTTCAAGAACTTCTGGGGCGGCTACCTGGGGGTCATGCGTAATGCGGGGGGCCTGACCAATACGCTCCTGCGAGGCGGCCCGATGTTCATGCGGGACCCGACCTGGGGCGGGTGGTTCGGCTTCTGGTCGGACTCCCGGAAGTCCTTGCAGGCGAACGTCAACAACAACTGGCAGGCGCGCCCCGAGAGCGGCTCGTGGAACTACTCCACCCGCCTCAGCCTGCGCTGGCGGCCGTCGGCGCGAGCCACCGTCTCCGCCGGCCCGTTCTTCAGCCTGCGCGCGGAGGACTTGCAGTGGGTCGGCCGATTCGACTCGGCGGACGACACCCGGTACCTGTTCGGGCGCATGGACCAAAGGACGGCTGGGATCACGGCCAGAGCGGACTGGACCTTCTCGCCCACGCTGTCGCTGCAGCTCTACGCGCAGCCCTTCGTGTCCGCAGGCGACTACGACGAATTCAAGCGGATCACCGACCCCCGTGCCGGCGCCTACGCGGACCGGTTCGTGGGGGTGCCGGCCACGGCAGCGGACGAAGGCGGGCTGGAAGGCGACATCGACGGCGACGGCGCGCTCAATTCGTTTCGCGATCCCGACTTCAACGTGAAGCAGTTTCGCTCCAACGTGGTGCTGAGGTGGGAATACCAGCCCGGATCGGCCTTGTTCCTGGTCTGGTCCCAGGGACGCGACCACTACGCCGGGAACGGCGACTTCTCCTTGGGCGGCGACCTGGACACGCTGCTCCGCCAACCCAGCGACAACGTGTTCATGATCAAGGCGAGCTACTGGATCGGGTAGGCGGAACCACAAGCGGGGCGAGTGGAGCGCGCGGAGCCGAGAACGGCGCGCGGGCCAGAACGCCTTGCTTCCCATCGGCGAGGCCAAATCTCCATCTCGCCCGATCGGCGAAGGCTGATCGCTACCTTCCACCATGTCTCGAAAGCCTTGGAGATCGAGATCGCCACCGGCAAGGTGCTGACCGAATTCACCAACGTGCACGACCTGACTCCCCTCGGCGACATCGCAGGAGACGCTCAAATCGTCTTGTTTCCGATGTCGGGACTTCGCTACGTCCTCGACCCGTAGGCGTCGGGACCGTCAGCGCCGGAGGATGCCCGCGTTGCACGCCGCCGATGTAGCCATTAGTACTTTGCTTGCGCATGTCCTGCTTCTGTCCACCCGTCAGTCAAGTCAAGCGAGAGATCAGCGAATGACCCTCGACGCCCCCGGCGCGGCCGACTCCGGCCTCGAGGCCAGCTCCGGTTCGGGCACGGCCGCCCCCCGCTTCGTCGCCGTCGTCAAGGACGAGTGCGAGACATGCCGCTTGATTGCGCCCGTGTTGGGCGAAATGGCGGCGGCCGGACTCGACTTGGCGGTCTACTGGCAGGACGACGGAGCGTTCCTGGGCAACGGCGTCCCGGCGTTCGACGACCGCAACTTGGAGTACTCCTACCTGCTGGGCGTCGAGACCGTGCCCACGCTGATCGGGCTGAACAGCGCTATCACGAACGCGGATCGCGAGGGTGCCCGCGAGACCGGCCGCTGCGTGGGCTGGAACAAGGCCGAATGGCAAGCGCTTACCGGTTTGCGCGCGATGGGCGAAGACCTTCCTGCCCACCGGCCCGGTTGCGGCTCCCTATCGGTCGAGCCCGGCGCCGCCGAGGTGCTGCGCGCTCGCTTCGGCGAGACCGGCATCCGCGCCCGGAAGGTCGAGCTGGGGTCGTGGGCGGACCCGATCGAAGTCTGCTACGACCGGGGCTGGACCGACGGGCTCCCCGTGACGCCGCCGACGCCGGAGCGCATCTTGCGGATGCTGGCCGGCACGCGCCGCGATCCGTCGGAGGTCGTGGGGCGCATTCCCCCGGAGTTGGCGCCCTGCACCGTGGAAAAGGTGGCCGCCAACGCGGTCTTGGCGGGGTGTCGCCCGGAGTACATGCCCGTGGTGCTGGCGGCCTTGGAGGCGGCCCTCGACCCGGGCTTCACCCTGCACGGCGTGACGTGCAGCACGTGCTTCGCCAGCCCGGTCGTCGTGGTGAACGGCCCGGTCGCCCGGCGGATCGGCATGAACGCGGGCATCAACGCCCTGGGCCAGGGCAACCGCGCCAACGCCACGATCGGTCGGGCGCTCAACTTGGTTGTACGCAACGTAGGCGGCGGACGGCCCGGCGAGATCGACCGGGCAACGCTGGGGGCCCCCGGCAAGTACACCTTCTGCTTCGCCGAAGACGAGTCGGACCCGGAGTGGGAGCCCCTGTCGGCGTCTCGCGGCGCAACTCCGGGCCGGAGCGCCGTCACGCTCTTCGCCGGAGACGGCATCCAGGGCGTCACCGACCAGCGCGCCCGGACGCCCGACGAACTCACGCGCTCGCTGGCGATGGCCCTGCTGGCCGTGGGCCACCCCAAGCTGTGCGAATGGGCACCGGCGATGCTGGTCCTGTCGCCCGAGCACTACCGCATCTATCGAGAAGCGGCCTGGGACCGGTCCCGAATCACCGCAGCCCTTCACGCGAGCTTGGCGCGACCCGGCGCAGGCGTGGTTGCCGGTGCCGGGGGCGTGGCCGAGGGGATGCCCGCTTCGCGCGTCGCCGACACGGTCCCCAAGTTCCAACCAGACGGCTTGCTTCTGGTCCGAGCCGGCGGCCCCGCGGGAATGTTCTCGGCCGTCCTGTCGGGATGGCCCGGCGGCCGCGTGCACCAAGAATCCTACCCCGTCACGCGTGAGATCGGCGAGTGACCCGCACGCCGTTCCCGAAGCCGGGTCGGTTGCGACACCGCGCGCCTGTGGTCTTGTTCGCAGCTGCGCTGGTCGTGGTCGTGTTCGCGGGCGGCATGCTGTTCGAGCAGTCGAAGCCGTTCCCCTACGAACTGCTGCGGTCCGCCAAGAAGACTGCCGCGACGTTCTGGAACAGAGACTGGGCCAACACGCTGAGGTACCGTCGTTCCGTGCCCGACCTGCGTCCCGACGAAGTGGAGGCGGCGCGCATCGTGTCTCGCGACCCAGGCGGAATGGTGGACCGCATCGTGTATCTGGGAGGGGCTGGACGGTTCGCCGAATTGTGTCCGGGTCATCTGGGGTGCATCGCCGTCGAGTACGCCGGCCAAGGCCGGGTCGCCCGCGTCTACCCCTACCGCCCGAGCGAGATCGAGTCAGCGACGATCGTGGAACTGCCCTACGAGCTCGCGCTTGGCTTCGATTTTGGCCGCAACAGCATCGTGCGCAGCATGGACACGTATCCAAACGGCGACCTGCTCGTGGTGTTCCAATACCAGCACGGCTTCGCCTTCCCTTACGGCGGCGGCGTTGCGCGAATTCGACCCGACGGTACGCCGGCCTGGTATCGGCGAGACTACAGCCATCACGAACCCCACGTCAACGACGACGAGACGTCTTGGGTCCCCGGCCTGCGCGTCGGCCAAGGACCCCTCCGCGTGCGCTACGACGCTCCCAAGCGACACATCTCCTTCGAGCTGCCGCCTTGCGCCAAACCGTACCTCGATACCATTCGCAAGATCGGGCCCGACGGCGAGCTCCTGGAGGAGATCCCGCTCTTCGAGAAGCTGGCCGCTTCCCGCTATCGATTCTTGTTGCGAACCCCCGGCAACCCGTGCGACCCGATTCACCTGAATTCGGTGCACGAGCTGGGGCCCGACGCGACGGGGCCGTCGGGCATCCGTCCGGGCGATCTCGTGGCGTCCTTAAGGAACGTGCACGCGTTCGTCGTGCTCGACCGAGACGACTTCGACGTCAAAGCGCTTGTACGGGGAACCTTCAACGGGCAGCATTCCGTCAAGCACCTGACGGGCTCCCGGTTTCTCGTGTTCGACAACCTGGGCGTCGAAGCGGACCGAGACGGCCCTTCGCGAGTACTGATGATCGATCTGGCCGACGGAAGCGAGACAACGGTATTCCCCGGACCGTTGACGTCCGAAGCTGCGCAACGCCTTGTTTCCCAGACGCGAGGCCAAATCTCCATCTCGCCCGATCGGCGAAGGCTGATCGCTACCTTCCACAATACCGTGAAGGCCTTGGAGATCGAGATCGCCACCGGCAAGGTGCTGACCGAGTTCACATCGGTGCACAACCTGACTCCCCTCGGCGACATCGCAGGAGACGCTCAAATCGTCTTGTTTCCGATGTCGGGACTTCGCTACGTCCTTGACCCGTAATCGTCGGGACCCCAACGCGCGTTGCGCGCCGCCAACGCATTAGCCTTCCTGCAGGTGAGCTACGAGCAACCCAAGCAGAGGCTCTCCTTCGAGTTGCCTTGCGGCAAGCCCCTCGTTGACACCATTGACAAGATCGCGCCCGACGGGGAGCTTCTGGAGAAGATCCCGATCTTCGAGAAGCTGGCCCGTTCCCGCTATCGGTTCTTGTTGCGAGACGCCGACCCGTGCAACCCGACTCACCTGAATTCGGTGCACGAACTAGGGGCGCGACGCGACGGGGCCGTCGGGCATCCGTCCGGACGACCTCGTGGCGTCCCTAAGGACTTAGACGCCTTCGTCGTGCTCGACCGGGACAGCTTCGATGTCAAGACGCTCGTGCGAGGAACCTTCAACGGGCAGCATTCCGTCAAGCACCTGACGGGCGACCGGTTTCTCGTGTTCGACAACTGGGGGGTCGGAGCGGACCGAGACGGCCCTTCGCGAGTGCTGATGATCGATCTGGCCGACGGGAGCGAGACGACCGTATTCCCTCGCCCGATCGGCGAAGGCTGCTCGTTACCTTCGCCAGACCGAGGATCTTGGAGATCGAGATCGCCACCGGCAAGGTGCTGACCGACTTCCACAACGTGCACGACCTCACTCCCCTGGGCGACATCACGGGAGACGCCCAAGTCGTCAACTTTCCGGGACGCCGGGACCTCGCTATGTTCTCAATCCGTAGTAGCCGCCTTCGCAAAGAGTCCACCCCGTCACCCACGAGATCGGCGAATGACCCTTGACACCCACCACACCCCGCTTCACGCCTCCGCCGTCCTCCACGACCCCACCTCCGAAGCGACCCCTTCCGCGCGACCCCGCATGTCGCCGCCGGCCCAGCTGCACGGCAAGACCGTCGGCCTCTTCGACCTGGGCAAGTCCCGCTCCGCCGAGTTCCTGGATCACCTCCAAGCCCGGCTGGACGCCCGTGGGCTGGCCACGCGCCGCTTCGCCAAGCCCACCAACGCCAAGCCGGCCACCGCCGCCGTCCTGTCCGAACTCGCCGCCCGCGCCGACGTGGTCGTCGAAGCGCTGGCCGATTGAGGGTCGTGCACATCATGCGGTCTGCATGACATCGAAGCCCTGGACCGGCTGGGCGTGCCCGGCGTGCTGGTGGCCACCACCGCATTCCGAGACGCGGCGCAACACCAAGCCCGTGCGCTCGGGTTCCAACCCGCCATGGTGTGGGTGCCCCACCCGGTCCAGAACCGCACCGACGCCGAGCTGGAGGCGTTGGCGGATGCGGCGGTGGAGCCGGTCCTGGCCGCACTGCGACGTTGACCGCGTAGGCCCCTGAGATCGCCTCCGAAACGACTGCGACGCCACGCACCTGTGGCCTTGTTTGCAATGGCGCTGGCCGTGGTCGTGTTCTTGGGCGGCGTGCAGGTCGGGCGAACGAAGGTATTTCCTTACGAACTGCTGCAATCCGCCAGGAGGACGGCCCTAACCCTCTACGACAAGTACTGGCCGGGCGGGCCGCCGTACCTTCAGGACGCGGTCCTCGTCGACTTGCCTCCCAGCGACGTGGGGGCAGCGCGCATCGCGTTTCACAGCCCAAACGAACTGGTCGACCGCATCGTCTTTCCGGGAGGCGTCGCGCGATTCGCCGAACTGTGTCCGGGACATCCGGGGTGCATCGCCGTCGAGTACGTCGGCCAAGGCCAAGTCGCGCGAGCCTACCCCTATCGCCCGCGCCAGATCGAGGAGGCGACGATCGTGGACCTGCCGTACGAGCACATTCTCGACTTCCGGCTGATCGACGACGCCTACGTCTTCGCCGTGGACACGTACCCCAACGGGGACCTGCTGGTAGTCTTCCACTTCCGCTTGGTCTTTCCCTACGGCGGGGGCGTTGCGCGGGTCCGCCCCGACGGCACGCCGGCTTGGTATCGGCGAGACTACAGTCGTCACGAGCCCCACATCGCGGCCGACGACGCAGCCTGGGTTCCCGGCTTGCGCATCGGCAAAGGCCCGCTTCGGGTGCACTACGAGGCCCCCAAGGAGAACCTTGGCTTCGAGCTGTCTGCGGCAAGCCGTACCTCGATTCCATTCGCAGGATCGGGCCCGACGGGGAGCTTCTGGAGGAGATTCCGATCTTCGAGAAGCTGGCCGTTTCCCGCTATCGATTCTTGCTACGAGACACCGAAGATCCGTGCGACCCGATTCACCTGAATTCGGTGCACGAGCTGGGGCCCGACGCGACGGGGCCGTCGGGCATCCGTCCGGGCGACCTCGTGGTGTCACTCAGGAACCTGCACGCCTTCGCCGTGCTCGACCGGGACGATTTTGATGTCAAGGCGCTCGCGCGGGGAACCTTCAACGGGCAGCATTCGGTCAAACACCTGACGGGCTCCCGGTTTCTCGTGTTCGACAACTGGGGGTCGAAGCGGACCGAGACGGCCCCTCGCGAGTGCTGACGATCGACTTGGCCGACGGAAGCGAGACGACCATCTTTCCTCCCGCCACCTCGGCGCCCGGCGGCCTCCGTCTTGGAAGCGACCTCTTTGCGGACCGGCACGGCCTCTTGTCCATCTCGCCGGACCGGCAAAGGCTGATCGCCACCTTCGACTCGAAGGCCCTGGAGATCGAGATCGCCACCGGCAAGGTGCTGACCGAATTCACCAACGTGCACGACCTGACTTTGTTGGGCGACCTTGCGGGCGACGCACCAGTCGTCCAGTTGCGGGCAACGCCGGGGCCTCGCTACGTGCTCGACCCGTAAGCCGCTGGCGCGCCGGGGAAGGATCACGTCGTCGAATTCTTTCTGCCGGTCGTCAGCTGCGTTCGCAGTCCGTAGTCAGCGGAAGACGATCTCCCAGAGCAGAACCGCTAGCACCACGACGGTGAGAGGCGCGCCCAAGCGCAAGTAGTCGCTGAACTTGTAGCCACCGGGGCCGTACACCATGAGGTTGGTCTGGTAGCTGACGGGCGTCATGAACGAGGCCGACGCCGAGAGGGCCACGGCCACCGCGGCGGACCGGGCGTCAATGCCGAAGTCGGCGGCGGTGGAGAGCGCGATCGGCAACACCAGCGCCGCGGCCGCGTTGTTGGTGATGATCGAACTGAGGCCGACCGTGGCCAGGACGATCCCCGCCAGCGTGCCGGCCGCGCCGAAGCGGCCGAAGCCCACGGCCAGCAGCTCCGCGGCGGCGTGGCCCAGCCCCGAAGTCTCAACGGCCGCGGCTAGGCCGAACGCGGCGCCGATCACCACGATCACGTCGAAGTCGATGGAGTCGCGCGCCTCGCCGGGCGACAGTATGCCAAGACCGATGATGGCCAGGGCGCCGATCAGCGACAGGTGCAGGATCGGCAGCACGCCAAACCCCGCGCCCAGGACGATCGCCGCCGCCAGCGCCAGCACCGTCGTCGCCTTGGGCGTGAAGCGGGGCGACGGCGAAGCTTCGCCCAGACGGGGCACCACCAGGAAGTCGTTGCGGTCGCGCCAGCGGCGTCCGAAGTCCTCGTCGGAGACAAGGAGCAGGGTGTCGCCGGGCTTCAGGGGCACCCGCGCCAACCGGCCCCGGATCGGCTCGCCGGCCCGGTGGATCGCCACCACCGCCGCTTGGTAGCGCCTCAGGAACTTGGACGTGACCAGGGAACGGCCCACCAGCGGCGACTCCGGCGCGACGACGGCTTCGAAGCGGTGTTGGGGACCGCCGAGCTCCGCCGGCAGATGGGGCTCCTGGGCCGACGCCAGACCCGGCAGGTCGTGGAGCTCGATCACCTTGTCGGCGCCGACGACGAACGTCAGGTGGTCGTCGCCCTTGAGCGTCGTGGCGGGAGACACGTGCTCCACCGTCTCGCCGCCTCTTTCCCGGGCCACAAGGACCAAGCCCTTCAAAAAGCCCAGGTCGGCGTCGCCCACCGTTGCGCCATCCAGCGGCCCGCCGGCCTCCACTCGCATCCGCACCGAGAACCCGCGCTCGCCTTGGCCGGCGTCCCGGCGCGGGGATCGGCGGTCGGGAAGCAGCTTCGGCGCCAGCAGAATGGTCAGGCCCAGTCCGATCACCGCCACCGGAAGCGCGATCCTCGTGAGTTCGAACATGGCGAAGGGTTCGTACCCTTCCTCCTGCAACAAGCCCGACACGACCAGATTCGTGGACGTGCCGATGAGTGTGGTCATGCCGCCCAGGATCGCCGCGAACGACAGCGGCATCAGGTACCGCGACGGCGAGTGCCCGCGCTTGTCCGCCCACTCGCCGACCTGGGGCGACAGCATGGCCACGATGGGCGTGTTGTTGAGGAACGCCGACGCCGCCGCGACGGGAGCCGTGAGCCGCGCCAGCGAGCGGCGCACGTGGCTGCCGCCCCCCAGCGTGGCGTAGACCAGAGGCTGGAGAGCGCCGCTCTGCTCCACGGCCCTGGCCAGCACGTAGAGCGCCGCCACCGTGATCGGCGCCGGGTTCGAGAACCCCTGGAACGCCTGGTCCGGCGTCACGACGCCCGCCACGAGGAGGGCCACCACGGCGCCCGTGAACGCCACTGCCGGCGAGATCCAGTCGCGGGCCAGGACCACCACGGCCCCAACCACGACCGCCAAGGTGAGCCAAGCGTCTCCGCTCATGATCGAACGCGCCGCGCGCCGTCGGGCACGGGGTCAGCTTCGGTCGTAGGCCAGGGTCAGGGCTTGCTCGGTTGCCGCCGCGGCCACGTTTCGGCTCATGATCAGCCGGTCGCCCACGACCTCCAGCATCTCTCGGACCTTGCCCCCGCCTACGATCTGGTGTTCGAGCGTCAAGATGCGACCGGTCCACATGGCCTTGGTGCGGACCCGACTCTCCCCTTCCCGGCTCTCCGTCTCGCTGCCGTCCAACGGAACCCGGAGGGCCATTCCCGGCACCGGCAGATACGCCAGCGCCCCTTCTTCGACGCGCAGGACCAGCGCGGAAGGCCGCCTGCGCAGGACCTCGACCGTGGCTCGCGCTTCCTTCACCGACATCCGCCGCGACTGCGCGATGCGACGATACCGCCGCATCTGCCGGCTCTCGTTGCGGGTGATGTCCTCGAACGGCGTGTCGTCGGGCACACCTTCCAGATGATTGGGGATCTGCGGCGTGCTGCTCGCTTCGTCCAAGGTCCAGCGACCCGCGTAGGCGTCGAGCACCGCGGCCGGGTCGGCGTCCGCGGAATCGAGGGCGGGTCCGCCCCCCGAGGCGCAGCCGGCCTGGACCAGCGCCAGCGTCGCGCCAAGCAGAGGCAGAGAACGGATCAGCGCGGCACGAAGAACCCGACCAGGTAGTTCATGACGCCCAGTGCGAGTGCGCCGAAGAGGGCGGCCTTGAAGCCGTCGATCCGGAAGCCCCGGACCATCCTGGCCACCAGCATGAGCACCGCCGCGCTCACCACCACGCCGAAGAGCCCCAGCGTCAGCAGGGTCAGCGGAAGGGCGACGAAGTCGAGCACGGGGCGGATCAGCCAGTTGGCCAAGCCCAGCACGACGGCGCCCAGGACCGCCGCCTTCGCGTCGCGGACCTCGAACCCGTCCACCAGCTTGCCGGTGACGTACAGCAGCGCCGCGCTGACCAGAATATGGATCAAGATTGCCATGGGGACCTTTCCTGTTGAACGGTGACTTCCCGTCGCGGGCGGGCGCGCCGCCCACGGGACTCCACTGCATGAAGACGGATTTCCGCCGGTCGGGGTTTCCGGGCCGGGGCGTCACGGAATCAGGTTCCTCCGCGCCGTGTTGCGCACCAGGAACAGGCCGTCGCCGGTGCTGGTCACCACCACGATCCCGCTCTCGAAGTACGGGTAGTTGCTCCAGGACGCGCCGCCTTCGTACGGGGTCGTGTCGAAGTAGGCGATCTCGACCGGGTCCACCGGGTTCGAGATGTCCAGGATGCGCAGGCCCGCGCCGTAGTTGGACTGGTACATCAGGTCGCCCACGATGTAGAGGTTGTGGTCGGTGTCCGGCGTCTGGGCGATGTACTCCTTGACCAGGATCGGTTCATCCAAGTCCGCCACGTCCCACACCAGCGTTCGCGTGCCTTCGACCAGCCCTTGGGGCTCGTCGCCCTCGTCGTTCATGTAGAAGTAGCGATGGTCTTCCGTGAGCCAGCCCTGGTGGGCGTAGACGACGCTGGGGTAGTCTTCGGCGGCCAGGGCCACCGGCGCGTCCTTGTCGGTCACGTCGGCGATGCTCAGCGCCGTCTCGTTGGAGCCGATACAGATCTCCTTGCCTTGGTGCTCCTGGTCCGGGCCGTGATAGATCACGCACTGCGCGTCGTGCGAGTACCCGGTGCGGCGTCGGCCCGTGGTCTCGTCGAAGAAGCATCCGGCGAAGGCGGGTCGCGAGGGATCGTCCAGGCTCAGCATGTGGAGCCCGCCGCCGCACGTCTCGCCGCCTCCGCTGCTGCCCACGGCGTAGGCGAAGCCCGTCTGCTCGTTGACCACGATGTTGTGCGCGCTGTGGATGCCCGGGTAGGTGTAATCGGGCTCGAAGACGGCGTCCGCACCGCCTTCGGCGCGCAGCCGGCGCAGGTCGAAGACTTGCACGCCGTGCTCCCCCGCCCCGTCGGCCACGATGTAGGCGTGGTCCCGATAGACCTTCATGTCGCGCCAAACGCTGGACCGCGAGCCCGGCGTCTTGGGCAGGTTCCCCAGCATGGCCGGGTTGTAGGAGTCGGTCACATCCACGAACGCCGTGCCGTCGGTGCGACCCACGATCGCGATCTCGCGACCCGTTTCCGAATCCGTCCAGCCCCAGACGTCGTTGAGCCGCGCGCCGCGACCACCCGCCATGTCCTTGATCGGCAGGAACGAGATGATGTCCACGTTGTCGCACTCGTAGCCCGCAGCGTCGTTGTCGGCGCACGGGATGTCGCGCTCCATGCCGGCGATCGCGGGAAGCCCCCGGTGCTCGCCGATCACCAAGTCGCCGGCTCCCCAGCCGCCGTCCGCGCTCCGCGCCATGATCACCGCGCCACCTGCTCTGCTGTCGATGCCGCCGGCGCCGGCCACGGCCACATCGCCGGCCACCGCCACCGCGCTGCCGAACCCCGCCCTCTCGGGCAAGCTCGGACGCGCCGCCTTCGCAACGGCTGCCCAGCCCGCGGCGCCGTCGTTCGCCCCCGCCGGGGACATCGCGAACCGGTACAGGGCGCCGTCGCCCCCGGGCGCGCCCACCCACAGACCTGCCCCGTCAAAGGCGACCGCGGACCCGAACGAGGCGCGAGCGCCCCCGTCGAAGGCGGAAAGCGCACCCGCCGACGACCATTCCCGGGCGCCGGAGTCGTCCACGGCGCCGAAGCGGAAGACGAAGACCCGGCCCTGGGCTCCCTCGGCTCCCGGCGCCCCTACGACCGCCAGTCCGTCCCGGACGGCCAAGCCGGCGCCGTAGCTGCTTCGCGGCTCCAATGCCCCCGGCGCGTCCAACGTGCCCTCGGGGACCAGAGTCGCCCCGGCCCCGGCATCGGCGTCCACGCGCAGGGCGTGCACTTCGGCCAGCGCATCGCGTCCGCCGGCGGTGGCCACCAGGGCCGTCGACCCGCCCAGAGCCACGGCCGCGCCGAAGCCCGAGGGCCGCGCGTCGTCGTCCGCCGAAGGTCCGGCGCTGGGCTGGTAACGGCCGCGCACGGTCCACTCCCCCGCCCCGCCGTTCTCCGCCGCGAACAGGTAGACGGCCCCGGCTCCGTCGCTCTCGCCGGGCGCCGAAACCAGTGCGCTCCCGCCGCTCAACGCGACAGCCGCGCCGAACTCCGCGCCCGCCTCCAACCCACCGGGATCGAGGCGCGCGACTTCCTGCCACTGACCGTCGGCGTTTGGCCGGAACAGGATCGCGGCCCCCCTGCCCTCGTACTTGGGCGCCCCGGCCAGGACCAAGTCGCCGTCCGCCGCCAGCGACCGCCCGAAGCCGTCGGGCGGACCCGGAATGGACGACACTGCCAAGCGCCCCGTCTCGCGCCATCCGTCCGACGACGCGCCGTAGACATAGACGACTCCGGGCAACGACACGTTCCGCGCCTCGCCGACCAGGACGTGTCCGCCGCTCACCGCCAAGCTGCCGCCGAAGTCCTGCGCAGTTGCAGGGGCGACCGCCGCCCAAGCGCAGATCGGCGCGAAGAGAAGCGCCAGCGCCAGGGTGCGCGCCTGCTCCGGTGCGCCCCGAGCCGACATCCTGTTCCTGCTGGGCGGGCGGGTGCTCGCCGTCGTCGTCTTTGTCGTCGCCATGTCTCGTCTCCTTCGCTTGGTGTTCGAGCCGTTGCGGGTTCGCGGCTCCAAAGATGGCGACTGCGACAGGAACCGGCCACCGCGGCGTCCCGGTCCGGGTTGCCCCCGGCGTTCGGGCTCCGGACTACCCCAGCGCCCGGTCCAGGTCGCGGCAGATGTCCTTCGGGTCCTCCAGCCCCACGGACATGCGGAAGAACCCGTCGCCCGCGAACGACGTGTAGCGTTCCAGGGCGGCCCCCTTCAGTCGAAACGACGACTCCATGAGCGAAGTCGTGTCCATCCAGAAGATCAGGCTTCGGTGGTGGCCCAGGGAGACGGCGTGGTGCACGAACTCCAGCCCTTCGGCCATCCGTCGGGCCGCTTCGAGGCCGTTTCGGGCGCGGAACGCCAGCATGGCGGAAAAGTTGCGCATCTGCCGTCGAGCCAAGTCGTGCTGGGGGTGCGACTGCAGGCCCGGGTAGTAGACGCGCTCGACCTGGGAGTGGCCCTCCAGGAAGCGCGCCACGGCCAGGGCGTTCTCCTGATGCGCGTGCATTCGGGCGGGGAGCGTGGCTGCGCCGCGCATGATCAACCAAGCGTTGAAGGGCGACAGGACGCCGCCGTAGTGCACGCCCGCCTCAATGCGAAGCGCGCCGATCCGTTCGCGGCTGCCCAGGACCGCCCCGCCCACGGCGTCTCCGTGGCCGCCGACGTACTTGGTCAGCGAGTGCATCACGTAGTCAACGCCCAGTTCCAGCGGCCGCGTGGCCACCGGCGTCGCGAACGTGGAATCGACGGCGACGCGCACGTCGGGCCGGGCGGACGCGACCTCCGCCACCGCGGCCAAGTCCGCGAGGCGCACAAGAGGGTTGGCGGGCGTCTCCAGCCAGATCAGCCGCGTGGTCGGGCGGATGGCGGCATCCACGGCAGCGGGATCGGAGGTGTCGGCAAAGGACACGTCCACGCCGAAGCGGGGCAGCGTGTCACGGGCCAGTTCGGCCACGCCCGCGTAGTTCGTGTCGTTCATGACCAAGTGGTCGCCGTTCCCCAGCAAAGAGAACATGAGCCCCGAAGCCGCCGCCATCCCCGACCCGAAGCACAAGCAAGCTTCGGCCCCTTCCAGCGCGCACAGCTTGGCCTCCAGCTGCGCCACCGTGGGGTTGGACCAGCGGGTGTAAAGGAACCCGGAACCGTCGTCCAGATCGTGCGCGGAGAAGCCGCCCGCCTCGCGCGCCACGAAGGTGGACGACATGACCAGGTTGGGCGTGGACGCGCCGGTGGTCGGGTCGGGCGATTCGCCCGCGTGGACGGCCGCCGTGCGGAGCGAGGAACGGGTGCGAGAGTCGGTCATGCGGGCGCGCCTATGATCGGAAGCCGCGAGGGTTGCCAAGAACGGTGCCGGAAGCTAGCGTTTCGGTCGTGAACGCGCCTTCGCCAGCCCCGTCCCGCTCGATCGTCGCCGGATTCGTTCTGGTCGCGGCGGCCGTCTTCTGTCTGGCCGCGGCGTGCGGTCCGTCCGCCCGCGAACGGGCGCGCGTCGTCGCGGCCGTCGATTCCGCCATGCAGGCCTTCCGGCAGGCCAACCTTGACATGGACGCGCAGCGCATCGTCGACCACTTGTGGCCCGAGTTCTACATGTACCTGGACGGCACTCGGCTGGACTACGCCGAAGTCCGCGCGGACATCCTGTCGTTCATGGGCGACATTCGGTCGCTCCATACCGATTGGACCGACGTGGAGGTGCTCCCCTTGGGATCGAACAAGGCCATGTCGTCGTTCCGCTTCCAGGATTCCGTCGTCTTGGCGGCCGGCGTACCTGTGCAGACCGAAGGCCCAACCACGATGCTGTGGGAACGCCGAGGCGCGGACTGGAAGCTGCTCTACACCGACGCCGACCACTACCCCGTCGACCCCGACGACGAGGACGCCACCAACCCCTGACGCCGACGCGGGCCAACGGGCACGCGTGGTCAGTCCAGGAACTCCCGCAGCCGTTCCGCCAACGCCGGCAAGTCGGCGGTCTCGCACTCCCAAACGATCAGCGCCTTCCAGCCCAAGTGCTCCAGGTCGGCCAAGTTCCGGCGGTCGCGCACCACGTTGCCCTCGAACTTCCGCTGCCAGTACGACCTGCGCGTGCCGGGCGTGGTCGCGCGCTTGCAGCCGTCGTGGCGATGCCAGAAGCACCCGTGCACGAAGACGACCTTCCTGCGGCCCGGAAAGCAGATGTCGGGCGTACCCGGCAGGTCGCGCCGGTGCAGGCGGTAGCGGTAGCCCATCCCGTGCAACAGCTTGCGCACGATCAGCTCGGGCTTGGTGTCCTTCGACCCGATGCGGGCCATGAGGGCGCTGCGTTCGGCACTGGGCGCCGGCTCGGGATCGGCCACGTCTAAGCCGACTCCGATCCTGTCGCTGGGACATCGGGAAGCGCCTCCAGTTTGCGAATCCAGGCGTCGAAATTGGGACAGGCTGCACGAATGGCGGGCAGTGAAGTCCGGGACGCTGCGGTTATCCCTTGCGCGACCTTCTCATACCCCGACGCCAGTTTCAGGATCCTCTTGGATGGTGCCGTGGCCTTGCCATCGTCGATCTCTTCCGGCGTAGAGAACTCGTTCGCGATCCGCTGAAGCTCTTGCGACACTGGACCGCCTTCCGAATCCTCCAGCACTGTTCCCAGAGCCCTCGGCTCGGTAAACAGAAGGGCTTCGAACTCGTGCATCTGCACATACGGCACGAAGCGCTCGGGCCGCCAGTGCCCGCCAATGGCTTCGTCCAACCTTGCTCGCATCCCGTTCTCTACTGCACGTGCCTTCTCGCGCAGCGGTTTGTCGTTCGCCTCTTCGCGGCCCGGCCAGTCGCGCGGCATTCCGTAGTAGTCGAACATCGTCGTGACGTAGTGTTCACGATCGCTCAGCAGCAGTTGCCTTAGCTCCCTTTCCGTTCTCTTCCATGACTGCACTCCGGCTACAGCACGCGGCCTGCCCATGGTGGTGGCCGACAGATAGACGCCACGCGTGCCCAAGAATGGCGCAATCAGTCTTGTGCAGAACTGCTCTTCGGTTTGGCCCTCCACTAATGCCAGGAGCCTAACGCTCAAGGCCGCCCCCCGAACCGGTTCTTCTCCCATAGCTCGCCAAGCGAATAGTCCCGCAGCCACTCGGACAACCCTTCTTCATCGAGCCGTCGGCACTGGGTCCCAAAATTGGGATCGGCTTCAAGAACGGCGATCTGGCCGGGCTCGAATTCGTCCACCAGTCTCGCCGACTGCGTTGCCAATATCACCTGGGTCCTCTTAGACGCGGATCGCACCAAAGCTGCAAGCAGAACAATAGCGGACGGATGAAGGCCGAGTTCGGGTTCGTCCAGCACGACAACGTCTGGGAGGACGGGCTGGAGAAGCAACGTAGCCAAGGCCATAAATCGCAACGTGCCGTCTGAAATCTGATGCGGCCCAAGGAGGTACTCCGCACGATCTTTCTCATGCCAGTTGAGCAATATCCCGTTTGGATTCGTGGCCTGCGGGCGCAAGCTGAATCGACCGAACGCGGGAAAGACCAGGCGAACGGTGTCCTCGATCCGGCGGTAGCACTCGATGTTGCCGCTCTTCAATGCATGCAAGAACGCAGGCAAGTTGCCTGCGTTGTCTCTTAGGTACTTGTTGTCCTCAATATAGGCGCTCCGACGAATGTAGGCTTGCGAGGAGGTGTCATGAAACTGGTATCCTTTGCAATGGCGCAGCAGATGGAGCAACACGCGACACGTATCGCTGCCCGCTTTCGCCTTTTCCTGCAGCTGGCTCTCCTCGTGGCCGGAACCTAGGAATACTTCTTGGGGCACTGAATAGTCGGCCCTGTGGTACTCAACTCGTTCTTCTGCAAACCTCATCATGTCGGGGGCTGCATCCATAAGACGCATCTTGTAAGTTGTCGTCGCACCTTGCACACCATCACCGAAGCGGCGGAACTCGACCTCGGCGCGCATCTGCGGCGTAACCCTGGCGCCGAAACGCAACAAGGAATCGGACCCGCCTTCCCGGCCAACGTATTCCTGGAGGCCGTTCGTGCTCATGAAGCCGAGCATCCGAAAGAAGGAAACAAGGTTGCTCTTCCCAGACCCGTTCGCCCCAAGCAAGACCGTGATGTCGCCGAACTCGATTTCGCTCTTCGCAAACGACTTGAACCCGTCAACGGCGATTCGATGCAGCTTCGTTCTCTCGTGCGAAATCATGGCTGCTCGGGCTCCACCCCCGCCAGTGCGCACACCACGGTCGCGCATCCGGCGCCGGTGCGGGGGGGATCGTAGCCGCCCTCCAGGAACGCGACCAGGCGGCCAGCGCAGTGGCGGTCGGCGACGTCCATGAGGCGAAGGGTCATTTCGTGCAGGTCGGGGGGCTCAAGCAGCTGGCCGCCCAAGGGGTCGCCGGCCAGCACGTCGAAGCCGGCCGACAACAACACGAAGTCGGGAGGTAGATGCGACACAGATGTTTCCAGGGCTTGGGCGAAGGCGGTCAAGTACTGGTCGCGGGGAGTACCGGCCGGCAGGGGCACGTTCAGCGTGGCGCCTTCGCCGGGTCCGCCGCCGGTCTCGTCGGCTGCGCCGGTGCCGGGGTAGTGGGGATGCTGGTGAAGCGACAGGAAGAACACGTCGGGGTCGTCGTAGAAGATATCCTGCGTGCCGTTGCCGTGGTGAACGTCCCAGTCCACGATCAGGATGCGGTCGGCCCGGCCCTTGGCCCGCAGCGCCGCCGCCGCCACGGCCACGTTGTTGAACAGGCAGAACCCCATCGCCCGATCCGCCGTGGCGTGGTGCCCCGGCGGCCTGGCCGCCACGAAGGCGTTCCGAAAGCGCCCTGCGGCCACGTCGCGAACAGCCTCCAGCCCCGCGCCCACGCTCCCGAGCGCCGCATCCCACGAGGCTGGCGAGGCGCGCGTGTCGGCCTCTCCGCCAAGCGCAACCGGCCTGTCCTGTTCCTTGGCCTGCTCCACGGCCCGCCGCACAGTCTCCACCAACTCCGGCGAATGGACGCGGAGCAGGTCGTCCACGGCGGCGGCGGACGGGGTGGCGTACTCGACCCGGTCATGGAGCGCCGGGAGTTCCGCCTCCACGGCCGACACCAACGCGCGCAGGCGTCCCTGGTGCTCCGGATGGCCCCAGCCGGTGTCGTGAAGAACCGCATCCGGGTGAAGGAAGAATCCCGTGGTCGGCGACATGAAAGAAGCGCGCTCGGTTCAGGCGGCCGGGGCCGCCGAAGCCGCGGGCCGCCTCGCGATCCGCTCCTGGATGCTGATCACCTCGGGGCGCCTGGTTCGCATGGCGGTCACGGCGTCCACGGCCGCGCTGGTGGCGGACATGGTGGTAAGGTACGGGACGCCGAAGGCGATGGCGGCGCGGCGCATGGCGTAGTCGTCGTACTGGGACTTCTTGCCAAGGGGCGTATTGATGAGCAGGCCCACTCCCCCGCTCACGATCCGATCCACGATGTTGGGCCGGCCTTCGCCCACCTTGCATACGCGATCGCAGGCCACGCCCAGGCGGTTCAAGTACTCGCGAGTGCCCTTGGTGGCCGACACCGCGAAGCCCAGGTCGGCCAGGCGCCTGACCAGGGGCGTGACCGTAGGCTTGTCGGCGTCGTTGACGGTGACGATCACGGAGCGCGCGTCGCCGTCGCGGTCGCCGGGGAGCCGGTTGCCCGCCGACACCTGCGCCTTTGCGAACGCCATGCCGAAGGAGTCGTCCACGCCCATGGCTTCGCCCGTGGAGCGCATCTCGGGTCCCAGCAGCGTGTCCACGTCGAATCGGCTGAACGGGAACACGGCTTCCTTGACGGCCACACCGTTCACCCTCGGCTCGTCGGGAACATCCATGTCGGCCAGCCTCTCGCCAGCCATGACCCGCGCCGCCAGCCGGGCCAGCGGCACGCCCGTGGCCTTGCCCACGAAAGGCACCGTCCGCGACGCGCGCGGGTTCACCTCCAGGACGTACACCTGTCCGTCCTTCACGGCGTACTGCACGTTCAGCAGTCCGACCACGCCCAGCTCGAGCGCGAACAGCCGGGTCAGGCGGCGCATCTCGTCCAGTTGGGCCGGGCTCAGCAGGTACGGCGGCAGCACGCAGGCCGAGTCGCCCGAGTGCACGCCGGCGTCCTCGATGTGCTGCATGACGCCGCCGATCACCACGTCGACGCCGTCGCAGATGGCGTCCACGTCGGCCTCGAAGGCGTCCTCCAAGAAGCGGTCGATCAGCACCGGGTGGTCCGGCGACGCCCGCACCGCCCGCTCGAAGTAGCCCTCGAGCGATTCCTCGTCGTACACGATCTCCATGGCGCGGCCGCCCAGCACGTACGACGGCCGCACCAGCACGGGGAAGCCGATCGACCGAGCGGTGCGCACGGCCTCTTCCTGGCTTCGGGCCGTGCCGTTCGCGGGAACGCGGGCGCCGATCTGGCGACAGACCCGCCCGAAGCGCCGCCGGTCCTCCGCACGATCGATGGCGTCCACGGTCGTGCCCAGGATCGGAACGCCCAGCTCCTCCAGCCCCCGCGCCAAGTTGAGGGGCGTCTGTCCGCCCAGCTGGACGATCACTCCTTCCGGCTTCTCGCGGTCAACGATCTCGGCCACGTCCTCCAACGTCAGCGGCTCGAAGTACAGCTTGTCGCTCACGTCGAAGTCGGTGGACACGGTCTCGGGGTTGGAGTTGACCATGATCGTCTCGAACCCCGCCTCGCGAAGGGCCAGGACCGCCTGCACGCAGCAGTAGTCGAACTCGATCCCCTGCCCGATGCGGTTGGGGCCGCTGCCCAGGATCACGATCTTTCGCCGGTCCGATGGGCGCGATTCGTCCTCGGACTCGTAGGACGAATAGTAGTAGGGCGTCTTTGCCGGGAACTCGCCGGCGCAGGTGTCGACCACGTTGTAGGTGGGCCGGACGCCCCACCGACGGCGACGCTCGCGGACGGCGGACTCCGATTCGCCCCGGAGGGCCGCCAGCTGGGCGTCGGAGAAGCCGTCGCGCTTCATGAGGCGCACGTCGTCGGCGTCCAGCTCGGGCAGGTCGGCGTACCACCGCTCGGTTTCGACGATCTGGGCCAGCTGGTCCAGAAACCAGGGATCGACGCCGGTGGCTCGGTGCAGCCGCTCGATCGAGACGCCGGCCTCCAGTGCGCGCTTGATCTGGTACTTGCGGGCGGTGGTGGGGCGCCGCAATGCGCAGAGCAGCTCTTCCGGCTCGTCCGACTCCAGCCCGTCCTCTTGGGGCGTGGCGCCGGCGACCCAACCGGCCCGGCCCACTTCGAGGCCCCGCAGTCCCTTCTGCCAAGCGGACCGGAAGGTGCGTCCGACAGCCATGGTTTCGCCTACGGCCTTCATCTGGACGCCCAACGTCTCGTCCACGCCGGGGAACTTCTCGAAGGCGAAGCGCGGGAACTTCACGACCACGTAGTCCAGCGCGGGCTCGAACGACGCCGGCGTGGTGCGCGTGATGTCGTTGGGCAACTCGTTCAACCGGTAGCCCACGGCCAGCTTGGCGCCGACGCGCGCGATGGGGAACCCGGTGGCCTTCGACGCCAGCGCCGAGGAGCGCGACACGCGCGGGTTCATCTCGACCACCAGCATCTCGCCGTCGGCCGGGTTCACGGCGAACTGGATGTTGCAGCCGCCGGCCTCCACGCCGATCTCCCGAATGATGGCGATGGCGGCGTCGCGCATCGTCTGGTATTCGACGTCGGACAGCGTCTGCGCCGGGGCCACCGTCACCGAGTCGCCGGTATGGACGCCCATGGGGTCGAAGTTCTCGATCGAACAGACCACGATCACGTTGTCGGCCCCGTCCCGGACGACCTCCAGCTCGTACTCCTTCCAGCCCAGCACGGCCCGGTCCACCAGCACCTCGCCGATCGGGCTCGCCGCCAAGCCACGTCGAACCTGCGCCTCGTACTCGGCCAAGTTGTACGCCGTGCCGCCCCCGGTGCCTCCCAGCGTGAACGACGGCCGGACGATCGCCGGATAGCCGGTGTCCGCCACGATCCGCCGGGCGTCGTCCATGTTGCGCGCGAAGCCCCCGTGCGGCACCGCCAGGCCGATGCGGCTCATCGCCGCGGCGAACTGCTCCCGATCCTCGGCCATCCGGATCGAGCGCGCGTTGGCGCCGACGAGCTCCACGCCCTGCGCTTCCAGGACGCCCGTCCGGTGCAGGTCCATGGCGATGTTGAGGGCCGTCTGGCCGCCCATCGTGGGCAGCAGCGCGCTGGGACGCTCGCGCTCGATCACGCGCGTCGCCCACTCGGGCGTCAGCGGCTCGATGTAGGTACGGTCGGCCAAGTCCGGGTCCGTCATGATCGTGGCCGGGTTCGAGTTGACCAGGATCACCCGGAAGCCCTCCTCCTTGAGGGCTCGGACGGCCTGCGTGCCCGAGTAGTCGAACTCGCAGGCTTGGCCGATGACGATGGGGCCCGATCCCAGGATCAGGATCGACTCCAGGTCCGTGCGCTTGGGCAACGTCCGCCTAGTTCCGGGTCTTGCCCGATTCCTTTCGGACGGCAGTGCGCACCACGAGTGCGAAGCCGCCCCAGACGAACGTCATGACGGCGATCATCGTGATCCAGGCGGTCGTGGTCATCGAAGAGGGCGAAGGACTAGGACGAAGGATTAGGAAGGCCCGCGGCCTCCCGACACCTTGACGAAGATGCGGAAAGCGGACCCCGCGAGCAAGGCGTCACATTCCCCACACTGCAATCTCGACGCCGCTCTCGGCGGTTCGGCTGTCGCGAAGCACCTTCTCGTCCCAACCGCGCTCCTGGTCGCGGTCGAAGACGATCAAGTGCCCGGCCTCGGCCCCGCAACGGTCCACGTACGCCGCCGCCTGCTCCACGCCTTCGGCAATGGTGCGCTCCAGGCCTCGGCGCTCGTGCCGGACCTTGCACTCGACCACGTACTTGCCGGGCCGCTCGCCCCGAGTCCACACGATCAACAAGTCCGTGCGACCCGTCCCCAGCGCGTATTCCCGCTCAATACGCCCGCCGCTGTTGACGACCCGCTGCAAGAACGCCTGCAACAGCAGCTGCGGTCCCGCCTCCTTGAAGCCGTAGCGCTCCACCCAGTGCTCCGAGTTCTCGCGGTAGAACTGCTGAAACGCCTCCAGCAACTTGCCCAACAGCAGTGCGCCGGAGGTGTCCACGTACCAGGCCGGGTCGTGGGGAAGGTCGTCCTGGGCCAGCCAAGTCAGCTCCCGGGGCACGACCTCCGCGTAGACGGGGTTCGCCATGCGGATCGGCGGGTCGGGAGCGATCAACCCCAGGTCGCGGACGTACTCGACGTCCCGAGCGGTGTAGCTGGACTCGCCGGCGCCGGCCAGGATCGGCTCGACGACCCGCCAGACGCGGTCCTCGCGCAGCTTGTCGGTGAGCTGATCCAGGTGCGTGTCGCGGCGCAGGATCAGCACTTCCCGGGCGTCAAGCACATCGTCTTCGGACACCGGCCGCGAACGGTCCCGGGCCAAGTCGCCACGGAAGCAGGTCTCGTAGGCGAGCGCGTTGACGAGCCAGGGCTGGCCTTGGGTCTGGGTCCGGATCGCGTCCAGCGCGCCGTCGGCGAACGGTTGGCCGGTTTCGGCGGTGTGCTGTCCGAGCAGGTCGCGCACTTCGTCCGGGGAGAAGTCGCCCAAGCGCAGCGACTCGGCCTTGATGTTGAAGGCGCTGCCGCCGGCGACCATCGTCTTCGCCGAGTCGGAGAACACCCGGTAGTCCCGCACGTCCCGGACGCCGCACAAAATCACGCTCTGGGGGAATCCTCCGGGCCGCATGCGGTAGCCGGCCCGCAGCTGCCGCAACACCGCGAGGAGCGAATCGCCCATAAGCGTGTCGATCTCGTCGACCAGCAGGACAAGGGGCCGGTCGCTCTTCCGCGCCCAGCGAGTCAACGCGACCCGGAGTGCGCTGTGTCCACCGCCCTTGGCGAGCGCGACGGGCCACGTCTCCGCAAGGAAGCCGTCTCCCAGAGTATCGCAGGTCTCTTCGGCCAGCTCGTTCAGAACGGTGCGGACCGCCGCTTCCACGTCTTCCCGGGCCGTCATCGCGCCCTCGACGTTGACGTAGACGCAAGCATGGCGGCCTTCGGCGTTCAACAGGTCGCGGAGGGCGAGTAGCGTGGAGGTCTTTCCGGTTTGCCGGGGCGCGTGGAGGACGAAGTACCGCTGCTCGTCGATCAGCCGCCGGACCTCCGCCAAATCAAACCTGGCAAGGGGCGGGACGTGGTAGTGGTCCCGCCCCACCACGGGGCCGGACGTATTGAAGAAGCGCATTCCCCGCGTCCGCTCAGCGCCTGATTCCGAGGCGCGTCACGTAGGGCGCAAGGTCTTCGCCGATGCCGGCCAGAAGCAGGTACCGGAGGGTGGCGTAGGCGGGCAACGGGGCCGACAGCGAACCCAGCAGCTCCGCCGCCAACGGCTCCGGCAGCGGCGCCCGGCCCAGGTAGTCGCCCGTCGGTCCGAATGCATCGACCGCCGTCCCGCCCGGGGCCGACTCGGTCTCGGGCACCACGTACAAGGTCCCGGTCCCGTCGGCGAAGACGGCTCGAAGCACGGGCTTCTCGTCGGGCAATCCGGCAAGGCGATCCGGGGCCTCGGGGCTGTCGCCCAGGAGATCACGGACCGCGGCGACGTCGGCGTCCGTCACCGACGCCGGAGCTTCGTCCAACGAGACGACGAGGAGCGTGTCGCCCTCCAGCGAGCGCTTGTAGACCCGGTACTCGCGGGAGTGGCCGAACCAGATGCTCGCGCCGTTCTCCAAGGCGGACACCAAGCGGCCGGCGTAGTGGTTCCTGTAGGTCGCTCGGCCTCCGACCTGCACCATCTCCGCCGCGTACTCCAGCGGGGGGAACGAATCGACGGGTCCCGCCTCCGCGTCCGCGGCCTCGGGCGGCGCGCCCGCGTCCCCGGCGCCGCCGAGAACGAAGGGAAAGAGCTGGGTCTCGGCGGGAAGGCGGCCGCGCACCCGGTCGGGGAACCATGTCCTCCAGTCCGTGTAGCGGCGGTCCGGGCCGACCGACCGGTCCCATGTCCCCGTCCACGGGTATCCGCGCCCGCGCCGAGGCAGGGCGGTCACGAACGCGCCGTCGGGCTCGAAGACCGAGATGCGGGCCGTGGCCGGGTCGGGCACCCAGACCCGGTTGTCGGGACCGATGCTGACTCCAGCTGCCCTCGAAAGCTCGCCAGGGCCTTCGCCCGGTCGCCCGATGGCGTGCGAGTAGGCGCCGCTCGGGTCGAAGACGAACACCTGCTGGGCCATGCGATCGAGCACGTAGATGTTGTCGTCGGCGTCGGCGGCCACCGCCTCGATCGCGCCGAAGCCCTCGGGCGGGCCGACGATCCTAACCTCCTCTTCGAGGCGCCATCCAGCGACGGGGCTGTCCGAGGCGTGTCCGCCTCCCGCGGCGTCCGGGCCGCCGCGCTCGTCGCAGGCCGCAAGGCCCGGCAAGCCGATGAAGGCCAAGACGGCAGCGCTGCGACCGATGCGGGACCCGGCTTCACCGCTCAACGGCGCTTCTCGCCTCAGTGCCGCCCTCATCTCAACTCCGCCCTCCGGGGCTCGTTGGGCGTCCTCGCCGGCGCACCAACCGGAAGCGGAAGCGCTTGTCGGGGCGGATCGTGGGGATCGTGGAGGTGGTCAGCTCGTAGCCGGGCGGGTCCATGGCGATCTCCGCTTCGTGGAGGATCGTGGCGAAGTTCAGGACGATCTGGGCCTCCGCGAACCCGGCGCCCAGGCAGCGGTGGGATCCCAGGCCGAAGGGGACGAAGGCGTTGCGCTGCCGGTGCTCGGCCCGGCCCGGCAGGTAGCGGTCGATGTCGAAGGTGTACGGTTCGGGGAAGAGCTCGGGCACGAAGTGGGAGACCGTGGCCGCCACGAGAAGGACGACGCCCGCCGGAACGCGGTGGCCAGCGTACTCGAAGCTGTTCGACACGTGGCGCGGCACAACCGGCACGATCGGATAACGCCGGAGCGTCTCCAGGGCCACGCGATGGATCGTCTCGAGCCTGCGCAGGCCGGCGGCCGTGGGAGGACCCTCGGCGAACAAGGCGTCGGCCTCGGCCCTCGCGCGCTCGAGCACCTCCGGGTGCTTGAAGAGCGCGTACAGCATGTAGGCGCAGCTGACGCCGACGGTGTCCAGCCCCACCAAGTAGGGCGTCATCACGCCGAACTTGAGGTCCGTCTCGGGGAAGAACACGGGCTCCGACTCGTGAAGTTCCAGCAGCTCGTTCACCATGTCGCCGGCGTCGGCCCAGCGTCCGCCGGGCCTGTGCTCCTCGATCACTTCGGCCACCGCCGACTCGATGCGCCTGCGCACCTTCTTGAACTTGCGCGCGTAGATGAACATCGGGCGTTGCCGGGCGATCCGCGTGGCGAGAAGCGTGTCGAAGAAGAAGAGGAAGTCGTCCATGTACGCGGCGGGGCTCGAGTGCGTCAGGATCGTGCCCAGCTGCCTGGAAATGATCCGCTGCATGGCGTGGACGCCTCCCAGCGAGCGGCCGCCCCACGAGTCGATCTCGTCGCGGACGATGTCGACCGCCGCGTCCATGTGGTTCTCGAATCGGCCGCGCGCGTAGAGCGTCGCATTGAAGCGCCGAAAGCGAACGTGCTCCGTTCCGTCCATGGCGGTGAGCACCTTGGACAGGCCCAGCTCCTGGTAGAAGCCGCTCCACGGCTCCAGCGAGCGCAGGTAGCGCTTGCCCTGCTTGTGGACCCAAGTGTTGGCCTCCTGTCCGGCCAGGATGTACACCTCGTGGCCCAGGAAGCGCACCTTGAACAGCGGCCCCAGTTCCAAGTGCTTCTCGACCAGGAAGTCGGTCAGGTTCTTGCGGGCCTCCAAAGCGCAACCCAGGATCGGAAGCCCCTTGGCGAACGGAATCGGCGCGCTTGCGGGGGCCGCCGGGGCGCGCGACGCCTCCTCAACGAGCTGGCCCACGATCCGGGCCACGGTTCGGCCGATCAGGTCCAGGCGTCGCACCCAGTCCAGGCGGTCCGCCACGTCCGCCAGCTCGTCCTTGGCCAAGATGCCGTCGAAGAAGCCGCAGGCGTCGGCCAAGCCGATGATCGCGGCGTCTCGCGGGGCCGGCACGTCGTCGCCGAACAAGACCTGCATCACTCGCAGGCGAACATCCTGCTGGACTTGGCCGTCTCCGGCCACCGGGTAGCGCCGAGCGCGCCGAACCCGCCGCGACAGCGCGATCAGACCTTCCTCAGCGGATTCGAGCACGCCCGCGTCCACCAGGCGGGCCAGCGCCGTCTCCCGGATCGCCTCGCCGTCCTTCGCCAGGATGCGCAGCCAGTGCTCGGCGTCGCGAGTCTCGCCCTTCGCGCCGCTCTCGGCGATGCGGGCCAGGAACGGGTCCAGCAGCTCGTCACCCAGCGGCTCCGGGCTCTCCAGCACGAGCTTCTCCAGGTCCGTGTCGATCCGATCCTCGAAGGCAAGGTCCACGAGCACCGCGCCCGCCAGGGCAAAGTGCAGACGGTCCTCGGACACGTCCGCCAGATCGCCGGACTGCTCGTCGAGCAGCAGAAGCAGGATCTCTTCGGCGATTCGCAGCTTCACAGGGCCTCTGTTGCGGGGCCTTCGGGGTCCGCGGCCTCGACAACCCTGCGCAGGCCGGGAACAGCCGGATCAAGTCGCTCGATCAATCCGCGAACGCTGCAGCCAGCCACGACATGTGCTCCCGCCATGAAGTGAACCGCCATCACGGCCTTCTCCGCCGCTTGCTGAGCCGCGAAGCAGGCCTGAGCGAAGTAGTTGCCGTCCGCTGCATAGCGGGCAAACTCGAGATCGACTTCTGCTGTTGCCAGCCAGCGCCGAGCCTCCTCTGCACCGGTCACTGCACGGCCCGGGCGCTCATCGCGCGGCCAAGTCCGATCCCCGCACTCCCAGCACGTCAGCCACGGTTCGCAAACCGTCGATGACGTTCTGGATGTGCACGGCCCGGTCCAAGGCGATCAGCTCCAGGCCGCGCTGAACGGCGTCTCGATGAACGCCGGCCGCGAACGCCTTGTCCTTGAGCTTCTTGACGACCGACTTGGGCTTGAGGTCGTCGATGCCGTTGGGACGGACGAGGCAACAGGCGTAGACGAGGCCGCTGAGTTCGTCGCAGGCGTAAAGCACCTTGTCCAACGGCGTCTCCGGCGCCACGTCGGAGCGGTCCGGGTAGGCGTGGGTCAGGATTGCGCGCACAACCGGTTGGGGATAGCCCAGCTCGCGCAGGCGTCGGACGCCGACGTGGGGATGCTCGTCCGGGTGCTTCTCCCAGTCCAGGTCGTGAAGGAGGCCGGCCAGTCCCCAGAGCTCCGCGTCCTCGCCCATGAGCCCGGCGTAGTGCCGGACCGCGGCCTCGACGGCATACATGTGCTTTCGAAGCGCGTCGCTCCGGACCCACTCCTCGAGGAGCGCGACGGCGTCGGAACGGGTCGGCATCGGCGTCGGCGGTCGGTTCTTCTCGGGCTCTCCGGACATGGGCGCAATCTGCGGCTGCCCACGAGCGCAGGCAAGCCGGCCCGGCCCAGGCGCTTCGTCCGCCTAACGAAGCTCGGTCGGGAGCCTCCGAACCACCACGGTCGGGACGTCCAGCGCGTCCAGTTCGAGAAACGCGGCCAGACCGTCCGGCCCCAGGGCCATCGGCATCGGAAGGTCGCTCGGGTCGAAGGTTCCGACGTAGTCGCCCGTTGCCAGGAGCAGGTCCACCGGACCCGGAACATAGTCGTCCACGATGTTGGCGGACAGAAGGTGAGCGGGGTTCCGACGCTGGACCCATACCGAGCGGTCCCATCCCGCCTTGACGCCTTCCACGACGGGCACCTCGTGGTAGTAGCTCGATTCGTCGAGCGCGTCCCCCGCTACGTTCTCCATCCACTGGTCCACGTAGGCCGGCGACAGGTCTGCTTCCTCCAGCGTGCGACGGAGCGCTTCGACGCCGGCTTCGCGATGGCGAGCCGTGACCGCCGTCGGAAAGATGGGGCGTCGCATGACGCGCACGAGATCGCCGCCCGGGTCCGTGACCTTGATCGAGTAGGCCGACGAATCGGAGTACACGATCGTTCCGTCGGGAAAGGCGTCGAAGTTCAGGTTCGGCTCGAAGTCCCCCAGTCCCCGCGTCACCGGAACGGGCGACCACGCCTGGAGGACGGTGCGCGTCGAGATGTCGTCCCCGCCGAATCCGACTCGCAGAATCGCCGCACGACCGGATTCCCCAGCGCTTCCGCGGCTCACGGCCGTCCGGTTCAGAGGGTTGACCATGAAGAGGCCGTTGCGTGCTCGATCGGGGCGCACGACCCGGGCCATGTTTCCGAATCCGGCTACCCGGCCACCCCCGCCCGCCCCGACCGTGCGCACCAGTTCACCGTCGGAGGAAAAGACCAAGTACGCGTTTTGCCCCAAGTCGAATGCGGCCACGTGCCGATCCCCTAGAGGAGCAAAGTGAGGCAGACCGCCGAACTCTCCTGGGCCGTCGCCAGGCTCCCCGAGCTGGACGGCAGTTCGTCCGTCGTCGCGGATCGCCAGCAAGCGAGCCGAAGAAGCCGAATTGCCGTCCAAGAGGTAGAGCGTGCAGTCGCCGCCGAACTCCGCTTTCCGCACCCTGCTGAGCAACAGGTCCGATCCGCCTACGCGGTAGACCTCATCCAGATCGAGCACCGGAAACCGGTCCGCTTCCGGCAGATCCACCACCTCCTGGGCGCCAAGAGCGCCCGCAAGCAAGACCGCCGGCAACAGCGCCAGGGCAGCCGTGGGCACTTCGTGCGCCCGACTGGGCCGGTGTTGCAGGTGGCCGTGTCGTAATCGTTTCGCCATATTTCGCCGAGATCTAATCGATTCTTCCCATCCGCAAGCGATTCTGATGTCCCGGACCGCCTCGCAAGATAAACGAACGCCCCTGGGCCAAGCTTGGCTTCGGCATGAGTTGCGACTGCCGGCGCCGCGCCCGTTCGTGGAGAGCCACCGGGTCGCATCCGGCACCCGCAGGAGGGAGGTCGACGGGCCGTGCACCCTGGAGATGTACCCGCGCCGGTACTCGGTGGGCCGCTCGGTGGTGTCGCACATTCGGTTCGCCTTGCGTCACGAGGCGCTGGACCTCGGCGTGCTCGCAGGAGCCTTCGAGGCCATGGACGCCGGCGAGCTGGAGGACTGGGTGCGGAGGGAGCCCACGGGCGCCTTCAGCCGGCGGGCCTGGTTCCTGTACGAGACTCTGACTGGCCGCACGCTGGACTTGGAGGACGCGCGCCACGGCAACTACGCCGCAGCGCTGGACCCTCACAGGCACGTCGTGGCGAGCCGTCGCAACTCCCGGCGCCACCGCGTCGCCGACAACCTGCTGGGGGGACGGGACCTGTGCCCAACCGTCCGACGAACCGAAGCCCTGGAAGCCGCCATGGCGGACCGGGCGGACCTGCGCCTGCGACGCCTCTTGGCCGCGTGCGACCCCGCCGTGCTGGATCGCGCGGTCAACTACCTCTACACCAAGGAGAGCCGCGCCTCCTTCGCCATCGAAGGGGAGAGGCCCAGCGCCCGCCGCGCCGAACGGTTCGCCACGGCGCTCAAACGGGCATCCGACGTCGGCCCGGTGGACGAAGCGGCCCTGGCGGCCCTTCAGAACGCCATTGTGGACCCTCGCTACGCGGCTTCGGGATGGCGCAACGCGCAGACCTTCGTGGGGGGCGTGGGGACGGGCTTCCGCGATGAAGTCCACTTCGTGTGCCCTCGGCCGCGCGATGTGCGGGGCCTGATGGAGGGGTGGGCCGCGCTGCACCGCCGCGTCGTCGAAGGCGGCGTGCCGCCGGTCGTGGCCGCGGCGGCTTCGGCGTTCGCCTTCGTCTTCGCGCATCCGTTCGACGACGGCAACGGCCGAATCCACCGCTTCCTTATCCACCAAGTCCTGACGCAGACGGGCTACGTGCCGGCCGGCGCGGTGTTTCCCGTGTCGGCAGCGATCCTTCGCGACCGCCGAGGCTACGACCGCGTGCTCGAATCCTTCTCCCGGCCCCGGCTGGCCCTGACCGAATGGCGGTGGACGCCGGAGAGGAAGATGGTCGTCGAGAACGACACCGCGAACCTCTATCGGTACTTCGACGCCACGCCGTTCGCGGAGTACCTGCACGAGCGAGTGGCCGAGACGGTGCGCAAGGACATGAAGGAGGAGATCGACTTCATCGCCGTGTTCGACCGGGCCTTCGACGCCGTTCGCGCGGTCGTAGACATGCCGGACCGCCGGGCGTTGCTGCTGGTGCGGCTGTGCATGCAGAACAACGGGGCACTGCCCCGGCGACGGCGACGATTGTTTCCCGAGCTGGCCGACGAAGAGGTCGGCGCCATGGAAGACGCCGTGCGCCGGGCGATGGACCACGCCGAGTCGGTCGATTACACCGCGCTCGACGGGCAGAGGTGAGAGACCGCGCACTCGTTGCAGCGCGGGCGGCGAGCCGGACAGACCTTGCGGCCATGATAGATCAGCAAGTGGGCCAGCATCGTCCACTTGTCCGTGGGGAAGATCGCCATCAGGTCCTTCTCGATCTTGTCCGGATTCGTCTCCGCGGTGAACCCCAGCCGGTTGGACAGGCGCTTGACGTGCGTGTCCACCACCACGCCCTCGTCGACGCCGAATGCGTTGCCCAGCACGACGTTGGCGGTCTTGCGGCCGACGCCGGGAAGGGCGGCCAGTTCCTTCATCGTGCGCGGAACATCGCCGCCGTGGTCCTCCGCGACCGCCGTCGCCATGCCCACCAGGCTGCGCGCCTTGTTGCGGAAGAATCCGGTCGAGCGGATCAGCTCTTCCAGCTCCTCCCGCTCCGCGGCGGCCAGCGACGCGGGGTCCGGATACCGGCGAAAGAGGTCGGGCGTCACCATGTTCACGCGAACGTCCGTGCACTGGGCGGACAGTATGGTGGCCACCAGCAGTTCGAACGGCGAGCGGTAGTTCAGTGCGCACTTGGCGTCCGGGTACTCCTCGGCGAAGTGCTCGTAGACGCGGGCCGCGCGCTCCTTGCGGGCCTTCTTGGATTCTCTGGGCATGGCATCGGACTCCGGTACTGGCGCGAGCGTCCGCTGAACAGGTCGGACCAAGCAAGCTGGCGCGGCGATTCGCCGGCGGTCAAGAAGGCGGAGTTCGTCGCTCGGTGCGCAAGTCCAGGGTCGCGTGGGGCTCTTCGAGGGAGATCGTGATCGCCCGCTCGGCGACCGCCACGACGTTCGCCATCAGCGGTCCTTCCTTGTGCTGCCCGGGGACCAGCGTCTCGTCGTCGTCCAGCACGGCGACCTGCAACGGCGTGTTGGTGGGCAACCAGCACGCGCGGTAGAACCCCGAGCTGTTGGTGGTGACGACTGCACCGCCCCGCCGGTCGTCCTGCTCCAGGACCGCTTTTGGAGAACGCTGGTCTCTGCTGCCGGCCAGATCCGCGAGTACCCGCACGTCGTAGGCGTCGGACAGCACTCGCACCGTCGCGTCGGCCACGGGCCTGCCTTCGGCGTCGCGGACGTGCCCCATGAGGATGCCGTGGGGCCACGACATCTTCCATGGAGGGACCGCATCTTGGGCAGCCGCAGGGGGGGTGGGCGGCGTCGGGGGGAGGACCGTTTCGGCGCTGGGCGGCGGAGACGGCGGTCGAGACGGCGTCGACAGCACGATCAGCACGCTCCGGGGAGAGCCCATGCCCCTGCACACGTCCTTCATCACCTCGCTGATCGCAGGCGCCTCGAACTCCACGCGGGCCGGCTCGGCACGGTCTTCCCCGACCTCCACCTCGACCGGATCGGGCTGATACCACAGCTCGTCCAGATAGGGATGGCCGTAGGCGACTTCGTACTCGCCCGGTTGCAGGCGCGTCAGCTCGAAGGCGCCGTCCGGACCCGTCGTCGCTTCCAGTCCCTTCCCCGGCGCGAACACGCGGGCGTCGGCCAGCCCGCCCCCCAAGCTGTCCCGCACGACGCCGGCGATGAGGAGCCCTGGGCCGGCGTCGAAGACCACGCCGTCGGGGCCGTAGACCCGCAGCACCTCGCCCCCCTGCACCGTGACGCCCTCCAGCGTCGCCGCGGGCCGCCCGGTCAGCGGATGCTCGGCAACGCCGGCCCGGAACATCCGAATGCTCCACGAGTCCACGATCCACGTGCCGTTGGGAAGCTCCCGGAACCGAACCGAGCCCCCCGACTCCGCCGCCAGCAGCGCGGGAGGGACGCCCAGCCGCTCGTAGCGGTACTCCAGTCGGCGAAGCTTGGCCGTGCCCGGGTTCAGCCACATCGTGCCGGCGATCTCCGGGACGGACCGATCCGAGACGGGTTCGAAGGCGAGGCCGACCAGTCCGGGGGCGTCGTCCCCGCCCGCCACGACGCGGAAGCAGTGCGTGTCCAGAAACGAGTCGGCCAGCAGTGCTTCGGCGTCGGGCGCCCAGAACCAGGACCCGTCGCCCGTCACGCGCGCGTAGCCGTGGGCCGCCAGCGAGTCGATCGGGCGCGACACGTACGGCGCCTTGGCCGGCCCTTCCGCGCGGGTTCGGTCCTCCGACTCGACCTTGCGGCCCCTCCGGTCCAGCTGCCGGACGAAGCCCAGCAGCTCGTAGTCGTACATCCCCCGGCTCTGGGTCCAGGCCGCGGCGGCCAGCGCCTTGCGGGCTTCCTCCCACACCCTGCCGACGGCCATGGCCTCCGCCGGACGCACCCGGCAACGGCGGTCCGCCTCCGCCACGACGCCTTCCAGCGAGACGGCTTCCACGGTCGCCTCGATGCGTAGCGACAGCGTGTCGGCGGCCGACAGCCGGAACCAGTCGGAGTAGGTGGTGGCGTAGCCGATCCGGTCCGCCCGAACCCGATACTCGCCGGGCGCCGGCGCGCGGAGTTGGAAGAGGCCGCTGCCGGTGCGGGTCAGAGCTTGCGTCCAGCCTCGGCCGGACCGATCCTCCAGCACCGCCATGGCGCCGCCAACGGCGCTGCCCGGCCCGGCTTCCACCAGCCGTCCCAGGACGACTTGCCCGGAGGAGGCGGCGGGCGTTCCGGCCAGCATCGCCAGCCAAAGTGCGGTCCGGAGATGCCGGATGCGCCTCTGCATCACGGACTTGCACGGCTTCATGGTTGCGCCCGCAACGAGCCGAAGCGCCGCGACGGCGGAGCGGGAGCGGCTCGCATTGCGTTCAGCCCTTCGGGTCATCGATTCCGTCCTCGTCGGCGGCGTTCGCGAGTACGGCCCAATTGCCGGCCGTCCAAGTACTAGATGCCATCAAGCCGCCAATCCGTTGCATCGCCTTGCCTCGGGGCAACGCCAAGGCCGCCGCGTTAGAGGACGACGAAGGGCAGCTTGGACGGGGCTGGCGAGGACGCCGGGGAGGACTCCGGGGGCAGCGGGGCCGGAGACGAGGTGGAAGGAGGCGAGCGCACCGGCTCGTGGGGATGCCGCGCCCATCGCTCCAGCGCCAGGGCAACGAGCTTGAGGAGCTCCGCGGGCGTGCGAAGGCCGACGAGGCCGTCCAGCTGCGCACCGGGCAGATCGGTGGAGAAATCGCCGCCGCCTTCTCTGGCGGGCTCCGTCGTCCAGGACGAAAGGGAGTCCAGCGGTTGCGGGGGTGCGGGGATCACGCCGTAGCCGGGTCTGCCCTGCCGCATCCCGGCGACGGCGGCCGCGTGGAAGGCGTAGTCCGGGTCGGCGGCCCAGAAGAAGCCGTCCACCGACTCCGGGTGCGCGGTCCCGGCTTCGTCCGCCCACACCATGTGCTGTGGCAGCTGCAGGTAGCCCGCCCGGCCCCGGAGCGCAGACTCCCAGCCGGATTTCGGCGCGGCGGCGGCGCGAACGTCGGCACCCGCCAGAAGGCTCCGCAACGTGCTTCGTGCGACCAAGGTCACGGCAGGGGGACCGTGCGGGCGAGCCGTTCGCCACATGTGATAGGCGAAGAACAGGACCTCGCCGTGAACGCGTGGGCCTTGGGGCGCCGACGCGGACGCGGCTTCGTTGGACGCGGCTTGGTCCGGCGCGACTTCCTCTGCCGCGGTCCCGTCCGGTCCGTCGCCGTCCGGGCGCAGCTCCGCCAGGATGCCCTGGACCGCTCCCGACATCGCGAAGGCCGCCGGGTTGTGCAGGTCCGTGCCGCGCGTCCCGGCTTCGGCTTCGATCGCGGGGAAGCGCTCGTCCGCGAAGTCGGGGCCGGGAAGGAGCAGCTCGTAGGGCGTCAGTCGGGCGTAGGAGTCGTGGACCGCCATCTCGGGACCGCGGCGGTCACCCGCCTTCGGCGCCTTGGGCGCGCCGGGCCAGCCAGCGGTTGGCGGCCAGGAGAACGACGATCACGACGGCGAATTGGATCAGCACGGTGCCCACGTTGTAGCGGGACATCAGCGTCCAAGTCTCCGCGAAGCTCTCGCCTCGGGCTTCCCACAGCCACCACCCCACGAGCACCACGGCCTCGACGGCCACCAAGCGAATCGCCCAATCCCACCAGCGCCCCACGCGCACGTCGGAGTCCGCCGTGTCCACGAACGATTCGCGCCACTTGGTCACGCCGTACTTGAGCACCGCGAAGGCGAAGAAGAACCCCGTCAGCGCGAGGCCCACGCCCCAGACCCAGTCCTGGTTCTGGAAGACGCCGATCTGGAGCGCCGACGGAATGCCCAGCAGAAAGCCGGCCGTCCCGACCGCCGCGATGGCGCGCTTGCGGGCCAGACCCAGGTCCATGAGCACGCGCACGGAGAGCTCGATCATCGCCACCAAGCTGGACCACGCCGCGAAGACCAGCGCCAGGAAGAACAAAGCCATGAAGAACTGGCCTCCCGGAATCTGCGCGAAGAGCTGCGGCACCCAAATGAAGGTCAGGCCCTCGTTGCCCGCGCCCACGATCTCGCCGGCGGCTTCGGGCATCACCGAGAAGATCGTGCACAGCACCATGATCCCCGCCAGGAGCGACATCGAGTTGTTGCCGAAGCCGATGACGAAGGCGTTGAGGGAGGTGTCCTCCTTGGAGCGCATGTAGATGGCGTAGGACAGGACCAAGCCCCACCCGGCGCCGGTGTCCCAAGCGTTCTGGATCAGCGCCTCCAGCCAGATCTTGGCGTCGGCCAGCGCGGCGAAGTCGGGCGTGAAGAGGAAGGCCAGTCCCTCCGCCGCGCCGGGCAGGGTGACGGCCTTGATCGCCAGCACGACGACCAGGATCACCAACGACGGGATCAGGATCTTCGCCGCCCTTTCGATGCCGCGCACGCCCTTGGACACGACGAAGATGCCCATCGCCATCGCCAAGCCGTGGAAGAACATGGCCTGCGGCGTGGAGTTGAAGGCGTCCCAGAACTGCGTCGGCGCACCAGAGGGCGACGGAATCTCGCCGGTGACCGTGGCCAGGAAGAAGCGGATCGTCCAGCCCATCACGACCGTGTAGTAGAACAGGATGGCCGTCGCCACCCACGCCACCCACGCGCCCATCCAGGCGAACTTCGGCCCGATCGTCTTGACGAAGGCGCCGACGGTGCCCCGCCGGGTCGCCTTGGCCATCCCGAACTCGAGGACGAGCAGCGGAACCGACCACAGGAACAGAAAGGCCACCCACGCCACCAAGAACTCGCCGCCGCCGTTCGACGCCGCGATCCGCGGGAACCGCCAAATGTTTCCAGTGCCGATCGCCATGCCCAGCATGGCCACCAGCATCCCCCAGCGAGAGGAAAAGACTTGGGATCGGGTCGACACGTGATGGGCTCCTTTGGGAGGGGCTGGGCGAAGGTGAACGGACAACCGCGGGGCAACGTCGGACAGCGACCTCAACCACGTCCAGCGGCTGCAAGAACCCGGCCGCCGTGTCGCCCTCGCGGATTATACGGCCCCCAGGCGATTGTCGCTAGATCACTCGCGATAGTCGATCTCGGACGGAGCGGCGGCAACCCGGGCGTCGTGGCCCGGGAAACTGTTGATGTCGTGGGCGAACTTTCTGTCCTCGGACAGTCCGAGCTTGCGGTCGCTCAACAGCACCAGCTTAATGAAGTCGTGATCGGCACGATTTGATTGCAAGCGCCGCTCCACTCTCTTGGGAAACCGAAATGCGGTCAACTCACCTTTCGAGATCCGCCTCAGCCTACCGACACGCTGCAACCGTCCGATGATCACTGCCAGTGTTGTCGGAGCCGTCGCCCCCCGAACGGCCGTGACGTACTCGCTGATCAAGGAGCCGCACACAACCAAATGGCCCTCCCCATCCAACCACTGGATGAGCTCCCTATACTCGGCTCTCACGGGTTTGGCGAAATGACGGCTCTGGTTCGAATCCACAAACAGGTCGGGCCTCGGCGACCCTGCCTCCAGGCGGCTACGCTTCCGCTTCAATGCGATCAGGCCCCATCGCTAGTTGCATCACATCCATCATGTACGTCTCGAAGAAGTCTTCCGGCGCTCCAACTATCTGGCCATCCATCCTCAGCTGAATCGGGTGCACCGTGGACTCCTGCCCGTTATTCGTCAAATGCGCTACCGACACTTCGTCTTCTCCTACGGCGCCTTCAGCCACGAGTCGGCGCAACCTGTTGATCAAGTACTCGCTGTGTGTCTCGACGATAAATGTAATGTTCCGCTCCTTGGCCAGCCGAACAAAGTAGCTAGCCAGACGGGCCTGAGCCTCGGGATGAAGATGAGTCTCCGGTTGAGCCACCACAAATACCCCTCCAACAGTCATTTGATTGATGGCCACAAGAACCGGTAGCAATTGACTCGTGCCGAACCCAAGGTCTGCCAGATTCATAAGCGGAGACTTCGGTTTCGGCCTGCCCTTCAGCTCCATGCGCCCTGCGCCTAGGCGTCCAATCTCGAGATCGCACAGCACACCCAGTTCGGCCAAATCCTCACGGAGACTAGCGATCTCTGGTGCCTTTACCGACGTCCACTGCGCAATCTGCTCAACATAGTTTTGTCCGTGGCGTCCTACCTTAAGGTCAGCCTTGGACACTTCGTAATAGGTTCTCTCCGGAGCAAGACGAAAGGAACTGACAAAGGTCAGCCGCCGTCGCATTTGACGTGTCAAATTGCTAATGTGAAAAGACACCAGAGATTCCATCAAATCTGTGATCGAGTATATGACTTTGAACAATTCATCTGCACTTGCGACGTCAATCTTGCCCTCTGAAGGCATGTTGTCGTCAACAACATCTAATGGTTTTCGCTCCGAATCGACATCCCTCGCGTTTAGTTGCAATTGATCAACAGTCGCTTCAAGGAACGTGGCAACCGCGGTCAGCATGGTCTCGCTGTCAGAAGAATCGGGCCGGGCCTCGGCTTCTTCGGGCAGCTGTCTGATCTCCTCAAGTCCACGAAGAGTCCGCGAATCATCCGGCTTGATCCTGTACGTCATTTCGTAATTGTCGCCAGTTGACGAAAGAATCATCTTATAGTAGCTGCCGACAATCTTGAGATCTCTCAGCCTCAATCCTGACGATGCCGGATTCTTGCCGAAGACAGCATCAACGGTAAATCGGGAGTCAAGCCTGCTCGACGCTTCCGCGTCAAAACCGACTCTAAGTGTCTTTCTTCTTCCATGCACCATCTCCTTGAAGCCGCCCATTTCCACGTGGTGGCCGTTAGGGGAAAGCAGAGCCGGCATCCCGTCGGTCTGGGCATAGGCCAGCAGCGGCGCTACCAGCGAACTCTTGCCCGCGCTGTTGGCTCCGGTGATCAATGTGACCGGCGCCACCCGCAGCGTCGCCTCCTTGAAGCATCGGAAGTTGGCAATGCGCAGCTCGGTGACTTTCACCTCAGCCGTCCTCCCACCAAGACCGTTCGCGCGTCCAGCCGGCTACATCGCTCAAGGCGACGCGCTCCGAGGCCAACGTGTGTCGGTCAGGCATGTTGATCGTTTCCCTTGGCTGGGTCAGGCAGGGTGGGTAGCAATGCGGTTGGGTTCCGTTCAACTTCGCGCTGATCTTGCTTGTTCGCAAGATTCTGGGAGGTCGGCAGAGAAGGGGCTGGGCCGGAGAGGCCCCTTGCCTAGCCCGCAGAGGGTGCCGGCGGGACGGCCCAGTCGGCCTTCGTCGACCCGCCCAAGAGTCAAGTTGCTGCGAGCGTTCGTGGTACGAATATGATTTTATGGTAGGACTAACGGATTCTGCCATATATGCACGAAATGCCATAATTTGAAGGTTACGCCATGATGTACGGAATATGGATCGATACGTGGATATGGCGCATGCCAGCGAACGACCCCGGCATTCTCCGCCATGGCTCAAGATCGCCAGTGGGCTCCGGAAACGGGGGAACGGCCTCTCGTGGCCCCTCGGGCCGGGGGGCGACGCCGGCGACGAATGGGAGATCGACTCGTTCCTGATGAAGTTGCAGGGCGTTCGGGCGCAAGATCGAGAGCGAACTGCTGCGGACGGTGCTGGACGACGCCCGACGAAGCGGCGTCCGCCTCGTGCGGGCGAATCGCATTCCCACGGCCAAGAACGGCATGACCCGGAACTTCTACCCAGACCACGGATTCTCGGAGATCCACGGCGACGGCGAAGAGCGTTATGCGATCGACCCGGCAGAGTCGATCCGGCGCCGCGCGGACGGCCAGGGCCAGGGACTCTACCGAGTCACGCTTTGCGGCTTCGACGCCACCACACCACAACGCATCCCGGAGCCGCGATCATCTCGAACGCCGTGATCCACGCGCGCTGAGCGACGGCCAGCACGACGCTCGCTCCCGGGCCGAGCACCGGCGCCAGCATGGCGACCAGAGTGGCCTCGCGAACGCCCACGCCCGCGGGGGCAAGCACGGCGACGTAGCCCGTCAGATACGCGCCGGCGAAGACGGTCGAATAGAAGAGAAGCGAGCCGTCCGCCCCGAGGCTCTTGGCAAGCAGGGAGAACGCAAGCCCGTAGACGAACCACTTCGCGACGAACGCCGCGACCCATGGCAACGACGCGGGACCAGCCATCGACCGGAAGTCCAGCGCGGCGTCGGACGGCTGCCGGCGATTGATCCGGCGCAGCGCCCATGCCAGCGCTGCCTGCACGCGCCCGTGACGTGCAAAGCCGACCAGCGCGACCAGGGACGCCGCGACCGCCGTCGCGGCAAAGGGGGGAGAGACGCCCGACAGCTGCAACATCGTCCATCCGCCGACGATTGCGGCCCCGGCCAGGTGCATCACCTGACAGAGAAGCGACGCCGCGACTGCGACGGGCACGGGGCAGCGCACGCGGTCGGCCAGGGCGGCCACTCCGACGATGTTCAGCACCTTCCCCGGAACGTAGCGCCCAAAGTTGGCCAGGGTGATCACCGCAGCCGCCGTCGCCACGGGAACATGCGGCCCCCCAAGACGGCCAACCAGCTTCGACCACAACCAGGCGCTCAGAGCCAAATCTCCGAAGAGCACCGCGACGGACGACAGCAGAAGCGGCACGTCCACGTTCACCGCCCGCCAGTCGATGTCCCCGACCTCGGCCAGCTGCACGTCGACGCTGCGCCATACGAACCACGCGACCAGCGCCGTCAGGGCCAGCTTCGCGGTCAGCCACCCGTGCTTCGCGCCCGCCCGACGACCGTCACTCGCCTCCGACGACATCTTCTTCGCTGCTCCGGCGCGTGCGGGTCGGGCGGGCTTCCTCCTCGGGCCGGATCATGATCACCCTGCCGGGCACGCCGATGACCACGCCGCGGGGGGCACATCGGCCGTGACCAGCGTGTTCGCCGCCACGGTCGCCATGCACCCGACCCGCACGTTCGGCAGGATCGTCGCCTTCGTGCCGATGTAGGCGTCGTCCTCGACGATGACGGCAGGAAGGTTGAAGACGCGCCGAAACGTTTGTTCCAGCTTCGACGACACGTCGATCACCGCGTCGGACTGCGGCGGCGGCGGCGGCGACGTGTCCGGGCAAGCACCGAGCCCGCCAACATGAGCGCGACGACTAGGGCCGAGGCCACGCTGATCCGGACGGCGCGGGCTACCGTGGGCGCCGTGTAGCGCAGCACGACCTCGTGTTCCCCCGGCGACGGCAACGCGAGGGCTTGGAGGGTCAAGTTCACGCGATGGACCTGGGCCGGCGCGCCGTCGACTTCGGCCTCCCAACCGGGGAACCAGTTCTCGGAAACGATCAGCAGTCCGGGACGGTCGTGGGTCACCCGCAGGCGCCGGTAGTCCTGTCCGGCCTCCTCCCAGACGACGGCGTCCGTCGCGGCCGTGGCTTCCTCGTCAATGGAGAGCGTCGCCAGCAACTCGGCCAACTCCGGCGACGGCTGGGACACGACCGCCTCTCGGGCCGGATCGAAGTCGCCGGACAGAATCCGGGCCAGTGCGGCATCGTCGTCTTCCACTATGGTGGCCGACCGGGCGATCCACGCCTTTTCCAGCCCCGGGTACGAGTAGACGGCTTCGGCACCGTCGGCCGTGGTGCTGAGCGCCTGCGCGCCCTGGTAGGGGGCTCGTCCCGCCCGGGCCAACGGCCAGACGACGTACTTGACGTTGAGCATCCGCAGGACGTTCGGGTGGCTGGTGTTTGCTCCGGACGCCTGGCTGCCCTCCAGACCCAGAAGCTCCCGGTAGCGGACCAGATCGTTCGGGTGGTGTCCACCGACGAGGTCTTGGCCGTGCATGGCGTACTCGACTTCCTGGATGCTCTCCCTCAGGTCGGCGACTCGAAAGGGGGGAGTGGTTTCCTTGCGATCGGCCAGGAAGCGGGCGTTGGCGTCCGGGGCAGCCCAGGCGTGGTAGTCGAAGGTGGTGATGAAGGCTCGGTCGATCCGCCCCAAGTCCACTGCGATCAGGCCCGTCGCGACGACGATGGCGGCAGTCGCGGACATCTTCCCTTCCAGGGCCGCCCAGAGAGTCCCAACGGCCAACGCGGCCAGGAGGAGCGCGATCCCGAAACCCCGCGTGGCGAAGGGCTCCAGCTTGGCCAGCGCCGCAGAGGACTGTCCGTCGGCAACGGCGCCCGGATGCACTACGGTCGTCCAGAAGCGCTCCAGCCCTCCGGAGGACTGAAGGATCAGCCCAAGCAGCAGCAGCCCGACGAAACCGACCAGCGTACGCCCCCGAGCGCTGGCCAGGAAGACGCCCGGGGACGGCCTGGTCCGGGCAATGTCGTCCACGCCCACGGCAAGGAGGGTGGTCGCTCCGAAGCTGATCAAGAAGGCCGACAGCGACGGGGCGCGGAAGAGGGATATCCCGGGCACGACCTCGTAGAACAGCCTCCAGACCGGCGTGTGGGCGCCCAGGGCGAAGAGCAGCCAAGCCATGCCCATGCCGGCCATGAACCAGCGCAGCCCCGGCGACGCGCCCGACGGGGACTCGTCCTGCCCGCGTCCCGCGCCCCGCCCACGTTGTGCACCGCGCCCTCGCCGCGCCCCGGCTCCTCGCCGCTTGCCCGGCCCGCGCCCGGTTCGCGCCCACGCCCCCCCGGTCAGCCCGAAGAGCGCCAGCACCAGGACCGTAACGCCCACGTACTCGTGGTTGAACTTCAATGGGTTGCGCCCCCAGTACGTGCTGGAGCCCCACGCCGCGTCGGCCATGCTGTTGCCCACGAATTCGGGCACGACCAGCGACACGACCTCTTCCGGGTGAAGCGACCACGAGCTGGAGTAGATGCGCGCTTCTTCCGGCGACGCGTCCACCGTCGTTGCGGTCCTTCGGGACGCCTCGGCCACGTAACTGGCAGCCGGAAGCAGCTGGAACGCCGCCAGCCCGCCGCCCAGCAGAGCGCTCCCCAGGAAGACCGCCAGTGGATGGAAGCGGCGCGCGCCCGTCGCCCCCTTTCGCCACCGCTGCACAGTGCGAAAGACTGCATACGCGCCCACGGAGACGAAGAGGAAGTAGGCCGTCTGGAACTGCGTCGTGAGGCACGTCAGGGCCACCGCGCCCGCCAGCCCCGCCCCGCTCCGGCCCGACGGCCCGCGCATGACCGACTCCGCCCCCCAGAACACCAGCGGCGCCAGCGAGGCCACCATCAGCTTTCCGTCGTTGCCGGGAAACACCAGCGTGACGACCACCGGCGCCAGCACCCACGCCAGCCCCGCCGTCGTCGCGGCTCGCCTGTCCAGCCCCAAGCTGCGAATCCAGCCGTGCATGAAGAAGCCGCCCGCCAGCACGTGCAGCACCAACTTCCACCCCAGTGCCCGGTACGTCTCGGAGATGAAGTACAGCAGGCTGGTGGGGTAGATCGCGTCCCCGCCCGACAGCGCCTCCAGGAACGGAATGCCGCCGTACTGCCGCGTGCCCCAAAGGGGAAAGTCGCCCTTCGCCAGCTGCTCGGCGAGGTACGCCCGCGCCATGTAGCCGCCCGACTCGACCGTGTCCAGCCCGTAGAGCATGGCGTCCGAAAAGATGAACTCGGCGAAGAGCACGAGCGTCGCGCCCACATAGAGCGTGCCCGGGACCCACCACTGGAGTTGGCGGACATCCGGCCCGGCGTTCTTCATTGCGACCCCTCTCTACCTCAGCCGCTCGCGGATCCAGCGTGCCACGTGGTCCAGGCCCACGCGCTCCTGGGCCAGCGTGTCGCGGTCGCGGATGGTGACGCGCTGGTCGTCGGCGGTGTCGCCGTCCACGGTGACGCACCAGGGCGTGCCGGCTTCGTCCTGCCGACGGTAGCGGCGTCCGATCGAGCCGGCCACATCGTAGAAGGACGGGATGCGGTCGCGGCGAAGGGCCTCGTGGAGCGCGGCGGCGGTCTCGGGCATGCCGTGCTTCTTGATCAGGGGGAAGACGGCCGCCTTGACCGGCGCCAAGCGGGGGTGCAGACCCAGGACGGCGCGCGACTCGCCCGCGACTTCCTCCTCGCGGTAGGCGTCCACCAGCAGCACGAGCACGGCGCGCCCCACGCCCATCGCCGTCTCCACCACGTAGGGCAGGTAGCGCTTGCCCGATCCGGGGTCGATGTAGAGCAGCCGCTTGCCCGAGAACTCCTGGTGGCGCGCCAGGTCGAAGTCGGTGCGGTTGTGGACGCCTTCCAGCTCCTGCCAGCCGAAGGGGAACTCGTACTCGATGTCCACGGCGGCCTTTGCGTAGTGGGCCAGCTGGTCCGGCCCGTGCTCGGCCAGCCGGAGCTTGTCGGCGCGGACGCCGATCTCCTTGTGCCACGCCATGCGCTGCTCGCGCCAGTAATGGAACCACTCGTCGTCCGAGCCCGGCTCGACGAAGAACTGCATCTCGGCCTGCTCGAACTCGCGGGTGCGGAAGATGAAGTTGCCCGGCGTGATCTCGTTGCGGAACGCCTTGCCCAGCTGGGCGACGCCGAACGGCACGCGCTTGCGCGAGGTCTGCTGGACGTTCAGGAAGTTGACGTAGCTGCCCTGGGCCGTCTCGGGACGCAGGTAGACGACCGCCGCGTCCTCCTCGACCGGCCCCATGAACGTCTTGAACATGAGGTTGAAGAACCGGGGCTCGCCGATCTCGCAATCCCCGTGGCCGCCCGGCGCCACCGACGGCTTGCGCGGGCAGGCGCTCTCTTCGAGGTGGTCGGCCCGCCAGCGGCGCTTGCACGTCTTGCACTCCAGCAGCGGGTCCGCGAAGCCCTCCACATGTCCCGACGCCTCCCACACCCGCGGGTGCATGAGGATGCCCGCGTCCAGCCCCTCCACGTCGTCGCGGGCGTGGACCATGGCGGACCACCAAGCGTCGGCCACGTTGCGGCGCAGCTCCACGCCGAGCGGCCCGTAGTCCCACACCGAGGCGGCCCCGCCGTAGATCTCGGACGACTGAAAGACGAACCCGCGGCGCTTGCAGAGCGACACGATCTGGTCCATGCGGTCGGGCATGTGGTCGGTTCCTTGGCTGGGGGCGACGGCGTGGCGGTTTGGTGGCGGCGGGTTCAGCGGCCGGGCTGGTGACCGGCTTCGGCGCCGTTCAGGCCGACCTCGGGGGCACCCGTGACGGACGCGCTCCAGGCCCAGAGTCGTTCTTGGTCCTTCTCGTCCTCGGCGGTGGGGGACGGGGCGGCGGGTGCGCCGCGGTCGAAGTAGCCGCCGTTCAAGTTCTCGTCGCGCCGGCCAATCGCAAGGTCTGCGACGATCGGTCCGGCCTGGTCCGGTTCGGCGATCGGGAACGGACTGCCGAACGGCGCCCCGCCGGCGAGATAGTCCTTGAGCAAGTCCGTGTCGTAGACGCCGGGGCCCAGGGCAAGGGACTGCACGGCAGGGGCTGGGCCGTTGGTTCGACGCGCCAGCGCCTTGGCGAAGAGGACGTTCGCGAGCTTGCTCTGCTGATAGGCGTCGCGGGGGGCGTATTGCTTTCGCCGATAGTTGGGATCGTCGAAGTCGAACGCCGGCCCGTGGTGCGCCCCCGACGACACGGTAATGACGCGGGCGACACCGGAGTTGCGCTTAAGGGCCGGCAGCAGCAAGCACGACAGGAGGAAGTGGGCCAGGTGATTGACGGCCAGTTGAAGCTCGAAGCCGTCGCCGCTCTCGGTGCGGGCACCGGGCAACACGGCGGCGTTGTTGACCAAGGCGGCGAGCGGCTGCCCCCGTTCGGCGACGGCGGCGGCGGCCCCGCGCACCGAGTCCAGCGAAGCCAAGTCGATGGCAACGACTTCGTGCGAACGCGTGCCCGCCGGCGCCGGCAGCTGCTTGGCGGCCTCGTGGCCCCGGCGCTCGCTCCGGCAGAGGAGGACCACGGGGTGGCCGGCCCGAGCGACTTGCCGCGCCGCGGCGAACCCTACGCCTCGGTTGGCGCCGGTGATGGCTACCGGAGCGGCCTCGGCAAGTCGCTCGGCGGCAGAGTGCGGGTTCAGAGCGGAACTGGCGACGGGCTGGTCGGGCACGAGGTGAACTTCCTTTGCGGTTCGTTCGGGCTAGCTGCGGGCGGCGGTCGCGATCCCACGGAGCGGCGATTCGCGGTCTCCCTTAATGTTAGCGTCCATGGGCGTTCAAGTCTCGCCGATTCTGGATTTGAGTGCGCGTCCGCTCACGCGTGTCGGATACCGCCTGCCCGGTTTACCACAGCGCCCGCACCGGCACCGCGCGAAGACCGTCGCCGAACGGCAGTCCCATCTCGCCGTCGTAGAGCACGACGCCGGCGGCGAACGCGGCCCGAAGCTTGCGAGGTGGCCGAGGACGACACCCGTGGCCGTCAAATGGCGAAGACATGGCTGCCCCAGTTCGCGACCCTGCACCGCACGTCCGCGCCTCGTCAGCCTGACGCCGGTCGCCGGCTTGGAGAAGCACCTGCGGCGCTTGCTGGAAAGCTCGCGCCTGGCCGTCCGGGCGGTCCGCGAGTCGTTCATGGAACTCAACCGGAATGAGCAAGCGCAGTGAGCGCCGCGGGCGGCGATTGCCCGGAAGGGCGGGCGCCCATTACCATGGTTCGCTGACCCTACGGCGAATCGACGACCGCACCCTGGCCCAAACACCTGCATCGGAGAGAGGAAATGACGCTGCACAAGTGGAACGAGGACGAGAAGAGTCTCGAGCCTGCCGAGTCAGTAAGGTTCGAGGACAAGAAGCTGGCGGAGCGAGACCTCCAGGATGTCGTGCGAGACGCACCAGACGTTCTCGAAGAAGGGCTGTTCGTGATCGCCGAGGAGTACAGCAACTGGGAGGGAGCCGGCCGGCGCATCGACTTGCTTGCCCTCGACAAGGACGGCCGGCTGGTGGTCGTGGAACTCAAGCGGACGCCCACGGGTGACCACATGGATCTGCAGGCCGTGCGCTACGCTGCGATGGTGTCCAACATGACCGATGATCAGGTCGTCCAGGCTCATCGCAAGTACTTGGCAAATCGAAACCGAGAGACCGACGCCGCTGGCGAAGTGAGAGCACATCTTGACGGAGCGAGTACGGACGCCCGCGTCGACTCTAAGTCTCCGCGAATTCTTTTGGCTTCCGGTGGGTTTTCTCGTGAGCTTACGACCAGCGTCTTGTGGCTGAACGATAACGGCCTGGAGATCAAGTGCGTTCGCCTCGATCTTTACCAAAGCGACAAGCGCCTGTACTTGGACAGCAGCCAAGTAATTCCAATTCCGCAGGCTCAAGACTATCAGATTCGGATTCGCGACAAGGACAAGGAACGACGAGCATATGGGAAGGGTGTGGAAGAATACACGGGCCCCGACAAGTTCTACGACGGCATCCAGTCAGCACCGCATCAAGAAGAGGTCACGAAGCTCTATAAGTGGGCAATGAAGTTGCAAGCGGACAACCTGTGCTCTGGCTTTGTGACAACCGTGAGCAAAAGGCGCGATGGCTACGGACTGAAACTGCTTCTCCCGGAACACGACAAGAATCCGCACGCATATTTGATCGCGATTTACTACAAACCAGCAGGATTCCTACCTCCGGGTCCGCCGCAAATTGCGGTATGGAGACGGTGGTTCGACGAATTTGCCCCAAATTCCATCCACCGGGTGGAGGAAGAGATAGGCGTGCAGATCGGGGGTGGCAACCTCGTCAAGGGCCCATTTGCCGAGGCCATGCTCGATGCCCTGTTCAAGGCCCACGTAGAAGCCGCGGACAACATTAGGAAGCGCTCCGAGTAGGTCGCGAACGACTCCACCCGAATCGGATTCGGGGGCGGGTCCGCCGACAGCGATTCCCGGCGGTTCTTTCTGGTACTGGAACCGGACGCCTGATCCAGTTGGACGAACTCGTGGCAGTGACCACGTCGCTGCCGGGTGGCGAAGAGTCACCCACTAGCACGGGCTGCGGCGCTGAGCCACGACCTGTCGGACCAGCTGGAGTTCCCCGAGATGGCCACGGCCGGCCTGCTTCGCTGGATGCGCTGGAAGCGGCAGGCACGGGACGCCTTTCACCGGATCGCCCCACGCATCGCCGCCAAGTGGTGGAGCCGGAACTTCGTGTTCCTGATGGACGCCTCGATGCTCGACGACCTCAGCTACCGGCTCCCGGACCGGCTGAAGGCCCAGTCGGCGTCGCCGTGGTGAGGGGGAGCCACCGGGCCGTCGATTTCCCCCGTGTTCGTGTCAGCACCGGCAGGTGCGGCTCGACGATGGTCTCGGAGATGCTCAACCTGCATCCTCGCGACATCGTGGGTTCTCTGTCCAAGGGACGCTTCCGGGAGCGGATCAGTCCATGGCTGGAGCCCCTGGCGAGCCGGATCGTGGACGACAACCGGCTGCTCTACGACAAGCTGGTCCTTGCGGACTTCGGCTTCTTGTGGAGCAGCATGATCGAGCACGCGCACAACATTCTTCGGCCGGCTTCCGTCCAGCCGGGTCGCGAGCGTGGCGTTCGAGGACCTGCGGTCGAAGCCGGAGGCCGAGTTGCGGCGTCTGATCCGGTTCGTGTCGCCGGAGTTGGCGGACGACGCGTGGGTGCGGGAGGCGGCCAAGCTGCCCAAGCCGCCCCGGTCTCCGTCCAACTTCGAGAAGCTGTCCGCAGAGGATAGGCGGAGCGTGGCGGAGGCGTGCCGGCCCGGTCTGGAGCGGCTGGGCTATTCGGGCTGACCGGACCGCGGCCGCGGTCCTGCCGAATTGAATTGCAGGTCCAGGCGCAGGCCGGCGTACGGGTAGGCGGTCTCAATGCCGATCTCCAAGCCCACTACGGGCGGCGTCCGCAGGCGCGTGCCGAAGCGGTAGGCGCTTCCCCGGCCGTCCGCGCCCGAGTCGGGGCCTAAGGCGGCGTAGGGCGTGACCAGCGCTTGCGTCCCGAGCACGATCGCCCCCACGCCGTAGGCAATCTCCGCGTCGATCCGGGCTGGGCTCGAATGCAACAGGTCCGTCGCGCCGGGAACGCTGCGACCGCGCGACGCCGGGGTGCGCCGCGTCGCGCCCTGCTGCCAAAGCTGCCCGATCTCGCTGGGCCCGGCGGTGCCCCATTCGGGCTGGATGCGCAGGGAAAGGCCGCGTCCGGCGGCGCCGGGAGCGATGCGCACGGAACCCCCAGCTCCCCATTCGGCCAACCCGCCGCCGTGGGCAAGCAGCGTTCGACCGGTAGCCTCCACCTGGAGCCGCGAGTTCCACGCGGACAACGTCAAGCCTCCGCCGGCCTCCATCCCGGCGCCCGTCCGACCGTCGCCCCCGTCTTGGCGGACGCCGAGCGCGACCGAAGGCTTGACGCGCGTGCCGCCGCCCCCAAGCCGAAACAACCGACCGGCCTCGAAGGCGAAGCGCAGGCGGTGGACGCGGACCTCCAGGGCCGTCATCCGGTCGCCGTTGCCGTCGAGCTGGAATCGCGCGACGTGCCCGTCGGCCTTGGCGTCCACGCTCCCGCCGCCCTCGCCGGCGAAGAGGCGCAGACCACCACCGGCAGCCAGCATCTGGACACGCCCGTCGGCCGTCTGCGGCCCAGCCTCGTCGTCTTGGACGACCACGTCGCTCTTGGCGTAGCCGGCCGTTGTCCACGCGCGCGAACCCCCGTCGTCCGACCAGCCCAGGTAGGGGTGAACCCCGACCAAGCGGGTTACGTGCCGGCCGGCGACGGCTTGCCCCTCGGCGCGGTGGACGTAGTCGAAGGCGCCTTCCAGGCCCGTCACGGCCACGCCCAGCGTCGCGGAGGCGCCCAGCCCCATATCGACGCCTGCCCCGACGGCAACCGCCTCGCCCGACCAGTCGACGGGCCTTGCCTGGTCGGGCGCGCCCGACAGACGCCGGAGTTCGCCGTGTCCCCAGACACCGGTCCCGGCTCCGGCCTGGCCTGCTTGCGCAACGCGACCCTCCACGGCGTTCGACGCCACGTCGGCCCAAGTGCGCGCGACCTCGGGAAGGACGGCACGGTTGACCTCGTCCAGCCTGCGCTGCGTCTGCCGGACCCCCACCACCTCGATCGAGAACGACAGCGTGGCCGAGTCCCCGTCTTGGTCGGTCGCAAAGTAGCGGTAGGTGGTGGCGGGTTGGTCTACGCTGGGCGTGCCTGCGATTGTGCGACGCTCGGGGTCGAAGGCCAGCCCCGGAGGCAAGGCGGGAGCCAGCGCGTAGGTCAGCGGTCCGTCGCCCCCTTGGGCCGGAGGCAGCGGCAGGGGGTCGATGCGGCGGCCCTCCATCCAGCGCTGGGACGGGACCCGAGCGTCGCCGAAGGTCGGGATCAAGTCCGCGTCGTCGTTCCGAATGACGCCGACGCCCTCCGTCGCGGTCATCGTCGCGGCCGTCGGCTCGGGCGTGGACAGCCGAAGGACCACGGTCTCGTCGGGTTCGTGGCGCTCGTCTCCGATCACGATCACGTCCAAGATCTTCAGCGTCTCGCCCGGATCGAAGGCAAGGACGCCCGGCGGAACCTCCTCGTAGTCCGTGCCCGGCGTCGCGGTTCCCGTGCTCGCGTCGACGTACTCCATGATCACGCGACGGCCGCTGGGGCGGTCCAGCGCGAAGGAGAACGTCAGAGGGCGGCGCCCGTCGTTGCCCTCCACGACCGCGGGCGAGTCGACGGAGAGGGACGGGGCGTCGTCGTCGTCCGCGATCGTGCCGACGCCGGTTGCGCCGTCCTGGGCGAGCTCGGCGTTGACGGGGTCTGCCAGCGTCAGAACGACCGTCTCGTCGGGCTCGTCCAATGCGTCGCCTCGGATCGTCACCTCCACCGTCCGGGCGGTGTCGCCCGGGGCGAAGACCAGCGTGCCGGGCGCGACCGCGTCGTAGTCGCTGCCCGCGACGGCCGTGCCCGTGCCCGCGTCCGAGTACTCGACCGAAACCCGCTTTGCCGTAGGTGCGCCGAGCGACACGGTGAACAAGAGGGCGGCAGTCTCGCCGGGCCCGCCTTCCTGGGCCGTGGGCGAGTCGATCGAGACGACCGGCGGGCCGTCGTCGTCCAAGATCGTGCCCACGCCGCTTGCGCCGTCCTGGGCAAGCTCGGCGTTGACGGGATCGGCCAGCACCAGCACGACCGTCTCGTCGGGCTCGTCCACGGCGTCGCCGTGGACCGTCACCTCCACGGTCCGGGCGGTGTCGCCCGGGGCGAAGACCAGCGTGCCGGGCGCAACCGCGTCGTAGTCGCCGCCCGCGACGGCCGTGCCCGTGCCCGCGTCTGAGTACTCGACCGAAACCCGCTTTGCCGTAGGTGCGCCGAGCGACACGGTGAACAAGAGGGCGGCGGTCTCGCCGGGCCCGCCTTCCTGGGCCGTGGGCGAGTCGATCGAGATAACCGGTGGGCCGTCGTCGTCCAAGATCGTGCCCACGCCGCTTCCGGCTCCTCCGATCTCGGCGTTCGTGGGTCGGCTCAGATGCAGGATCACGGTCTCGTCGGGCTCGTCCAGGTCATCGCCCAACAGGGTCACTTCGACCGTCTTGAGTGCTTCGCCGGGAGCGAAGGACAGCGTTCGGGACGGAGGCGACCGGTAGTCGGCGCCCGGGGTGGCAGTGCCAGTGCCGGCGTCGGCATAGTCGACCATGACTTCTTGATGGCTGGCAGGCGTCAGCGAGACCGTGAACACAAGGATGGCCGGGCCGTCCCCGTCCTGTCCATCGCCCGCGTCCCCCTCCTCCGCGCGAGGCGCGTCCACAGTGAGAAAGGAGATGTCGTCGTCGAGGATCGTGCCGGTGGCTGTGCCCGTCGAGAGGAGCGCACTCCGGGGGTTGCTCATGACGATTACGATGGTCTCGTCGGGTTCGTTGGCATTGTCGCCGGCGACTTGCAGGGGAATCGTCCGGATCGTATCGCCGGGTTCGAAGACCAGCGTGCCGGGCTGCAGCGCCGCGTAGTCGGTGCCCGAGATCGCCGTGCCGGTGCCTGCGTCGGCGTAGTCCACCCGCACCTCTTCCGTGCTCGCCGGAGACAGCGTGACCCTGTACGCCATTTGCCTGAAGCCGTCGTCGCCTTCCCGAACCTGGGGCGAATCGACGTGCAGCGACGAAGGCGGGGGCGCGTCGTCGTCCACGATCGTGCCCGTGACCGTGGGCGTGGCCAGTTGCGCATTGACGGCGGCGCTCAAAGCGAGCGCGACGGTCTCGTCTCCTTCGTCCTCGTCGTCGCCGACGACCGTCACGTCGATCGTCTTGAGCGTGTCGCCCGCTACGAACGCGAGCGTGCCGTCCCCAAGGGGCTCGTAGTCCACGCCCGGTGTTGCCGTGCCCCCGGCGTCGGTCCAGTCCACCGTTGCACGGGCGGTCGCAGCCGCCGAGAGCCGCACCGTGAACCGCAGGACGGTCGTGGTTCCCGACGGGCCCTCGACGACGCCGGCCGAGGCGGCGCTGAGCGTCGGCAGAGCAGTTCCGCCCTCGTCGTCCGCGATCGTCAGCGCAACCGGGTCCGGGTTCGTCGCACCCTGCGCGTTCGACGCCGTGCCCGACACCGTCAGGCTCTTGTTCGGCTCGTCCAGGTCGTTGTCCACCGCCGTCACCGTTACCACGCCCGTGCTCGCCGTGTCGCCCGCCGCAATCGCCAGCGTCTTGTTCGCGCTCACCGTGAAGTCCGTCACGCCCGCGTTCGGGCCCGGCGCAACCGCCACCGTCACCGTCGTCGCCTGCACCGACGCTGGGCTCATCGTCGCCGTCACCGTCGCCGCGTTGTTCGCGCCGCTCTCGTCGACCGTCGTGCGCGACAACACCAGCTTCACCTTCGGCGTCGCCTCGTCGTCCTGGATCGTCAGCGTCACGTCGGCAGGGTTCGTGTAGCCGCCGATACTGTTCGACACGGTGCCCGACACCGTTACTTCCTTGTTCGGTCCGTCCAGGTCGTTGTCCACCGCCCGGATCGTCACCACGCCCGTGCTCGCCGTGTCCCCCGCCGCAATCGTCAGCGTCTTGTTCGCGCTCGCCGCGAAGTCGGACGAGTCCGCGTTCGTGCCGGCAGCCGCGCTCACCGTCATCGTCGTCGCCGCGCCCGACCTCTCGCTCATGTCCGCCCGCACGGTCGTGTACGTGAAGCCGGTCCCGCCCTCCCAGATCGTCGAGCGCCCCAGCGACAACGTCACCGTCGGCGCCGCGTCGTCGTCCGTGATCGTGCCCGTGCCCGTAGCCGTCGCGATCGTCGCGTTCGTCGGGGCGCTCAGCCGCACCATCACCGTCTCGTTCGGCTCGTCCAGCCCGTCTCCGTTCACAGTCACATCGAAGGTCGTCAGCGTGTCGCCCGCCGCGATCGTCAGGATCGCATCCCCGAAGGTCGCGTAGTCCGTCGAGAAGGTCGCCGTGCCCGTCCGGGCGTCGCTCGCCTTCACTGTGACTCGGTGGCCGCTCGGCGCGCTGAGCTTGACCTGGAACGTCAGCGTCGCCGTCGCACCCACTGCGCCTTCGGCCACGCTGGGCGACGAGATCGACAGCGACGGCTGGCCGTCCTCGTCCGCGATCGTCAGCGTCACCGCGTCCGGGTTCGTCGCGCCATGGCTGTTCGTCGCCGCAGCCGTCACCGTCACGCTCTTGTTCGGCTCGTCCAGGTCGTTGTCCACCGCCGTCACCGTCACCACGCCCGTGCTCGCCGTGTCCCCCGCCGCAATCGCCAGCGTCTTGTTCGCGCTCACCGCGAAGTCGCCCGCGTCCGCGTCCGCGCCCGCCGCGAACGCCACCGTCACCGTCGTCGCCCGCACCGACGCCGGGCTCATCGTCGCCGTCACCGTCGCCGCGTTGTTCGCGCCGCTCTCGTCGATCGTCGTGCGCGACAGCACCAGCCTCACCTTCGGCGTCGCCTCGTCGTCCTGGATCGTCACCGTCACGTCCGCCGGGTCCGAATAGCCCCCGATCGCGTTCGACACCGAACCCGACACCGTCACCTCCTTGTTTGGTCCGTCCAACGCGTTGTCCACCGCCCGGATCGTCACCACGCCCGTGCTCGCCGTGTCGCCCGCCGCAATCGTCAGCGTCTTGTTCGCGCTCACCGTGAAGTCGGTCGAGTCCGCGTTCGTGCCCGCCGTCGCGCTCACCGTCACCGTCGTCGCCGCGCTCGACGGTGCGCTCAGGTCGGCGCGCACCGTCGTATGCGTGAACCCGGCACCGCCTTCCGACACCAACGAGTGCCCCAGCGTGAGCGACACTGTCGGCGTCGCGTCGTCGTCCGTGATCGTGCCCGTCCCCGTCGCCGTCCCGATCGCCGCGTTCGTCGGCGCGCTCAACTGCGCCGCCACCGTCTCGTCGGGTTCGTCCAGACCGTCCCCGTTCACCGTCACGTCGAAGGTCGTCAGCGTGTCGCCCGCCAAGAACGTCAGGATCGCGTCCGAGAAGATCGCATAGTCCGCAGAATGCGTCGCCGTGCCCGTCCGAGCATCGCTGATCTTCACCGTCACCCGCTGCCCGCTCGGCGCGCTCAACTTCACCTGGAACCGCAGCGTCGCCGTCGCGCCCGCCGCGCCCTCATCCACGCTGGGCGACGAGATCGACAGCGACGGCGCCCCGTCCTCGTCCGCGATCGTCAACGTCACCGCGTCCGGGTTCGTCGCGCCCTGCGTGTTCGTTGCCGTCGCCGTCACCGTCACGCTCTTGTTCGGCTCGTCCAGGTCGTTGTCCACCGCCGTCACCGTCACCACGCCCGTGCTCGCCGTGTCCCCCGCCGCAATCGCCAGCGTCTTGTTCGCGCTCACCGCGAAGTCGCCCGCGTCCGCGTCCGCGCCCGCCGCGAACGCCACCGTCACCGTCGTCGCCCGCACCGACGCCGGGCTCAGCGTCGCCGTCACCGTCGCCGCGTTGTTCGCGCCGCTCTCGTCGACCGTCGTGCGCGACAGCACCAGCCTCACCTTCGGCGTCGCCTCGTCGTCCTGGATCGTCAACGTCACGTCCGCCGGGTCCGAATAGCCCCCGATCGCGTTCGACACCGAACCCGACACCGTCACCTCCTTGTTCGGTCCGTCCAACGCGTTGTCCACCGCCCGGATCGTCACCGCGCCCGTGCTAGCCGTGTCGCCCGCCGCAATCGCCAGCGTCTTGTTCGCGCTGACCGTGAAGTCGGTCGAATCCGCGTTCGTGCCCGCAGCCGCGCTCACCGTCACCGTCGTCGCCGCGCTCGACGGCGCGCTCAGATGCGCCCGCACCGTCGTCCAGATGTCGCCCTGCACCCGCTCGGGAAGCGTCGTGCGCGACAGCGACAGCGACACTGTCGGCGCCGAATCGTCGTCGGTGATCGTGCCCGTGCCCGTACTCGTCGCAATCGTCGCGTTCGTCGGGTTGCCCAACGTCACGACGATCGTCTCGTCCGCTTCGTCCAGGTCGTCGCCCTTGACCGTCACGTCCACGCTCTTCAGCGTGTCGCCCGCCGCAAACCGCAGAATCGCGGCGGTCACGGGCTCGTAGTCGTTCGCAAACGTCGCCGTGCCCGTCCGAGCGTCGCCGTACGCCACGGTCACCCGATGCCCGCTCGGCGCGCTCAACTTCACCTGGAACCGCAGCGTCGCCGTCGAATCCTGCGCACCCTCCGCCACGCTCGGAGACGAGATCGACAGCGTGGGTTGGCCGTCCTCGTCGGCGATCGTCAACGTCACCGCGTCCGGGTTCGTCGCGCCTTGGCTGTTCGTCGCCGCAGCCGTCACTGTCACGCTCTTGTTCGCCTCGTCCAGGTCGTTGTCCACCGCCGTCACCGTTACCACGCCCGTGCTCGCCGTGTCCCCCGCCGCAATCGCCAGCGTCTTGTTCGCGCTCACTACGAAGTCCGTCGAGTCCGCGCCCGCTCCCGCCGCGAACGCCACCGTCACCGTCGTCGCTCGCACCGACGCCGGGCTCATCGTCGCCGTCACCGTCGCCGCGTTGTTCGCGCCGCTCTCGTCGATCGCCGTGCGCGACAACACCAGCTTCACCTTCGGCGTCGCCTCGTCGTCCTGGATCGTCACCGTCACGTCCGCCGGGTTGGCATAGCCGCCGATGCTGTTCGATACGCTGCCCGACAGCGTCACATTCCGGCTCGGGTCGTCCACGGCGTTGTCCACCGCGTTGATCCGCACGTCCCCCGCGCTGCGCGTCTGACCCGCCGCGATCGTCAGCGTCTTGTTCGAACTCAGCGCGAAGTCCGTCGAGTCCGCGTTCGTACCCGCCGCCGCGCTCACCGTCACCGTCGTCGCCGCGCTCGATGGCGCGCTCAGATGCGCCCGCACCGTCGTCCACGTGATCCCGGTGCCGCCCTCCCAGATCGACGAGCGCCCCACCGCAAGCGTCACCGTCGGTGCCGCGTCGTCGTCCGTGATCGTGCCCGTGCCCGTCGCCGTCCCGATCGCCGCGTTCGTCGGCGCGCTCAGATGCGCCACCACCGTCTCGTTCGACTCGTCCAGCGAGTCGCCCTTCACTGTCACGTCGAAGGTCTTCAGCGTGTCGCCCGCCGCGAACGTCAGGATCGCGTCCGAGAAGATCGCGTAGTCCGCCGAATGCGTCGCCGTGCCCGTCCGGGCGTCGCTGATCTTCACCGTCACCCGCTGGCCGCTCGGCGCGCTCAACTTCACCTGAAACGTCAACGTTGCCATCGAGTCCTGCGCACCCTCCGCCACGCTGGGCGACGAGATCGACAACGACGGCTGGCCGTCTTCGTCCGCAATCGTCAGCGTCACCGCGTCCGGGTTCGTCGCGCCATGGCTGTTCGTCGCCGCAGCCGTCACCGTCACGCTCTTGTTCGGCTCGTCCAGGTCGTTGTCCACCGCCGTCACCGTTACCACGCCCGTGCTCGCCGTGTCGCCCGCCGCAATCGCCAGCGTCTTGTTCGCGCTCACCGCGAAGTCGCCCGCGTCCGCGCCCGCTCCCGCCGTGAACGCCACCGTCACCGTCGTCGCCCGCACCGACGCCGGGCTCATCGTCGCCGTCACCGTCGCCGCGTTGTTCGCGCCGCTCTCGTCGATCGTCGTGCGCGACAGCACCAGCTTCACCTTCGGCGTCGCCTCGTCGTCCTGGATCGTCACCGTTACGTCCGCCGGGTCCGAATAGCCCCCGATCGCATTCGACACCGAACCCGACACCGTTACTTCCTTGTTCGGTCCGTCCAACGCGTTGTCCACCGGGGCGACCGTCACCACGCCCGTGCTCGCCGTGTCGCTCGCCGCAATCGTCAGCGTCTTGTTCGCGCTCACCGTGAAGTCGGTCGAGTCCGCGTTCGTGCCCGCCGTCGCGCTCACCGTCACCGTCGTCGCCGCGCTCGACGGCGCGCTCAGATGTGCCAGCACCGAGGTCAGCTGAACCCCCTGGCTGCCCTCGCGAAGCGTCGGGCGAGAGAGCGTGAGCGTCACTGTCGGCGTCGCGTCGTCGTCCGTGATCGTGCCCGTCCCCGTCGCCGTCCCGATCGCCGCGTTCGTCGGCGCGCTCAACTGCGCCACCACCGTCTCGTCGGGTTCGTCCAGACCGTCCCCGTTCACCGTCACGTCGAAGGTCGTCAGCGTGTCGCCCGCCAAGAACGTCAGGATCGCGTCCGAGAAGATCGCATAGTCCGCAGAATGCGTCGCCGTGCCCGTCCGAGCGTCGCTGATCTTCACCGTCACCCGCTGGCCGCTCGGCGCGCTCAACTTCACCTGGAACCGCAGCGTCGCCGTCGCGCCCGCCGCGCCCTCATCCACGCTGGGCGACGAGATCGACAGCGACGGCGCCCCGTCCTCGTCCGCGATCGTCAACGTCACCGCGTCCGGGTTCGTCGCGCCATGGCTGTTCGTCGCCGCAGCCGTCACCGTCACGCTCTTGTTCGGCTCGTCCAGGTCGTTGTCCACCGCCGTCACCGTCACCACGCCCGTGCTCGCCGTGTCCCCCGCCGCAATCGCCAGCGTCTTGTTCGCGCTCACCGCGAAGTCGCCCGCGTCCGCGTCCGCGCCCGCCGCGAACGCCACCGTCACCGTCGTCGCCCGCACCGACGCCGGGCTCAGCGTCGCCGTCACCGTCGCCGCGTTGTTCGCGCCGCTCTCGTCGACCGTCGTGCGCGACAGCACCAGCCTCACCTTCGGCGTCGCCTCGTCGTCCTGGATCGTCAACGTCACGTCCGCCGGGTCCGAATAGCCCCCGATCGCGTTCGACACCGAACCCGACACCGTCACCTCCTTGTTCGGTCCGTCCAACGCGTTGTCCACCGCCCGGATCGTCACCGCGCCCGTGCTAGCCGTGTCGCCCGCCGCAATCGCCAGCGTCTTGTTCGCGCTGACCGTGAAGTCGGTCGAATCCGCGTTCGTGCCCGCAGCCGCGCTCACCGTCACCGTCGTCGCCGCGCTCGACGGCGCGCTCAGATGCGCCCGCACCGTCGTCCAGATGTCGCCCTGCACCCGCTCGGGAAGCGTCGTGCGCGACAGCGACAGCGACACTGTCGGCGCCGAATCGTCGTCGGTGATCGTGCCCGTGCCCGTACTCGTCGCAATCGTCGCGTTCGTCGGGTTGCCCAACGTCACGACGATCGTCTCGTCCGCTTCGTCCAGGTCGTCGCCCTTGACCGTCACGTCCACGCTCTTCAGCGTGTCGCCCGCCGCAAACCGCAGAATCGCGGCGGTCACGGGCTCGTAGTCGTTCGCAAACGTCGCCGTGCCCGTCCGAGCGTCGCCGTACGCCACGGTCACCCGATGCCCGCTCGGCGCGCTCAACTTCACCTGGAACCGCAGCGTCGCCGTCGAATCCTGCGCACCCTCCGCCACGCTCGGAGACGAGATCGACAGCGTGGGCAACGGGTCCTGTGCCGCGGCCGCCCGTCCCTCGGCGGGCAGAAGGGCAAGGGCCGCGACCAAGCCCATGGTTCGGGCGAGCAGAGGTCGGCCACGGCGAACGGAGGAACGCATCAACCCTGCGACAACCCTAATTCATAATATTCTGAATAACTTGTGTCAAGGGGGGGGGGGGGGGGGGGCTGACGCTCCAAGATGGACGACCGACCATCGCTTCCCGTTCCTTTCTTTCTCTTGACTCCGGGCAATTTACGACCGAGACGAGCACGGCGCTTCGTTGCTCCGACCTCCGGGGGGCTCCCGACAAGCTCGTCCATGCCTACGACACCCAAAAGCTGCGGCGACGGCGTCTCCAACTCGTCACCGTCTCGACTTTCGGCGACGCCCAAAGGCCCGCCCGGCGTCTTTGCCATGAGATGGAAGGTTGGCCCGTGCGACTGGACGGGCGCATATTCAGAGGTTGCCGAGAGCCAACGAGAGACCCCCGACTTTCAAGGAACCAAGTCGCATGAAGCTTACCTTTACGGACAAGGCGCGGGACATGGTCTTGTCGTTCATGGATCAGGAAGAGGACGGGCCGCAGGCGTTGCGGATCGCGGTGGACGGAAGCCCCTTCGCGCCCAACTACGAGTTGACGCTGGTGGAGGCCGCTAGCCGCCGGGATTCGGACCGGGAGGTGAACGCGGGCGACTTCTCCGTGCTGGTGGACGAGTCCAGCGTAGGGCGGCTGGAAGGCGCCTCAGTCGACTTCGTGGAGACGATCCAGGAGAGCGGCTTCCAGATCACGCCGGACCCGGACGCCGTAAAGGCCGCCATGGACGACGCCGCGCCCGCCGGCGAGCTGGCCGACCGCGTGCGCCACGTGCTAGACACCGAGATCAACCCGGCCGTGGCCGCCCACGGAGGCGCCATCAACTTGGTGGACGTCCAGGGCACCGAGGTGTACATCGAGATGGCGGGCGGTTGCCAGGGGTGCGCCATGTCCCGGATGACGCTGCGCCAGGGCGTGGAGCGCATGGTGTCCCAGGCCGTGCCCGAGGTGACGGCGATCCACGACGTGACCGACCACATGAGCGGCGAGAACCCCTACTTCACCTAGCGGCTCGGGGTCTCTGGCGGCCCGGGGCACGCGGCCCGGCATGGCGCACCGCACGCTGATCCGCAACGCGCAGGTGGTCCTGCCGGGCGAGACCGCGCGGACCTCGGTGTTGCTGGAGGGCGACGAGATCGCTGCGGTGGACGCCCCCGCCGGAGTTCGGGCGGACGAAACGGTGGACGCCCGCGGCCTTCATCTGTTGCCGGGCGTGATCGACGCTCACGTGCACTTCCGGGAACCCGGGCTGACGCACAAGGAAGACTTGGCCAGCGGCAGTCGCGCCTGCGCCGCGGGCGGAGTCACGTCGTTCCTGGAGATGCCCAACACCGTGCCCCCGACCACGACCGTGAAGGCGCTCGAAGCCAAGCTGGCCCTGGCGTCGCGCAAGTCCGTGGTCAACTACGGCTTCTACATCGGCGCCACGCTGGACAACTTGACGGAGCTGGAGCGGGCCGGAGCTGCGGGGGATGCCGTCCGCACGCCCGGGATCAAGGTCTTCATGGGCTCCAGCACGGGGGACATGCTGTTGGACGACCCGGAGTCGCTGGATGCCGTCTTCGCCCGGACGGCGCTGCCGATCGCCGCCCACTGCGAGGACGAGTCCACCGTGCGGGCGAACCAGGCGCGGCTGGAGGGCCGGGGAGGCGCGACGGAGCGCATGCACGCCGCGGACGCCGGAAGCGTCGGACACGCCCGCGACCGGAGATGCGCCGGGACGCGGGGGCTGTCGGTTCGCGACCACTCGCGCATTCGGGATCGAGCCGCTGCCGTCCGGTCGACTCGGCGGGCCGTCGAGCTGGCGCAGCGTCATGGGCGGCGCCTTCACGTGCTGCACGTCTCCACAGCGGACGAGACCGTGATGCTGGCCGACGCCGGCCCCTTCGTCACGGCGGAAGCGTGCCCTCACCATCTGTTCCTGGACGTTTCCGCCTATGACCGCCTGGGCACGTTGGCCCAGATGAACCCGGCCCTCAAGACGGCGGCGGACCGGGCGGCCCTTTGGCGAGCCTTGCACGAAGGCGTGCTGCAGATGGTGGCCACGGACCACGCGCCCCACGCCCTGGACGAGAAGGCGGCGCCCTACCCCGAGTCGCCCTCGGGCGTTCCTGCCGTCGAGGTGGCCCTCCCCCTGATGCTGGACCAAGTCGTCCGGGGGGCGTGCAGCTTGCAGGACGTGGTTCGCTGGATGTGCGAAGGTCCGGCCAGAGTCTGGGAGATCGCCCGCAAGGGGCGCATCGAGGAAGGCCTGGACGCCGACTTGGTGCTCGCGGACCTGTCCTTGGAACGCGAGGTCCGCAACGAGGAGCAGTTCACCAAGTGCCGGTGGAGCCCCTGGCACGGAACCCGACTGGTAGGCTGGCCGGTGCGGACCTGGGTGGGCGGGCGCACTGTCTTTGCGCGCGACAGCGACCACCCGACGGGCAGAGTGGACCCCGCGCCTCGGGGCCGAGAGATCGTTTTCGCGCGAAACGAGCAGGCGTAATTCTCGCCGGCCGGCACGCCCGAAATCCGTTGCGCCGCAAGGGCGTGGGCGCGGACTCGCGGGCGTGCGTTGCAAGTCGGGCTCAAACAGCTATCCAAACGCCCCGATTTCGGCCCCATCGTTTGGGCATCCGTCCCGAGAGGCGGCACGAGACCCACTCGAGAAAGGCCGCTCGTCCAGATGGACCGACTCCGCAGCGAACCCCGATCCGCCGATGCTCGCGACTCTCGCCGCTCCCCCGACGAGGCCACCGCCGGCGAGGCCCTGGACCCGTCCAATGACGCCCCGGACCCGCCCGACGATGCCCCAGGGCCGTCCAGTGAGGCCCCGGACCCGCCCGACGCCGATCCCAGCCGGCCCGAGCGCCGTCCCCACGACCAGACCTACAAGGCCCTCTTCGCCCACGACGTGGCCATCAAGTCCCTGATCCGAGACTTCCTCGCCGCCGGAGGCCACGACGTCCTCGACCTCGACACCGCCGAACTCGTCCCCACCGAGACGATCTCCCCAGGCCTCGAACGCAGGCTGGCCGACCTCGCGGTGCGCGTCTGGTTCAAGGACAGCGCCGCCTCGGTCGTCTTCCTGGTCGAGTTCCAGTCCTCCCACGACCCCGACATGGCGCTCCGCACCTTGGGCTACGCCACCGGGACGATCGAGTTGCTGCGTGCCAACCCGAAGATGCTGGACTCGGACGGCTCCGTGCCCCTCGTGCTCGCCCGCGTGCTCCACACCGGCCCGGAGCCCTGGACCGCAGCGACCAGCTTGGCCGCTCTGACGCGGACGCCGGAGCCGCCTCCCGGCGCGGTCTGGGCCGGCGCCGGCGCGAGCACGCACAGCTACGAAGTGCTTGACTTGCAGTCGGCGTCGGCGCAAGACTTGCTGCCGGAGGAGTCGTTGCTTGGCTGGCTGGGCGCGTTGGAGCGGAGGCCGTGGGGCGCCTTTCGGCGGGTGCACGCCTCGTTGGCGGAGCGGTGGGCCGGGGAGGAGCAGGCGTCGGCGCGCCGGGCGTTCGCGGATTGGACGGACGAGCGGATGCGCGCGGCGGGCGTGCCGACGGAGCGGAGGCGGGTCGTCGAGCAGCAGATCATTCAACCAGAGGAGGCGCCGGAGATGGAGCAGACGTACGAGCAGTGGGTGGAGGAACAACAGCGCACGGGCATGGCGAAGGGCGTGGCCCGGGGTCACCGGGAGATGGTGCTTGGGCAGGCGTCGCGGAAGTTCGGGGCCGATACGGCGAAGCGCCTGGCCGCGCTGGTGGGGGCGATGGATCCCGAGCAGCTGCTGCATGTGGGCCACGCCGTGGTGGAGTGCGACACGGGGGACGACCTGCTGGCCGAGGCCGCCAACGGTGGCCGCCGTCGTCCGCTAACCTCCTAGAAGCCGAAAAAGCGCAAGACGTCGTTGCCTAGCGCCCAGACCATGATCAGCAGGAGAACGACCAAGCCGGCTTGACTCCACCGCAGCCGTTGCTTGACGGTGAGCCGCCGACCGCGGATCGCCTCCACGGCCAGGAACACCAGGTGGCCGCCGTCCAGCACGGGAATGGGCAACAGGTTGAGGATCGCCAGGTTGATGCTGAACAGCGCCATGAAGCGGAGGTAGTACTGCGGGCCCTCCCGAGCCGCTCGCCCCGACTCGGCGGCGATCGTCCCGATGGAGCCCACCGACCGCGGCGAAACGTCCAGGGTGAAGAGGTCCCCTAGGAACCGCAGGATCACGGTGGTCACGAAGACCGTCTGGCCAACGCCCATGACGGCCGCTTCCCGGGCGGCGACCGGCACCGACAAGGTCTCGCCCGCGGGCTGAAAGATGCCCAGACGCCCGACGCGCTCGTTTCCTCCCCCGCCCCGCACCTCGCCCACGCGTACCACGCGGGTCAACTCGGCGTCCCCCCGGCGCACGCCCACCTGGATCCGCTCGCCTGGCCGGGCCCGCACCTCTCTGGTCATGTCGCTCCAGCTGGAAACCGGGACGCCCGCCACGCTGGTGATCCAGTCCCCCTCCCTCAGCCCGGCATCCTCGGCCGGCCCCCCCGGGTCGAGCGCCCCCACCACCGGGTCGGCCCACGGCACCAGCGCCAAGCCCAAGGCGGCGCGCTCCGCCACGTCGCCGGAAAGGTCGATCTCGAAGGCGGCGAACGGTTCCTCGGCAACGACCCGCAAGGCTCCCGGGGGCGCCTGCGCAATCGCCCGCACGATCTGCTCCCAGCTCTCGGGCGACGCGTCTCCCACTTGGACGATCGTCGAGCCCGGCTCCAGCCCGCCCAGCGCCTCCGCGCCCGGCGGCAGCGCGCCCTCGTTCACGGCCACACGCGTGACTGCAAGCTCCTCCGTGCCCCAAATCCACGCCGTGCCCGCGTAGACGACCAGGGCGAAGAGCATGTTCATGATCACGCCGGCCGAGATGACGAAGGTTCGCGCCCAGATCGGCTTCGCGTCGAAGTCGCCGGGCCGAGGCTCGCGAGGCTCGGGGTCGGCCTCGTCCCCGTCGGACTTGGCGCCGCCCTCCAGCTGCTGCGCCAGCTCGTCGTCCATTCCCTGCATCCGGACATAGCCGCCCAAGGGGATGGCGGACAGAACGTACTCCGTCCCTCCCCGCGTGAAGCCCCAGATCCGCGGACCGAACCCGATGGAGAAGCGTTCGACGCCCACGCCGACGGCCCTGGCGGCACCGAAGTGCCCCAGCTCGTGAACGAAGATCAGCACGCCCAACAGGACGATCGTGGCCAGCAACGTCATGCGTCGTTCTCCAGAAGCTCTGCGGCGAAGCGTCGAGCGCGGGCGTCGGCCTCCAAGACCGAAGGAAGGTCCGGCGCGCCCCGTCCCTTCATGGCGCGGAGCGTGCCGGAAACGACCCTCGCCATGCCCGGAAAGGTAACCCTCCCTTCCAGAAACGCGCCGACGGCGACCTCGTTGGCGGCGTTGAAGACGGCGGGCGCAGCGCCTCCGGCTCGGCCCGCGGCCACGCCCAGGCCGAACAGGGGGAAGCGCTCAGCGTCCACGGGCTCGAAGACCAAGGGCGACGCGCGCACCGGGTCGAAGGTCTGCAGGACCGGGTCCGCAGGTCGCCGGGGCCACGAAAGCGCGTGAAGCACTGGCAGCTCCATCGTGGGCTCGCCCATCTGCGCCAGCACCGATCCGTCCACGAACTCCACGAACGAATGCACGACGGAGGTGGGGTGGACCACCACGTCGATCCGGTCATACGGAAGGCCGTAAAGGAAGTGGGCCTCCACCACCTCGAGGGCCTTGTTGGCCAGGGTGGCCGAGTCCACGGTGATCTTGGCGCCCATCTGCCACGTTGGGTGATTCAGCGCGGCTTCGGCGGTGACCTCTTCCAGCGCGGCGGCGGACGCGGACCGAAACGGCCCCCCGCTCGCGGTCAGGACGACCCTTCGAACTTCTCCTCGCTCGGCACCGGCCATGCACTGCAGGATCGCCGAATGCTCGCTGTCCACGGGCACCAGCTCGCCCCCGCCCCTTCGCGCGGCGGCCAGCACGACCTCTCCAGCTGCGACCAGCGACTCCTTGTTGGCCAGCGCGCACCGCTTCCCCGATTCGAGTGCAGCCAAAGTCGGCGCAAGCCCGGCGGCGCCCACCACGGCGTTGACCACGATGTCCGCCTCCGGCAGCCGAGCCAACTCCGTCGCGGCGTCCGGCCCCGTCCTCCAGCCGTCCGGCGCGCCGTCGGGGCGCGCGGCCAACGCCGCGGCGTCGGCAACCCCCACGTGCCGAACGCCGAACTCTGTCGCCAACCGTGCCAGGGCGTCCACGGAGCGGGCCGCCGCCAGCGCCACCACCCGAAAGCGGTCGGGGTGCCGGCGCGCGACGGCCAGGGTCGAGCGGCCCACGGAACCCGTGGCGCCCAGTACCGCCAGTCGCGCCGTCAAGAGAGCGCGCGAGCCAGAAGGACCAGCCCGTAGGTCAGCGGGATCGTGAAGAACAGGCCGTCAAAGCGGTCCAGCACGCCGCCGTGGCCGGCCAACAGCCCGCCGGAGTCCTTGAAGCCGGCTTCTCGTTTCAGGAGGGACTCGGCCAAGTCGCCCACCTGCCCGGCCACGCCCAGAACCAGACCCACGGCCGCCCCCACCGCCGGCGTCACGGGAAAGTTGGCGTAGTCGTCCAGAAGAAAGCCGGCGGCGAAGCCGGCCGCGGACGCGCCGGCCAGCCCGGCCAGCCCTCCTTCGACGGTCTTGCCGGGCGACACGCGGGGAGCCAGCCGGCGACGCCCGAGCTTCTTGCCCCCAAAGTAGGCCGCCGTGTCTCCGGCCCATGTGACCCAAAGCGGAAGGATCAGCAGAAGCGGCCCTTCCCACGGCGCCGGCGGGCTCGTGCCGTGGACCTCGGGAAGCGCGCGCAGGAAGATGGCGAACGACAGGGTGCCGCCGGTGTAGAGCGCTCCCGAGACGGTGGCCGACGCCGACGACAGCGGACCCTCGTCGATCTTGCGGTTGAAGACGACGGCCGCCGACGTCAGGAGGCCGAGGACCATGAGGAGCGCCAGAGCGTGGTCGCCCCACTCGGCGAACGACGGTTGGTGCTGGGCGGACAGAACCAGGACGGCGGCGACCGGGATGCCGAGCCACCGGAGCGGCTGACCCGTCTTGGCCGCCGCCAGAGAGTAGAACTCCCTCGCCGCCAGCGCCGCCACGGCGGCCACGAGCACGGCCAGCGTCCAGCCTCCGACGTAGGCGGCCGCCGTGCCCGCCGGGATGCCGACCGCCGCGACGGCCACGCGCGACCGCAGTTCGGGCGACAAGGTCAGGTCCGTCCAGGCGCCGACCTCACGCCGTGGTGACCCGACCGAAGCGGCGCTCACGCCGCTGATAGTCCAACAGGGCGCCGAACAGGTCGTCGCGGGTGAAGTCGGGCCAGTGCACCGAGGTGACGTAGAGTTCCGTGTAGGCCAGCTGCCACAGCATGAAGTTGCTGATGCGATACTCTCCCGACGTGCGGATCAGCAGGTCGGGATCGGGCAGCGAGCGGGTGAAGAGCTCTTCTTGGAAGACGGACGGGTCGATGGCCTGGGGACGCAGGCGGCCGGCCTCCACGCGAGCCGCAAGGCGCCGGGCAGCCCTCGCGATCTCTTCGCGGGCGCCGTAGGAGATCATCAGGTTGAGCCGAAGCTGCGAACCGCCCCGGGTCGCATCTTCGATCCGCTTGGTCGCCATGCGGGACAGGGCGTCCAGCCGTTCGACCTCGCCCAGCACGCGAACCTCGACCCCCGCGTCGGCCAAGCTTCGCCGTTCCTTGTCGGCGTAAGCCTGGAGCACGCCCATCAGCGCCGCGATCTCGCTCTTGGGCCGCTTCCAGTTCTCGGTGGAGAAGGCGTACAGGGTCAGCACTTCGATTCCCGCCTCCACGGCGCCCTCCACCACCTCGCGCACCGCTCTCATCCCGGCCCGGTGGCCGGCGCTCCTGGGCAAGCCCCTCTTCTCGGCCCACCGTCCGTTGCCGTCCATGATCACGGCCACATGGCGCGGCGCGGGACCGTCCAGTCCGATGCTCAGATCGACATCACCTCCTTCTCCTTGGCGCTCAGCAGGGCGTCGATCTTGCCGCAGTATTCGTCGGTCAGCTTCTGCACCTCGCTTCGCATTCGCGCGGCGTCGTCCTCTCCCGTCTCGTGGGCCTTCAACCGGGCCTTGATCCGCTCGTTGGCCGCGTGCCTGGCGTGGCGAACCGATATTCGGCCTTCCTCCGCCATCTTGTGAAGGACGCGGGCGTACTCGCGCCGGCGCTCTTCGCTGAGGGGGGGAACGGGAACCCGCACGATCGAGCCGTCGTTGGACGGATTGAGTCCCAGCCCCGACGCTCGGACGGCCTTCTCGATCTCCTGAACGAGCGACGCGTCGAACGGCTGAACGACGAGCAGATCGGGACTGGGGGCCGTCACCGTGGCGACCTGGTTGAGAGGCATGACGCTGCCGTAGGCCTCAACCTTGACGGCGTCCAAGATCGCCGGAACGGCCTTGCCCGTGCGCACCGTCGCGAACTCGCGCCGAGTCGCCTCCACCGCATCTTCCATCCTGGTCGTCGTCTCTTCGAGTACCGGCACGTGTCTTCTCCGGGAGTCTTTAGGAGACCAGGGTTCCGATCCGGTCTCCGGCGATGGCGCTCCTGACGGCGCCTTGATCCTCGAGGGACAGCACGATAATGGGAAGCTGGTTCTCTCGGCAAAGCGACACGGCCGCGGCGTCCATTACCCGCAGGTCGCGGGTCACGACCTCTTGGAAGGTGATGTCGGAGATGAACTCGGCGGAGGCGTCGGTGGACGGGTCCGCCGTGTAGACGCCGGCCACCTTCGTGGCCTTGATGACCACGTCCGCGTTCATCTCCATGGCACGCAGCACGGCGGCGGTGTCGGTGGAGAAGTAGGGGTTCCCGGTGCCGCCGGCGAAGATCACGACTCGGCCCTTCTCCAAGTGGCGAACGGCCCGGCGGCGGATGTAGGGCTCGGCAAGCTTCTCCATCCGGATCGCCGTCATGACGCGCGTGTCCACGCCCTTGCGTTCCAGCAGGTCCTGCACGGCGAGCGCGTTGATCACGGTCGCCAACATGCCCATATAGTCGGCGGACACGCGGTCCATCCCGTCGCGGCTGGCGATCGTTCCCCGGACGATGTTGCCGCCCCCGATAACCAGCCCCAGCGCCACGTCCAGTTCGTGGATCGCCTTCACCTCGCTGGTGATCCGGTCCACGACCTGCGGATCCACGCCGAAGCCCTGCGCCCCGGCCAGAGCTTCGCCCGACAGCTTCAGAAGGACGCGGCGGTACGCGGAACTCCGCGACGAGGCCACCGGCGAACGTCCCGCTAGGCTCCGACCTGAAACCGAGAGAACCGGGCAACCTCGATCTTTTCGCCGGTCTTGGCCGACACGGTCGTGATCAGGTCTCCCACGGTGCGCTCCGGGTCCTTCACGTACGCCTGCTCCAGCAGGACGCGCTCCTTGAAGAACTTGGCCAGCTTGCCTTCAACGATCCGGCCCCGAACGTGCTCGGGCTTGCCTTCGGCGGCCACCTGCTCTTCGTAGACGGCCCGCTCGCGGTCGACCAGCGCCTCTTCCACGTCCGACGCGCGCACGGCCACCGGGTTCGCCGCGGCAACGTGCATGGCCACGTCTCGGGCCAAGTGCTGGAAGTCGTCGGTGTTGGCCACGAAGTCGGTCTCGCAGTTGAGTTCGACCAGGACGCCGATCCGGCCTCCGTGGTGCACGTAGCTGGCCACGACGCCTTCGTTGGCGGCCTTTTCGGCCCGCTTGGCCGCCTTGGCCGATCCCTTGCTCCGCAGCAGGTCGATGGCGGCCTCCAGGTCTCCCGCTGTATCCTGCAACGCCTTCTTGCAGTCCATCATCCCCGCGCCGGTGCGTCGGCGAAGGTCCATCACGAGCTTGGCGCCGATCTGCATTTCGGTCAGCCCGCCGCTTCCGGCGCGCCGGCGCCGTCGTCTCCGGCCTTGCGGACCTGGGCGATCGCCTCCGGGCGCGGACGCCTCTTGCGCGACGGACGCCGCCGTTTCGGTTCGCGGCCCTCCGCCGACTTCTCGCCCGTCTCCGTGGAGTAGGTCGTCGCCTCCAGCTCGGCCATGCGCTTGAGGCGCTCGTCGGGCACCTCCCTGCGCGCGGCTTCGACGGCGTCCGCGATCGCGCCCACGATGAGGCTCACCGAGCGAATGGCGTCGTCGTTGCCGGGGATCGGATAGTCGATCAGGTCGGGGTCCACGTTCGTGTCGGCGATCGCGATCACCGGGATGCCCAGGCGATGGGCCTCGCGCACGCCGATGATCTCCCGCTTCGCATCGACCACGAAGACGGCGCCCGGCAAGCGAGCCATGTCCCGCACGCCATCGAAGTACTTCTCCAGCTTGGCGCGCTCTCTCTCCAGGAGGAGCCGTTCCTTCTTGGTGTAGAACTCGAAGGCGTTTTCCTCTTGACCGCGCTCCAACTCCTTCATGCGACGGATCTGGCGGCGGATCGTCTTGAAGTTGGTCAGCATCCCGCCCAGCCAGCGCTCGGTGACGAAGAGCGCGCCGCACCGGGCCGCCTCTTCCTCGATGACGCGGCGAAGCTGGCGCTTGGTGGACAGGAAGAGCACCCTCTCTCCCTTGAGGACTGCGGCTCGCACCGCCTCGCAGGCCGCGTCCAGGCGGTCCAAGGTCTTGCGGAGGTCGATGACGTGGATCCCGTTGCGCTCTCCGAAGATGTAGGGGCGCATCTTGGGGTTCCAGCGACGGGTCTGGTGGCCGAAGTGGACGCCGGCCTCCAACAGGTCGGTCAAGCCGACCGCGCGGCCGGGAGCCTCGGGTTGCTGCTCGACAGCTGTGCTCATGTTCTTGCGTCCGCCCCTATCGCTTGCTGAACTGGAAGCGCTTGCGCGCCTTGGCCAAGCCCGGCTTCTTCCGCTCGACCTTGCGGGCGTCGCGGGTCAGCATGCCCCGTTCCCTCAATAGGGCGCGCTTCTCGTCGTCGATGGCCACGAGGGCCCGCGCCACGCCCAGCCGGATGGCGTCGGCCTGACCGGTGAGCCCGCCGCCCCGGACGCGCACGTCCACGTCGAACTGACCTTCGGCGTCCGCGGCGCGCAGCGGGTCCTCGATGCGGACCCGGTGAGCGGGCCGGGGGAAGTAGTCGTCCAAGGCGCGTCCGTTGACCGACCATCGGCCGGCGCCGGGTCGCAGCGACACGCGGGCTACGCTGCGCTTGCGGCGCCCCACGGTGCGGGCGGGGGCGGCGCTCACGATCCGCCTCCCGCGGCGACGTGCAGAACTTGGGGGTTCTGGCCTTGGTGGGGGTGGGCGGCACCCGCGTAGACGCGAAGCTTGCGGCGCATCTGGCGTCCGAGCTTGTTCTTGGGAAGCATGCCCCGGACGGCCAGCTCCACCACGCGGTCGGGAAACCGCTCCAGCATCTTCCGAAAGGGCACGTGCTTGTCGCCGCCCATGTAGCCGGAGTGGCGGAAGTAGGTCTTCTGGTCGGCCTTGCGCCCGGTCAGGACCACCTTGGACGCGTTCACGACGATCACGTTGTCGCCCGTGTCCAGGTGAGGCGTGTAGATGGGCTTGTGCTTGCCCCGCAGAACGCGGGCGATCTCGGTGGCGAGCCTCCCCAAGGGCTTGCCCTCCGCGTCGACCACCCACCAAGCCCGGTGAATGTCGCCCTTCCCGGGCGTGACGGTGCTGTTCACGGTCCTCCGATTCCTTGGCGGTCCTTGCCGGCGCGACGGGAGAAGTCCGCCGCCGGTCCTTCGGTTCCTGCAAAGCATGGAACGATAGGTGCGGATACCCGCGAATGTCAACCTTGCGGACCCCGGCCCGCCGCTACTGGACGAAGCCCTCCAGAAATCGGGCCCGGGACGCGTGCCGCAGGCGGTCCAAGGCCTTCTCCTTGATTTGGCGGACGCGCTCGCGCGTGACGTTCAGCTCGCGTCCGATGTCTTCGAGGGTCTTGGGCTCGTCGCCGTCCAAGCCGTAGTACAGTCGCAACACGGTGGCCTCGCGTTCCTTCAGCGTGGAGAGAGTCGCGTTGATCGTCTCCGTCAGGGCCTTCTCGAAGGTGTCTTCGTCCGGCGCGCGGGAAAACTGGTCCGGGAGGTAGTCCAGCAGCCGGTTGTCCTCGCCGGGGGCCACCGGCGCCTCCAGAGAAAGGTGCGACTGGGCAAGGGTCAGCGTCTTCTCCACCTCCTCCTCGCTCATGTCGAGCTCCTCCGCCAGCTCCTCCGCGGTAGGCTCCCTGCCCTGCTCCTGCAGAATCGCGGCCCTCCGGCGGCCGATCTTGTGAAGCGCGCCCGCCCGGTTGACGGGCACGCGCACGACGCGGCTCTGGTCCGCCAACGCTTGCAGCAGCGCCTGTCGAATCCACCAGACGGCGTAGGTGATGAACTTGATGCCCTTGGAGCCGTCGAACCTGTGGGCGGCCCGGATCAGCCCCAGGTTCCCTTCGTTGACCAGATCGGCCAGAGGAACGCCCTGGTTGTTGTACTTCCTGGCAACCGAGACCACGAAGCGCAGGTTGGACCGGACCAGCGTATCGACGGCATCCTGGTCGCCGTTGCGGATCCGCTTGGCGAGCCGGGCCTCCTCCTCCCTGTCCAGCAGGGGGTACTGGCCGATCTCGTCCAGATACCGGTCCAGGGAGCCGTCGGCCGGCTCCGGGGGCGGGGCGAAGCTCATGCGGTACCCTCCGGGGAACGGGGCGCGGCGGGCGGGCCGTGTCCCAGGGAGAACGTAGCGAAAGTTCGCGCCGAACAGCCTTCGTCGGAAGTGGGAGGGCCGCGGACCGCGCCCGCGACCGCCGGTCAGTCGGCGTTCTGCTCCGCGTCGCCGTCCGCCCGGTGCAGGCCGTGTTTCCTCATCTTCCGGCGCCCGACGCGGCGGAGGTCACGAGGTGCCCGCCGCCGCCGGCGCCCAGCTGGGCCACGTCCCGGGGACCGACCGTCTCGCCCGTCGACAGGATCAGGAGCCGCTCCACCGTGTTCTTGAGTTCCCGCACGTTGCCCGGCCAAGCGTGTTCCTGAAGCGCCGCCACGGCCTCGGGCAGGAACCGCCTGGCGGGGAAGCCGCCGGTTCTGCACACCAGGTCGGCGAAGTGGGTCACCAGCATGGGGATGTCGTCGGTGCGCGCCCGCAGGGGCGGCATGTGAATGGGAACGACGTTGAGGCGGTAGTAGAGGTCGTCGCGAAAGCGTCCCTCGGCGATCTCCTCTTCCAGGTCCTTGTTGGTGGCGGCGACGACGCGCACGTCCACCGACACCTGGCGGGCACCGCCGACTCGGGTCACCACCCCGTCCTCCAGGGCCTTGAGCACCTTGGCCTGAGCCGCCGGGGACATGTCGCCGACCTCGTCCAGGAACAGGGTCCCCTTGTGAGCCTGCTCGAACTTCCCCACCCGGTCGGCCACGGCGTCGGTGAACGCTCCCTTCACGTGGCCGAAGAGCTCGGATTCGATGAGGGTGGAGGGGATCGCCGCGCAGTTCACGTCCACGAAGGCCTGGTCCGCCCTGGGCGACAGTCGGTGGATCGCGCGCGCGGCCAAGTCCTTGCCGGTGCCGTTCTCGCCGGTGACCAGGACCCGCGCCTCGGTGGCGCCCACCCGGTCGATCCGGTCCAGCACCGCCCTCACCGCGGGGGACGCGCCCACGATCTCGTGGTGGATCTCGATGTCCTGGCGCAGGCGCTCGACGCTCTCGGAGAGGCCCCGCACCAGCAGGGCGTTCCGCAGGGTGACTTGAAGCCGCTCCGTATCGAGGGGCTTCTCCAGGAAGTCGAAGGCGCCCTTCCGGGTCGCCTCGACCGCCGTGCTAATCGTGCCGTGCCCGGAGATCATGATCACGACGGTCCCCGGGTCCTCCTTGCGCATGGACTCCAGGACCTGGAGGCCGTCCATGTTGGGCATCTTGACGTCGAGCAGGGTGACGTCGGGAGCGAACTGCCGCCGCGCCACCAGCCCGGTGGGGCCGTCGGGCGCAACCCGCACGCGGTGACCGTCGTACTCCAGCACCTGCTTGAGGACGCTTCGGATCGACCGCTCGTCGTCGACGACCAGGATCTTCGCCATCGCCCGGGGAGTCCTCGTTCCGTCTCTACGCGGCGGGGACCGGGGCGGCGGGCTGCGCGACGAACGGGCGGTGCGCACGCAGCACGGCGTCCACGGCTTCCACGGCGGCGTCCACGTCCTCTTCCGACGACGCCCATCCCAGCGAGAACCGGACGGCGCCTTCGTCCGTCGTGCCCAGGATCCGATGCACTTCGGGAGCGCAGTGGATGCCGGCCCGCGTCTGCACGCCGTGCTCCCGGTCCAGGCGCTCGGCCAGCGATGCGGCGTCCACGGCGCGGGATCGGACGGTCACCACCGGTACGCCGTCGGGCGCGGGCGGAGAGAGCACGTCCAGCCCCGGCACCGACGAGAAGCCGTCCAGGAGCCTGGCCTTGAGCGCCATTTCGTGGGCGTGGACCTGGGCCAGCCCTCGCTGCTCCAGGAACCGGCAGCCCGCCAGCAGGCCGGCCAGCCCCGGGGCGTTCCCCGTCCCCGCCTCCAAGCGGTCGGGCATCCGCTTGGGCATCTCTCGCCGGCGCGAGTCGCCGCCGGTGCCGCCCTGCACGACGGGTTCCACATCGAGGCCCTCCCGAACCCAGAGCCCCCCGGTTCCCTGCGGTCCCAGCAGACCCTTGTGGCCCGTGAAGGCGACGGCCGCGACGCCCGCGGCGGCGAGCTTCAGGTCCACGTGACCGCCGGACTGGGCCGCGTCGGCCACCACTGCCGCGCCGGCTTCGCGCGCCAGGCGGCAGAGCGGCTCCAGGGGCGCCACGGTGCCCAGCACGTTGGACGCCAAGTTCACCACCAGCACGCGCGCGCCGTCCAGCAGCCGGGCCGCTTGGTCCAAGTCCCATCCGCCCGAGCGGTCGCCCGGCAGCATCCTCGCTTCGACGCCCCGGCTGCGCGCCAAGTAGTGAACGGGCCGCAAGACGGCGTTGTGGTCGTACTGGGAGATCACCACGGCGTCGCCGGGCGCCAGCAAGCCCGCCAGCGCGGCGTTGAGAGCGTGCGTGGCGTTGGGCATGAACGCGATCCGGCCCGAGTCGCCGGGCACGCCCAGCGCCCGGGACACGGCGCGCCGGCAACGGAAAGCCACACGGGCCGCCTCCACGGCTCCCGAGTGTCCTCCCCGCCCCGGCGTGCACCCCACGCCGCGCAGGAAGTCGGCCACGGCGTCGATCACTTCGGGCGGGCGGACCGCGGACGTGGCGGCGTAGTCCAAGTAGTGCTTCATGCCGGCAGATTAACTTGAACGCGCCCGCGCGAACAAGGGCGGCCAGGCGGCGCGCCCGCGAGATCACGACGGGCCTCCCGTCGTCGTCGGCCCGGCGCGCATCCGCAGCGATTCCGCCACGTCGGGCTCGTCGAGCGTGCCCCGGTCGGCCAGGTCCGCGATCGTTCGCGCCACGCGCAGCGTGCGATGGACCGCGCGCGCCGAGAGCCGGAAGCGCGATATCCCCTCTTCGAGGAGCTTGGACGCGCCGCGGGAGAGCGGGCAGGCGTCCAGAACGTCGCGGGAGGCCAAGCCTGCGTTGGCGGCGCCGGGGACGCCGAAGCGCGCGGCCTGTCGGCGGCGGGCCGAGCCGATCAGCGAGCGAGCGGTCGTCGAGTCCCATTCGCCGTCCTCGTCGCGGCTGGATAGGTCCTTCCAGTGCACGGGGCCAAGTCGAACGTGGATGTCGATGCGGTCCATCAGGGGGCCGGAGATGCGGGTGCGGTACCGAGCCACGTCGCGGTCGTCGCATACGCAGGAGTCTCCCAGGCGGCCGCACGGACACGGGTTCATGGCGGCGACGACCTGGAAGCGAGCGGGAAAGGTGACCGTCTGGCGGACGCGGGCGATCCGGACGCGGCCCGACTCCATGGGTTGGCGGAGCGTCTCGAGGACGCGTCGCCCGAACTCGGGGAGCTCGTCCAGGAAGAGGACGCCCAGGTGGGCCAAGCTGATCTCGCCGGGCCGAGGCGGATTGCCGCCGCCCACGAGTCCGCCGGCGGAGATCGTGTGGTGGGGGGCGCGGAAGGGACGGCTCGTCTTGACGGGGTCGCCGGCGCCCAGGAGGCCGGCCACCGAGTGAACGCGCGCGACCTCCAACGCCTCGGCTTCGGCAAGAGGCGGCAGCAGTCCGGGGAGGCGGCGGGCCAGCATCGTCTTGCCGGCGCCGGGGGGACCCGCCATCAGGATGCTGTGCCCTCCGGCGGCGGCGATCACCATCGCCCGCTTGGCCAAATGCTGGCCGCGCACGTCGCGCAGGTCGGGCAAGCCGCCGGGCACGCCTTCGTCCTGCGGGGGCGTGCGCTGGGGCGGCAGCGGCGCCTCTCCCCGAAGGCACGCCACCAGTTCGCCCAGGGAGGCCACGCCCGCCACCTCCACGCCCGGCACGGCCCCCGCCTCCAGAGCGTTCCCCGCCGGCACGAAGAGACGCCTTCTCCCCTCGGCCCGGCAGCTCATGGCCAGGGCGATGGCGCCGCGCACCGGACGCACGGAGCCGTCCAGCCCCAGCTCGCCCACGAAGCCGGAGCCTTCCAAGGCGCGACCGGGCACTTGGCCCAGCGCCGTCAGCAGGGCCACGGCAACCGGCAGGTCGAAGCCGGAGCCGGACTTGGGCAGGTCTGCGGGGGCCAGGTTGACGGTGATCCTCCGGGGCGGCGGAGGCATCCCCGTCTGGGCCAGGGCGGCGAAGACGCGCTCCTTGCCTTCGCGCACCGCCCCCGCCGGCAGCCCAACCACCGTATAGACGGGAAGACCGTTCTGAACCTTGACCTCGACCCTGACGGGCTGGCCCTCGACTCCGTGCACCCAGTAGGAATGGACGACTGCAAGCACGTTCCGTACCTCCTTTGGAGAGAAAAAGGGGAAAGGGGACGGCACGATAGGTCCGAAAACGGGGCGTTTGGATAGCTGAACCGGCCCGTCTTTTCGGCGGTGCCCCGCGGCGCGTCGCGACGGGGCGCGGGGACTGGCGAAGCGGGGTGCGGAGGGCGGCTGGCAGGCGGGCCGGAGGCGGCGGGCGGCTGGGCGCGCTGGCGGCGCGTGCTGGCGGGGTGGGACGTTGGGCGGCAAGTTGCGGGTCGCCTTCACCTTGGGGAGGAAGCAGCCAACCATGAGAATCGCCGTCATCACGGAGACCCGGGCGAGCGAACGGCGGGTGGCCGTCGCTCCGGGCGCGGTGCGCGACTACGACAAGCGGGGGTGGGAACTCCGCGTTCAGGCGGGCGCAGGCGAGGCCGCGTCGTTCGCCGACGACGACTTTCGGCAGGCCGGGGCCTCGGTGGCGCCGGGTCGCGCGGAGGCGCTGGACGGAGCCGACCTGGTGCTCAAGGTCCAGCCGCCCACGCCGGAGGAGGCGGCCGCCCTGCCGCGGGGGTCGGCCCTGGTCTGCCACCTGGACCCCTCGGGGCCGACGGCGGCCGTCGAGGCGCTGGCCGCCCGGAAGGTCGCCGCCTTCGCCGTGGAGCTGGTGCCCCGGATCACGCGGGCGCAGAAGATGGACGTGCTGTCGTCGCAGGCCACGGTCGCGGGCTACAAGGCCGTGCTCCTGGGCGCGAACGCCATGACCCGGTTCCTGCCCATGCTCACCACGGCGGCAGGCACCGTCCGGCCCGCCAAGGCGATGGTCCTGGGGGCGGGGGTTGCGGGCCTGCAGGCGATCGCCACCGCTCGCCGGCTGGGCGCCGTGGTGTCGGCGTTCGACGTGCGGCCCGCGGTCAAGGAGCAGGTCGAGAGCCTGGGGGCGACGTTCCTGGAGGCGGAGCTGGACGAGGGGGCGGAGGACGAGGGCGGCTACGCCAAGGCCCTCTCGGACGAACAGCACCGGCGCGAGCTGGAGCTGATCGCCGCCCACGCGGGAGACGTGGACCTGGTGATCACGACCGCCCAGATCCCCGGCCGACGCGCCCCCGTGCTGATCACGAAGGAGATGGTGGCGGCGATGCGGCCGGGGAGCGTCGTCGTGGACTTGGCCTCGGAGTCGGGCGGCAACTGCGAACTGTCGCAGCCCGGCGAGACGGTCGTCCACGGAGGCGTCTCGGTGCTGGGGCCGGTGAACCTGCCGTCCGAGCTGCCGTTCCACGCCAGCCAGATGTACGCGCGCAACTTGGCCGCCTTCGCGTGTCACCTCTTCGACGACGACGGCGCCGTCGACCCCGACGACGAGATCACCGCGGCCACGTGCGTGACCCGGAACGGGGAGATCGTGAACGAGAGAGTCCGCCAGAAGCTGGCCGAACCAACGGAGCAGAGCGCATGAGCGAGATGTTGATCGGGCTGTACGTGTTCGTGCTGGCCACGCTGGCCGGACGCGAGGTGATCTCGAAGGTCCCCCCTACCCTTCACACGCCCCTCATGTCCGGGGCCAACGCCATCTCGGGGATCGCCCTGATCGGGGCGCTGGTGGTGACCGGGGCGGCCACGACTCCGGTGGTCAAGTGGCTGGGCGCGGCGGGGATCGTGATGGCGACGACGAACGTGGTCGGCGGCTTCATGGTGACCGACCGCATGCTCCGCATGTTCAAGAAAGGCTGAGCGCGCCGTGAACACGACCTTGATCGCGCATCTGGCGCTGCTGGCCTCGGCCTTCCTCTTCGTCTCGGGGATCAAGCAGCTCTCTTCGCCGGCCACCGCCCGGTCGGGGAACGCCCGAGCCGCTCTGGCCATGTTGGTGGCCGTGCTGGTCACCGTGCTCCAGAATCAGATACTGAGCTGGCCCACCGTGGCCGCGTCGGTGGTGGCGGGGGCGCTGGCGGGGGCGGTGCTGGCCCGGACGATCCAGATGACGGCGATGCCCCAGCTGGTGGCTGCGTTCAACGGCTTCGGGGGCGGCGCGTCGGCGGCGGTGGCCGGGGCCGAGTTCCTTCGCGTGGCCGGGGCCGGCGGCGAGCTGGCCGCCGCTTCGGGGGCGACGATCATCCTGGGCACGCTGATCGGCGCGGTCACGCTGTCCGGCAGCTTCATCGCCTACGGCAAGCTGCAGGGGGTGGTCACGGGCAACCCCGTCGTGTTCCCGTTGCAGAAGACCGCCAACGCCGTCCTCTTCCTGGGCATTCTGGCGGCGGGCGTCGCGTTCGCGGCCGGCGACCCCACGCCGGAGATGTACTTCGCCCTGGCCGCGGCGGCCCTGGTCCTGGGGGTCCTGCTGGTGATCCCCATCGGCGGCGCCGACATGCCCGTGGTGGTCTCGCTCCTCAACTCCTACTCGGGGCTGGCGGCGGCGGCCACCGGGTTCGTCCTCGGCAACATGATCCTGATCATCGCGGGCGCGCTGGTGGGCGCCTCGGGGCTGATCCTGACCCAGATCATGTGCAAGGCGATGAACCGCTCGCTGGGGAACGTGGCGTTCGGCGCGTTCGGGGCGGAGGGACCCAAGGCGCGGATCAAGACCGGGGAGCGCCCGGTGCGCGACGTGGACGCAGAGCAGGCGGCGATGATCCTGGCCTACGCGGGTTCGGTGGTGGTGGTGCCGGGCTACGGGCTGGCCGTGGCGCAGGCCCAGCACGAGCTGAAGAAGGTGTGCGACATGCTCCAGGAGCGGGGCGCGACGGTGCGCTTCGGCATCCACCCGGTGGCGGGCCGAATGCCCGGCCACATGAACGTCCTGCTGGCGGAGGCGGACGTGTCCTACGACCAGCTGCTCGACCTGGACGAGATCAACCCCGAGTTCGCCTCCACCGACGTGGTCCTGGTGGTGGGCGCCAACGACGTGGTGAACCCGGCGGCCCGCGACCCGGACTCGGTGATCGCCGGAATGCCGATCCTGGACGTGGACCAAGCCCGGAGCGTGATCGTCATGAAGCGCTCGCTCAGCGCCGGGTTCGCCGGCATCGACAACGACCTCTTCTACCTGGAGAACACCATGATGTTCTTCGGCGACGCCAAGCAGGCAATGTCGGACCTGGTGCGGGAGGTGCGGGAGGCCTGAAGTCCCCGCCGGGGGGGGCTTGCCAAGCTGGTTATGGTGTTGGAGGCAGGATTCGCTCATCGACCGGGCGAGGCCCGGGGAAAGGGACGGGACGAGTATGGATGGAGATCGCATTGGCTTGGTCGTGGAGAGGCTTGAAGAGCGCGTCAGTCGACTCGAAAGTCGGGCCCACGCCGACTACCGACAGCTCGCCGCGGACATCCAGGAGCTGAAGACGGCCGTGGGCGTCCTCGGGGTCAAGGTCGACGAGAGATCGGTGCCGCGGCATCTGCATCTCGTGGCACAGGAGCCCCCGGGAGGCTATACGGCGGGCGAAGCGCCGGGCGGCGGCCCGGAGCCGTGACGACAGCGGTGGTCGGAATGGCGAGGCTTTCGTGACGATCGTCTCCGTCGTCGCCTCCGCGATAGGGCTCTTCCTGGCCTTGCGCGCCGACATCGGCAAGCGCATCGACCGGGTTGAAGACAGGCTCGGCAAGCGCATCGATCGGGTCGAGGATCGGGCTCGCGCCGACCGCCTGGAGTTCGTCGCCGAGATCAGCCAGATGAAGACGTCCGTCAGTGCTCAGATCGCCGAGCTGAATGCGACGGTCAGCGCCCAAACCACCGAGCTGAAGACGGCCGTGGGCGTCCTCGGCGCCAAGCTCGACGAGCGATCGGCACCGCAGCGACTCGTGGTGCAGGAGCCCCGTGCCGACTACCAAGGAGCCGGAAGACGGCCCGGACGCATGACGACAGCGGTGGCCGAAAGTGCGATCCGCACCACATCGCGAGTCCCCGGGCATGTGCGGGCGGGGGCTTGCCACGCCCGTTACTCTATGGTTTCAGACGGGCACTCACGCGGTAAGCCGTAACTGCCCGGGGGACCCCCGGGAGCAAGGACGGGATGGACTTCCTAACCAGCGAAACTTTCGTGACGATCTTTTCCGTCGTCGGCTCCGCGATCGGGCTCTTCCTAGCCTTGCGCGCCGACATCGGCAAGCGCGTCGACCGCACCGAGAAGCGCATCGACCGGGTTGAAGACAGGCTCGGCAGGCGTATCGACCGGGTCGAGGATCGGGCTCGCGCCGACCACCTGGAACTCGTCGCCGAGATCGGCCAGATCAAGACGTCCGTGAGCGCCCAGATCGCCGAGCTGACGAAGGCCGTGAGCGCTCAGATCGCCAAGCTGAATGCGACGGTGAGCGCGCAAACCACCGAGCTGAAGACGGCCGTGGGCATCCTCGGCGCCAAGCTCGACGAGCGATCGGCGCCGCAGCGACTCGTGCTGCAGGAGCCCCGTGCGGACTACAAGGCGGGCGACGAGCCGGAGGACGGCCCGGAGGCGTGAGACGGCGGTGGCCGGAATCGGCACTCAGCTACCGCTTTGCCGGGTCGCGTCCGCGTCGGACCGCTCGACCACCCACGCCGCGAAGGCGCTCGTCACGCGCTCGGGGTCCCGTGCCGCGGCCCCCAACGTGCATCCCAGCTTGCGCCGAGCCAGCCGCTCGAGCATGCGACGCCTGAACTGGCCCTCGGAGCAAATCCGATCCCACGACTTGGTCCGGCGTTGCGGCACCGCCCAGAGCAGGACCGCCCACCCCAGGAACTCCTTGGGACCGCAACGGATAGGAAGGTCCGCCCGCCAGTAGCGGCGCAGGGTGTCGGGCTCCACGTACACTTGACGTGCTAACCCTTTTACATTAGGGGGGGGGGGGGGGATTTTGGCTGGTCGAGTCCGCAAGCGATCCGCAACGCCTTTTCCACCTGCGGTCTCGGCTTCGTGCCAGCCAGGATGCGGTTGGCGAGCATCCAGAGCGGGTCCTTGTGCCATCCGGCTCTTTGGAGGCCGACCAGCAGGCAGTCCCCAACTTCCTCTGCCCAGACGACCTGGAACCAGCATCGGTCCATCTCGCGGAGCAGTTGCAGCCGTCCCAGGGACAGGGGCGTGACAACGACGCAACTCGGCCCGCCCACGGACGCGCCGACGACCTTCCGCAACCGCACCGAGTCGTCCGACGTGTAGTCCGGCGTGCAGTAGACCCCGGCCTCCGCCCTCGACCATACTGCCGTGAAGTCGTCCCACGTCTCCGTCCACGCGACATCCACGCCGGACAGGGGCGGGCGCAACCGTTCCCGCAGAAGCGGGCACTCGCAGTACACGGCAACCATGATGGAAGAGTGTGGGCCGGCGACCGACGGGTCAAGCCGCCACGGGAGCCGAGCAGGCTGAAGTTGCCGGTTACAGCAGCGACAGCAGCAGGTTGACGGTCAGCGAGCCGCCCCGGCCCGCGTTGGCGACCTGTTGCAGGAACGATTCGGCCACGATGTCGGAAGCCCCGGTGGTGTTGATGTAGACGGTGGACACTCTGTGCCCGGTCCCCCGAGCGATCTGTGCAGCGGTGAGGATTGAAGAGTTTAGCTCCTCGGGGTAGGCCGTGTTGTCGGTGACGAGGACGATCACCCGCTGCTCTGCATGAGCGCGCCATTGCATGCGGGCGGCTTCGGCGAGGGCCATCAGAACCGCCTCCGGCCCGTCGGAGTTACTTCCCCGACCCCTCCCCATGCCGACCGCCAAGTTGTTCACGAAGCCGCGGAACGCCGACCGATTCAACGTGGGACCTGATATCTCCCGCAACGGGAAGATCGTCAGGGGCCGTTCCCAGTAGCGGTCGCCGAACGCCACGAGCCCGAGGCCCAGGCTGGGCGACAGGCGGTTCAGAAGGTCGCTCAGCTGGCCCACCTCCGTCTTCAGGGACGCCACTTGGCGGCCCATGCTGCTGGTCACGTCCAGGACGATCACCAGATCCAAATGCGGGAACTGCGTGACCCTCTCGACGGGGCGTGTTGCGGTTGGCCGCACCGGGACAACCGGGGGCGGCGCTGCGGTTGCAATTGACGGGCACTCGGGCGCGGGCGCGACCGACGGACAGGCGCATGTGGGCGGATCGTCCGCGTCTACGAGTGCCGGGACGACCGGACACACGGGCGCAGGCGGAGTCGGCGCCGGCAGGCACACGGGGCAAACGGCTGGTTCCGGCGGAGGCTCTGTGGGCTCCGCTGGCTGGACAGCGGCAACGACGGGCGGGGCGGGCGCGACCGGGGCCGGATCGGCGTTGCGAACATAGGGAAAGATCACGATCGCGATGAGGATGAACGCGCCCATCGCCGATGCGAAGAGGTCGAGGGACGCCATCCCGAAGATGTCGATCTGCCGGTTGTGTCGTCTCATGGCGTAAGCGGATGCATCTACTGCCGACGGGTGTAGATCAGCAACACGCCGTTTCTTCCCCGGGGCCCATAGAGCACCTGGGCCTCTATCCCGGGAATCCACTGGACGCTCGCCACGTCCTGGGCCCGCATCGAGTCCAAGAACCCACTTGGGTCGCTGATCGCGATGTCGTCCAGCAACACCGCAACGGACTCGCAAGGGCGGACGCCACGGTCCCAGATCACCCCCGTCCTTCGACCGGACTCAATGCACAGCCCAACCCGAAGGCGCGTCCCCGGGTGTTGCATCTCTCTAATCCGCAAGCTGGGGATGTTGGCGTGCCGGAGCACGGTGGCCATGTCGGTCGCCCGGTGCCGCATGGCGTCCATTTCGGCCTCTGTGATGCCCAGGAAGCGAGTGGTCATGGCTCGTCGGGTCGGGTCGGGAGTTCGCGACGGCGTCGAAACCACGACTGGATCCAGGGGTATAGCCTCCACGGCGAGAGGGATCCTCAGGCCAAAGGCGTTGCTCAGCAGGGACAGCGAGTCGGCCCGGAAAGCGTAGCCCATTTGCTTGGTTTCGATGACGTGGTCGCCCGGCGTCACCCCAACGAAGGCGAACTTGCCTTCGTCGTTGGTGTAGGTCGCCTGCCCCGTGCCCGTGAGCGACACGGCGGCGCCAACAATGGGTTGCCGCGTCGAATGGTCCAGCACCGTGCCCATGATCGCCACCGGGTCCGAGACCTCGACCGAAAGGTCCTGCATTCGCGGGCCCGGCCCGTCGATCCTTGCCGTTGCGCCCTCGTTCGACCCGAAGGTGGCCCGCACCAAGACGTCGCGCCCCGTCTCCACGTTGCACAGACGGAATTCGCCGCCGATCCCCGACACCGTGGAAGCCCTTCCCTGTCCCGCTGGCGCTCGGGCCGGATCGACGAAGGCCTCTACCCGGGCACCGGGCAACGGCCTCCCGGTGCGGGCGTTGGAGACCACCCCGGCCACGTGAGCGTCTCCGGCACCCGGCTGCTCCCTGCACCACGCCTCGAGCATCGACTCCAGTGTGGTGGTGGGAGCCGGAGCAGGGCTGCCGGGCGGCTTCGTGGTCGTGGTCCAGGCGCGTGGTGTGCGTGGTCAAGGAGCGGCCCGGCGAGCTGTTCCCGGAGGTGTTCCGGCTGATCACGTCGATGGCGGCGGCCGCGATGCCCGCCGACGCGCTGCTGGCGCTCTACCGGAAGCGCGGCAAGGCGGAGGGCCACATGGGCGAGTTGAAGAGCGTGGTGGACCCGGCGCTGTCGTCGTCGCCGCGGCCCAAGCGCTGGTACGGGGGCCGACCGGTCGGCCAGCGCGGCCCGAGCGTCGACGCCTTCGCCTGCAACGAGGTGCGCCTGCTCGTCGCGCTGTTCGGCTACCAGACCATGCACGTGCTGCGCACGCTGCTGGAACGCGCCACCCAGACCGGGTGGAGCTTGCGTCGCCTGCTCGAACGCGTGCTGCGCGCCCCCGCTCGGTTCACCGTGTCCGGACGCCGCGTCGTCACGATCGTCGGCCGCTCGGCGGGCCACTGGACGCTGGCCGTCCGACAGCTCGCACTGCTGCCGGACCCGGGCGGCTAGCGCCGCACCAGCGCCCGTCGCCGTTCCGGCCTCGACGGCCGCTCCGACTCACCAGTGCGTCCAGCACGCGCAAGAGCGCGCTCCGAACGCCCAAAATCCCCTTGCGCGCCTCGTCTCCACCGTCTGAAATCGCCAATTCGGCCCGCTCGCGCGCTCGTTTTGCCCTGCTCGCCTTGTGCACGTCCGCAATCTCGCCCCAACGACAACTTCACACGAGTCATGAATAAGGCGGGTTCCTGGGCTTGGACGTACCGCTCGTCGATGGAAGGCGCGGAGGCCTGTCGAAGGTTCAACCCCAGGTTGCGCGTGTTCCGCCACCCGTAGCCCCACTGGAACGCGCCCCAGGCGCCGAGAGCGGCGCTCAGGCCGGTGACTACGGATCGGCCCGTTTCGGCGGCCGAGCGCCGGTCAACGGCTGACTGATAGTCTTCGTCGCTGTCGTAGTCCGCCGGGTCGGGAACCGACAGGGGCGGAATGTACTCCAGCGCCGCGTAGGCGGCCGCCGCCAGCACCACGCCCCAAATGACCTTCTTCCGTCCCGACCGTCGGCGCTCCATCTCCCTTTCGTACTGACGCTCCAGGTCGGGTATGGACATTTCGGCGGCGGCCGCCCCTCCGGTCGTCTGGACGACTCCTCCCGAGGGAACTCGCATTCCCACTATCTCCACTTCGCTGGCCAGAACCCACCAGATTCTCCTGGCCCGTCTCTCCAGGAAGCGAGATCGCGTAGAAGGAGCCGGATTCGCCGACCCAGTCCACCAGCATGCCGGCGGAGAGCGTAGTGATGACCGGGCTGGAGGCCTCGGGATCGAGCCGCACGGAGATCTCGTCCGACACGACGCGGACTTGCTGGGCGTCCAGCGTCGCCGCCCCTCCCAACACGAGCGCCAGGAGCGAGACGGAGAAGGCTGATCGGATCAATGGAGTTTCCTTGGTTGATTGGGCCGGAAGCGGTGACGGTGAGCCACAAATCATAGCCCTGCGCGACCGAGCAACAAGTACGTCAGAATCCGGTCATTTTGCGTGGATATCCGATCCGCGTTTCTGACGCCGACAGCCGTTCAACGTCGCCGCATCTTTCGCTCAGCGGCGCCATGCGTCTGGGCGCGGGATGCCAGCGCTGACCTGCACCTCCAGCCCCGGCTCTGGAAGCGCCCGCCCCCCGTCCGGCTGCGCCGCCCCCGAACCGGACCAGTCGCGCAGGATGCCGCGCACCCTGCCCGTGGCCGGGTCCCGCAGCAGCGCCGCCGCCGGGCCGGACTGCGCGTCCATCGTCGTCGTGCCGTCCGGGCCCGTCAGCACGATTCGCGACAGCGCGTCCGCCCAGTTCGACTCCGCCGCCAGCGCAAGCACGAACGACTGTCGGCCGTCGCCGTCCGCCATCTCGGCCATCTCGAAGCGCCGGGTGAAGAGCACGCGGCCGTCTTCGGCCTCGCCCGCCACCTCCCAAGTAGCCGGTCCCGTCCAGCGGGTCGGCGGCGCCTCAACCACGAACGCTGGGTTCAGGAACGGGCGCCCGTCAGGACCAACACCGCCCCAGAGCAGCAACGCCCGCATCGGCTCGTATTCCTCCACGACTCCCGCTTCGACGCTCAGGCGCCACCAGAACGCCTTGGCGAACGAGTAGTCGCTGAACCCCGAAGACGGATCGCAGTAGGTCATGATGTCCTTGCCGCCTGGACTCACCAAGGACCGGGACCGATGATCGTAGCCCCACACGCCGATCCGGCCATTGCTGTGCGGATACCCGGGGTCACCCGTCGTTCCACAGGGCGCGTGAAGCAGACTCAGGTTGTGTCCGAACTCGTGTGCGACCGTAGAGGGCCACGGGCCGGAGAACATAGTCCTCGCCCCAAGATACGCCACGCCGCCGATTCCACCCGTAAAGCTCCCTGCGGTACCCATGTAGTAGCTTGTTCCGCCCTCCATGCTTCGAATCGCCGCGGTTTCGTCCAGAAGATCGAATCCATTGTTGGTGGACGTCCAAACGGGCTCGTGAACCGTCACGTTCATCTCGCCGATCGGCAACAGTCGCGTCTCTTCAAAGAGCGACTCTTCCGCCACTCGGTCCAAGATGGAAGAGTCGGGCTCGGTCTCCCACAGGAACGGCACCACCGTCACGTCGAACGACGGCATCTCGTACACGTCCAGCGCTGTCCGCCCAGTAGCAGGAATGCGCCGCGGAACGCCCAACGCCGGATCCAGCGCCCCCTCTGGGTCCAGCACCACCACCATCTCGACGCCCGGACGCAACACCTCTCCCGGAACCACGACATTCGCAGAACGCTCGAGACTGCCTTCCGCGACCTCGACTTCGGCCGGTATCGTTCCGTTCCCCGACCGCACTCGAACGCTGTGGCTCGACCCGTCCGGCTGGTAGAACGTGGCCCACGCCGTGGGTACGGGCGCCCCGTTCGCTTCGGGAGCCGCCACCAACACGCGCAGCAACCCCCGCTTGCCCGCGACCAGAGGCACGGGAATGTCCGCCGACTGCACACCTTGCACGATGTATGCCGTGGCCGTCGCGGCCTTCGTCTCTGCCTTGCATATGGGAACATACGGATTGACCGACCACATCGACCTCAGCCACAACCGAATGGCGAAGTCGTCTGGAGCGCACAATGCTGTGCCGGCCAAGCTGAGCGTCTCCAACCGTTGCAAGTTCGCAAACGACCGGGGTAAGGCTCCGGACAGGCCTGCATTGCCAGCCAGGCGGAATTCTCTCAATTGGACCAAGCCGCCCAGCTCGGCCGGAATCCCACCGACCAAGTCGTTGCCGTTCATTGTCAGTACTTCCAAGTTGGTCAAGCGGCCCAGCTCGGCAGGAATCTCACCGACCAGAGAGTTGTCCGACAGCCACAGTTCCTGCAAGTTCGCCATACCGCCCAGCTCAGGCGGAATCTGACCCGCCAAGTCGTTGCCTGGCAAGGCGAGAGCCCACAGGTCCAAGTTGGCTAGCGCGGACGGAATCCCACCTGCTAAGTCATTGTTCGTCAGAAATAGATACCGCAAGTTCGACAAGTCGCCCAGCTCAGGCGGGATCTCGCCGACCAAATTGTTTGAGTGCAGTGCCAGATACCACAAATTCGATAAGCCGCCCAACTCAGGCGGGATCTCGCCCGTCAGGTCGGTCGCCGACAGCGATAGATAATGCAAGTTTGCCAATTTGCCCAGTTCGGACGGGATCTCGCCGACCAAGTCGTTACCCCACAAGGCCAGACTCCACAAGTTCGACAAGTCGCCCAGCTCAGGCGGGATCTCGCCGACCAAATTGTTTGCGGGGAGCCACAGATTCCGCAAGTTCGACAAGCTCCCCAGCTCGGACGGGATCTCGCCCATCAGGTCGTTGTCGTATAGGCGTATCGATACGACATTGCCCTGGTCGTCCGCCTCGACTCCGTGCCACTGGTGCAGCGGTGCCTCGGTCAGCCAGTTGTCGTTCTCGCTCCAGTCCTGGCCGCCTGTGGCATCGAACAGTATCTCGAGTATGTCGCGGTCGGCAAGAGGCGGGCACTCAACACCGGTGCCAGAATGCGACGGTATCGAACGCAGCCAAGCACGGAACGCAGGGTCCTCTGGAGTGCACAGATTCGTGCTCTCGTACGAAAGGGTCCGCAACGGCAGAGCAGCCATTCCCGAGGAAAACCGACCGTCCAGCCCGGCGTTGCCGTCGAGTCGCAACTCGCGAAGCGATCCCAGCGACGCCAGCTTGGCTGGAAACCGGCCCGACAGACCTTTTTCTCTCAAGTCGAGTCCGACGACACGGCCGAACACCGTATCGGCTTCTACACCGTGCCAGTCGTTCAGAGGTCCCGGCAGAAGCCAGCCCTCGGCCCGCGCCCATGTCGATCCACCAGTCGAATGGTGGACATAGCGCAACACCTCCGCGTCGGCTTCGTGGCAGAACGGTCCTTCCGAACTGGAATCGATTGCCTTGACGAAGCTGATGAATCGCCGCGTGCCAGGCGCACACAGACCGGTGTTGCTGCCCCAGTATAGATAGTTGAGAGACAAGTCGGCCAACGCCGGCGGAAGGCCGCCGCCCAAGCGGTTGCTGTGCAGGGACAGACGCCGCAAGTTGGACAGGCTACTGAGCTCCAGAGGAATCTCGCCCGTAAGGCCGTTGCGACTCAGATCCAGCGTCTCCAAATTGGTCAATCCGCCCAGCTCGGATGGAATCTCACCTTCCAGTCCGCCGTCACCCCAGTAGTCCGAGCCGGCGTTGGACAGACCCAGATACTGCAAATTGGACAAGTCGCCCAGCTCGGACGGAATCGCACCCTCTAACTTGTTCGCGCCCAGGATTAGAATGTCCAACATCGCCAAGTTGCCCAGCTCGGGCGGAATCTCGCCGGTCAGATTGTTTGTCGCCAGCCTCAAGCTTCGGACCCGACCACTTCCGTCCGTCTCGACTCCGTGCCAGGCGTCCAGCGGCGCGCTGGTCAGCCAGTTGTCGCTGTCGTCCCAGTCCCGGCCGTTGGTCGCTTCGTACAGAGCCACCAGCACGGCCCGATCGCTAGCCGCCGTCGCGAGCGCGTTGGCCGCCACCGGGACTGGCTCGACCAGGGGCTCGGTCAGCTCGTCGTTGCAGGCCGTCGCCGCGAGCGCGAAGACAAATGTGGCAACCGCGTGCTTGCGTGCAGCCTTGTTGAGGATGTCGCGATGCATGGCCCTTCTCCTTGGTTCTTCTGGTTTCCTTACTACCGGCCGTCTCATTTCGACCGTCGGCTCCCGACGAGCACGAACTCTCCCGACGAGCGACACAGCCGCGGCGATGCGCCTGTGGCCGGCCACGAACGTCCCGGGCACACGCTCGCCGCACTCGGCTGGGAGTTTCCAGCGACCGGCCGGAACTCGATTCGGCCGGCCGGTCCGACCACGGCGACAAGGACCGGTGCCAGCGCTTTGGAGCCCGACCCGTCGGGCCGTTGCGCAACCGCCGGTCTCGCCGCCCGAAGGCTGCCCGTTGCGAGAACCCCCACCTTGATCGCCGCCGAACAGTTGTTGCCCGTGTCCGACTCCCCTTCCACCGCGCCTACGCACTCGCCCACCCACAACACGGTCCCCGGCGACGCCGACCGGCTCACGGTCATCGAAGCCGTCCCCTGCACCGCCTCGCCCGGGTCGAGGGCGGGCACGCGGGCAACCGGGCCCACCAGCTCGTCCGAGGTCGTGACGACGGAATCGACCGACAAGAACGCGTTCACCGTCGTCGCAGCGGAAGCCGCGTCGCCCCGGTTCCGAACCGCTACCGCGTATTCGAATCTGCCCCCAGGCGCAACCGTCACGCTGTCCGGCGACACGCCCACCACCAGGTCCGGCCTCCTGCCGGTCACCGTCACCTCGATCCCCGCCGAACAGTTGTTGGCCGTGTCCAACTCCCCTTCCACTGCATCCACGCACTCGCCCACCCACACCACCGTCCCTGGAGACGCCGACACGGTTGCCGTAAAGGTCGCAACCCGGCTTGCCGATTCGCCCGGGCCAAGGGCCGGCACATCCGACGCCTCCCCGATCGCCTCGTCCGAGTTCGTGATCACGGAGTCCAACGACGCAAATGTCCTCGACTTCGTCGCGGCCGCCGTGCTAGCACCTCGGTTCCAAATCGCCACCGCATACTCGAAGCTGCCCCCAGGCGCGACAGCCACGCTGTCCGGCCACACGCCTTCCAAGGACAAGTCCGGTCTACCCGCCACCGTCACCTCAATGGCCGCCGAGCAGTTGTTGGCCGTGTCCGACTCCCACTCCACAGGCTCGACACACTCACCCACGTAAAGGACCGTCCCTAATGACGCCGTCGAATCCACCGTGAACGAGCCAGTCCTGCTCGCCGATTCGCCGGGCTCCAGCGTTGGCACCGGGGACGGGGCACCCACCACTTCGTCCGAGGTCGTGATCACGTTGTCGGTCGACACGAACGTTCTCGCCCGGGTCTCAGCCGCCGTCGCGTCACCCAGGTTGCGGACAGTGGCCACGTACTCGAAGCTGCCCCCCGCCCAAGTCGGCACGGTGCCGGGCGACAAGCTCCCGACCAAGTCCGGCAGGCCCGTGACTGCCGTCGCCCGGACCTCGGTCGACACGCCTTCTCGCACCGTTGCCGCCAGCACTTGCTCGCCGATCGAGTAGCCCAACGTCCATATCGTGGCCGCGAGCCCGGCCGCATCGCTTCTCGTCGCCATTGGGTCGGCTGCGCCATGGCCTTCCGCCGATACGAACATCACCTTCGCATCCGTCACCGGCGAACCGCCCGCGTCCAAGAGCCGCACGACGACGGGCTCCCGAAGCGTCTCGCCGATTCGGGCCCGCTGGTCGGCACCGGCAAACAGCTCCACCACTGCGACTGTTCCTTCGTCCGTGGTCCCGTCTGGCGCCGTGCCCGAGGTCCCCCCGCAGGCGGCAAGACCCAACGCAACGACGATGATTGCCCGAGACAGCCACTTGCCACCGAACTCGCCGGCACGCACTACGAACCCCACTCCCTCATGGTCACACCGACCAGCCGTTCGGTACCAGCGGATGGTACACCGTCGCCTTGCAGTAGCCGTTCCAGCCGCTGCCCGGCTGCTTGCCGTGAACCTCGATCGGCAGGCTGTCCACGTCCACCACCATCTCCGCCAGCCGACGCCCGCCGTTGCACGCCCGCAGCCGCCAGCCCGCCAGCCCCTCCCGCAGCACCGCCGGGTTGTCCCCCCGCGACAGCATCGCCACCAGCCGCGACAGCGTCGGCTGCGACGCCAGCACACGCCCCGCCGCCAGCGGCGTCGTGCCCGCCCGCCCGCTCGCAGCCAGCCGGAACGCCGGATCGTCCCGCAACGCCGTCGCGTCGTCGTGGTCCCGACGACACTGAGCCGCCAGCAGCCACGCCGTCCGCACCAGCTCCGCCAGCGAATGCCGCACCTTCCGCGGGTCCCGAGCGTCGTCGATCCGCTCGCTCAACCAGCGGTCCACGCCGCTCGCGCTCAACACTTCGCGACACAAGAGAACGCCCGCGTCGCCCGTCACCTTGTCGGGCTGCACCTCGACCCGCACCGACTTGTCGTACCGAAACGGAGCACCCAATTATCTTCACCTTGGCGTTGCGTGCGGCAGGCCGCCGGCTCTCGGCTGCGAACCTCGAACCTAATGGCCTCGCCGCCGCGCACCACGCCCCTCACGCCTAAATCTCGTGAATAAGGCGGGCTTATATCAAGCGCCTCAACTGGCCGGACACATCCGACCCGCTTATTTAACGTCAATGAATGAAACAAGGCGGGCTACGGCTTCATCTTAAAATGCCGCGTCGACAAGAACCCCAGACGGTTTACCACATGTCGAAATCCGAAACCATCCTGTTTTTGCACCTCTTCTATAAAATCGCAAATTTGCTTGGCCTTTGCTGACTCAGCATACTCAGCCTGATATCGTTGCAACCGAGGCAGAAACTTGGTCCCATCGCGCTCGTCGAGCATATCGCGGCAGGCCATGATTACTGCAGCCTCAAACTCCATAGGATGCGGCAACGATGCTATAGATGAATTGGCTTGAAGCGCCTCATAAGCATCATTGTCCGAAATATCAGCATTGGTGATTCTATTATAGATAGTGTGATCAGCCGATCTAATAACAATCGCTACGACCGTCGCCAACTCGAACCGACTGCGTTTCTCGGCCAATAACGACAACACCAAGCCGCCGTGATGAATCATTTCTTGAATCTCTCTCAGGCTGACATCAGGTGCCTTGCAGTAGGCTTTCAGCAGATCCAGACAAATTTTACCGTGCGGACCGCCACCGATATCGCCGTCGTTGGTTGGCCCAAGACCGGCAACGGTAAGTTGTCGGCTAATAAAATTGTCTCTATTCGATGTCGGCAATGAGAATGTGTGATCAAAGAAGCGGCGTAGGTATTTCTCTGAGTCAAAAAGATTGCCATACAGGGCGCCGACGGCATGCCTGAGTTGTGTTTGGTTTATACCGACAACAAAGATGATATTGTCGATATCAAAGAGATGCTTCGCGACCTCAAGGAATTCAATTGCATAAGAAGGGCGACAGCGATCTAGTTCGTCGACAAGAATTATCAGTGGCTTCTCAGGCTTAAGTGAAGCTACTATTCTTTCTATTGTACCCCGAATTTCCTTGAGCCGTTTATTCGTATCCCTATATGTCTTAACAGGATCCCTAACAGGTTTGATTTGTATTCCGACATAGCCAATGTGAATAGCCGTAATATTCTTGATTAGTTTCTTGGCATTTCCTTGTAAATTTGTGACGTGCTTGCCTAATGGATCGATTTTCTTCAGTGCACCTGATAGCTCGTCCCAGAGAGGTATCAACGGATGGTTCGCAAAATCAGTCTTCCATGCATTGTACCTCATTACTGGCAAACCCGTGTTACGTAGGTGTTGCGCCCAGAGTTTCAGAAAGGTTGTCTTGCCCGCCCCCCAATCGGCATCGACAGCTACCACGGCCGGTCCCTTAATAGTACGGAGTACGTGGGTGAGAACGCAGACTTGGTCCTTACGGTTAAGCTCGTCATATTTGAAAGGGCAATCGCAGGTCGCGCCGCCCGGGCCCGGATTGTTGCAGGAACATGACGGTATTTCAATATCAACTGGCCTGAATCGGGAACTCATCTTGACAATTTCTGCTTTGGGACAGCCCAACGGATGAGTGGCGAATCCGAGAATTGAGCATAGTCAGATTGCCTCCTCCTAACGACATCTTGCAATTGAGGCTGGTCGTTTCCGTATCGTTTGGTCTTCCGACGGCCCCGTTGAGTTGACGCGCAACCAAGGTGCTGGTCACGACCGAGCTCACAGCAGCGATTAACCTTGTTCATGGGGTTCCTTTTTGTTCGCGTGAGCGACTGGGGCCAACTAGAGACCTCTTTAGGTTTGCATGAATAGGATTACCGCTTTTTTACCGTGGGGACACGCCAATATTCGGTCAATATGCGACGGTTCCTGGCCAATCTTCTTCCTGGGCCTCAGCACAGGGTCAGGTGGACTTCGCCGACTTCGTGCTGCCGTGGGGCAAACGGTACGCGCTGGTGGTGGTGCTGGGCTACTCGCGGATGCTGTGGCTCCGGTACTACGAGCGGCAGACGATGGAGACGGTGGTGCGGGGCCTGGAGGGAGCGTTCGCGTTCTTCGGGGGCGTGCCCGCCGAGCTGCCCTTCGACCAGATGCGGGCGGTCGTGGAGAGCGACGATCGCAGCGAGGGCGGTCGGCTGCTGGAGAACCGGGAGTTCCTGCGGTTCAGCGCGCACTGGGGCTTCCGCATCCGGCGTGCAGGGCAGGTCGGGCGAAGACAAAGGGGCAGGTCGAGCGGCCGATCAACTACGTCCGCAGCAGCTTCTTCTACGGCCGGGAGTTCGTCTCCGACGACGATCTGAACGCTCGTGCCCGCCGCTGGCTCGACACGGTGGCCAACGTTCGCGTTCACAGCACGTTGAAGCAGTGTCCCGTGGTCCGCTTCGAGGACGAGCGGGACCGGCTCCTGCCGTTTGGCGGAGCGGCCCTACCGCTCGGTCGGCTCGGCAGGCGGCGCCGGAGTCGGGCGGTCCCGTCGTGGCGGTGGAGCGGCGACCGCTGGCCGAGTACGCCAAGGTCGCGGAGGCGGCGTCGTGAAGGCGGTGTCGCGCAGAGGCCGGATCGCGGAGATGCTGGCGGACTTGAAGATGCCAGGCGCGCTCGAAGCGCTGGCCGACGTGCTGGCCCGCGTCGACGGCGGCCGAAGCGATCGAGGAGCTGCTGGCGGCGCAGATCGCGCTACGCTACAGCCGTCGGCTGGCCAGGTGTAGAGCGACAGTCAGGATGAGACCCTGGCGACAATCAAGATGAGACGTCCGGGATCGCGACAGGAACGATGGTAGCGGAGGTGGAAGCGGATCAAGGCGAGGGGTTGGGCGTGGGGCGAAGCGGGGACCGCGGAGCAGGCACCCCCGACCTCGGGACGGACCCGTCCAGCTCCGACAGGCGCCGCTTGATCTGCCCTTCTCGAATCTACGGGAGCCCGATCGCCCGGGAGGCTTGACCAGCGTGTTACGCTGGTAGCCCATGCCGACTCCCAGGTCCGGGATCGGCGAGACACTCACTCACGGATCGGACTGACCGGGCGGCTCCCGGAGGAGGCAAGGGACAGGTGGGCTTTCTCGCCAGCGACGCTTTCATAACCATCGTGTCCGTCGTCGTCTCCGTCGCTGGGCTTCTGCTGGCGCTGCGGGCCGACATCGGAAGGCGCATCGACCGGCTCGAGGAGCGCACCAGGGAAAGGGACCAAGCTCTGGAACGGCGCATCAAGGAGGGAGACCAAGCCCTCGGACGGCGCATCGACCGGCTCGAGGATCGGACTCGTGCCGACCACCTGGAGCTCGTCGCCGAGATCAGTCAGCTGAAGACGTCCGTCAGCGTCCAGGTCGGCGAGCTGAATGCGGCTGTGAGCGCCCAAACCGCCGAGATAAAGACGACCGTGGACGCCCAAATCGGCGAACTGAGGACGGCCGTGGACGCTCAAATCGGCGAGATGAGGACGGCCATGAGCGCCCAAATCGGCGAACTGAATGCGGCCGTGGGCGTCCTCGGCACCAAGCTCGACGAGCGCTCGGCGCCGCGCCGGCTTGTGGTGCAGGAACCCCCGGGGGACTACTCGGTGGACAACGAATCGGAGGGCGGCCCGGAGCCGTGACGGCAGCGGCGCTGGTCCCGACTATCCGGGACCAGCGCCGTCCTGGGAACCCTCTTCCAGTTGAACGCGGTAGGTCACGTACCGCACCGAGCCCGTCGGCGTCACCACCAAGTTGCCGGTTAGGCCAGGCTCGACCCAGCCGTCGTAGTGCCCGTCAAAGCGTTCGCTGGCCAGCACGCGTCGCCGTCGCCAGTCGATCACTTCGATCCTGGTGTCCCGGAACAGGTCCCAGTCGCGGGTTGCGCCCGCCTCCGCCCAGCGTTCATCGGCGGTGAAGGCCATCACCCAGAGCAACGAATCGTCGGATGCGATACTAACCACTGCGGGATCCGGCTTGTCCTCCCAGCCGTGGCCCTCCATCTGGTCGGGCGGAAACCACTCCACGTCGCGCCGCAATACGCGCACAAGCGTGTTCGACTCCCACAGCTCGACTTGGTAGGAACCCCACACAGGGGCCATCCATACGGAGCGGCCCGGACCACGGGCGATCGTAAGCCGGCGCAACCGGGTACCCAGTTCGTACTCCCCCGTCAAAGACCCGAACGACTCTCGGATCGCGCCGCTCTCGAGGTCCACCACGTGGACGGGATACCCCGCTTGTGCGGGCGTCGGAATGTCGGCCACATGAAGCACCAGCGACCCCTCCAACGGCACCGTCTGGATACCCAGCGGCCACCAGTTCTCCGTTCGAACATCCCGCAACAGCTCGCCAGTCCAGTCGAAGGTCATGATCGCCCCCCGGCCTCGGTCCAGGACGGCAAACACGCCGTCTTCGGTCACCACAATCGAGCCGATGTCCCCGAACTCCCCGGGACCCGAGCCGAAACGCCCGATCCGACTGAGTAGGCTCCCGTCCGCGCCGAACACCCAGACGTGAGGAGTCGACCAGCCGGCGATCACGTAGGCCCGGCCGGAGGCGTCCAGCCGGCCGATTGCCATCTCGGCCTCGATCATCCCTTCGCCCGAGTCTGCGCCGTACTCGCGCTCGGGAACCAGTGTCAGGCCGCACGGCTCCCGGCACGGCTCCAGCACGACGGCATCGACCGACTCCTGGGCCGTGGCCGTGGAGGAGCCGACCCCGAGCGCGACGATCGCCGCGACCGGCAGCAGAAGCCGGCTACTCGACGACCGCCGCGCCCGGGAGTGCGGGAAGCTGCTCATTGAGGGACGGGCTCCGATGGGCGCGGGGAAGAAGGGCTTTCCTCCAGTTGAACGCGGTAGGTCACGTACCGCACCGAGCCCGTCGGCGATATCGCCAACGTGCCGATCAGGCCCGGCTCAACCCAGCTGTCGTAGTCCTCGTCGAAGCGCTCGCTGGCCAACACGCGTCCCCGTCGCCAGTCGATCACCTCGATCCTGCTGTCGCGGAACAGGTCCGAGTCGCGGGTTGCGCCCGCCTCCGCCCAGCGTTCGTCGGCTGTGGAGGCGAACACCCAGAGCAAGGAATCGTCGGACGCAATATGAGCCACCACGGGACCCGGCTTCTCCTCCCAGCCGTGGCCCCCCATCTGGTCGGGCGGAAACCACTCCACGTCGCGCCGCAGCACGCGCACAAGCGTGTTCGACTCCCACAGCTCGATTCGGTAGGAACCGCGTTCAGGGGCCATCCATACGGAGCGGCCCGGACCGCGCGCAATCGTCCGGGCACCCAAACGGGTCCCCAGTTCGTATTCCCCCGTCCGAGACCCGAACGACTCTCGGATCGTGCCGTTCTCGAGGTCCACCACGTGGATGGGATACCCCACCTGGGCGGGTGTCTGGATCTCGGCCCCATGAAGCACCAACGATCCCTCCAACGGCAACGTCTCGATACCCAGCGGTAGCCAGTTCTCCGTTCGAACCTCCCGCAACAGCTCGCCGGTCCAGTCGAAGGTCATGATCGCACCCCGGCCCCGGTCCAGCACGGAAAACACGCCGTCTTCGGTTACTACGATCGAGCCGATGTCCCGGAACTCCCCGGGACCCGAGCCGAAACGCCCGACCCGACTCAGCAAGCCCCCGTCCGTGCCGAACACCCAGACGTGGGGAGTCGCCGAGCCGGCCATCACGTAGGCCCGACCGGAGGCGTCCAGCCGGCCGATTGCCATCTCCGCCTCGATCATCCCTTCGCCCGAGTCCGCGCCGTACTCGCGCTCGGGAACCAGCGTCAAGCCGCAGGGCCGTCGGCACGGCTCCAGCACGACGGCGTCGGCCGACTCCTGGGCCGTGGCCATGGAGGTGCCAATCCCGAGCGCGACGGCCACCCCGACCGGCAGCAGTAGCCGGCTGTTCGACGACCGCCGCGCCCGGGAGTGCGGGAAGTCGCTCACTGGGGAACGCGCTCCGGCGAGCCCGAGGGAGGGGTACCCTCCTCCAGTTGAACGCGGTAGGTCACGTACCGCACCGAACCCGTCGGCGATATCGCCAACCTGCCGATCAGGCCCGGCTCAACCCAGCCGTCGTAGTGCTCGTCGAAGCGTTCGCTGGCCAGCACGCGTCCCCGTCGCCAGTCGATCACTTCGATCCTGGTGTCCCGGAACAGGTCCCAGTCGCGCGTTGCGCCCGCCTCCGCCCAGCGTTCGTCGGCAGTGGTGGCGAACACCCAGAGCAAGGAATCGTCGGATGCGATCTCCCTCACCCTAGGGACCGGCCTATCCTCCCAGCCGTGGCCTCCCATCTGGTCGGGCGGAAACCACGCCACGTCGCGCCGCAAAATGCGCACAGGCGTGTTCGACTCCCAAAGCTCGATTCGGTAGGAACCCCATACAGGAGCCATCCATACGGAGCGGTCGGGACCGCGCGCGATCGTCCGGGGGCCCAAACGGGTCCCCAATTCGTATTCGCCCGTCAAAGACCCGAACGACTCTTGGATCTTGCCACTCTCGAGGTCAACCACGTGGATTGGGTACCCCACTTGTGCGGGTGTCTGGATGTCGGCCCCATGAAGCACCAGCGACCCCTCCAGCGGCACCGTCTCGATCCCCAGCGGCAACCAGTTCTCCGTTCGGACCTCCCGCAACAGCTCGCCAGTCCAGTCGAAGGTCATGATCGTCCCCCGGCCTCGGTCCAGGACGGAAAACACGCCGTCTTCGGTCACCACGATCGAGCCGATGTCCCCGAACTCCCCGGGACCCGAGCCCAAACGCCCGATCCGACTGAGTAGGCTCCCGTCCGCGCCGAACACCCAGACGTGGGGAGTCGACCAGCCGGCGATCACGTAGGCCCGGCCGGAGGCGTCCAGCCGGCCGATTGCCATCTCCGCCTCGATCATCCCTTCGCCCGAGTCCGCGCCGTACTCGCGCTCGGGAACCAGCGTCAGGCCACAAGACTCCCGACACGGCTCCAGCACGACGGCATCGACCGACTCCTGGGCCGTGGCCATGGAGGCACCAACCCCGAGCGCGGCGGCCACAGCAACCGGCAACAGTAGCCGGCTGTTCGATAACCGCCGCGCCCGGGAGTACGCGAAGCTGCTCACCGGGGAACGCGCTCCGACGAGCCGGAGGGAGGAGAAACCTCTTCCAGTTGAACCCGGTAGATCACGTACCGCACCGAACCCGTCGGCGTCACCACCAAGTTGCCGATCAGGCCCGGCTCGACCCAGCCGTCGTAGTCCTCGTCAAAGCGTTCACTGGCCAACACGCGTCCCCGTTGCCAGTCGATCACCTCGATCCTGGTGTCGACGAACAGGTCCCAGTCGCGGGTTGCGCCCGCCTCCGCCCAGCGTTCGTCGGCAGTGGTGGCGAACACCCAAAGCAAGGAATCGTCGGACGCAATGTAGTTAACTGTGGGACCCGGCTTCTCCTCCCAGCCGTGCCCCCCCAGCTCGTCGGGCGGAAACCACTCCACGTCGCGCCGCAACACGCGCACAAGCGTGTTCGACTCCCACAGCTCGACTTGGTAGGAACCGGATCGAGGAGCCATCCATATGGAACTGCCCGGACCACGGGCGATCGTCCGGCTCGTCAACCGGTTCCCCAGGTCGTATTCCCCCGTCCGAGACCCGAACGACTCTCGGATCGTGCCGCTCTCGAGATCCACCACATGGATAGGATACCCCACCTGGGCGGGTGTCTGGATGTCGGCCACATGGAGCACCAACGACCCATCCAACGGCAGCGTCTCGAACCCTAGCGGCAACCAGGTCTCCGTTCGGACCTCCCTCAACAGCTCGCCGGTCCAGTCGAAGGTCATGATCGCCCCCCGACCTCGGTCCAGGACGGAAAACACGCCGTCTTCGGTCACCACGATCGAGCTGATATCCCCGAACTCCCCGGGACCCGAGCCGAAACGCCCGATCCGACTCAGTAAGCCCCCGTCCGCGCCGAACACCCAGACGTGAGGAGTCGACCAGCCGGCGATCACGTAGGCCCGGCCGGAGGCGTCCAGCCGGCCGATTGCTATCTCGGCCTCGATCATCTCTTCGCCCGAGTCCGCGCCGTACTCGCGCTCGGGAACCAGCGTCAGGCCGCAAGACCGTCGGCACGGCTCAAGCACGACGGCATCGACCGACTCCTGGGCCTTGGCCGTGGAGGCGCCGATCCCGAGCGCGACGGCCACCGCGACCGGCAGCCGAAGTCGCCAAAGTGACAACCGCCGCGACCGGGAGTGCGCCAGGCTGCTCACTGGAGGACCAGCTCCAGGGCGGGGACCGAGGCTACGCCGTAGCTGGCCACGACTTGCTCCCGGCACCCGATCAGCTGAAGCATCCGACGGTCGTGATTGATCCGCACACGATGCGGAAGCTCGGCCAAGAGCGCCGCGAGTTCTTCGGCACCAACCGCCTTGAGCGACCCCGACAACAGATCGGGAGGCGTCGCGCCCGAAGTTGCTCGCCCACTGCATCGAGGATGCATCGAGCAGTATCCTGCTCCACAGCTCTCGGGATGGAACCCGATGACCATATCGCTGAACGGCGGCGGCGGCCCGCCCACCAGCATGTGGCTCTTGGGTGCGCATGCCACGCAAGCGAAGCAGTACGCCTGCAGCAGGCGCTCCATTTCCGCCGCGAGTCCTACGACCGTGGTCGGCACCGGCGGGCCGGGCAAGTCGCCACCCGGCTTGGAGCCAGCTACGGGCGACGAGGTCGCCCCCGCACCCTCTACCGAGGCGTATGCGTCCTGGACCTGACCGCTAGGGACCTCTTTGGAGTCCAGGAGATATATCTCCGGCACGGGCCGGACGGCGACGCCGACGGCCAGAACCGCGACGAAGCCCAGAGGGACCAACGACAACTTGGACAGCCACATGGCTACCTCCACCTTGTGCGCGCCACGAGAGCGCGTCCGTACCTGCGGCCGACTTCGATAGTCGAAGCCTGTCGCCGGAACTGCGCTCCCAAGTCACGGCAATTCTCGTGCCAAACTATGGAGGCGGCAAATGCCCAAGGGAGTCAGCCGCTCCGCAGGCGCAACAGCAGCCGCGTGCCCTGGCCGACCTCGCTTTCGGCGTCCACGGAGCCGCCCCAGGACTCCACGAGCCTTCGGACGATGGGCAGCCCCAAGCCGGTGCCGGTGGACCGCGTTGAGAACTGGGGCTCGAAGATGCGCGGCAGGAGTTCCGGCGGGATCCCGGTTCCTTCGTCTTCCACGACCAAGAGGACCCAGGCCGATCCTTCAGGGTCCGGCGGCGCGGGGGACGCCGAGATGCTCACGGTCCCGCCTTCGGGCATTGCGACGCGGGCGTTCTCGATCAGGTTCAGGAGCACCTCCTTGAACTCGTCGCGACGGGTCATGATGCGGGGCAGCTCGCCGACCACCTGGACGCGCATCTCGGCTTCGCCCCTGTACAGGTCCACCACTTCGCCGGCGGCTGCGGCCGCGTCCGCCGAGACCACCGGCCCTTGGGCCACGGCCCCCGGAGAGGCCAGGCGCAAGAAGCTCCGGGCAATCGACGCGAGCCGGTCGATCTCTCCCAGCACGACACCCGCGCTCGTCTCCAGGATGCGCCCGAAGTCGTCGCGCCGGTCCTTCCACGCCCGTTGCAGGTGCTGGATCGAGAGCGTCATGGGGGTCAGGGGGTTCCGCATCTCGTGGGCTACCTGCCGGGCCATCTCGCCCCAGGCCAGGATCCGCTCGCTGCGCAGCTCGTCGGTGACGTCTTCCAGGGTGACCACCATGCCGCCGGAGTGCCCCTCGTGGGAGATGCGGCGCACGCGAGCGCGGATTCTTCGGTTGCCCCACTCGAAGATCCGAGCGGCGGCGGCTTCCCGGGCGGCGGTCCCGGCAGCCCGCGTCTCGTCGAACTCCCGAAGCCAGCGAGCCAGCTCGCCGGTGGGCACCTCCGTGTCCGGTACCGGGCGCCCGAGCTCCAACCGCATCTTGAGCAGCTCCTGGGCCTGGGGGTTCACGACGGTGACCCGGCCCGTCCGGTCCACGGCAAGCACGCCCGTGGCCACGTCCTCCACGATCGCCTTCGTGCGGCGCGTCGTGCGCACCAGCTCGCGCCGCGTCTCGTCCAGCCGCAGCACCATGCGGTTGAACGCCGAGAAAACGGTGCCGAACTCGTCCGACCGGTTCTCGGGCAGCCCCACGGCCAAGTTGCCCTCGCCCACCCGGTTCGAGGCGACGCGCAGCTCGTGAAGCGGCCGCGTCAGCGCCCGTCCCGCGAAGAACGCCAGCACCAGCGAGAGCACGGGGCTCACGGCCAGCGCCGCCAGCAGCACGTCGGCCACGTCGCGACGGCGCAGGGCCGCGGCACCGGCCCTCAACGGCACAGGCGAAGCCACCACGTCGCCGTCGGGCAAGCGACGGTAGGCTACCACGTACTGCCAGTCCCCCAAGTTGGTCACCTTGGACGCCCCCAAGCGCTGGCCGGACTCCAAGGCCTGATGGATCTCCGGGTCCACCCAGGTCTCGTAGAGCCCGAGTTCGACGAGCTCGTCCACGGACCCGCCGATCAGCTCGCCGTCCCGGTACTCCAGCAGGTCGGCACCTATCCTCCGGGACAGCGACTCCATCAAGCCGCCCTCCTCTTGGTAGGTCTCGGCGATCTGGCCGGCCAGACGCTCCGCCAACGTCGTGGCCGTCCGCTCCGCGGCACCGGTCAGGGAGTTGTTGGCGAGCGCCCAGAAGAGCACGGCCGACAGCAGAAAGAACCCGAACAACGTGACCGTCACGCGGACGCGGAACGACATCGACAGGCCCGGCCAGTCCAGGAAGGAAAGCAGCCGCGAGCCCGGCATGCCGACGCTCAGCAGCCACAGCGCGGACACGGCTCCGAAGGCGGGCGTCAGCAGCAGCACCGCCCGGGCAAGCATGACCCAGAAGTTCGGGGTGCTGATGACAAAGAAGACGGAGTAGGCGCCGTCGGGGTACGCGACGACGCTCCGGGCCCGCCATCCCTCGTCGTTCCGAACCCAGTCGACGCCCGTCGAGCGCGACGGTGCGGCGTCGGCGTCGGAGCGGCGGATCAGGGTAAGGAACTCGGAGTCGTCCCCGGCGCCCACCGACGCCAGGAGGGGGTCCAACCGGGACGGCGGGGCCATCGTGCGGCGGGGGGGAACGGTCACCGTAGCCAAGCCGTCCGAAACGGGAACGGCAAGGACATGGTGGCCGCCGGCCTCGTCGGGTCGAAGGCGTCGGCGCTCGATCGCGGCGCGAGGGTCGGGCAGGACCGCCTCGACCGCGGCTGGGCGCTCGCCCTCCACGCCGAGCTTGAGCTCTTGGAGGGGCGACCCGTCGGGTGCCCAGAGCGTGAGGAAGACGGGCACGCCGCGGGCCGCCAAGCCGCTTCGCGTCCATGCGTGGTAGAGGACCTCCACGTCCGCCGCCCCCGCCCTGTCCAGGGAATCGGCGGCGGCGGCGAATCGGTCCAGCACGGCGTCCAAGTCCAGGTCGCGGACGACGCCCAACCGCGAGATCTGCTCCTCGGCGATCGATTTGCGGGCCTCCGTGCGCTGCGACCACGCAAAGGGCAGGACCGCCGTTCCCGCCAGGGCGGTGGCGCAGACCCAGCGCGAGTAGGAGAAGCGACGCCGCCCCGTCAGGCCCTGGGCCGCCAGCCACGCCGGCGCCGCCCAGAACGCCGCCAGCCACGGGGAGGGCGCCAGCCCGGTTCGCACGCCCGCCGACGCCGCCAGTGCGGCCAGGCCGGCGGCGGCGACCCCCAAGGTCGCGAGAGATGGCCGGACCTTGCGCGCGCCGCCCCGAACACGGCACGCCATGGCGGTGCCGGCCACCAGCGCCAGGATCAGAGTGAGGACCGCCTGGTAGACGATCCACGGACCGGCGGCCCCGCCCAGCACCTCGGGCGACGCGCCCCGCCCAAAGCCGAGCAGCGCCAGCGGAAAGCCAAGGCCCACCGCCGCCGGCACCGTCCAGTGCCCGAGCGGCGCCCGCCACGTGGGCGCGACCGCCACCAGCAGGGGAACCGCCGCGCACGCCAGAAGCACTGCGCGGCCCAGGCCGACCGGCAGCGCCTCCGACAACGCGAAGGCGCCGGGGCCGGCCAGGTACGGTGCCGAGAAGAAGTCCTCTACCGGAACCAGGGCCGCCGCCGTCAACAATCCGACCAACAGGGGCCCGGGGCCGCGTCCCTGCCGGGAGCCGCCGAAGGACTGAAGCAGCCAGGCCAGAGCCGCCAGCAGGACCACGATCCGATCCCAGAAGCGCTTGTGGGCGGCCCGCTGCTCGAGCCGTCCGGGGGCGAGCACCCGCCAGTCGCCTTCGTCGCCGCCGTCCCAGGGGCTCCGGAGCTCGATCCGGTCTCCGGTGCTCTCTTGGACCTGCGTGGCGAAGTCTCCCAAGTCCGCGACGAGGGGCCGAGGAAGCCCGGAACGCACCAGCGAGGCCACGACCGCCGTCCCCTGCCCATCCGGCGCCTCCGCCGCAAAGTACAGGTACGAGAACAGGGGCGTGCCGCCCAGGTAGCGGCTTCGCCCGTCCAGCACTTGGTCCGGCAGGCGCCCGTGGTGGCTCCCGGCCCAGGCGCGAAGTCGCCCGTCGGGCCCCAGCACCGCCGCCGCCGTGGCGCCGGTCGCCCGGAGCAGGGAACGCAACGTGTCGTGCAGTTCGCCCCGGGAAACGGACGTCGCCGCGTCGGCGATCCGGCGCGCCGCTCGGCCGTCCCGCGCAGCCAACGAGTCCAGCCCCACCCGCACCAGCGACTCGGTCCGGTCGTGTCGCTCCTGCCGGTATTCGTCCCAGCCGCTGGTATACCGCCGGTCGCCCGCCACCGCCGCGAACCCCGCCACGACGGCGGCCAAGAGGAGGACCGCCGACGCGGTTTGTCGCCCGCGCCTGGGTCCGGCGACCGCCGCGCATGCCGCGCAGCCCGCCGCCCCCGCCAGGACCCAGGGCGAATCCAGCCGGGTCCACAGCAATACAAGCAACCATCCCGCGCCGGCAAGCAGGCCGGCGTCCTTCCACGGCTGCGCGGCAAGGCTTCGGCGGATTCCCATTATCATTGAACGTAATGAACCCACCTTCCAGCCCGCTGCGCCCGCCCCGACGGGCCGTCCTGGCGATCGTCGCGCTGGCCGTCGTACCGGCGCAACGCGGGGCGTGGGCGAGCCAGCTCGTGGACCGGGGAACGTTCGTGCTGTTTGCGGACGGCCAAGAGGCGGGGACCGAAGAGTTCGTAGTGCAGCGCAGCGGCACGGGCGATGCGCAGATCACCGTGGCCAGGGGAACGGTGGTCATGCGCGACGGACGAACGCTGGCCACGACGTTGAGGGCGACCGGGCCGGCCCTGGTAGTCAGCAGCTACCAGGTCGTGGTTTCCGGCGCGGACACGCTAAGCATCTTGCTGTCCCGCGCCGGCGAGCGCATGGAAGCCCTGACGCGCGCGCCCTGGGGCGAAGAAGCGCGCGAGTACCGCGCACCCCCGTCGATCGTCGTTCTGGAAGACGGGGTCGCGCACCACTACTTCGTGCTGTCCCGGTTGGCGGGCCGGGAACCGGGGCGGGTAGCGACGCTCGCACCGCTCTCGGAAGCGGAGGAGACCTCGGCGGCCGTGGAGGCTCGTTCGGAGACGATCGAGCTCTGGGGGGGCGCCGTCGAGACCACTCGGATCAGCGTCGGGACGGGAAGCGACCATCGAGTCGCTTGGTTCGACGGAAGCGGCCGACTGGTACGGGTTGCCTTGCCGACGAAGGGGTTCGCCGCCGAACGAGTCTTGCGACCCGGCCCGGACTGATCGAAGAAGTGAATCCGCAGCCGATCCGGGATCGTAGGGACACGACGCAATTCCCGAAGATGGACAAGGAGCCGCCAGTGCAAAGACGACGCATTCCCGCCAACGCCGCGCACTCCCGACCGGGACTCGGGCGGCGGGCATTCCCGCACCCCGGCTTGTCGGCCGGGCTTTCGCTGCTGGCCGGCCCGTCACTGGGCGCCGGCCTGGCGCTGCTCGTCGGCCTTGCGCTTCCGCCGGCTGCCCCGGCCGGGGCGCAAGAATCGGTTCCCCAGTCCCTGACCCTGGACGACGCCCTGGCGATCGCCTCCCGCAACAACCCGGGCTTGCAGGCGTTCAGGAACGACATGGCCGTGGAGGACTGGAACGTGCGGGCGGCCTACGCGTCGTGGCTTCCCACGGCTTCGGCCAGCTCCAGCCTGTCGTGGCAAGGCGCGGGAGAACAACGGTTCGGAAGCATCACCGCCGACCAGCTCGGGTTTCAGGACCAGCCTTCGTTCTACTTCAGCAACTACAGCATCGGGCTGGGCTATTCCCTAAGTGGACGCACGCTCCTGGCGCCCGGCCAAGCCAAGCGGAACCGGGAAGCGGCCCGGGCTCGAGTCGGCACCCAGGAGGCGAACCTTCGCCTGAACGTGACCCGAACGTACCTGGAGGTCCTGCGGCAGATCGAAGGGCTGTCCCTTTCCGAGCGCGAGCTCGAGCGAGCGCAGATCGACCTGCGGCTGGCCCAAGGACGTCAGGAAGTCGGCTCCGGGAACGCCCTGGACGTTCAGCAGGCGGAAGTCGCCGTCGGAAGGTCCCAGGTCTCGGTGCTGCAGGCGCGCACCAACGTCCGCACGTCGCGCATTCGGTTGCTTCAACAGCTGGGCGTGGACTTGAGCGCCGAACCCGAGCTCTCGACGGAGTTCGTGGTGGCCGAGCCCACATGGACGGCCGACGCGCTCTATCGGACGGCGATCGCGGACAACCCGCAGTTGAACGCCTTGCGCGCCAACGAGGAGTCGAGCCGGTACGGCGTGCGGATGGCCCGCTCGGCGTACTATCCGTCCCTGTCGATTAGCACCGGCTGGAGCGGCTTCACGCGCCAGGCCAGCAGCACCGCAAGCCAGGAAGCCCAAGCGATCGCCCAGGGCCAAGCGGCGATCCGCCAGTGCCAGACCCTGAACGACCTGACCGCCCGCTTGGCGGACCCGCTTCCGCCGCAGGACTGCTCGGGCTTGGCCACGCCGCAGGCGGCGATCCAGGCGATCCGAGACGGAAACCGCGCGTTCCCCTTCAACTTCACGAGCTCCCCGCCCTCTGCCTCTCTGTCCGTTTCGATTCCGGTCTTCCAGGGCCTGTCTCGCCAGCAGAACCTGGAGGCCGCCCGTGCCGGGCTGAGCGACGTCCGATTCCAGGTGCGCGAGCAGGAGCTGGCGCTTCGCGCCGACGTGGAGGCGCAGGTGGCCGTGGTCCGCACCGCTTACGAAACCGCCGTGATCGAAGAGCGGAACCAGGCACTGGCAGACGAGCAGCTTCGCTTGGCGCGGGAGCGCTACCGGCTGGGTTTCTCCAACTTCATCGAGCTGGCCGAAGCGACGACCGTGAAGGCCCGGGCCGACCGGGAGCGCATCGTGGCCATCTTCACCTATCACGACGCCGTAGCCGATCTGGAGGCCGTGGTCGGCGCGACCCTACGGAACCCCTAGCGAGAAAGTCATGCGAACCAGAAACAAAGTGATCGTCGGAGCCGGGATCGTCGGCGTGGTGGTCGTAGCCGCCGTCCTGGGCTCCAACGGCACGCGGGCCAACGGCATCCAGGCGCGGGTGGAAGCGGTGGAGAACCGCGACCTGGTGGCCACGGTGACCGCCAGCGGCAACGTGAGGGCGCGACGCAAGGTGGACATCAGCTCCGACGTCTCGGCGCGCGTCACCGAGCTGCTGACCCAAGAGGGCGAGGACGTGCGCGAAGGGCAGATCCTTCTCCGGCTGGACCCCACGCGGTTCCAGGCCGCCCTTGCCCGCAGCCGAGCCACGCTGCTGCAGAGCCGGGCCCAGGTGGCGCAGGCGCAGGCGAACTTCGCGCGGGCCGAGCGCGAGGCCCGCCGACTCGCCGAGCTTCGGGATCGCGACTCGCTGCTGGTCAGCCGCCAGGACTTGGAGAACGCCCTGACCGACGAGGAGGTGCAGCGGTCGCTTCTGGAGTCGTCGGAGTACGGGATCAGCCAAGCCCAAGCGGCGGTGGAAGAAGCCGAAGAGGAGCTGGCCAAGACGATCATTCGGGCGCCGATGTCCGGTCGCGTGACGCGCCTGAACGTCGAAGAAGGGGAGACGGTGATCGTGGGCACGATGAACAACCCGGGCAGCTTGGTCCTCACCGTTTCGGACCTGTCGGTGATGGAAGTGGTGCTGGAGGTGGACGAGACCGACATGCCCGAGATCGCTTTGGGCGACAGCGCCGCGGTCGAGCTGGACGCCTTCCCGGACCGGGCGTTTCACGGGGTCGTTTCGGAGATCGGCAACAGCGCGATCCGGTCGCCTTCGGCCGCGGCGGGCACCGGAACCACGCCGACGATCGACTTCGAGGTCGTTGTCACCTTGCGGGAAGACCCCGACGTCGAGCTTCGGCCCGACCTGTCGGCCACGGCGGACTTGGTCACGGCCACGCGTACGGCCCAGCCCGCCATTCCCATCATCGCCCTCACCGTGCGGGAGCTGGCGCCCGACTCGGCTCGCGCGGCCGGCGCCGACCTGGCCGAGGCGTCCGGCGGCGACGGGGACGACGACGGTTCCTCGGCCGAGCAGGTGGAGGTCGAAGGGGTCTACGTGGTCTCCGATGGACAGGTGACGTTCACTCCGGTGGAGGTCGGGATCGCAGGCCAAGAGTACTTCGAGGTCGTGTCGGGGGTTGCGGCCGGCGACACCGTTGTGAGCGGCCCCTACCAAGTGGTTCGCGCGCTGTCCGACGGAGACCGGATTCGGGGCGCCGAAGGACAAGCGGACGAAGAGGACGAGTCGGAGGCGTCCGGCTAGCTCTGCCGTGACTGGTTGACCCGCTTCGAAATGAAGATCCTCGAAGGCGTGCGGCTTGCCGCCGAGCAGATCCGAACGCAGAAGCTGAAGAGCTTCTTCAGTCTGCTGGGCGTGATCGTGGGCGTCATGTTCCTTGTGCTCGTGGTCAGCATCGTGGAGGGCATGGACCGTTACATGCGCGACACGCTGGTCGAGAAGATCTTCGGCGTGAACACGGTGGCCGTCCGGAGATGGCCCAGGAACGACATGGACACCTCGGAAGAGCAGCGACGGGCTTGGGCTCGGTCGCCTCGTCTGACCTACGACGACCTGGCCTACTTGCGCGAGAGGATTTCCCTGCCGGCCACGATCGCCGCCGACTCCGACAGGCAAGGCGAGATCGAGTCGGACCGAGGCGTCAAGGTGGAAAACGTGCTGATCCGGGGCGCCACGGCCGAGATCTTCGAGGTGCGCAACTTCCGGACGGAACGGGGTCGAGTGTTCAGCCCGGCGGAAGATAGACAAGGCGCACCGGTCGTGGTTCTGGGTCAGGAAACCGCGGAGGTCCTTTTCCCGGGGATCGATCCCTTGGGACGACAGGTCAGGATTCGGGGCTTCCCCTTTCGGGTCGTCGGCATCCTCGAGGAACAGGGGGCCTTCCTGGGCAGGTCGCTCGACAACGTCGCCATCGCACCGGCACGGTCGCCGGTTCAGCGCTTCACCAACCCCCCCGGCATCGTGGACGAGATCGTGATCAAGGCCTCCGTCCCCTCCTTGGTGCATCCGCTGCAAGAGCAAGCGGAGGAAGCGATGCGCATTCGCCGCCGGCTGCGCCCGGGCGACTTGAACAACTTTGCCGCCGAGACCACCTCCGCTTCGCTGGGCTTTTGGGACCGGATCAGCCGGATTCTGTTCCTGGCCCTGCCCGGACTTGTGGGGATCTCCTTGGTTGTCGGGGGAATCGTCATCATGAACATCATGCTGGTCACGGTAATGGAGCGGACCCGGGAGATCGGCATCCGAAAGGCCATCGGCGCGCGCCGACACGACATCTTGGTGCAGGTGCTCATCGAGACCATGACGCTGTCGGCGATCGGCGCGGCGATGGGCGTGGCCGCGGGCGCAGGCCTGACCGCATTGGTCGCCGCCTTGTCGCCGCTTCCCGCCGTGGTCGCGCCCAAGTGGGTCGCGTTCGGCATGGCTCTTGGCGTCGGGGTCGGCGTCGTGTCCGGCGTCTATCCTGCCGCCCGCGCCGCCAAGCTCGACCCCGTTGACGCGCTGAGGTACGAATGACCAAAGAACGATCCAGGCCGACCGGAAGGCTGCTTCTGGAAGGGTTGCAAGTCGCCGTCGACGCGCTCCGCGCCAACTGGATTCGGGCCGTGTTGGCGGTGCTGGGGGTGGGCGTCGGCGTCGGCGTCGTCGTCACCATCGCCGCGGTCGTGACCGGGATCCGGAGCGAAGTGTTCCAGGCCTTCGAGAGCGCCGGGCCCGAGAACTTCATGGTCATGCCCTTCGACTTCACCAGCGTCCGCATCAGCGTGGACGGTTCCGGCCGTCCGCCATGGTGGGACCGGCCGGAGATCAGCGAACGGGAGATCCGACGGATCGCCGGTCTTCCCGCCGTCTCCGAGGCCGTGGCCGGGTACGAGTTCTTCGGCGCGCTTCGCTACGAGTCGGACTGGCTCTGGGACGTGAGCTGGCGTGGGGCGTCTCCGGGTTGGGCCGCGTACACGGGCGGCGACATCGTGAGCGGACGGGACTTCACGGTGGCGGAGCTCGCCCAGGCGCGGGGGGTGATCGTCCTTTCCGAAAGCCTGACCGAGGTGCTCTTCGGGCAGCTCGACCCCGTGGGCAAGCGGGTGCGAGTCAGTGCGGGCACGCGCGCAGCCAACGAACTCTTCACCGTCATCGGCGTGTTCCGTCCGGCCAACAACGTGTTCGGCGACATCGAGCCCAACTACGCCGTGGTTCCGTACACGGCCGCCGACAAGCGGCTCAAGGCCCGCAGCCGCTGGAACTTCATGGCCGTGCAGGTGGTGCCTCGAGAGAACGCGACCAGGGAGGCGGAAGAGCAGATCATCTCCGCCCTGCGGTCCATGCGAGGCCTGGGACCCAGCGAGGAGAACAACTTCGCCGTCATACGATCCGACCAGATGATGAACCTGTTCAATCAGATTACCGGCATGTTCTTCGCTGCCATGATCGGGCTGTCTTCCATCGGGATGCTCGTCGGGGGCATTGGCGTGATCGGGATCATGCTCATCTCGGTGACGGAGCGCACGCGAGAGATCGGGGTCCGCAAGGCGCTGGGCGCCACGCGCCGGGAGATCATGTGGCAGTTTCTCGTCGAGGCGTCCCTGCTGACCGCCTTGGGCGGCGCGATCGGCCTGTTGGTCGGTTGGGGAGCGTCGTCGCTTGCCGCCTCGCTGACCCCGCTGCCCGCCCGCATTCCCCTGTGGTCGGTCTTCGCCGCAATCGCTCTGGCGGCCGTTACCGGGATCCTGTTCGGCCTGCTTCCCGCCGTGCGGGCTTCCAAGCTGGACCCCGTGGACGCGTTGCGCTACGAGTGACCGCAGACGCAGGAACAGGCGGCGAACCGTTGGACGTGCTGGCCGTCGCCGCTCATCCGGACGACGCGGAGCTCTTGTGCGGCGGCGCCTTGGCCAAGTGCGCCGACGCCGGCGAGCGCGTGGGCATCTTGGACCTGACCGCCGGAGAAACCGGCTCAGTGGGAACCCGCGAGGCGCGCGCCAGCGAAGCTGCCGCCGCCGCCCAGGTGCTGGGCTTGGCCGCGCGACAGTGCGCCAACCTGGCCGACGCCGGCCTGACCAACGACCGCAAATCCCGGATCATCGCAGTTGAGGCGATCCGCGCGCTTCGCCCTCGGGTGATCGCGACCCACTGGCTGCACGGCCGCCACCCCGATCACGGCGTTGCGGCCCGCTTGGTTCGGGACGCGGCGTTCCTTGCCGGTCTGCGCAACTTCCCTGCCGGCGGACGCCCGCACCGCCCCCGGAAGATCGTCTACGCGCTTGCGTTCCAGGAGGATGCGCCCAAGCCGACGTTCGTGGTGGACATCACCGCGCAGATGGACCGCAAGGTTGCAGCCCTGGCTGCGTACAAGTCCCAGTTCGCCGGAAAGAGCGGCGCCGGCGAAGCATTCCCCGCCGGCAGCCGGCCCTTCCTGGAGCAGGTGCGCTCCGTTCACGCCGTCTACGGCTCCCTGATCCGTCGCCCCTACGGCGAACCCTACTGGACGGAAGAAACGACCGAAGCCGAGACGCTGGGCGCGCTGTCGGTCTCGACGTTCTGATTTGGGGGGCGGACGGGTCCCCGGTGTTCCGGGAACCCGCCCGCCCAAGAAGCCGCGAAGAGCGGAGCCGAGCCAGCCTAGCCTAGCCTTCGGCCTAGAACGGCATCTCTCCGGGCTCGCAGCAGTTGCCGACATAGCACAAGTGACCCACGCAGACGGTCATGAACCCGAGTTCGATCCGCACCGGGCGAAGGTACTGGGCCGACGCTTCCCCTGCGACCGGCGCGACGTCTCGGCTGGCTGCCATGGGAACGGCGAAAGAGAGTGCAACGGCCGCAACGGCTGCCTTGAGGCAGCGCCCGACGGATCGGCTTCTTCGGCGATTGGTCATCGATTGTTCTCCTTTGGGTTTGTTGGGTTTGATCGAGCCTCCTTCAATGCATCCCGGAGCGCTTGCAGGACGATGTCCACGTCCACCGTCTCCCAGTCGAAGACGTGTCCTGCGTCTGGGCTGGGCACAACGGTCAGCACGGCTCCGGTCGGGCCGACCGCGTACAGCGCGGGCATCGGCGCCGGGCCGAACTCCCGGCCGTAGCCCCGAGGCGTTCGCAGGGCGATCCGGGCCGAAATCCGTTCCGACGCCAGAAAGCCCTCCACCAGTGCCCGTTCGTCTTCGGTCGTCTTTCCGACGGCGACCACCACGGTCTCGAGGCCGTCGCCGGAACGGGTTTGCAACCGGCGCACGACCCACGCCGGATTCGCCAGCTTGCACGTGAGACAGTCCGCGCTCCGAAACGTCCACACGAGGACCGGCCCGTTCCCCACCGCCGCCGACGGAACGGCGTCGCCCTCGGCAAGCGGAAAACGTCTCCCCTGCCCTCCGTCCAGGCAGCCGCTCAGGCACAGCGCGAGCGCCACGGTCGCGCACCAACGCTGCGGCCTCACTGGGCCGCCCTCCGGCGGGCCACCACCCAGCGGTTCGGCTGAACCGACTCGACCGCGTACAGCCGCGGCAGGTTGCGCGCCTTCCACTCGACAGCGCCCGATCGCCCCACGATCAGCAAGTCCCACACTGGATCCCGTTCTCGCGCCTGCATGGACTGGATCGCGATGTCGCCCTCGGCCAGGAGGAAGACCCCGAAGACCTGGGACCGTCCCGGATCGCCGGTCCGGTCCAACCCCGCCAGAAGGTATCGGTCTCCCTCCAAGTGCCGGATGTCCATGATCCCCTGCACCGGGGAGTCCACCATCTGAGCGGCGGCGCCTTCGCCCTCTGCCGGCGGAAAGAAGGCGAGGCAGTCCGACATGAAGTCCACCACCGCCACGGAGCCGTCCAGCGTTCTGCGAGCCGACACGGGCAGCCGGAACTCGCCGGGACCGTCTCTGCGCCCGAGGATTCGCCGAAGCCGACCGTCGACGGCGCCGTAGACGTTGACCTGGCCTTCCATCGGCTCCGCCAGAAGCAGCTCGCCGCCTTCCGCGGCGACCATCGGCTGCACGACCCTGGCCTGCTCGTTCTCCTCCAACTCGAGGAACCGCACAACCTCGAAGTCGGCATGGAAGGCGCCCGCGTCGATCGCGGACCAGTCGGAAGCACGGTCGCCCGCGAAGGGCGGGTCCCCGGCGTCGGCGCATCCGATTGCCAAGAACGGCCACGCCAACGCTGCAACGAAGAGAGTTCTGCGGAATCGACTCGGGCTCAACGAACCGGCTCCCCTTTCTCGGGGGGTGAACGGGCCGGGGGGAATTCCCCGCCACGAGCATGATCGCGCCGAAAAAGGGGCGTTTGGATAGCTGGATCGGCCTGACTTTTTCCGAACCCCGGAATTCGGCTTCGGAACGGCCCGAAACCGGCTCGGCGAAGGTCGGCTACGGCCCCCTCGTTACCCCGGCGCACCCCCGCTGGACCTCCACGCCCCCCCAAGAAGGGGCGCCTAGGGCGAGACGCCCTGACCCCGCAGCCACTCCTCCATCGTCGCCCTTATCTGCGCCAGCCGCTCCTCGGTCTCCGCTTCGTACCGGGCCACGACCACCGGCTGGGTGTTGGAGGCCCGCAGCAGTCCCCACCCGCCCTCGAACAGGACCCGCACGCCGTCCAAGTCCGCAACTTCGTGATCTCGAGCGAAGTGCGCCCGGGCGCGCTCGACCAAGCCGGACTTGTCCGCTTCCGCCAAGTCGATCCGCATCTCGGGCGTGGAGCAGTACGACGGCAGCGCCTCCACCAAGTCGGACAACGGGCGCTCCGAGGCGGCCAGAAGCGCCAACAGCCGGCACGCGGCGTACAGCGCGTCGTCGAAGCCGTAGTAGTCGTCGGCGAAGCAGATGTGGCCCGACAGCTCGCCCGCGATCGGCGCTCCGGTCTCCCGCATCTTCTCCTTGATTAGGGAGTGGCCCGTCTTCCACATGACGGGGACGCCGCCCGCACGCTCGAATTCGGCCGGCAGCACCTGGGAGCACTTCACGTCGAAGATAAGCTGGGCGCCGGGGCCGTTCCGCCGGAGCAGGTCCAGGCCGAAGAGGAGAAGGAGCACGTCGGCCCGCACGATCCGCCCGTGTTCGTCGACGACGCCGATCCGATCCGCATCTCCGTCGAAGCCGATCCCCGCCTCGGCCCCGTGGCGCCGTACCGCCGCCACCAGGTCGACCATGTTCTCGTCCACCGTCGGATCGGGGTGATGGTTGGGAAAGGCGCCGTCGGATTCGCAGTAGAGGGGAACGACGTGGGCGCCGGCCGCCTCCAGCAGCGGGACCGCCGTCACCGAGCCAGTGCCGTTCCCGCAGTCCACGACGACCTTGACGGGCCGGGCCAGGCGAAAGCGCTCCGCCACGTCGGTCACGTAGTCGGGCAACGGGTCCACAGCTTCCAAGCCGCCGGCGCCGTCAGCCAAGTCGCCTTCCCCGATGCGACGCAGCAGGTCCTGGATCGCGTCCCCGAAGAACGGGGCCGTGGCGATCGTCATCTTGACGCCGTTGTACTCCGGTGGGTTGTGGGAGCCGGTGACTTGGACCGCCCCTTGAGCCGACAGGTTGTACTCGGCGAAGTAGGTCACGGGCGTGGGGACCGTGCCCAAGGTCACCACGTCGCAGCCCGCCGCCCGGAGCCCGCGAACCAGCGCCTCCGCCAACGAGGGCGAGGAGGGCCGGTTGTCCTGGCCCACGACGACCTTCGGCGCGGAAGGCGGGGCCGGCGCCGAGGCCGATGGATCCCGCCGGACGGCGGCCGTCCGCGCCCGAAGCTCGGAGCCGTAGGCGTGGCCGATCGCCTGGGCGGCGCAAGCGTCCAGACCGGCGCCGGCGATCCCGCGGATGTCGTACCTGCGGAAGATCCCCGCGTCGATTGCCATGTTGGAGGGCCGGCCGCCCCGGTTAGGGCCCGACGCCTGCGGCCCCGGCGACCTCTTTGAGTCCCTCGATTGCGCCCAGGGCCAGCTCCAGGGGCGGGCCGGGCAGGATGCCCGTCAGGAGCACGAGTCCGGCGCCGACCAAGAGCAGCGCGTAAGTGGCGAAGGGCGTCACGAAGCGAGTCGGCTTCGCGCCCTCCGGAGCCTCCTTCATCCACATGTACCAAGCCACGCGCAAGTAGTACCAGTACGACACCACGGTGGTCAGCACCAGGATCACGGACAGCGCCCAGAGCCCGGCTTCGGCCGCCCCTTGCAGCACGAACAGCTTGGCCATGAAGCCCCCCGTTGCGGGGAACCCCGCCAGCGACAGCAGGAACAACGTCATGAGGACGCCCAGCAGGGGCTTCCGCCAGCCGAACCCGCCGAAGTCCTCAATGCGCGAGCCCCGCTCGGACTGGCGGCCCGCCGTGACCAGGATCGCGAACGCCCCCGCGTTCATGACGGTGTACACCAGCAGGTAGAAGAGCAGGCCGGCGGCAGCGGTGTCGTTGAAGGCCACCAGCGCGACCAGCAGGTAGCCGCCGTGCGCGATCGACGAATAGGCGAGCATGCGCTTGACGTCGGACTGGACCACGGCCAGCAGGTTCCCCGCGATCATGGTGGCCGCCGAAATCCACCACAGGATGCTCCACCACTGGTCGTAGGCGCCCTCGAGCCCCACCAGGAAAACCCGCGCGAAGGCGACGAAGGCGGCCGACTTGACCGACGCGGCCATGAACGCCGTGACCGGCGTGGGCGCCCCCTGGTACACGTCCGGCGTCCACATGTGAAACGGCACCGCCGACACCTTGAAGGCGAAGCCGATCACCAGGAGCGCCACGCCCGGCGCCAAGAGCTGCGGCGAAGCGCCGCCGTCGGCCAGCGCCGCCGCGACGGCTTGCAGGTTCGTGCTGCCCGTGGCCCCGTAGACCAGGGCGATGCCGAACAGCAGGAACGCGCTGGCGAAGGCGCCCAGCAGGAAGTACTTGAGGCCCGCCTCCGCCGACCGTCGGTCGCGACGGTTGAAGGCAGCCAGCGCGTAGACGCCGATCGACATGAGCTCCAGGCTCAGGAAGATCACCATCAAGTCCTGGGCCGCGGCCATGAACATCATGCCCACGGTGGCGAACAGGATCAGGGCGTAGTACTCGCCGGCCTGCAACTTCTGCCGAGCCACGTAGTTCAGCGACACGACGACCGCGAAGGCCGCGCCCAGAAGGAACACCCAGTTGGCGAACAGGCGCAGTCGGTCCACCGCGATCATGGCCGTGGCGCCCCCGTCCGCCACGCCGGAATACAGCCAGCCGTTGGCCACGGCGGCCGCGGCCAGTCCGGCCAACGACAGCCAGCCCAGGTCTTGGCCCGGCCCGTCCTGCCTTCCCCCGGACACGCCCAGGATCAGGACGACCATGGCCCAGGCCGAAAGGACCACCTCGGGCAGCAACGCCAAAAGCATCATGGACTCGCGCTCCGCGCTCCTTCAACGCGCTCCAGGACGACTTGAACGCTGGGTTCCATGCGCTCCAGGAAGGGCGTCGGATGAACGCCGATCCAGATCATCAGGGCCAGCAGCGGCGCAAGGATCGCCATCTCCCGACGAGACAGGTCGGGAAAGGCGCGGTTCTCGGGCCGATCGAGCGGGTTGAACAGGATGCGCTGCACCATGGGGAGCATGTAGTAGGCGGCGAATACCACGCCCGAGGCGGCAACCACCGCCACGACCCGGTGCCGCTCGAAGGTCCCCAGCAGGGCCAGGAACTCGCCCACGAAGCCGCTCGTCCCCGGAAGCCCGATCGACGCCAACGCCGTAACCACGAACGCGGTGGCGAAGAGCGGCGCGGCGCGCCCGATCCCGCCGAAGTCCGCCACGAGACGGGTCCGGCGCCGTTCGTACATCATGCCCAGCAGCAGGAACAGCGCGCCCGTGGAGACGCCGTGGCTGATCATGACCACCAACCCGCCCTGCAGACCGTTCGTCGTCAGGGCAAACACGCCGATCACCACGAACCCCATGTGCGCCACCGAGGTGTAGGCGACCAGCTTCTTGGCGTCGGGCTGGACCGCCGCGACCCAGGCGGCGTAGATGATCCCGACGGTTCCCAGGACCAGCATGACCGTCACGACCGTGGGATGCTGCGCCGCCTCCGGGAAGAGCGGCAGGAGGAAGCGCAGGAACCCGTAGGTGCCCATCTTGAGCAGCACGGCGGCCAGAATCACCGAGCCCGGCGTGGGCGCCTCCACGTGAGCGTCCGGCAACCACGTGTGAAGCGGGAAGACCGGGACCTTGATCCCGAACGCCAAGGCGAACGCGGTGAACAACCACAGCTGTTCCCGCAGCGACAGATCGGCGGCCAGGAAGGCGTCGTAGGAGAACGAGCTCGCGCCGGCGGCGTAGTAGATGTACAAGATCGACACCAGCATCAGCAGCGAGCCGGTCGCCGTGTACAGGAAGAACTTGACCGCCGCGTAGATGCGCCGTTCCCCGCCCCAGATCCCCACGATGAAGTACATGGGTACCAAGGTGAGCTCGAAGAAGACGTAGAAGAGCAGGAGATCGGTCGCCACGAAGACGCCCACCACGCCCATCTCCAGCAGGAGCATCAGCGCGTAGAACGCCTTGCGCCGCGTGGCCACGTACTTGAACGATCCCAGGATCGCCAGCGGCGTAGTCAGCGTCGTGAGGATCACCATGAACAGGGAGATCCCGTCCAGGCCCAGGGCGTACTCCGCGCCCCACGCAGGGATCCAGGGCGACGAGGACTCGAAGGCGAACGCGCCCCCGGACGGGTCGTAGGCCCACCAGAGCCCCACGCTCAGCACGAAGAACACCGCCGACCAGACGAACGCCACGTTCTTGGCGCGCTCCTTCGGCGCCGCCAGCACGTGCACGGCGCCGGCCGCCGGTCCCCAGATCAGGGCGTGAAGGACCCAGGTCCCGTATCCGATCGAGGCGAGAAGGTCGGTCATCGAATCAGGGCAGGAGGACCGCGGCACCCAGAACCGCAAGGGCACCCAGGACCAGGACGAACGCGTACATGCTCACCTGTCCCGTCTGGAACAGGCTGGTCGTCCAGCCGGCGAGACGGGTGAAGTTGCCCGAGAAGTTCACCAAGCCGTCGATCGCCCGCGCGTCCACGACCTTCCAGCACCAGCGGGACACGGCCAACACGGGCTTCACCACCGCTCGCTCGTAGAGTTCGTCGAAGTACCACTTGCCTTGGAGGAACCGGTCCACGATTCGCCGGGGCGCCTTCGCGGCCGCGGACGGCGCATAGGGGCGTCGGACCAGGAGCCGACACGCCCCGCCGGCGACCAAGGCGGCAGCCAAGGTGGACGCCCCCGCCCAGAGCGCTTCGCCGCCTCCGACGAAGGGCGCTTGGTACGCGGGCTCGCCCAGATGCGCGACCTGGATCTCGCCGGCGGCGTGCACGACGGGCTCTAGCCAGTGATGGAGCCAATCGATCGGCAGCAGGCCGAAGAACCCGAAGAGGGTGTCCCGCAGCGCCTCCGGGACGTTGAGCCACCCGCCGAAGACGGACAGGACCGCCAGCACGAGCAGCGGCACGGTCATGACGCGCGGCGCCTCGTGGAGGCGGGACGCGCCCGAGCCGGTGCGGTTGGCGCCGTGAAAGGTCATGACCATGAGGCGGATCATGTAGAACGCCGTCAGGAGAGCGGTGACCAGCGCCGCGATCCAGCACGCCGCGTAGAACCGCCCGAAGGGGTTCGAGGCCGCCCCGGCCCACGCGCCGGCGTACCAGATGATCTCGTCCTTGGAGTAGAAGCCGGCCAGCGGCCATATCCCTGCGATCGCCAGGGTGGCGATCCCCATCGTCGCCCACGTCACGGGCATTCGCTTTCGCAGCCCTCCCATGTCGCGCATGTCCTGCGGGTCCGCTTTTCCGTCCCCGTGGTGCACGGCCTGGTGCATCGCGTGGATCACCGCGCCGGCCCCCAGGAAGAGCAGCGCCTTGAAGAAGGCGTGCGTCACCAAGTGAAAGACGGCGGCCGTGTAGGCGCCGACGCCGGCGGCCAGGAACATGAACCCCAGCTGCGACACCGTGGAGTAGGCCAGAACCTTCTTGATGTCGTACTGGCGAAGCGCGATCGTCGCGGCCACGAAGGCGGTCAGGACGCCGATCCCCGCCACGACCGCCTGGGCCGTGGGGGCCAGCGCGTACAGCACCGACGAGCGCACCACCATGTAGACGCCCGCGGTGACCATGGTGGCCGCGTGGATCAGGGCCGAAACGGGCGTGGGGCCCGCCATCGCGTCGGGGAGCCACACGTGCAGCGGGACTTGGGCGCTCTTCCCGGCGGCCCCCAGCATCAGGAGCAGGGCGATCGCCGTCGCCGTTCCGCCCCCGTAGGACAGGTGCTGCTCCGCGCCCTCGAAGACGGGGCCGAAGTCCAGCGTCCCGAAGGCGCCGAAGATCAGGAACATGGCCAGGAGGAAGCCGAAGTCGCCGATCCGGTTGACGATGAACGCCTTCTTGCCGGCGTCGGACTTCTCGCGGTCGGAGAACCAGTAGCCGATCAGCAGGTAGCTGCAAAGCCCGACGCCCTCCCAGCCCACGAACATCATCCCGTAGTTGGCGCCCGCGACCAGCACCAGCATGAAGAAGACGAAGAGGTTCAGGTAGGCGAAGTAGCGCGGGTACCCTGGGTCGTCCTTCATGTAGCCCACGCTGAAGACGTGGATCAGGAAGCCCACGCCGGTCACGACCAGCATCATGAGCATGGACAGGGCGTCCAGCTGGATCGCGGCGTCCACTTGGAGCGCGCCGGTGGCGATCCAGCTCCAGTACGTCCTTGTGACGGGATCGTGAAGCGAAGCGCCCTGCATGCCGACGAAGTTGACCGCGGTCAGAACGAACGCCGCCAGCATGACGCCCGGCCCAACCCACGTCGGCCACCGGTGGGTTCTCGGACGAACCGATCCCTGGAAGGGGTCCCATTCCCGACCGGCCCGGACGGCCGCGGACGAACGTCGCGCCGCCGCGAGCGCCAAGCACGCGTTGACCGCGAAGCCCGCCAGCGGAAGCAGAACCACCAAGCCGGGAAGCAGCGGCTCCCAGCTCCCCGCGTCTTGCGGCAGCGCCGGCGCAAGGGCTGCCCGCGGCAAGTTCGGGACGGTCACGGGGCTACCACTTCAGGAGGTTGAACCGGTCCACGTTCACCGTCTCGTAGTGGCGGAAGATGGAGATGATGATCGCGAGCCCCACGGCGGCCTCGGCGGCGGCCACGGTCATGACGAAGAAGACGAACACCTGTCCCTCGATGCCGGCGTGGCGCGAGAGGGCGGCGAAGGCCAAGTTCGCGGCGTTGAGCTGAAGCTCGATGCACAGGAACACGACGATGGCGTTCTTGCGGACGATCACGCCCAAGGCGCCGATCACGAACAAGCCGGCGCTCAGCAACAGGACCGGCTCGGTCAGCAGCGTGGTCTGGGCGGGCATCGGCTCAGCCGGTCCGGGGCCGGGGCTTGGCCAGGACCACGGCGGCCACGATCGCCACCAGCAACAGCAGGCCCGTCAGCTCGAAGGCCACCACGTAGGTCGTGAAGAGGGGGTCGGCGATCGCCCCCACGGCACCCTTCTCGCGAACCGCCGCGTCGATCGCCACGGCCGCCGCTCCGTCGCCCAGCCCCGCGCCCGGCGCCCCGCCGAAGCGCATCATCAGGACGCCGGCGACCAGCCCCGTGACCACGAGCCCCAGCAGGAACCACATCCCGTACTTCAGGTCGGCGCGGTAGTCGTGGCCCAAGTTCAGGAGCATGACCACGAACAGGAAGAGCACCATGATCGCCCCGGCGTAGACGATGACCTGCACCGCCGCCAGGAAGTGGGCCTCCAGGAGCACGTAGATGCCGGCCACGCCCGCCAGGCTGGCCACCATGAACAGCAGGCTGGCCACCGGGCTTCGCCCCAGCACGACGCCCAGAGCGCCGCCGGCCGACACCACCGCGAAGACGACGAAGAGGATCCAGGTCATTCGGAGCGGGGGTCGGAAGGGTCCCAGAGGAGCGTGGTGGGGTGATCCTGCTCCATGAGCCGGTCCAGGTCGTACACGAAGCGGTCCCGCGTGTACTCCGCGTTCTCGAAGTGACGTCCCACGTGGATCGCCTCCACGGGGCATACCTCCTGGCACATTCCGCAGAAGATGCACCGGAACTCGTCGATCTCGTAGACGATGGGGTAGCGGTTGCCCTGGTCGTCCTCGCCGCCCACCAGCCGGATGCAGTTGGCGGGACACACGGTGGGGCACAGGCCGCACGCGACGCACTTGGGACGGCCGTCGGCGTGGACCTCCATGCGGTGCGTGCCCCGCCACCGCGGGTGCAGCTCGGGCTGCTCCTCGGGGTACTCCAACGTCACGGCGCCGGGACGCACCAAGTGCTTGAGGGTGAGGCTCATGCCCTTGAGCGTGGCGCGCATGTACGACGTGCGGCCCGCTTCGGGACGTCTCATGACCTTGACGGTGACTGGCATAGTTGCGCCTCTCGGCTCAGTTCGTGATCGGGGCGCGGGACGGGCGCCGCTTCAGATGGGCGCCCGAAATGATCCGGTCCCGGTCGATGAAGAACAGGAACGCGAAGGTGGCCAAGCCGCTGACGCCGGTCAGGGCCGCCCCGTACAGGAAGCCGAACGGGACCCCCACCTGGTCCAGCACCAGCATCGTCCCGGCCACCAGGACGACGTAGCCCAGCGAGGCCGGCAGCAGGATCTTCCAGCCCAGGTGCATGACCTGGTCGTAGCGGAAGCGGGGCAGCGTCCAGCGCACCCAGATGTAGAGCAGCACGAAGAAGGCCGTCTTGGCCGTGAAGGACGCCAGCGTGAGCAGGGTGATCCAGAGGCTGGGGGTGGCCGGAACGGGCTCGCCCGCGGCGTCGAAGCCGCGCACCAGGACGCCGTCCCGGTAGTACATGTCGTCCCCGGTCCAGAACGGGATGTCCCAACCGCCGAAGAACAACGTGGCCATGAGGGCCGACGCGGTCAGCACGTGCGCGTACTCGGCGATGAAGAACATGGAGAACTTCATTGCGGAGTATTCGGTGTGATAGCCGGTGACGAGCTCGGACTCGGCCTCGGGCATGTCGAAGGGCAGGCGATTGGTCTCGGCGAACGCCGAAACCACGAAGAAGATGAACGCCAACGACAGGGGGAACACGAACCAGAGCCCCAGCTGCTGCTGCTTGGCCACCATCTCCGTGAGCGTCACGTTGCCGGCCAGCAGCAGCACGGCGATGATGCTCAGCCCCAGGGCCACCTCGTAGGAAATCATTTGGGCGGAAGCTCGAAGCCCGCCCAGGAAGGCGTACTTGTTGTTGGACGACCAGCCGGCCAGCACCAACCCGTACACGGCCAGCGACGACAGCGCCAGGATGTAGAGGATGCCGATCGGAATATCTGCCACGATCATGTCCACCGTTCCCCACGGCGTGCTCAGCGGGGCGGCCACCGGCACGACGGCGATCGTCACGACCGCGGGCATGATCGCCAGCGCCGGCCCCAGGAGGAAGTAGAACTTGGCCGCCGTGCCGGGCAGCGTCTCTTCCTTGAGGATGTTCTTCACGCCGTCGGCGATCGGCTGCAGGAGCCCGGCCGGCCCGACGCGGTTGGGTCCCAGGCGGTCTTGGATGAAGGCGGAGACGCGTCGTTCGGCCAAGGTCATGTAGGCCACGGCCACCATCACCACTGTGAACACCGCCAAGACCTTCGCGGCGCTGATCCACACGAACGCCGTGGTCGAGAGTTGGTTCATCTCGTTCACGGCGTCGCCCCCGCCTTCGAGACCGGCACCCCCGCCGCCCCGATCGCTTCGTAGTCGAGCCCGGCGAACGGGGGGTGCCGGCCCGCCAGCGCCGCAAAGGCTTCCTCCGCCCGCAACGGCGCCGGCCCGGCCCCGTCCAGGGCGGCCGCCAGCGCCCCCAGCACCAGCCAAGCCGGCCGTGCCGCGCCCGGCGCCCGAAGCGCCTGCCGGAACCGCTGCACGCGACCCTGCACGTTCACGAACGAGCCCTCCTGCTCGGCGAACGTGGTGATCGGAAGCACGAAGTCGGCCTGAGAGGCGCCCGGCGAGTCGTGCGTTCCCAAGTACACGAACAGATCGGCGTTGCTCCCGAACTCCGCCGGCAGGTCCGCCAGCTCGTCGCCCAGCACGAGCAGAACGCCCTCGTGCTCCGCCGCGCGATCGAGGCCGCCGCGCCCGTCGTCGTCGCCCACTCGGTCGAAGCCCAGCAGGCGGGCGCCGTCCACGTTGGGCGCCAAGTCCCGGCGGCGAACCAGGAGCGGGAAGCCGGGCAACGGGTCCTCGTCCCCGGCCCGTGGAGACCGGAACACGCGGGCCGACACCGCGCCCGCCCCCCGCGCCGCAGCGTCCAGCGCGGCCAGCCCCTCGTTCGCCCAGAGCGCCGAACCCACCGCGTACACGTCCCGCCCGCGCAGCTCCGTCAGGCGGTCGTGAAGGCCCTGCAACGCCTCGGGCCACGTCGCGGCGCGCCTCTTGGCGCCACGCCCCGTCGCCGGCGCCTCCAAGCGTTCGCCCCGATTGATCCACTCGTAGCCGTCGCGGCCGTAGTCGCACATCCAGTGCCCGTTGACCTCGGGGTTTTCCCGGGGCTTGATGCGCTGGACCAGGTTGTCGCGGGCGTGCAGCTCGACGTTGCACCCCTGGCTGCACCCGGCGCACACGGAGGGCGTGTGGTCCAGGTCCCATGCGCGGGCCTTGTGGAGGAAGTCCTTGGAGACCAAGGCCCCGACGGGGCAGATGTCCACCACGTTGCCCGCATAGGAAGAACCCTCCAGGCCACGTTCGAAGAAGGTGTCGATGACGGCCCGGCTGCCTCGCTCGACCACGGTCAGGCACGGGTCGCCGGCCACCTCTTCCATGAAGCGGACGCAGCGCGTGCACATGACGCATCGGTCGCCGTAGTAGAGCACGTCGCCCCCGAAGTCGTCGCGGCCGAAGACGCGCTTGGGCTCTTGCGCCCGACCGCGCTCCCGTCCTTCGGCGAACACGTAGTCCTGCAGCTTGCACTCGCCGGACATGTCGCAGACGGGGCAGTCCAACGGGTGGTTGACCAGGTAGAACTCGAAGACGCCCTTGCGCATCTCCAGGGCCCCGGGGCTGTCCGTGCGGACCACTTGGCCGTCCTCCGCCATGGTGACGCAGGAAGGCTGAAGCTTGGGCGCGCCCTCGACCTCGACCAGGCACACCCGGCACTGGGCCGGCGCCGTCAGTCCGGGGTGATAGCAGTAGTGGGGAACCTGAACGCCGATCGTCTCGGCGGCGTGGAGCAGCGATGTCCCTCGGGGCACCACGACTTCGCGGCCGTCGATCACGAGCGAGACCGTGCCGGGCGATTCGCCGTTAGCGGCCATGCGTCATCCTCGCTCCCAGGGGGATCACGCCGCGCCGACCCGCTCGCCGCGCCGAACGAGGGCCAAGTAGTCGTCGCGGAACTTCTCGATCGACGAGACGACGGGCGCCGCCAGCGAGTCCGAGAGCACGCAGATCGTGGTCCCGGTCATCTGGTGCGATATCTGGAGCAGCGTCTCCATGTCCTCTTCGGTGCCCCTTCCGTCTTCGATGCGGCGCAGGATGCGGCTTGCCCATGCGGTGCCCTCTCGGCAGGGCGTGCACTGCCCGCAGGACTCGTGCGCGTAGAAGTCGGCCATGCGCCTCACTTGCTTCACCATGTCGGCGGTCTCGTCCATGACGATCACCGACGCGCAGCCCAGCATGGAGCCCGCGGCCTCCACCCCTTCGTAGCACAGCTCGCAGGCCGCGCACTCGGCCGCGTCCATGATCGGGACCGAGCTGCCTCCGGGGATCACCGCCTTGAGGGCCGCGGCGCCGCGCATGCCCCCGCATACGTCCTCGATGAGCTCCATGAGCGGGAAGCCCAGGGGCAGCTCGTAGTTGCCCGGCCGGCTCACGTGGCCCGAGACGCAGAAGAGCTTGGTGCCGGGACTCCGCTCCGTGCCCCACTGGCGGTACCATTCGCCGCCGTGGCGCGCGATGTGAGCGGCGGCCGCCAGCGTTTCCACGTTGTTGATCGTGGTCGGCATCCCGAACACGCCGGCCGCCGCCGGAAAGGGCGGCTTGATCCTGGGCTCGCCCCGGCGTCCCTCCAGCGAGTTCATGAGCCCCGTCTCTTCGCCGCAGATGTACGCCCCGGCGCCGACGTGCAGCGTCACGTCGATCCTCACACCCGATCCCATGACGTCGGCCCCTGCGAGCCCTTCGGCGTATGCGTCCTCCAGCGCCTTGGCCAGCACCTGGGTGGCCTCGAAGAACTCGCCGCGCAGGTAGATGTAGCAGTGCTCGGCGCCGATCGCGTAGGCGCCTACCAGGCAACCCTCTATGAGCTGGTGGGGCGTCCAGCGAATGATCTCGCGGTCCTTGAACGTCCCGGGCTCGGATTCGTCGGCGTTGCACAGCAAGTAGTGGGGTCGGCCGTTCGACGCCTTGGGCATGAACGACCACTTGACGCCCGTGGGAAAGCCCGCGCCTCCCCTGCCCCGCAGGCCCGACGCCTTGACCTCTTCGATCGTCGCCTCCCGGCCGATCTCCAAGGCCCGTCGAATCCCCTCGTAGCCGCCCCGGGCCCGCCATCCCTCCACCGTGCGGGCCGCCGGGTCCCCGAACGCCTCGCTCAGGACGCGGACTTCCTTGTCGTGAAGGTAGGGGTAAGCCACGCCGCGCTCTCCTCTACACCCGTGCTCCGCTGGCGCCGGCGGCGTCGGCCAGCAGGCGCTGCAGGATCGCGGGCACGTCGTCGGCGTCCACGTCCTCGAAGTAGCGGGAGTTGATCTGCACGCAGGTGGGAAAGCCGCACGCCGCCAGGCACTCGGCCTCGACCACGGTGAAGTTCCCGTCCGCCGAGGTATCGCCCAGCTCCGTGCCCGCGTGCTCCAAAAACGCGGCCAGGACGTCTTCGGCGCCGCACAGATTGCAGGAGATGTTCGTGCACACCTGCACCAGGAACCGCCCCACAGGGCGCTTGTTGTACATGGTGTAGAACGTGGCGACCCCCCGCACGTAGGCGTCGCTCAGGCCCAGCAGGCGGGCCACTTCGTCCATGGTGTCGGGCGACACGTGGCCCCGCAGCTCCTGGGCCAGGTTCAGCGCCGGCAAGAGCGCGGCGCGGGCCGTGGGATAGCGTCCCTTGATCTTCTCGAAGCGCTGCCGATACGGCCCTTTGAAGAGCGGCGCGTCGGGGTCCTTGTCGACCAGCATGTACGGAAGGCTGGGCGAAGCCGCCGGATGCCCGCCGTCCAGGGGCCGGTCGCCGGCAAAGGCCGAACCCCGGACTTGGGCTTCGTCCAAGTCGTACTCGCCCGTGTTTCCGGCCCAACCCGGGTTCCGGAAGGGGACGTCGCTCATCGGTCGATCTCGCCCAGCACGATGTCCAAGCTGGCGTTGATCACGATCAAGTCGGCCATGAGGTGGCCCTCCGCCAGCCGGGGGATCGCCGACAGGTTCACGAACGAGGGCGGACGAATCCGCCAGCGCACGGGCTTGGGACCCCCGTCGCCCACCACGTACATGCCCAGTTCGCCCTTGGAGCCCTCCACGGAGAACCAGCAGTCCTCGGCCGGGGCGGGAATGCCCTCGGTCACCAGCTTGAAGTGGTGGATCATCGACTCCATGTCGGACATGCAATCGGTCTTGGAGGGCAGGCTGACCCTGGGGTCCTCCACGTCCATGGGGCCGTCGGGCAGCTTGTCGAGGGCCTGATGAAGAATGCGGAGGCTCTGCCGCATCTCCTCCATTCGCACCAAGTAGCGGTCGTAGCAGTCGCCGTGACAGCCGATGGGGACCTCGAAGTCGTAGTTCTCGTAGTCGTAGTAGGGCCGGTCCTTGCGCACGTCGTAGGGCACGCCGCTCGCGCGCAGGTTGGCCCCCGTCAAGCCGCAGTTGACCGCCTCTTCGGCGGAGATCGCGCCGATTCCCTGCGTCCGGCCGACGTGGATGGCGTTGCACGTCAGCAGTCCGTCGATCTCGTCCAGCGTGGCGGGCAGGTTGTCGGCGAACTCTCGCACGCCCTTCGTCCAGCCTTCGGGCAGGTCGGCCATCATGCCCCCGATGCGGGTGGCCGAAGTGGTGATCCGGGCGCCCGTCAAGGCTTCGTGCAGCTTGTAGACCTTCTCGCGCTGCTGAAAGGCGTACAGGAACGGCGTGAAGGCGCCCACGTCGATCGACCACGTTCCCAGCCACAGCAGATGGGAGAAGATGCGGTCCATCTCCATGCAGATCACTCGGGCGACCCGGCAACGGTCCGTCACCTCGATGCCCATCAGCTTCTCGACGGCCATCACGTAGGCGCAGTTGTAGATCAAGGGCGCCAGGTAGTCCATGCGGTCGGTCAGGGGCACGACTTGGTTCCAGGTGCGGTACTCGCCCAGCTTCTCGAACGACGAATGGAGGTAGCCCAGGCGCGGCGTCACGCGGACCACGGTCTCGCCGTCGAGCTCCACGACCAGGCGCAGGACGCCGTGCGTAGCGGGGTGCTGGGGACCGACGTTCACGAGCATCGTCTCGGACCCCAGATCCGGCTCGGGGGCGTCGAACGGAGCCGTGGGACTCGCCACCAGCCCGCCGCCCGGCCCCATCTCGGGGTTGCGGCTCACGCCGTACTCCACGGTCGAAGCGGCCATCAGCCCGACAGGTCTCCGGCCGAGTCGTCCACCGTCTGCGGCAGGCGACGCCCGACTTCTCCGGGGGCGTAGTAGTCCTCCAGGTCCTGCGTGAGCGCTCGCCGCGTCTGCTCCGCCCGGGAGAAGCGACCCCGGAGCGGAAAGTCCTTCCGAAGCGGATGTCCTTCGGCGTAGTTGTCGGGCATGAGGATGCGACGCAGGTTCGGATGGCCCCGGAAGCGGACGCCGAACAGGTCGTACACCTCGCGCTCCAGCCAGTCGGCGCCCTGCCAGACCGCCGTCGCGCTGTCGATCTCCAGCGCGTCCAGGGGAAGCTCGCACTTGATCCGCAGCGCCCGCTTGCCCGGGATCGACCAGAGCTGGTACACGACCTGCAACGGGCGTCCTCCGCCGTAGTCCACGGCGGTCACGTCGGCCAAGTGGTCGTACTGCTGCTCCGGGTCGTCGTGAAGCCAGCGCAGGATCTCCAAGATCCGGGTGGGGTCCGCGTACACCACGTCTTGGTCTCCGGCGCAGGTCTCGTTGCCCAGAACGGCGTCCCGAAAGCGCTCGCGGAGGGCGTTCACGGAGGCGTTGATCGGCGCCTGGGCCGCCGGGTCGGCCTGGACCGCCGCCCAATCCTCGGACGGACGGGGACCCTCGCCGACGATCCCGAAGTCGAACGACGCCGGCTGGGGGGCCGAGCCTCCGGCGGGTCCGTTGGACGTCATGGCAGACGGTCGGCCGGACGTTCGATCGCGCCGGTCTCGACCAGGCCGCTGACCCGATTCTGGTGCGTGGAGTTCCCGAACGGCCCGGTCAGGTCCGCCACCTCTTCGTCGCCCGCTCTCGGACGCCCGGCGGCGGCGGGGTCCTCGGCCCGCAGCTCGGCGTGGCGGGTCAAGCTCTCGCCACGGATCTTCTCCTGGACCATCATGAGCCCGTAGATCAGGCCCTCCGGACGGGGCGGGCAACCGGGGATGTACACGTCCACGGGCACGATCGTGTCGATCCCCTGCACCATCGAGTACACGTCGAACACGCCGCCCGAAGAGGCGCACGCGCCCATGGAGATGCACCACTTGGGCTGCATCATCTGGTCCCAGATGCGCCGCAGGACAGGGGCCAGCTTGTACGGAACCCGGCCCGCGCAGATCAGCACGTCGGCCTGACGCGGACTGAACGACATGCGCTCCATGCCGAAGCGGGCCAGGTCGTAGTTGCTGGCCGCCGACGCCATCATTTCGATGGCGCAGCAGGCGGTCCCGAACGGCATCGGCCACAAGGAGTTCCGCCTTGCCCAGTTGACCACGAAGTCCAGCTTGGTGGTGAGGAACGCCGGGGACCCGGATCCGAGGAGACCGGGCTTGGTGGTCGGCTTGCTCGCTACCATCGGGCTACTCCCATTCCAGGCCGCCCTTCTTCCACTCGTAGACCAGGCCCACGGCCAAGACGACCACGAACACGAACACGGCGACGAACGGTCCCCACCCCAGCTCCCGCATCCGCACCGCCCACGGGACCAGGAAGATCGTCTCCAGGTCGAAGACGATGAAGCTGATCGCCACCATGTAGAACTTGATCGAGAACCGGGTCCGCGTGTCGCCCACCGGGATCATGCCCGACTCGTAGGGCATGGACTTCTGGGGCGTGGGACGCCGGGGGTTCAGGACGTGCGACGCGACCGCCATGCCCACGGCGTTGATCGCCGATACGCCCAGGATGATCAGGACGGGGATGTAGGCCTTGGCCATTCGGTCGCGGAGCGGGCGGGCGGTAAGGGATCGGGCGTTGGGGACGGTCGGGCGTCCGCATCGAGAAGATTCGGAGGGGGCTGCTTGTGAAACCTTTCACGAAGTGGGGACCGCGGCAAGCAAGATACCGACAGGGGCCGGAGCGTTCAAGCGGGCCAAGTCTTTCGGGGCAGGTCTCCGGGACCCGATTTCTTGGCCCTCCGGGGCAACCGGGCTATCTTGCCGGTTTCCGGCGGCCAAGGGGCCGCGCGCCTCCTTACCCCTCGTGTCGGACCCGTCCCAATGCCCGTCAAGAGCGACCGCTGGATCCGCGGCATGGCCAAAGATCATCGAATGATCGATCCCTTCGAGGCCCGGCAGGTTCGAGAGGGCAGCATCTCCTACGGCCTTTCGTCGTTCGGCTACGACATTCGCGTCGCCTCGGAGTTCAAGGTCTTCACCAACGTCCACAACCTCGTGGTGGACCCGAAGGACTTCGACGAACGGTCGTTCGTGGACGTGAAGTCGCCCGAGTGCATCATCCCGCCCAACTCGTTCGCCTTGGCGCGCACGGTGGAGCACTTCCGAATCCCCCGCGACGTGCTGGTGCTGTGCGTGGGCAAGAGCACCTACGCGCGCTGCGGAATCATCGTGAACGTGACGCCGCTGGAGCCGGCGTGGGAGGGTTTCCTGACGTTGGAGATCTCCAACACCACGCCGTTGCCGGCTAGAATCTACGGCGGCGAAGGCATCGCCCAGCTGGTCTTCTTCCAGGGGGACGAGACTCCCGAGACGACGTACGCCGACCGCCGCGGAAAGTACCAGGGCCAAGCCGGCGTCACGCTCCCGCAACTGTAGCCTCACCCAGCGAGAAGCCTCATGTTCGGAATGCACAAGCGGGTCACCGACGGCGCGCCGCAGGACAACGAAGAAGCGGAAGACCCTTGCGACTGCGACTCTTGCCGTCTGGGCCGAGTCGAGATGCTGTTTTGCGGACTGCTGGCCGTGGGGCCGGGAGCGATTCGGGCGGCGGCCAAGACGGTGCAGGTTCGCATCGAAGACCAGCCGCCGCCGGAGCCTTGGGAGCTGGTGGCGGAAGCGCTGGCGGCCATCATGGACCGCGACGACGAAGACGAGCAGGAGGACGAAGTCCGGGAAGCCGACGCCGAGAACGGCTCCACATAGCGCAATCGGGCGGCGGACCGGCGTGGGCCCCCGCCGACCTCGGGGTGCGCGGTACACACCAACAGCAGGCGAAAGGTCCGATGGAAAAAACACGAAAGACGACGGCGCTCGCGGCCGCAACGCTCCCCGGGGCTGGGCTGGCGGCGATCCTCTTGGCGGCGGCGCCCGTTGCGCCGGGACCTGCCGGCGTCGTGCGCGGCCAGACGTCCGACGCGGCCCAGGACGCCGTCGCGGAAGCCCTTGTGGACGGCTGGATCGAGGCGCTCGGCGGCATGGAGACGTACTGGAAGCTGCGGAGCGCCGAGTATACGCTGACCACGCGGCTCTACGACCCCGCCACCGGCCGCCTCCGGCGCGCTCGGCCGCGGTACGTGACGATCGCCCGCTTGGACTCGGGCGAAGCCGGGCGCGTGGAGCGGTGGGAAGGGGACAACTTCATCCAGCACGGCTTCGACGGGCAGACCGAGTGGGCGGTCATGAACGACCAGGCGTTGGGGCCGGGCGACAAGGACTGGGACGAAGCCCGCTACGTGGCCCGGGACGTCTTCTACTGGATCGGCTTGCCCTTCAAGCTGAAGGACCCGGGCGTCTTCCTGCACCACGACGGCCGGGACGAAGACGGACGGCAGGTGGTGCGCGTCACGTTCGGCGACGGCGTGGGCGAGCACGACGACACTTGGTTCTACGCGTTCGAAGAGGGGCGGGCCTTGCCGGTCTCCATTGCGTATCGAGAAGAGGGACGCACCAACGTGAGCCGCACGTACTGGGAAGACGTTCGGGAAGTGGACGGATACGTCTTCGCCGGCCGCCGGGTGCACGTGAACGCCGACGGACAAGTTTGGAAGGTGCTGGAGACCACGGACTTCGTGCTGAACCCGACAGTGGACCCGGAGGTTTTCCGGGGTCCGACCTAAGGGGCGGCTAGGCGTCCAGCGCCGCCATGGTGGCGCGCACGTGGTCGGCGCTGCGGGCCAGGGCCGACCGCTCGTCCTGCGTCAGGTCGACTTCCACGATCTCCAGCAGCCCGCCCTCGCCCAGCTTGCACGGCACGCCCAGGTAGATGCCGTCCTGGCCGTACTCACCCTCCAGCCAAGCCGCGGCGGGAAGTATCCGACGCTGATTCTTGACGATGGCTTCGGCCATCTGCACGGCCGCCGCCGACGGAGCGTAGTATGCGCTGCCCGTCTTCAGGTGGCGGACGATCTCGGCGCCGCCGTTCCGCGTGCGGTCCACAAGGGCCTCCAACCAGTCCGGTGGCATCAGCTGGGTCAGCGGAATGCCGCTCACGGACGCGTAGGACGCCAGGGGCACCATGGTGTCGCCGTGACCGCCCAGCACCAGCGCCTGGATGTCCTGCACGCTTACGTCCAGCTCCATGGCGATGAAGGCGCGGAAGCGGGCCGTGTCCAGGACGCCGGCCATGCCCACCACGCGCTCTCGCGGGAATCCGGTCGCCTCCTTGGCCACGTACGCCATCACGTCCAGCGGGTTCGAGACGACTACGACGACCGCGTCCGGCGCCACGCGGGCGATCTCGGCGCTCACGGACCGAACGATCCCCGCGTTGGTGCGCAGCAGGTCGTCTCGGCTCATACCGGGCTTCCGCGCGATCCCTGCCGTGACGATGAACAGGTCGGACCCTTCGGCCGGGCCGTAGTCGTTGGCCCCCGCGACGCGCGTGTCGAAGCCCTCGACGGCGGCGCTCTGCCACTGGTCCAGCCCCTTCCCCTGGGGGATTCCCTCCACGATGTCGACCAGGACGACTTCCTGGCACAGCTCCTTCTCGGCGATCCGCTGGGCGCACACCTCGCCCACGTGCCCCGCTCCCACTACGGTGATCTTCTTGGCCGGCATCCTCTCGAACCCCCTGGCGCTTGCGTAAGACGGACCGGAGACCGGCGCGGGTCGGCCCGCTTCCTCGCCCCCGGTAACGCAACGGCAAAGCTAGGCGCCGGAGAGGCCCGGTCAAGGCCGAGCGCCGGGGTCCGCAGCGTTTCCGTCCGCGAGGAGCCGCCGACGCGAATTCGACCGCCGTGAAGCCCGCAGCTTCCATGGGCGTTCCTTCGGCACAACCGACTTGACGGCGCAACCGCTGGAACGCGACACTGTTCCGATTCAACGACACCCGCAAACGGAGCATTCCCGTGACCGCACTTCTCGCCTTCGCGCTCCTGCAAGTCGCCGAGCTGCCGCCAGCCACCCACTACGGGGACTACGCCGTGGGCTTGGCAACCGGCTTCGCGGTGGACTCGCGCCAGCGCTTCGACCCCTGGGGCGCCGCCTACGGCCGACCCGAATACCGCGCCATGCTCCGACGCGTGGAAGCCCGCGGACAGGTGCGCACGGTCGTCTTTCAGCTGTGGTATCCGGCAACGCCCGAGAGCGGCGCTGAACGGCTGGACGGCCCTCGGTCGCCATTCCCGGCGGCCAGCGGACGACGCGCCAACATGTACGATCTGTTCTTCCAGGAACCCGAGATGGCGCGCGCCGCGCTGATGGGAGGACTGGACCCGGGCCTCGTCCACGTTCAGGGCGGAGGCTCGCTGGCGGGCGCCGCCGCCGAGGACCAGCGCGCCGCAATGGACGAGCTGGCCGAGTTCGTTGCGGGCAGGAGCCTTGCCGGGTGGCAGGACGCCCGTCCGGCGGACGGCGAGTTCCCCCTGGTCGTTCTCGCTCACGGACTCGGCGGCCACTACGCCATGTGGATCTCGCTGGCCGAGCACCTGGCGTCGCACGGATACGTGGTGGCCGCGCCCACGTTCGTCTCCGACGGATCCCCGGCGATGGTCTTTCACGACGAGGACTCGCCGTACGCCCGGCAGGCCTCGCCCGGGGAGCTGCGGCGCGCGTACCAGCTTCTCGTCTCCGAGCCCAAGGTCGTTCCCTACTTCCACCGCCTGCTCTTCGACTACGAGGCCGAGGAAGAGTTCCCGCCGCCGGAAGCGTTCGGTCCCGGCGGGGCTACGATCGTGCCCGGCGGCGTCGAGCGCGCCACCACCATGATGCGCAACCTCTTCCGCCAACGGGTGTCCGACGTGGGCCTCCTGATCCACACGACCCGCCTGCTGGGCAAGGACGCCGAGACCTGCGCCACGGCTCTGACGGCCATGGGCGCCACCAGCGCGGCGCGCAACTTGTGCGGCCTGCTGACCGGCCGCATCGCCGACGGGCCCGCCGGTGTCGGGGGACATTCCCTGGGCTCGATGACCGCCCAGTTCGCAGCCAACGCACTGCCCGGGGTGGCCGCGGCCCTGGGCTTCAACAACGGTCCGCCGTTCATGTGGACGCCCGAAGAGATGCTGGCGGGGGAAGACGCGGAAGAGGGGTTGCCCGGCGGCATCCGCAAGCCTTTGCTGCTCATGGTCGGCGACGAGGACGCGTTCGTGCAGCAGGTGTTCATGGGCATCTTCCAGCGGGACGTGAGCTTGGCCGGCGGGGACCCGGCGGAGTCGTTCCCGCTGGCGCCGGAGCGGGCGCTGCCCGACCGCATGGAGAACCCGCAGCCCGTGGCGCTGAGCACGTGGCGCCGCGCCATGTCGGATCGCGTCCTGGTCGTCGTGCGCGACGTGGACCACAGCATCGCGGCCGAGGACTTGATGCGGGACGTGCCGTGGCCGGCTTTCGAGCGAGGCGACATCCCGTTCGGAATCAGCACGGAACGCCGGCGCAAGCCGACCGGGGCCGACGCGCTGGATCCCGCGTCCGAGCCCGGCGAACCCTACCAGCAGCTGGGATGGGGCCCCGTGGACGGCCCGGGCGACGCCGGCGGCAACGCGGAGGCGTACCTTCCCCATCTCGTGCGGGACTGGTATGCGCGGGCGTGGTTCGACTGGCACCTCAAGGGCGACGCGGAGGCACGTCGCCGGCTGACCGGCGACGACCCGTTCGGTTCGCTGACCTCCGTGCGCCGGGAGTTTCGGTAGGGGGCGCCTGCTCCGCCGACGACTTGCGGCGACTTCGGGTCCGCCAGGCGGGTCGCGCTGCGCCCGCCGCCCCGTCAACCGCCCGTCTGCGACAACGCCACGAGCCCTCCGGACCCCGCGGCGGAACCTTGTACGAGCAAGTGCTTTTCGGGCTTGATGCGCAAGGTTTCCGAGATCAGGGGCACCAAGTCGTCGCCCCGCCGCAGCGCCTCCCGCAACGGGGTCTGCACAACGCCGAACAGACAGGGGCGCAGATGTCCGTCGGCGGTCAGGCGCATTCGGTTGCAGCGGTGGCAGAAGTTGTGGCTCATGGGGGTGATCACGCCGACGGTGCCCTGCGCTCCGGCAAAGCGGTAGTAGGCGGCCGGCCCGTTGCCGGGCGGGCCCGCGACCGGCTCCAGGGCGCCCACGGCGCGCACTGCGTCCAAGGCCTCGTCGCACGAAAGAAAGTCGGACGCGCTCAAGTCCAAGTTGGATTCGGTGGGCATGACCTCGATGAAGCGGACGTGCAAGGGGCGATCGCGGGCAAGCTCCGCAAACGCGGGCACCTCGTCGTCGTTGTGGCCGCGCATGAGCACGACGTTGACCTTGACGGGATCGAAGCCGACGGCCTGTGCGGCCTCCATGCCGTCCATGACCTTGGCCAAGGTTCCGGGCCGGCGGGCAATGGCGTCCGCCCGGTCGGGGCGCAGCGAATCGAGCGAGATGTTCACGCGCGTCACTCCTGCCGAACGCAGATCCTCGGCTTGCGACGCCAGAAGCACGGCGTTGGTGGACAGCGCAATGTCCTCGATGCCGGGCACGGCGGCCAGCAACCGGACCAGCCGCGGCAAGTCCTTGCGCACGAGCGGTTCGCCGCCGGTCAAGCGAACGCGCTTCAGGCCCATCCGCGCCATCACGCGCACGATCTCGGCGATCTCTTCGTAGTCGAGGATCTCGTCCCGGCGCAGCCACGGAAGTCCTTCTTCGGGCATGCAGTACACGCACCGAAGGTTGCACTTGTCGGTCACCGAGATGCGCAGGTACTCGATCCGTCGGCCGAAGCCGTCCACCATGGCCGAGGGAACGCGCGGCGCCGCCCGGTAGATCACGGCGCATCCCCGGTGCGAGCGGCGCTTGGCGTCTGGCCCTCCAGCCAAGCCGGCTCCCCGTCCACGTAGTGCTCGCGCTTCCATACGGGAAGCCGCTTCTTGATCTCCTCGATCACGTATCGCGCAGCGTCGAAGGCGGGCGCGCGGTGCGGCGTCGACACGGCGATCGCCACGCTGGCCTCGCCCACCTTCAGGGCGCCCAGGCGATGCAAGGCCGCCACGCGGCCGCTCCCGGCCCGTTGCGCCGCCTCGACCACGATGGCGGACAGCTCTTCCCGCGCCATGGCCGCATAGCCCTCGTACTCCATGCCCGACACGGGCCTTCCCTCGTTGGCGTTGCGCACCACGCCCAAGAACAGCGCCACCGCCCCGTCCTCCGGTCCGCCCACCTTGTCCAGCACGTCGTCCGCGCCGATCGGTTCGAAGGTGACGTCGCTCCAGGTCATCGTCACCCTCCGGCGACCGGCGGAATCAGGGCCACCTCGTCGCCATGGGAGAGCACCACGTCCAAGTCGGCGTAGCGTCGGTTCACGGCCACGGCCACCTGTCCGGGCAACATCGCCAGCCCGCCCCCGCGCCCGCGCAGCGCCTCCAGCAGCGCCTCCACGGTGGCTCGCTCGGGCAGCGACACCACGGCCTGCTCCGTTCCGGCCAGCTCGCGATGGGCGGCGAAGAAGAGGACCGTCACGTCCACGGAGGAGCCAAGCTCGCTAGTAGCGGCGCTCGCCGCCGCGCCGGGGCGGCGCCGGGAAGGAGATGAACGCAGGGTCGTCAGGGTAGAGCGAGCTTGTCGACGGTTGGGGATCCGCCGCCCCTGGCCCTGCGGTGACGCTGTCGCGCAGCAGCTTGGACGGCTTGAATACCGGTACGGATCGCGGCGGAACCTCTACCGGCTCTCCGCTCTGGGGGTTTCGGGCGGTGCGACCCGAGTACTCGCGCACCCGGAAGGAGCCGAAGCCCCTGATCTCGATGCCCTCCCCGTGCACGAGAGCCTGCTTCATGGCGTTGAGGAAGCCGTCCACGACGAGGGCGCAGTCCCGCTTGGTGACCCCCGGCCCTATGGCTTCGGCGACCTGTTCGACAAGGTCGGCTTTGGTCATTGCTGTGGCTCCCGGGAAGCTTGGATGGACAAACGACTGGGCGAAGAGCGCATCGTCAGCCGCGTCGCGCGGCCATGAGGTCCACGAATTCGTCGAAGAGATAGCCGCTGTCCCGAGGGCCGGGCGCCGCCTCCGGGTGGTACTGCACGGCGATGACCGGAAGGCTGCGGTGGGCGATCCCCGCCACGGTTCCGTCGTACAGGTTTCTGTGCGTGATTCGGAGGTCGGGGGCCCCGGAGACCGCGTCGCCGTCGCCTTCGCCGCGAACCGCGAAGCCGTGGTTTTGGGAAGTGATCTCCACTGCGCCGCGATCGTGGTTCACGACCGGGTGGTTCGCGCCGTGATGGCCGAAGGGAAGCTTGAACGTCTTGCCCCCGAAGGCCCTCGCGATCAGCTGGTGTCCCAGGCAGATGCCGAAGACGGGCACGCCCGCCATCGCCACATCCCGGATCGCGTCGGCCGCCCGCGCCACCGCAGCCGGGTCGCCCGGGCCGTTGGAGACGAACAGGCCGTCGGGCTTCAGGGCCATGACTTCGGCCGCGTCCGTCGCGGCAGGCAAGACCGTCACCTTGCAGCCGCGCTCGGCCAGGTGCCGGGGCGAGCTGGCCTTGACGCCGAAGTCGAAGGCGGCCACGTGATACGCTTCTTGTTCCGTCGGCGGGATCACGTACGGCTCGCGCGCGGACACGCCGTGCGCCAGCTCCAACCCCTCCATGGGCGGATGGCTGCGGATGCGCTCCAGGAACTCCGCTTGCGGAACTTCGGCGGGCGCGATTCCGCCGCGCATGGCGCCCGCGTTGCGGATGTGGCGGGTCAGTGCGCGCGTGTCCACGTCCTGGATGCCCACCACGCCGTGTCGGGCCAAGTAGTCCTGCAGCGTCTCCCGGCTGCGCCAAGAGCTAGGCGCCCGAGCCGCCTCGCGGACCACGAACCCCGCAGCTTGGGGGCCAGCCGATTCCTCGTCCTCCTCGTTCGTTCCGTAGTTGCCGATCAGGGGGCAGGTCATGACCACCACTTGTCCCGCGTAGGACGGGTCGGTGAGCACCTCCTGGTAGCCCGTCATCGCCGTGTTGAAGACGACTTCTCCCACCGCTGCGCCCGCTTGGCCCAGCGCGACCCCGTCGAAGCGCCGTCCGTCCTCCAGCTGCACGTAGGCCGGACAAAGCCCCGCCCGTCGGGGCGAGCGGGAGCGGCCAGCGGACGGAGCGGAAGACGCGGTCATGGAGTCAAATGTAGGCCAGGGCCTTCCGGAGCGTCAAAGCGACCCGGTATCTTGGTCCGGCTCCGGCCTCCCCTTCCCCCTCGCCGAACCGGTGATGCGACCCCGCGAAATGACAGCACCTTCGGCCGTCCAAGTCCACGCCGACGAGTCGTGCTTGGGCAACCAATTCAAGGGTCGCGACCGGCCCGGCGGCGCCGCGGCCTTGATGGAGCACTGGAAGGACGGTCTCTGGGTGCGCAGGGACGTGTGGACGTCCAGTCCTACCACGACCAACAACCAGATGGCCATTGCCAGCGCGATCCTTGCCTTGGACGCATTGAAGGAGCCGTGTCGGGTGCTCTTCGTGTCGGATTCCCAGTACTTGGTCAAGGGTGCATCGGAGTGGATGCCCGGCTGGAAGCGCCGAAACTGGAAGCGCAAGGGCGGCCCCATCGAGAACTTGTCGCTTTGGCGGCGGCTGGACCGGAGGGCGGCCGCGCACGACGTCTCGTGGCAGTGGGTCCGGGGCCACGCGGGCAACCCAAGGAACGAGTACGTCAACGACTTGGCAGTGCGGGCCGCGCGCGAGCAGTCCTCGGCGCCGGCGCCCGTGCCGTCGGGGTTCGAGGACTGGCTGAACCGGCAGCGGGAGGAGCGGGACCGCTACTGGGACTACATGGAGTTCGCGCCGCCGGGGTCGTCCACCCAGCCGTAGCCGAACTCGGCCCGCATCGCCGACACGAGCGGCGGGGCGGCTTCCGAAGTCGGGACGCGCCGCCCCAGCAACCGACTCAAGCTGGTCACCGGGCGGTTCGGTATGCCGCAGGGCACGATGGCACCGAAGTAGTCCAGGTCCGTGTCGGCGTTCAGAGCAAAGCCGTGGGACGTGATCCATCGCGACGACACCCGGACGCCTATCGCCGCGACTTTGGCGCCGTTCACCCAAACGCCGGTCCGCGAAGGGTCGCGCTCGCCTTCTAGGCCGAAGGCGCGAAGGGCGGCGACGAGGACGCGCTCCAGGCTTCGCAAGTAGGCGTGCAGGTCCTTGCGGTCGGGCTTGAGGTCGAGCACGGGGTAGCCCACGAGTTGTCCGGGACCGTGGTAGGTCACGTCACCGCCTCGCCGGACGCGGTGCAGGGCGATGCGGCGCGCGGCCAACTCCGCCGGAGAGATCAAGACGTGCTCGGACCGGCCGGACGAACCCACGGTCACGACGTGAGGGTGCTCGAGCAGCAACAGCGTGTCGGGCGCGCGGCCCAGTCGGCGGCGTTCGACCAAGCGCGACTGGAGGGCGACGCCGTCCTCGTAGTCGAGCCGCCCCGGATATCGCACGGCCAAGGTGCGCCCGGCCCAGGACGACGCGCTCACTGCCCGCCCCCGGTCAGGCGTCCTCGGGGAAATCCTCCATGAGCGCCTTGAGCTGCGACAGGAAACGGGCCGAGTCGGCGCCGTCCACGAGGCGGTGATCGTAGCCCAGCGAGAAGTAGGAACGCTTCCGGACGGCCAAGTAGTCCTGGCCCGTGTCGGGGTCCGCCAGCACGACTACGCGCTTGTCGATCGAACCCGTGCCCAGGATCGCCGAAGTGCCCTTGGGAATGACGGGCATTCCCACCACGGTGCCCAAGACGCCCGGGTTGGTGATGGTGAAGGTGGCGCCTTGGATTTCGGCGGGGGCCAGCTGGCGGGAGCGCGCGCGCGCGGCCAAGTCGGCGATCTTGGTGGCGATGCCGACCAGGCCCAGGTGATCGGTGTCGTGAACCACGGGGACGATGAGGCCGGGGTTCAGGTCCACGGCCAATCCGATTGCGACGGCGCCGCGGTGGACGATGTTGTTGCCGGACACGGTGCCGTTGATCGTCGGGAAGTCGCGCAGGAGGCGCGCGCACGCCCAGGCCGTGAACGCCGTGTAGGAGACGCGGGCGCCCTGCTCCGCCCACTTGGTCTTGTTGGCCCGGCGGAGGCGGTCCACGGCGGTGAAGTCGATCTCGATGACGGAGTGGACGTGGGGCGCGATCCGCTTGGCCAGCACCATGTGCTCGGCGGTCAAGCGGCGGACCTTGCTCATGGCCTCCACGTGATCGCCGTCCCGAACCGGGAAGGAGGGGTGGACGACTTCGCCGTGGTAGCGGTCCCAGAGGTCGTCGGCCGCCGGGGCGGTCGGAGACGGGACCGGTGCCGGGGCCGCGGGGGTCGGAGACGGGCCGGCGGGGGTCGGAGACGGGGTTGCAGCGGACGGCGCGGGCGTCGGCGCGACGGCGCCGCCCTTGTCGATGAAGGCCAGGATGTCCTGCTTGGTGACGCGCCCCAGGTGTCCGGTCCCCCCGACGCGCGCCAAGTCCACGCCGGCTTCGCTCGCGATGCGCCGGACGACGGGGGTCGAGCGCGTGCGCAAGCGCTCTTCGCTCGTGGCCGTGCAGATCGGTTCGTCGTCGTCCGACTGCGGAGGCTGCGCGACTGGAGCCGCGGACGGGGCCGCGGAAGTCGGCGGTTGCGCAGGAGACGGCGGCTGCGCGGCCGACGCCGTCGCCCCGTTTGGTTCCTCTTGTTGCACCTCCGGCTCGGCTTCGGTCGCGGCGACGCCGTCGCTGTTGGCCGACCCGTCCGCCCCGGCGTCGATGAACGCCACGACCGTGCCAACCTCCACGGTCTCGCCCTCGGCGACCAGCACCTGGGACAGAACCCCGGCCGACGGCGCGGGGATTTCGGCATCCACCTTGTCGGTCGAGATCTCCAGGATCGGCTCGTCCCGCTCTATGGCGTCGCCGGGTTGCTTCAGCCACCGGGACACCGTGCCCTCGGCAATGGATTCGCCCATCTGAGGCATGGGAACTTCAATGCGCGACACGATCGTTCTCCCGTCGGCTTTGGCGTATGGCGTCGGTGCGCTGCGACGTCAGTATTCTACAAGGTAACGCGCCGCCGCCACCACATCGGCCACCGACGGCAGGAAGTAGTCCTCCAGGGCGCCGCTGTAGGGTACCGGCGAGTCGATCGCCGTGACGCGCAGAATCGGACCGTCCAGCCACTCGAACGCCCGTTCGTTCACGCGCATCGCGATCTCGCCCGCGATGCCGCCCGTTCGGGTGTCCTCGTGAACGACCAGGAGCTTTCCCGTCTTCCGGACGGACCGGGCGATCGACTCCTCGTCCAGCGGCAACAACGTTCGCAGATCCAAGACCTCGGCCTTGGTCCCTTCCTTGGCCAGCTCGGCGGCGGCGGCCAAGCAGTGGTGCACCATGAGGCCGTAGGCAACGATCGTGACGTCGCCTCCGTCCAACGCCTTCCGCGCCTTCCCCATCGGTATGGCGTAGTCCTCGCGGGGCAGCAGCTCCCGGCAGCGAGGCGCGCGGTAGAGTCCCTTGTGCTCCTCGAATATCACCGGTCCGTCGTCCCGGATGGCGCTCTTCAGAAGTCCCTTGGCGTCTCGCGGGTTCGACGGGTAGACGATCTTCAGGCCCGGCGTGTGGAAGAACGCCATCTCCACGTTCTGGGAGTGGAACGGGCCGCCGCGGGCGCCGCCGCCGACCGGCCCCCGCACGACCATGGGCAACGGGCCGGCCCCTCGGTACAGCGAGGTGGCCACGTAGTTGGTCAACACGTCGTAAGCCGGCGAGACGAAGTCCATGAACTGCATTTCCACAACGGGCCGGAGACCCATGTGAGCGGCGCCGGCGGCGGCTCCGGTGAACCCCCCTTCGGAGATCGGCGCATCGACGACCCGGGCCGAGCCGAATCGATCCAAGAATCCTTGCGTGACCTTGAAGGCGCCCCCGTAGACGCCGATGTCCTCGCCGATCAGGAACACGCGGTCGTCGCGTTCCATCTCTTCCCAGAGCGCCTCGGCGACGGCCTCGAGCAGGGTGGCCGGCTCGCCGGCGCGCGTGCGCCCAACCTGCGACGGGCGTTCGGCGGTCAAATCGGCGCGCGCCCGGCGTACAGGGCATCTTCGGAGGCGCCGCCGCGCCCGGCGGGCGCGAGTTCGACGGCGTCCAGCGGCTGGCGGTCTCTGGGGTCCGGCGGTTCCCGTCGCGTCCAGGGCGGCAGCGGCGCCACGTCGGCGGTCACGCAGGCCAGAGCCGCCAGCGGACGGGGGTCGGGCTCCATATCCAGTCGGCTTGCCGCTTGCTCCACGTCGATCCTTGCGGTCCGCTCCAGCGCCTGGACGCGGCGGTCCGGCAGCCCGGCCCGCGCGGCCCAAGACGCCAAGTGGCCCCTGTCGCAGCAGGATTGGCCCGGCGGCACCGCAGGAAGCTCGCCCAAGACCGGACCTCGACCCGCGGCCGCCAGCGACCGCGCCTCTGCCGCCGCGCGCCACAGCTCCCGGCACGTGGCGGCGCCCAGCTCCACCACGGGGACGCCGTGGCCGCGGGCCACGTCCCGCAGGTCCGACCTCTCTTGGCCGGATCGGCCGCCGGCAGCGGGCTCCGCACCCGACGAGACCAGCACGACGACCAGCGGCGCGCGGGCTGCCGTCGCAACGCTCGCCCCCTCGTGCCACGCGCCGGACTCCAGCGCGCGGCGGTCCTCGAAGACCAACGCCGCCCGATCCTCCGACCCGCGCACGAACGCCAATGCCGCGCCGGCCAGCACCTGGGTCATGATCCCCCGACCCCCGCTCCATCCGAACAGGCCCCGGCGCAGGTCCGTCCAGCTCGCTCCGCCTGCCCGGGCGGCAGCCGGACTCGTGCCCCGGCGTCCGGCCCAGCGCAGGAACTCGAGCGAAGTCGCGCCGAAGGCCAACGACGGCCCGGGAGACGCGGGACCCGGAAAGCATGCGTCTCCCCGGCCGTCCGAGCGCGGGCGCATGGCGGAGGCGACAACGGTGGTCCGAACGTCCACTCGAAGGCCCTCCCAGTCGCTGGACAGCTGTCCTGCACGGGCCAGTTCGCGAACCTTGTCCTCCAGAAAGCGTGCCTGAAAGACGCGGTAGAGCACGTCTTCCACGGCACCGGCCTCTTCCACCGGACGGGCGTCCTCCGCGGCCTGGGGTCGTTCGCGTTCGTCACCGGCTTCGGCGGGGACCGCCGCCGCCGGTTCGGAAGTCACGACGGGCGAGCGCCTAGACGCCGGGAGGGGGCTGTTCGCCGGAAGAGCCGTCGTCGGGCACGGGGGCCGCCTCTTCCGGGGGCGCGTCGGTCGATTCGTCGTCGGCTGCGGGCTCCATCCCGGGCAGGATCGGCTGCGGCACCGTGGGAACGGGCTCCGTCAAGCCTTCCAGCACCGAGGTGGGCGTCACGACTCTGGACGACATGATGGCAAGGACCAGCGAGACGGCCATGAATACGGAGCCTGCCGTCCATGTGGCCCGCGTCAAGAGGGTCGTGGCTTGCCGTCCGCCCAGCACGTCCGTGGCGGCGGCGCCGCCGCCCATGGCCGCCAAGCCGCCGCCCTTGCCGGCCTGCAGGAGGATGACCACGCCCAAGAAGATTCCGTCGAGGACCAGAAGTCCCAGCAGCAGGTTGTACATTCGTCACGTCGCTCGAGTTCGGGTTCGCAGGTCTGCCGAATTGTGCTAGCGAGCGCCCGTCGCGTCAATCTTCGGTGGCGACGCGCCGGGGGAGCATCGACAACGACTCCCGACCCCGCGTCGCCAAGTGCGCGGTCCCCGAGCAGCTCCCGTCGAGCTGTCTTACTCGAAGGCGATCCTGCCCGAGAGGCCGATGCGGCGTTCCGGGGGCTGGACGCCGCTGGCGACGTGCTCGCCGAACAGGTCCATCATCAGGCGCAGGCCCGGGGCCGCGGGCTCTTGCCCCGTGGTCTCGCCGCCCAGCAGCGACCACCGCGTCCCCACGTTCACCCGATGGCCCGTCGGTCCCTCGCGGCTCCACCGTCCGAACGGCTTGACCTGAGCGCCGCCGGGCAGGGCGAGGCCGTAGCTCACTTCCATCGCCACGCGGTCGGGCGCCCAGCCCGGCGCGCTTGCGGGCGCCAGAACGCCGGCGCTTGCCGGAAGACCCAAGCCGGGCGGCGAGCCGGCGGCCGCGGTGCCATCAGCAGCCGACGCGCCCTGGGCCGACGGGTCGTCCGGGTTGTGAGCAAGACCCGTGCCTGCCGGAACGCTCGCGCCGACCGGCCGCGCAATCCGGCCCGGCGCGCCGAAGCCGCCCGCGCCCGCGGTCCGCCACACGTCGGCGCCCCCCTGCCACAGCGTCCGCGCGCCGCCCCCGGCGTCGCCCCACGTCGGCTCGACCGAGAACGACAGCCCGCCGCCCTCGCCCTCGCCGCCCCCGCCCGGCTGCAACCTCAGCGAGAACCCCGCGCCCCAGTCCTTGAAGTCGCGCTCCTGGTGCACCAGCAGCGCGCGGCCCCGCGCCGTCACGCTGAACCCGCTGGCCTGGTGCGCCAACCCCACCTCGGCGCCCGCCTCCGCGCCCATACCCGTCTCCGCGTCGCCACCGTCGAAGCGACCCCCCACCTCGAACCGCGTCCGCATCGCCAGCCCGCCGCCCAGCTGCCACTGGCCGCCGATCTCCGGCGCCAGTCGCACGCGCTGCGCGTCCGCCGTCACGCCCGCCAGCCCCGCCACGTCGTCCGACAAGATGCGAACCGCGAAGGCGTCCGCCTTCAGCGCCAACCCGCCCACGAGCTCCTGGCGCACGCCCAGCGCGCCCATGCGCATCTCCAAGTCGGTGTCGAAACGGCCGCCAGCCGACTCATCGAGCGTCGCGTCGCCGCGGCCTGCGCCCGCCAAGCCCCACACGCCGAAGCCGCCGCTGGACGACCAGTGCAGGTAGGGGTACAGGCTGGTCAGGCGTGCGTCCACCGAGCCCGCGCCGTTGATGCGGCTGTCGAAGCCGGCTTCCATGTCGCTGCGCGAGCCCGCAAGGCCCATCAGCACGCCGGATGCGAACCGGTAGTCCAGCCCCAGGTAGGCGGAGCGCGTGCGGCCGTCCATGGCGAAGCCGTCTCGGGGACGGCCCTCGAACTCGCCCAGGTTCGCCTGGCCCCACACCGTCCAGCCCGACCGGACAGCTTCGCTGGCTGCCGAGCCGGCCGAGCCGCCGAACGACAGCTGGAACGAACTCTGCGAGCGCAGGCCGCGGGCGTCGACGGGGTTGAACGTCAGGCCGCCCCGGTCGGCGCGAGCGCCGCGCTCGGCATCGGCTTGCTGTTGGCCCTGGTAGGAGCCGCCCATGCCGCCTGCGCCGCCCGCTGTCGGTTGACCGAATGCACCGCCCCGGCCGTCGCCGAACAGCAGCGCGGCCAAGTCGACAGTCCCGCCGGCCGCGTCCGGCGAGCCGGGGTGCGCGATCTGCAGCCCCAGCAGGCCCGTCGCGCCCCGCACCAGCGACTCGAGGCCGCAATGGCCCGAGCCGCCTGCATCGCCGTTGCCGCCACCTGCGGCCTGGCCCGAGCCGCCCGCGGCGGCATTGCCCTGGCCGTCGTCGGCTTGACCGTGCACTGCGTTCGCAACGTCGGCGAAGCCGCCGGCGCCGAATGCATCCGAGCCGCCCGTGCCGCAGGCCAGCGACCGCCCGCCGAGCTGCATGTGCGACCGGCCCAGCGCGCCCGACGACCCCAGCCCCAACCGCCCGCCGATCGCATCCACCGTCTCCGTGCCCAGCGACCTGCCGAACGCCGCCAGCGTCAGCTCCAACGCACGCGCACGCTCCGACCGCGACGCCTCCACCGTCACCCGCACCTGCTGCACCGCCGACAGCCCGCCCGGATCGCTCGCGCGTACCGTCACCACGGCCTCGCCGATCGCCTGCGGCGCGATCGACAACCGGCCCGCGCCCGTCACCGTCGCAGCCGCCACGGCCGGTGACGACGATTCGACCGCGTACGCCAGCGCGTCGCCGTCCGGGTCCCGGAAGTACTGCCCCAACTCCTCTTCCACAGCGTCGCCGTACGCCTCGAGCGTCTTCGGCGACATCGCGCCCACGGCCTCCGGGCCCTCGTTCACGTCCAGAAGCGTCACCGTCACCGCCGCCTCGGCCGTCAGACCGCCCGCGTCCGTCGCCCGCACCATCAGCGCGAACGCCGGCGGACCCGCCTCGTAGTCTTCGCCGCTCCCCACGTAGCGCACCTCGCCCGTCCCAGCGTCCATCTCGAACCGTGCGGCGTCGCCTTCGGCCAAGCTGTACGCCGGCGCGTCGCCGCGGTCCGGGTCCGTCGCTTCGACCAAGCCCAGCGTCAGCGGCCCGGCAGCGTTCTCCGCCAGCTCGAAAGCGTACGCCGAGTCCGCGAACGACGGCGCTTCGTTCACGTCCAGCAGCGCGACCGTCGCGGCGACCCGCGCCGCCAGTCCCTCGCCGTCGGTCGCCACCACCTCGAACTCCCAGGACGCCGGGCCCGCCTCGTAGTCCTCGCCCGCGCCCGCGTACCGCACCTCGCCCGTAACAGCGTCCACCTCGAAGAGCGCCGCGCCTTCGCCCGACAGGCTGTACACGAGCGTGTCCGCTCGGTCCGGGTCCGCCGCCTCGACCATCCCCAGAACCAACGGTCCGGCGACGTTCTCCTCGAACTCCCACTCGTAGCGCTCCGCAGCGAACACGGGCGCCTCGTTGCGGTCCAGCAGCGCCACCGTCACCCGCGCAGACGCCGCGATGCCGCCGCGGTCCGTCGCACGGACCTCGAGCGCCCAGCTTTCCGGGCCCGTCTCCGCGTCCTCGCCTTCGCCCACGTACCGCACCTCGCCCGTAACAGCGTCCACCTCGAACCGCTCTTGGTCACCTTCGGCCAAGCTGTACGTCGGCGGGTCGTCCCGGTCCGGGTCCGTCGCTCGAACGACGCCCAGAACCAACGGTCCCGCAGCGTTCTCCGCCAGTTCGAACGCATAAGCGCTGTCCGCGAACGCGGGCGGCTCGTTCACGTCCGCAACCACCACCGTCGCCGTCGTCCGCGCCGTACGGCCTACCAGGTCCGTCGCCGTCGCCTCCAAACGCCACATGCCCACGCTCGTCTCGTAGTCCTCGCCTCCGCCCACATACCGCAACTCGCCCGTGCCAGCGTCCAGCTCGAACCGGTCGGCGTCGCCCGCCACCAGCGCGTACGTCAGCGTGTCGCCCTCGTCCAAATCCACAGCCTCCATCACCCCCAGAACCAAGGGACCCGCAACGTCCTCCGCCAGCTCGAACGCCCAACCGTCCTCGACGAACGACGGCGCCTCGTCGTTCTCGTTCACGACCTTCACCGTCACCTTCGCCGTCGTCTCGAGCTGCTCGCTTTCGCCCACGCCGCCCGTCACCGCCACCACCAGCATCACGTACTCCGAACGCTGCTCCGCGTCCTCGCCTCCGCCAACGTAAGTCACCAATCCGCTCGACACGTCCACCTCGAACAGCCCCTCGCCTCCGCTCTCCAACCCGTAGCGCATCTCGGCGCCCAACGGACTCGTCGCGACCACCTCGCCCACCGGCAGCGGGCCCGCAACGTTCTCCGCCAACTCGAACTCGTACTCCAACCGACCGAACACCGGGTCCAGGCTGCCCGCGCCGTTCACCGCGTGGTCCGTCAAGTCCGTCACCGCGTGCGCGCCCAGGTCCAGCGCCGCGAGCGTCGTGCCGCCCGCGATCCGCAGCGCGCCCGCAGCCTCCGCCAGCGCGTCCGCCGGGATGCTGATCCCGTCCGGGTCCCGGTCCGCCGGACGGACCACGTACTCGAACGCCAGCACCGCAGTGCCCGAGCCCGACACGTAGACCGCGTGCCGCGTCGTCCCGCCCACGTCGAGCGCCAGCCGCGCCGCAGCCGTGTTCGCAGCCGTCGCGGCCGTCATCGACGCCGCCAGCGCCGGCGACGACGACGCGCCCGCCACATCGACCGGCCGGCTGAACGTCACCTCGACACGGATCACGCCGCCCGCGCCGTACAGTCCCGTCGCCACCGGCTCGCTCGTCACCGCCACGCCCACCACCACCGGCGCGACCTCGACCGTGCCGTCCACCTTGTCGTTCGCCGCAGCCGCGATCGCATGCGCGCCCAGCGCCAGCGTCGCCGGACGAACGCCGTCCGCCGTGTTCACGATCGCACCGCCGTTCAGCGTCAGCGCAGCAGCCGCAACGCCGACGCCGTCCGCGTCCGCGTCCACGCCGCCCGTACCGCTGCCGCCGCTGCCCGGGCCCTGCACACGGTACGCGAACGACAGCGTCGCCGTGCCGCTGCCGCCCGCGTAGCTCGCCTGACGCGCAACCGTCCCCACCGTCAGCGCCAGCTGCGGCGCGCCCGTCACCGTCACCGCACGGTCGAACGTCACCTGAACCTCGATCCGTTCGCCCAGCCCGTAGGTGTCCCCGCTCTCCGGCGCGCTCGACACCGCTACGCCCGTCACCGACGCGCCCGCCAACGTGCCGTCCACCTTGTGGCCCGCAGCCGCGCTCAACGCATGGCTGCCCAGCCCCAACGCCGCCGCCGTCGTGCCGTCGCGGGCATCCGCGATCGCGCCGCTGTTCAGCGCCAGCGCGCTCGCGCCGACCTCGATCCCGTCCGCGTCCGCGTCCGCAGCCACCACCGTGTAGCGGAACGTCAGCGCCCGCGTGCCCGTCCCGCTCGCGTAGTCCGCCTGCCGCGTCTGCGCGCCCACCGTCAGCGCCACCCGAGGCGTCCCCGTCACCGCCACCCGACGGTTGAACGTCACCTGCACCTCGATCGACTCGTCCCGGCCGTACGTCGTCGCCACCGCAGGCGAACTCGTCAGCGACACGCCCGACACCGACGCCGCCGTGAACGTCCCGCCCGCAACCTTGTGGCCCGCGCTGTTCGTCACCGCGTGCGTCCCCAGCCCCAGAACCGCGTCCACCGTGCCGCCCGCCACGTCGATCGTACCGCCGTTCAGCGCCAGCGCGCTCGCCGCGATGCTGATGCCGTCCGCGTCCGCGTCCGCCGTCACCACCACGTACCGGAACACCAGCGACGCCGTGCCCGTGCCCGAAGCGTACGACGCCTGCTTCGTTGTGCTGCCGATCCCCAACGCCAGCTGCGGCGTGCCCGTCACGTCCACCGCCTTGTTGAACACGACCGTCGCAACCACCGTGTCGCCTCGCTCGAACGTGTCGCCGATCGGCGGCGACGCGATCGACACGCCGCTCACGCCCGGCGGGCCCTGAGTGCCGTCCACCCGATGGCTGCCCGCGTTCGATATCGCATGGCCGCCCAACCCCAGGCTCGCAGCCTCGTTCGCGTCGCGAGCGTCCACGATCGTCCCCCCGTTCAGCGACAACGCGCTCGCGCCGATGCCGATCCCGTTCCCGTCCGCGTCCGCTGCAACCACCGTGTACGCGAACGACAGCACGCGGCCGCCCGTCGTCGTCACGTACGACGCCTGACGCGTCTGCGTACCGATCGTCAGCGCCAACTCGGGCGAGCCCGTCACCGTCACGTTGCGGTCGAACGTCACCTCCACCTCGATCTCCTCGCTCAACCCGTACGTGCCCCCGCCCGCCGGACTGCTCGAAATCGTTACGCCCGACACCGACGCCGCCGTGAACGTGCCGCCAGCTACGCGCAGTGCGCCGTCGTTGCCGATCGCATGATGCGCCAGGCTCAGCAATGCGTCCGTCGTACCCCCCGCCACGTCGATCGTACCGCTGTTCAGCGCCAACGCGCTCGCGCCCACGCTCAACCCGTCCGCGTCCGCGTCCGCAGTCACCACCACGTACCGGAACACCAACGCCGCCGTGCCCGTCCCCGACGCATACGCCGCCTGCCGCGTCTGCCCGCCGATCCCCAGCGCCAGCTGCGGCGTGCCCGTCACGTCCACCGCCTTGTTGAACGTCACCGTCGCAACCACCGTGTCGCCACGCTCGAACGTGCCGCCCGGCGGCGGCGCCACCGTCAGGCCCGTCACGCCCGGCGGACCCAGCCCGCCGTTCACCTTGTGCGAAGCGTCGTTCGTCACCGCGCTCGAACCCAGCCCTAGCGACGCGGCAGCAGCGCCCGGACGCACGTCGGCGATCGCGCCGCCGTTCAGCACGAGCGCGCTCGCTGCGATGCTCAGCCCGTCCGCGTCCGCGTCCGAAGGACGGACCGCGTACCCGAACACCAGCGTGTCCGCCTTGCTCGTCGCCGACTCGTAGCTCGCCTGACGAGTGACCGTCCCGATCGTCAGCGCCAGCCGCGGCGTGCCCGTCACTGCCACCGGTCGGTCGAACGCCACCTTCACATCGATCGACTCGCCCAGCTGGTACGTCTGACCGCTCGCCGGAGCGCTCGATATCGTCACCGCGCTCACAGCCGGCACCGTGAACGTACTGCCAGACACCTTGTGGCCCCCGCTGTTCGTCACCGCGCTCGCGCCCAGCCCCAACGTCGCGTCCAGCGTCCCGCCCGACAGCCGGATCGTACCGCCGCTCAAGGTCAGCGCGCTCCCGCCGATGCTCAATCCGTCCGCGTCCGCGTCGCCGCTCGCCACCACGTAACGGAACACCAGCCCCGTCGTGCCCGAACCGCTCGCGTAGCTCGCCTGCCTCGTCGCGCTCCCGATCGTCAGCGCCAGCCGCGGCGTGCCCGTCACGTCCACCGGGCGGTTGAACTCCAGCTCGACCTCGATCGTCTCGCCACGCTCGAACACGTCGCCCACAACAGGCGAACCGATCGCCAGTCCCGTCACGCCCGGCGGTCCCACGCTCCCGTCCACCTTGTGCGCAGCAGCGTTCGATATCGCGTGCGTGCCCAGTCCCAACGTCGCCGCCGCCGTGCCGCCCGAAAGCACGATCGTTCCGCCGTTCAGAGCCAACGCGCTCGCTGCGATGCCGATCCCCGTCGAGTCAGCGTCCGCCGCAACCACCACGTAGCGGAACACCAGCGTCCGCGTACCGCTCCCGCGCGCGTAGCCCGCCTGACGCGTCAGCGTGTCGATCGACAACGCCAGCTGCGGCGTACCCGTCACCACCACCAAACGCTCGAACTCCACCTCCACCTCGATCGCCTCCGTGCGTCCGTACGTGCTGTCGCTCGCCGGCGCGCTCGATATCGCCACGCCGCTCACCCCAGGCGCCACCTCCTTCGTCCCGTCCACCTGGTACGCCACCGCGTCCGCGAAGTTCCACGGAACCAACGACAGCCGAGCGTCCGTCGCCGTCCCCGTCGCTCGAATCGTCGCGCCGCCCGGCAGCGTCAGAGCGTTCGCTCCGATGCTGATCCCCGTCGAGTCCGCGTCCGCCGCAACCACCGTGTAGCAGAACACCAAGATGACGCCGCCCGACGTGTCGCACAGCGCAGCGCTCCGCGTCTGCGCACCGATCCCCAAAGCCAGCCGCGGCGTGCCTGTCGCCGTCACGCCCGCGTTGAACCCCACCCCCACCCGAATCTGGTCGCCCAGTCCGAACACGCTGTCCGTGCTCGCGTAAGAAATCCCGCTGTTCGCCGCCGACATGAAGAACGCGCTCGTCACGTACGGTACGGCGCCCGAAACCTTGTGCGCCGATGCGTTCGAAAACACGTGCGACCCCAACGCCAGGTCCGCCGCGTCCGACCAGAGCCGACCGTCCACAAGCGTGTCCGCCGCGCTCACCGCCAAAGCGCCCGCACCCACGCTGATCCCGTCCGCGTCCGCGTCCGTCGCCTGTACCACGTACCGAAACGTCACACGCTTGAACGTCGCGTCCCTGCGGTTGTACTCCGCCTGACGCGTCGAGTCGCCGACCTCCAACGCCAGACGCGGCGTCCCCCCAACGTACACGCCCCGCACGAACTCCACCTCCACCTCGATCGCCTCGCCCCCCAAGTACGTGTCGCCCACCGCCGGACTGCTCGTTATCCTCAACCCCTTCACCACCGGCGTCGTCCGCGTGTTGCCCGCCACCTTGTGCGCAGCACTGTTCGCGATCGCATGGCCGCTCAGGCCCAACACCGCGTCCGTCGTCGTGCCCATCCGCCGGATCGTACCCCCGGACGGAGTCTCCAATGCGCTCGCGCCGATGCTGATCCCGTCCGCGTCCGCATCCGTCTGGAACACTGTGTACTCGAACTCCAACGACGTCGTACCCGAACCCCTCTCGTACCACGCGTTCCGCAAGCTCGAGCCGATCCCGAGCCGAACCCGCGGCCTGTTTGCGCCCGTGCCCGTCACCGTCACCGCAGCGTTGAACTCCACCGTCACGACCACCACGTCGCTCAACTCGAACGTGCTGTCCGTCGGAGCATCGCCAATCGACACCCCCGTCACCACCGGACGGTCGCCCGCAACCTTGTGCGCCCCAGCGTTCGCGATCGCATGAGTGCCCAGCCCCAGCTCCGCCGTCACCGTCCCGCCCGCCTTGTTGATCGTCCCGCCGTTCAATCCCAACGCGCTCGCTGCGATGCTCAACCCGTCCGCGTCAGCGTCCGTCGCCGCCACCGTGTAACGGAACGTCAGCGAATCCGTGCCGCTCCCCACCGCGTAGCCCGCCTGCCGCGTCGCCGCCCCGATCCCCAACGCCACCTGCGGCGTCCCCACAACGTCCACCGCCTCGCTGAACTTCACCCACACCTCGATCCGATGGCCCACACCGTACGTGCCGTCCGAGCCCGTCACGCTCGCCAAACCCGCGCCCGCCACCACCGGCACGCCCTGCAAACCGTCCACCTTGTGCGCAGCAGCGTTCGCCACCGCGTGCGCGCCCAGCGACAAGTCCGCCCGCGCCGTGCCCCCGACGCGCGTGATCGGAGTCGCGTAGTTCCTGAAAGCGTTCGCCGGGATGCTGATCCCGTCCGCGTCCGCGTCCGCACGCGTCACCGTGTATCGGAAGAACACGTCGTCCGCGTCCTTCGAGTACCAGCCCGCCGCCCGAACGTTGTCCCCGATCTCCAGGTTCAGCGTCATGTTGCCCAGAAAGTTCGGCGTCACCACCGGACGGTCGAACTGAACCCGCACGTTGATGTTGTCCCCCGCAGCGTACGTCGAGTCCGTGCCCGCGCCGCTCAAGAACGTCACCGCCGATATCCTCGGCACGATCAGCCCGCCGTTCACCTTGTGCGCACCAGCGTTTGCGACAGCGTGACTGCCGAGCGACAACGTCGCGTCCACCGTCGTGCCCGCGTTCCTGATCGTCGCCCCGGACGGAACCGACAGCGCGCTCGCGCCGATGCTCAGTCCGTTCGCGTCCACGTCCGCCGCCACCACAGCGTACTCGAACAACAGCGAGTCCGTGCCCGTCCCGCTCGCGTAGGACGCCTGCCTGGTCTGCGTGCCGATCCCTAAAGCCAGCTGCGGCGTCCCCGTCACGTCCACGTTCCCGCTGAACACCACTGCCACACGAATCCGCTCCGGCCGCCCGTAAGTGCTGTCCGCAGCGATCGGCGTGCTCGCGACGGCCACCCCGGTCACCGTCCGCCTCGCCGTCCCCCCTTGCACCTTGTGGGCCGCGGAGTTCGCGACCGTGTGGCCGCTCAGGCTCAGGATCGCGTTCTTCGTCCCCAGCCGGATCGTCCCGCTGTTCAGCGACAACGCGCTCGCGCCGATGCTGATCCCGTCCGCGTCCACGTCCGACGACGCCACCACGTACCGGAACACCAGCGACGCCGAACCCGTCCCGCTCGCGTAGTTCGCCTGCCGCGTCGCCGCACCGATCCACAGCGCCAGCTGCGGGGTGCCCGTCACCGCCACCGTCGAGTCGAACGTCACCGTCACCGCAATCGTCTCGCCAGCATAGTACGTGCTGTCGACGCCCGCGCTGCTGGATATCGTCACCCCCGTCGCCTTGGGATACCCCTGGGCGCCGTCCACCTTGTGCGAAGCTGCGTTCGTGATCGTCTTGCCCGTCAAGTTCTCGTTGATTCGTAGACCACTGACGCCACCGTCCAGATCGTTAGGACCCATCTGGGTGACGCTGATCCCGTCCGCGTCCACGTCCGACGTCTGCACAAGGTACCAATACTCTATCCAGCTGAACCCATTGCTGTATCCTGGAAGTGGGGTGTTTGCGGCGAACGTTCCGGTTCCAGTCCTCGCCTGTGCGTGCCTGGTCGTCGTCCCGATCGTCATATGCACGGACGCACCGTCGGTTTGGGCAAAGTCCACACCGGCACTGAAGTACGCCCTGATCTTGATGGTGTCGCCCGCCGCGTACGTGTTGTCCGAACCCGCCGAGCTGACGATCTTGAGACTGTCCACGCTTTGGGCGCTCAGCGGCGCCGGCGCCGCGATCCCGAACGCCGCCAGCAGGCCGAGGGCCGCGAGCGCGGTTCTCGCTGCCGGCATCAGTGCAGACCGAGACCGAGCGCCCGATCCAGGCTGCTGACTAAAAACGCCTCGGGGGGGGGGGGGGGGGGGGGGCAGTTGGCCCAGCGACGGGAGCGGGAGCGGATCGACATATGAACTCGACAGAGTGAAGGTTCCAAGGCGACTGCGACCTTGTGACTGGGATGTCCAGGAGACCGAATCGGCCCCCCGGCTCCCGGCCACGTTTGTCCACCGGGCAAATTGACGAGGGATATCGGCACCCGTCAAGCAAGCAAGCCTCCCAGGGAGAGGTTCTAGTGGTATGTCGCCGATTGAAGTTGGCTGTTGAGCGAGACGGGGCTATACTGCGGTCGCGAGTTGGTTTCGGCAAGGATCTCTTGGCACGGAGGGAAGTGATGGCGAGGATGCCTGCGAAGGCGTTGGAGTTGTCGCAGGAGGACCGGGCGATGCTGGAGCGCTGGCTTCGGGCGGGCAGCACGCCGCAGGACGTGGCGAAGCGCGTCCGGATCGTCCTGCTGGCGGCGGAGGGCGTGGCGAACCAGCGCATCGCGAAGGAGGCGGGGGTGTCGAAGCCCACGGTTCTGACGTGGCGGAGACGGTTCGAGGCGGAAGGTCCCGATACGGTGTGGAAGATCAGGCCTGGTCGGGGTCGCAAGCGCAGCATCACGGACGAGACGGTCCGGGCGATCGTCAAGGACACGCTGGAGAACAAGCCGGAGGGGGCGACGCACTGGAGCTTGCGGACGATGGCGAAGCGCCACGGCGTGAGCCGGAGCACGGTGCAGCGGGTGTGGAAGTCGTACGGGCTGAAGCCGCACCGGACGAAGACGTTCAAGCTGTCGAAGGACCCGAAGTTCGTGGAGAAGACCGAGGACGTGGTGGGGCTGTACCGCAACCCGCCTAAGGACGGCGTGGTGCTGTGCGTGGACGAGAAGAGCCGGATCCAGGCGCTGGACCGCACTCGGCCCGGCCTTCCGCTGAAGCGCGGTCGCTGCGGCACGATGACCCACGACTACAAGCGCCACGGCACGACGACCTTGTTCGCGGCGCTGGACCCGGCACGCGGTCGGGTGGTCGGCATGTGCAGTCCGCGCCACCGCCAGCAGGAGTTCCTGAGGTTCCTCCGCCGCCTGGACGGCGAGTATCCGAAGGGCGTGGCGCTGCACCTGGTGCTGGACAACTACGGCACCCACAAGACGGCGGCCGTGAAGGCGTGGCTCGCCAAGCATCCCCGCTTCCACCTGCACTTCGTTCCCACGAGCGGTTCGTGGCTGAACTTGGTGGAGGCGTGGCTCGCCCAGCTGTCGCAGAAGCGCCTGAGGCGCGGCATGTTCAACAGCGTGAAGGCGCTGAAGGACGCGATCATGGAGTTCGTCGAAGTCCACAACCGCAATCCCCGGCCCTACCAGTGGACGACCTCCGCAGACGACATCTTCCAGAAAGTCGCCAAATGTCAGGCCGTTTTGGCGACATACCACTAGCTCTAGTCGGCGGAAGAGGTCGCTTCGGCGGCGGCGCGCGCGATCGCGGCAAGGGACTCCGGGTCCAGGCTCGCTCCCCCTACGAGAACGCCGTCGACGCCGGTGGCGGACATGAGCGTCCCTGCGTTTGCCGGGTTGACGCTCCCGCCGTACAGGACCGGCACGTCCGCCGCACCGCCGGGGACCACGGCGCGACTCAGAACCTCCCGCACGATCGCGTGAGCCTCCGCCGCGTCGCGCGGCGTGGCGGTCTCGCCGGTTCCGATGGCCCACACGGGCTCGTACGCCACCATGAACCCCGTCGCCCGCGCCGCGTCGGCCAGGGGTCCCGCCACCGCCTCGAGCTGCCGGGACAGCACGTGGCGCAGCCGCCCCGCCCGGCGCTCTTCCAGCAGCTCGCCGACGCACACCACCGGGACCAAGCCGGCGCGCACGGCCGCGGCGACCTTGCGGCCGGTCTCCGCATCCGTCTCGCCGAAGAGATGCCGGCGCTCGGAGTGGCCCACCAAGGCCAGGGTCGCGCCCGCCTCTCCGGCCATCTCCGCCGACGTTTCCCCGGTAAGCGCGCCCTCCTTCTCCCAGTGGATGTCTTGGACGCCAAGCTCCACGGCGGGCGCAGCCGCAACGGCAGCCGGCAAGGACACGTCGGCGGGAAACACCAGGACCCGAACCGATTCCGGCACGTCTCGGGAAAACCGAAGGAAGAAGTCGCGGACGGCCGAGGGGCCGTGGTGCATCTTCCAGTTGGCGGCGACGACCTTGTTCACGAGGGGCATGCGACGGTCTCCGAAAGGGCCGCGATTCCGGGCAGTTCCTTGCCCGCCAGAAGGTCCAGGGACGCTCCGCCTCCGGTGGAGACGTGGCCGATCCGGCTGGCTACGCCGGCCGCGGTCGCAGCCGCAACCGAATCGCCGCCGCCGACCACGACAGCGGCGTCGCGGGCAGCGGCCGACGCCACGGCTCTCGCGACGCCGAAGGTGCCGGCGTCCATACCCGGGACCTCGAAGACGCCCATGGGGCCGTTCCAGAAGACGGTGTTCGCCGACGCCAAGCGGCTCCCGAACACGTCCGTCGTGGCGGGTCCCACGTCGGCGATCGCTTCGCCGGCGCGAACGCCGCTTCGTTCCACCACCCTTGTCCGGGCGTTGGCCGCAAGCTCCGACGCGACGACGCAGTCGACGGGAAGCGCCAGCCTCGCGCCCCCCTGGTCCATGAGCCGCAACGCCGTCGCCGCCAAGCCGGGCTCGACCAGAGACGAACCCGTTTCGAGTCCCATGGCCAGGAAGAACGTGTTGGCCATGGCTCCGCCCACCAAGAGGGCGTCGGCGCGCGACAGGAGCGCTTCCACGACCTCGAGCTTGTCCGAAACCTTGGCGCCTCCCAAGACCGCGACGAACGGCCGCCGGGGCCTCTCCGCAACGCCGTTCAGCGCCGCAAGCTCCTTCTCCACCAGAAGGCCGGCCGCCGCCGCGCCGCCTCGAGCGCGGACCGCGCGGGGCAGGCCGTCGGTGGAGGCGTGTGCGCGGTGGGCCGTCCCGAAGGCGTCGAGCACGAAGCGGTCGGCCCAGCCGGCCCAGTCGGCAGCAAGCGCCGGGTCGTTGGACGCCTCGCCGGGCAGGAAGCGGGTGTTCTCGAGCACGAGGACCGATCCGTTGCGCAGTCGGCTCACGGCATCGCGAGCCGGGGGGCCGGCGACGTGGGACGAAAAGGCGACCGGGCATGCGAGCAATCCCCCGAGGCGTCGGGCGACCGGTCGAAGCGACAGGTCGCGGCAGACCCGGCCGTTGGGGCGCCCCAGGTGGGACAGCACCGCGACGCGGGCGCCGGCGTCGGCCAGTGCGGCCACAGTGGGGAGGCTGGCGCGAATTCGGGTGTCCTCCGCGACGCCCCCTTTCGACAACGGAACGTTGAGGTCCGCCCGCACGGCAACCACGGCGCCTTGAACGCCGGCGACGGTCAGGTCGCGAAGCGTCTTCAGTTGCTCAGTGGAATGTGGAAGGGCTGGTACTCGGGGCCGGGCTGGGAGTCCGGCGCGTAGGGCCGGAAGCGAATCGAGAACTCGACCCACGTTCCCACCGAGCGGCCGTTGTGGGTGGCCGGTCGGAACCGGAACGAGCGGATGGCCCGCAACGCGGCCGAGTCCAGTCCTTCCGCGCCCGAGGACTCGGCGACGCGCGCCTGGCTGGCGTCTCCGCCGGGCTGTACCCACAGCAAGACGCGGACCGTGCCGCCCACGCCGGCGCCCTGAAGGTGCGGGGGGTACTCGCGCGCCACGGTTCTGCGCGCCTCGTCGGGGTCCAGGAGCCCCGGCAAGGTGGCGGGCGGGGCGACCCACGGAACTCGGGCGTCGCTGGCGACGGCAAGAGGCGCGAGACGCGCAGGCATGGGCTCGGCCTGGGGCTCGGGGCGAGCTTCGGTCGGGGCGACGGGAGCGGGCGGCGGGAGCGGCTGGGCCTGGGGTTCGGGGCGCGGCGCCGGGGCGAACCACCTGGCCAAGCTCGCACGGGCCGACGGCGCGGCGATCGCGCCCGCAACCCCGAGAACGACGGCCCCTGCGGCAACCGCTCGCCGACGCCGACCCGCACGGTGCGGTCCGGCGTCCTGGATTCGCCGGCGCTCCGCCGCCAGCGTTGCGCGAAGTTCGACGCCGAAGGAGCACCGCTCCTCGATGACGATCGTCCGCAGGTCTCGATCCAGTCCCCGCAGTTCGGAGGGCAGCTCGGACGACGGCTTGGTCCCGCGAGCCCGGCCCCGGCGCAGGCGCGATCGTCCTCTCACAAGGTCTAGCCCCTGCCCGCCTCGGAGCGCGCCACCGCTTCCCGAAGGCGTTCCAGCGCTCGGTGCAGACGCACCGCCACCGCGTTGGTGCTGATCTCCAGGGCCTCGGCGATCTCGGCGTTGGTGAAGCCCGACCCGTAGCGGAGAGACAAGACCTCGCGGTCCACCTCCCGCAGCGTGGCCGCCGCGTTCAGCAGTCCCTGAACCTGCTCCTCGCGCAACAGGCGCTCTTCGGGCGACGCGCAATCGGACGCAAGATCGGGAACGCGGTCCAGCGACACGTAGAGCGATTGCTGGCGCTGAAGGGCTCGGAGGTGGTCGGTCACGGCGTTTCGGGCGATGCGCATCAGCCATGTTCGCGGCGCCGATCGCGCAGGGTCGTAGTGATCCAAGGACCGAAGCGCCTTCATGAAGACGTCCGAGGTGACGTCCTCCGCCGCCTCGCGGGTGGCCACGCGGAAGCGCACGTAGCGGTAGACGGGCTCGCGGTACTCGCGAAACCACGCGTCGAAGTCGGGCGGCAGATCGGCGGCGTCCGAGGTCGAGGCCTGGTTCGAGGCCGTCTTCGCGCCGGCCCGTTGCCGGGCGGGAGGGTGCTTGGCCGTCCCCGCCACGATCCCCTAGCCCCCCGCTCCGACGTGGCGAACCAAGTCGGCCACTCGCGCCGAGTAGCCCCATTCGTTGTCGTACCACGCCAGGACCTTGACCAGCCGCCGGTCCATGACCGACGTGCTCCGGGCGTCCACCACCGAACTCGCGGCCTCGCCGGTGAAGTCCACGGAGACCAGGGGCGCTTCCTCCACCCGCAGGAACCCCGCCAGCGGTCCCCGCGAAGCGGCCCGAAACGCCTCGTTCACCGCGTCCGCCGTCGCGTCCTGCGCCGTTTCCGCCACCAAGTCCACCAAGGAGACATCGGGGGTGGGGACCCGCACCGCCATGCCGTCCAGCTTGCCCTCCAGCTCGGGCAGGACCAGCGAGATGGCCCGGGCGGCGCCGGTGGTGGTGGGGATCATGCTCAGTACCGCGGCGCGCGCCCTGCGCAGGTCGGCTCGGGGGGCGTCCAGGATCGCTTGGCCGGCCGTGTACGCGTGAATGGTGGTCATCAGGCCCCGCACGAAGCCGAACCGTTCGGACAGCACCTTGGCGACCGGGGCCAAGCAGTTGGTGGTGCAGCTGGCGTTGGAGATCACGTGATGGCGCGCTGGGTCGTACCGGTGGTGGTTGACGCCCATGACCACCGTGATGTCCTCGTCCTTTGCCGGCGCCGAGATCACGACCTTCCCGGCGCCGGCGTCCAGGTGCTTCGTTGCGGACGCACGGTCCCGGAAGAGGCCGGTGGACTCCACGACCACGTCCACGCCCAACTCCTTCCAGGGCAGACGGGCCGGGTCCCGCTCGGACAGCACGCGGATTTCGTCCCCGTCCACCTTGATGCATCCTTCCGACGCCTCCACAGAACCCGAATAGGGGCCGTGCACCGAGTCGTGCTTGAGCAGGTGCGCCAGCGTGCCCGGGTCCGCCAAGTCGTTGACGGCGACGAACTCCAGCCCGCCTGCGCCGGACTCGTTGGCGGCGCGGAGGACGTTCCGGCCGATGCGGCCGAACCCGTTGACGGCGACTCTGATGGACATGGGCGACTTGCGTGGATGAAATTCGTCAGAGTTCACGGACGGAAACCTCGGGCACGGCCAACTCCCGGCCGACCGACGCTTCCTCTTGGAGCACGGGCGCTGTCCGCGCAAAGGCGTAGGCGAAGACGGACGCTGGCTTGCCGAGCGCCAAGGCCAGCGCTGCCGCGCGTATCGTGGCCCCGGTCGTCACCACGTCGTCCACGAGCACCAACCGCCGACCGGCGACCGCGTCCTTCCGGCCTTCCGCCAGCGCGAACGCACCACTGACGTTAGCCCGCCGCTGCTCCGGGTTCAAGGTCGTCTGGGTTTCCGTCTGCCGCCGACGCTCCAGACACGGCAGCAACGGCAGCTCGAGGGCGTCGGCCAGGGCCGCGGCGATGACGCGGGCTTGGTTGTAGCCGCGTCGCCTGCGGTTGCGAGGCGAGGTCGGGACGGGAACCACGGCGTGGGCATCCCTGACCGATGCGCTGGCGCGGCGGGCCATCTCGGCGCCCATGAAGTCGCCCACGCCCTTCCATCCCTGGTACTTGAGAGCGTGGACCAGCTCCCGCGCGGGCGACTCCAACATGCAGGCCGCCCGGGCGCCGACCACTAGCGCCGGCCACTCCGCGCACTCCAAGCAGGCGGGGGCGCGTCCCGTCCCCGAGGGCGCTCCGCAGCGGGAGCATGCGGGCTGGGGTACGGGCGGCAGGCCCAGGCGACAGTCCATGCACACGGGCGCCGGCGGGTACTCGCCTCCGGTCGCCCCGCCGCAACCGGCGCAGCCCGGCGGCAGGAAGAAGTCGAGGACGGCGGCCGCCCTGCGGGGCAAGACGAGGGCAAGCACGGCCTACCGAAGGGCCTCCGCCATGGCGCCCGGCGGCGGGTTCCGTTCGAACCAGCAGCGGTAGGAGGCCTCCGCCTGTCCGACCAGCATGTCGCGACCGTCGGTCGCATGGACCCCGAGGGCGGCGGCCTGCGCGGCCAAGGGCGTCGAGGTCTTGCCGTAGACCAGATCGATCACGGCGGCTGGGAGGCGCGTCAGGCCCTTCAAGTCCACGGGCGCCGCCTTTCCGTCCAGACCGACGGAGGTGGCGTTCACCACGACGTCCGGCGTGGTCCGGCGCCAGTCTCCGACGGCGCGAAGTCGATCGTCGCGAAAGTGCCTAACCAGGTCGGCCGCCCGGTCCGGAGAACGGTTCCACAGTTCGGCTCGGGCCAAGGGTCCGGTCTTGACCAGGGCGAACAGCACCGCTCGCGCCGCGCCGCCGGCGCCCAGAACCAGCACCGAGGGCCCGGCCGGCCCCCAGCGTCGGTCCGCCCCCGCCCTTTGACAGGAACGGCGCCACGTCCCCGTGAAGCCCTCCACGTCGGTGTTGTCTCCATGGACCTTCCCATCCTGGGCCCAGAAGGTGTTGCACGCCCCCGTCGCCTCCACCGACTCCGACGCCACGTCCAGGAACGGCGTCACGCGCTCCTTGTGGGGCACGGTCACGTTGCCGCCCCCGCCCGCCAGCGCCATGTCGCGGAGAACCAACCCGCAATCGGCTGCGCTCGTCGGTCGCGCCCAGTAGACGGCGTCCACGCCGGCCGCGCGGAAGGCCGCGTTGTGGAGGGCGGGCGACAGGCTGTGGGCCACGGGGTCGCCCAGCACGGCGTAGACGGCCCCGCTTCCACGCTCGGCGTACCCCCGGGTGAAGAGGCTCGCGAACAGCCTGCCCACGCGGACCTCGAGTTCGCGGAACGTTGCCCGATAGGTCTCGTCCGAGCCGCCGAAGGGATCGGAGACCGGCGCGGGGCCTCCGCGTTCGTCCGCGAAGAGCCGGACCTTGTCTTCGCCGCCCAACTGAACTACCCGATCGACGTGGCGACGTTCCATGCACACCAGCACGTCGGACCGGGCGACGGCGTCCTCCGTCAGGAGCGCGCTGCGGTGAGCCTGAAGGTCCAACCCTGCGACGGCGCTCGCCCGGACCGCGCCCTCGCTGGCCTGGGCGCCGACGAACGCCGACGTGCCCGCCGACTCCACCGCGACCGGGTTCCCCAGCTCGGCCAGTCCGATCTTGGCCGCGACTCGTCGGGCGATCGCCGCCGCCATGGGAGACCGGCAGGTATTGCCTGTGCAGACGAAGGTGAGCGTCACGACCCGGCCAGGAGAACGGGGGCGCCCGCCGCCTCCGACAGCGCGCCGGGGGCGATCGGCCCGGCGCGCAAGAGAACCGGGTCGGCGTTCCCGGCGCGAACGATCGTGGACGGCGCACCGCCCGGAAGCGGGCCGGCGTCCAGGGCGAAGAGATCGCGGCCTCGGGCCAGCGCTGCTTGCCGGGCTTCTTGGGCCGTGGCGGCGGGGCGGGCGCCCGGCGCGTTGGCGGAAGTGGAGGTCAGGGGAGCGGCGGCCGCGGCCAGAAGGGCCAAGGCCGTTGGGTGGCCCGGAACGCGCAGCGCCACCGAACCGTCGAGGGCCTTGGCGGCGGGATGGAAGCGATCCTCGGGGTCGTCCGCCACGAGCGTGAGCGGCCCGGGCCAGAACGCCCGCGCCAGGGCGCGCCCGGCCGGACCGAGCAATCCGTCGGCGTCCTGGGACCGGGGCAGCAGCACCACGAAGCCGCCCGACGGTCGGTTCTTCAGTTCTCGCAGGGCGGCCAGCGGCTCGGAGGCGAGCATGCATCCGAATCCGTAGACGGACTCGGTGGGGTGGACAACCAGTTCCCCGCCTTCGAGCCGACGGGCCGCCTCTTCCACCGGGTCGCTGCTCGGTGCCGCGCCGCCGCCGGAACAGATCGCGCCCCGCCCGGCGCCGGTCGCCGTCTCGTCTCTCCGCATCACACCAGTCCGCGCGACAGGTAGGCTTCGGCCGCCACCAAGTCCTCCGGCCGCGTGACCTTCAAGTTGCAGGACGAGGCGGCCACCATCCGCACCTCGTCCGAGCCCGCGAACTCGGCCATCGCGGCGTCGTCGGTGGGCGACGCGCCGGCGGCCCGACAACGGGCCAGCGCCTGGGCAAAGACGGCGCTCGGAAAGACCTGCGGCGTCTGGGCGTACCACAGCGCGCGCCGGTCGGGCGTCTCCAGGACTCTGCCCCGGTCGTCCGCGCGCTTCACCGTGTCCACGGCGGGGATGCCCGCGACCGCCACGACGCCTTGGGCGGCGGTCCTTATGCACCTTTCGATGGCGTCCGGCGGCGGAAAGGGGCGAGCGCCGTCGTGGACGGCCACGAGTTCGGCGCCCGACTGCGACGCGTCAAAGGCGGCTCCGACCGAAGCGAAACGCGTGCCCCCCCCTTCCACGAAGCGAACCCGAGGGTCGTGGTCGCCGGCCTTCGGGGCCCCCTGCCCCACGGCAACGACCACCTCCGCCACGTCCTCCCGAGCCAGGAACGGCGCCAGCGCCCACTCCAGGACGCTCCGCTCTCCCAGCCGAATCCACGGCTTGCGCGCACCGCCCATGCGGACGCCGGCCCCGGCCGCGGGCACAAGGACGACCACCCTGGGCGTCATGCCGCGTGTTCGTCGGGCTCCGGCCCCTTGGCCACCGAGTCGAAGCGGGTGTACGCCTTGTGAAAGTACAGGTCCACGGTCCCCGTCGGGCCGTTCCTTTGCTTGGACACGATCAGCTCGGCCTTCCCCTCCAAGGAGTTTCCGTCCTTGTCGGTCGGTCCGTGGTAGTACTCCTGGCGGTAGAGGAACATGACCAGGTCCGCGTCCTGCTCGATGGAGCCGCTCTCGCGCAGGTCGGACAGCTGCGGCCGCCGGTCGGGACGCTGCTCGGGCGCCCGGCTCAGCTGGCTCAACGCCACCACCGGGACCTCCAGCTCGCGTGCCAAGGACTTGAGCCCTCGGGATATCTCGCCCACCTCCTGGACCCGATTCTCGGTCCGTCGGGCCCCGGTCATGAGCTGGATGTAGTCGACGACGACCAGTCCCACGTCCTCCTCGGCCTTGAGGCGGCGCGCCTTCGCCTTCATCTCCAGCACGTTGGCCGTGGCCGAGTCGTCAATCCATATCCGGGCCGTGTTGAGCAGTCCGGCGGCTCGAGCCAAGCGCTGGTACTCGTCGTGGGCCAGCTTGCCGCGCCGCAGCCGCTGGGCGTCCACCCGGCCCTCGGCGCACAGGAAGCGCTGCACCAGCTGCTCCTTGGACATCTCGAGGCTGAAGACCGCCACCGGCACTTCGTGCTCGATCGCCACGGACTGCGCCACGTTCAGCACCCACGAGGTCTTCCCCATGGCCGGCCGGGCCGCCACGATCGCCAAGTCGCCCGGGTGGAGTCCCGTGGTCATGCGGTCCAGGTCCCGGAAGCCCGTCTCGAGTCCGGGGATGTCGGTCGCCGAGTCCTGAAGGCGCTCGATGTGCTCGAAGACGGGGTACAGCACCTCCTTGATCCACACGAACCCTTCGCGGTCGCGGGACTCGGACACGCGAAAGACCCTCTGCTCCGCTTGGTCGAGGACCTCTTCCACGGTTCGCTCGCCCGGTTCGTGGACGTCCCGCTCGATGGCGTGCGCCGCGTCGATGAGCCGCCGAAGGAGCGCCTTCTCGCGCACGATGCGGGCGTGGTACTCCAGGTTGGCCGCCGTGGGCACGGCCTCGAGCAGCGTGGCCAAGTACTCCAAGCCGCCGGCCTGCTCCAGGTCGTTCGCCTTCTTGAGCTCCTCCGCGACGGTGATCACGTCCACGACGCTGCCCCGCTCGAAGAGGCGGACCATGGCCCGGAACAGCCGGCGATGCGCCTCCCGGTAGAACATGGAGTCGTCCACGGCCTCGACGGCCTTGGCCACGGCGTCGCCGTCGATGATCATCCCGCCCAGCACGGACGCCTCCGCCTCGGGCGAGAACGGCGGCTGTCGGTCGTAGGCGGGCGCCGGCGCGAGGAAGGCAGACGCAGACGCGGGCGCAGGGCCGTGGCCGGCGTCGGACGCAGGGCCGGCGGCAGGGTCGTTCGCGGGCTCCCGCATGGGCTCGGCCGGGGGAACGGAAGGCGGGGGGTTCATGCGGAGGCCTCGGCTGCGGGGGTCCGCGTTGCCGTTGCGGCGCGCGCTTGGTCCATCACTTGCCGCAACAGCTGAAGGTCGTCCCAGGCCGGCCGGCTCCATCCGGCGTTCCGGAGCAGCGCCGCGGGATGATAGGTCACCACGAGAGGCACGCCCCCGTAGCTGTGCACCTGGCCGCGCAACTTGCCCAGCGCCTTCCGCGAGCCGGTGAGCCACTGCGCCGCGAAGCTCCCCGTGGCCAGCAGGACCTCCGGGGCCACCAGCTCGAGCTGCCGCTTCAGGAACGGTGCGCACGACTCGATCTCGACGGGCGCCGGATTGCGGTTCCCGGGCGGTCGACACTTGAGCACGTTGCAGATGTAGACGGAGTCCTTCCGCGACAGCCCGACCGAGGCCAGCATCAGGTCCAGCAGCTTGCCCGCCTGGCCTACGAACGGCCGCCCCGTCCGGTCCTCTTCGGCGCCCGGCGCCTCGCCCACGACGATCAGACGCGCCTTGGGGTTGCCGTCGGAGAAAGCCACGCGCGTGCGACTCTTGGAGAGCGAGCACCGGGTGCACGCCAACGCCAGCTCGCGGAGCTCGTCGTAGCCCGCGTTCTCGGCGGCAGGGTATCCGGGCGCACCAGAAGGCTCCGGCGAAGCGGCGGCGGCACGACGGCCCCCGCCGGGCAACCCGCCCGCCCGTGCACCCCGGCTTCCGGCGTACGGCCGAACCGGTTTCGCGCGCCGTCCGCGCGCTGCGGACCCGCGCGGCTCGTCGGCGCGCTGCGGCTCCGAGGCCTTTCGGACGGCCGCTACGAGGTTGGCGAATTCGCCGGGCTCGATGGCGGTCGGAACCAAGCCGGGATCACCCATCCGACGACGCTGGTCCAAGTATCCGGCCAGCAGGGCCGGGCCCGAGCCACGGTCAGCCGTCACGTGTCCCGCCCCGTCAATCGGCGTCGCCCTCGGCCGGGCCTCCCCGGCGGATCATCGCTTCTTCGGCCAGGTTCAGAACCTCGTCGGCGAGGGCCGCCTTGCTCATGAGTTCCAGCTCCACGCGGGGGCCGCCCCTGGACAGGACCACCGCCTCGTTGGCGGCCGACCCGAACCCCGAGCCCTCCCGGCCCGCCAAGTTGGCCACGATCAGGTCGAAGCCCTTCTCGGTCATCTTGCGACGCGCGCGCTCGACGAGATTGGAAGTTTCCAGCGCGAAGCCGACGGACACGGCGCCCGGCTTGGCCAGCGGAACCGCCTGCGCGGCGATGTCCGGGTTGGCCACGAGACGCAGGTCCAGCTCCTTCCCGGTGGACTCCCGCTTGATCTTGTCGGCGGCGGGCGAGGCCGGGCGATAGTCGGACACGGCCGCGGCATAGACGGCCAAGTCCGCGCCGCCGACCCGGTCCAGCACGGCGTCCCGCATCTCCTCGGCGGTCTCGACGGCCACGACCTCCACTCCATCGGGGGGCGCGATCTCGCACGGCCCCGCGACCAGGGTCGCGTCGGCTCCTCGGCGCCGCGCCGACGCCGCCACCGCATACCCCATGCGCCCGGACGACCGAGCGCCCACGTAGCGAACCGGGTCCACGGGCTCGCGGGTCGGGCCGGCGGTCACCAGGACCTGCTTCCCCTGCAGCGCGGACCCTTGGGACAAGGCCCTTCCCACCGCCTCCACGATGCTTCGCGGCTCGGCCATCCGGCCCGTTCCTTCTCCCTCTCCCGCTCCCAGCGGCCCTTCCGCCGGCCCCGTCGCGCGGTAGCCCAGCGTCGCCGTCAGGTGGGCCAGGTTGGCCTGCGTCTGCGGATGGGCGAACATCCGGCTGTTCATCGCCGGCGCCAGCACGACCGGGGCGTCGGCTGCCAGAAGCACCGCCGACGGCAGGTCGCCGGCCATGCCCGCGGCCGCGCGCGCAAGAAAGTCGGCCGTGGCGGGGGCCACGCACACGCAGTCGGCTTCTCGCGCCAGCCGAACGTGAGCCGCCGCGCCGCGAGACGAGAACGGGTCCGACACGGGCCGACGGCCGGTGACGCCCTCGAACGCCAGCGGAGTGACGAAGTTGCGGGCCGCCTCGGTCAGCACCACGTCCACGACCGCCCCGTACAGCGTCAGATCGCGGGCGACCTGAACGACCTTGTACGCGCTGACGCCCCCGCACACACCCAGGACGACGCGCCGGTCCTTCCAGGGTCTGCAGGGCTCTCGGACCGGGTAGACCGACCCGTCCTCCGACAGCCGCACGCGGCTAGACCGGATCCGGCTTGCGGCGCTTGACTAGGCGGTACTCCACTTGGCCCGACGTGATCGCTTCCAGGGCCCGAGTGGACAGCTTCTTCTGGTCGGCCACGATGACGGCCTCGCGGGGAAGCAGGTTCAGCTCCCTCGCGTACTTGGCGGCCACGAGCACGCCCAGGTACTTGCTCTGGTTGTTCTCGGCGACCTCGCCGGGGGTAAAGACTCTCACTTCGCCAAGCACCTCTTGGGAATCTGGGTACGGACGCGGGAAGGGGCAACAAAGGTACAAAGAACGGGGTGGGAGGACCACCCTGCGCGGACCGTGTAGAGCGTGGGCGGCCCCGATGCCGCCCGCCGCCGTCCGTCGCGCTCTTCGCGGCACCAGAATCACTGCGGTGTCGGGACGAGAACTATACGAGGCACTGGGGCCGCTGCTTCCTACCACCATGCTGTTGATCGACGATGGTGGAACGATCCTGATGGCCGACTCGAGAAAAGCAAACACAGAGTGCGGATGGAGCTTCGAGGCCCAGGTGGGAGCCCTTCGCAGGGTTTTCTCCAGCGCTCTGATCCGCTAGTAATCCCACATTCACGCCAAGACCCAAGGAGACGAAAACATGGAAACGATCCTCCAACTCGGTCGCATCGTCGCCGTGACGGTGCTGCTTATCGTCGTGGCGATCGCCCACGCGACGGTCAACCCGCCCGTCGCACTCAGCCAGGACGACGAGAAGGAAAAGGAGGAGTGCCTCGACAACGAGGAACTCGGCCCCTGTCTCGAACTAAGGCACGTCTTCGACAACACGTGCGAGGGAGACGTCTGCTACTCCGCTTTGGAGGCGTGCTGCTGGGACGAGACGGTAATTGTCGTTCCACGGTAAGTCGGTGGTCGTCGGGCTCGGCCCCCGAGGCCGCTCGGCATTCCTCTGCTGTTTCGTCGTCTCGGTCGGTGGGGCAGCGTCTTGCGGTGAACCGGCGCCGCAGGTTCCGGAGCCGGTCCGTCCGGCCTCGTTGGAGGATGCCTTCTCGTACGAAGGCGTTGTCCGGATCGAAGAGGATCCGACCGACTCGATCGCCGAGCCGGGCTACTTCGTGGAGCGTCGCGCCGACGGCTTCTTGCTGAGCGACCGCTTTCTGCCGAGGGTGCGCGCTTACGACCGCGACGGAGCCCTGGTGGCCTCGTACGGAAGGCCGGGAGAAGGCCCCGGGGAGTTTATCGGGGTGCGCGCCTTGGCGGAGGTTGCTTCGAACCGAGTCGCCGTGCTCGACAGCCGGCTGCACCGGATCACCTACCTGACGAGCGACCTCGAGTTCGAGGCGTTTGTGGGTCTTCCCGGGTCCGCGTCGAACATCGTTGCCCTGGATTCGGGAGTCCTGGCCGTGATGCGTTTAGCCCAAGGCAACCCTGCGGCGCGGCTCGTCGGCAAGCCTCCTCTTGTCCACCGGATGACGGAGTCCGGCGACGTGACCTGGAGCGGCTACCCGGCTTCGTTCACGATGTTGGAGCGGCCCTATTGGCCGAGCTTGGCGGGTTACCACGTAGCGACCGCGGGCGACTCAATCTTCGTCATGACTTCCCTGATGTACCCGGCCACGATCTTGAGCAGCGGGGGCGAAGTCGTCGGCGCGCTCGGCACTCCGTCCGCATCGTTTCGCGAGATCCCCGTGTTCGAGCGACGAGAGTTCGCGGACTTCGACAACCAGCAGGGAGAGTTCGCGGATGGCGGATTCGATCAAGTGGACCGCATCGACGTCGTATCGGGCTCCCACCTCGTGATGACGCGACGCAGACAACGCGGCCTTGCGCTTCGAGGATCGCACGACTTTCTGGAAGTCTACGACCTTCGCAACGGCATCAAGCTCTACGAGGACGTGCCCTTGCCCGAGGGCTCGAGGGTCCTGGGCGGCGGAAGGTCCCTCTACCTCCTCCTTGACCAGGACTTCCCGCCGTGGAGGGTCGCCAAGCTACGCCTGCGGACCGACGCCGGCAGCGTTCCGCAAGGCGGCCCTCGGGCGGCCCCGGACTAGGACTAGAACTAGGCGAGCCACGGCGCCGGCGTTGGGGCCGCGAAGACCCGGGCTGGGTCACTGGGCGGCTCCGGCCTGCCGCTCTTGCTCCAGCCGCCGGATCTCGCATTGGGCGCCGGCTTCGAGCTCCCGACACAGGCGTGCCACGTCCGCATCGGCAGGCGGGCGGCTACCGTGGCCGCGGCCTTCGCCTTCATCCGCCAGGGTCAGGACCTCCCGGACGGCCGCATCCACGTCGCCGTTGACGACGAAGGCGCCGAACGACGACGCGGCGGCCAGCTCGCCCACGGCGGTGCGGAGACGCCGGGCGATCTCCGCGGGCGCTTCGGTGCCCCGCCCCGCCAAGCGGCCGATCCACACCTCGGGACTGGGAGGGAGCACGAAGAGCGCCACCGCGTCCAGAACGCGATCGAGGACTTGGCGTGCGCCCTGCACGTCGATGTCCAGCACGGGGGTGCGGCCGTCGCCGTCCGCGGGCGCCGCCAGGTTGGCCACAGGCGTCCCGTAGCACTGCCCGTGGACCTGGGCCCATTCGGCCAGCTCGCCCCGGTCCACCATCTCCATGAACTCGGCGCGCGACACGAAGTGGTACTCGCGACCCGACCGCTCGCCTGCGCGCGGAGGGCGCGTCGTGGTCGAGACCGAGAAGACGAACCGCTCCGGATGCAGCGCGACCAACCTTCCCGCGATCGTGGTCTTGCCCGCCCCCGACGGTCCCACGAGCACCAGCGGCCCGGCCCGCGTCACTCCACGTTCTCCAGCTGCTCGCGCAACTGCTCCAGCTCCTCCTTCACGGCCACCGAGGCGGCTGCGATCGCCGCGTCGTTGGCCTTGGCGCCGATCGTGTTAGCCTCCCGGTTCATCTCCTGCACTACGAACCCCAGCCTCTTGCCCGCCCGGCCCCCGGCCTCGACCGACTCCAGGAACAGCGCCACGTGGGACCGCAGCCGCACGACCTCTTCGGCCACGTCCCACCGCTCCGCCAAGTAGGCGACCTCGCGCGCCAAGCGCTCCTCGTCCACGTCCACCGAGTCGGCCAGGACGCGAACCCGCTCCCGCAACCGGTCCCTTTCCCGCAGCAGCCGCTTCGGTGCCAGCGCTTCCACGGCGTCCACGTGCGCAGCGATCCGGTCCAGGCTGGCCCGCAACGCCGTCTCCAAGCGCCCGCCCTCCGTCTCCCGCATCGCCACCAGCTCGTCCAGCGCGCGGTCCACGCACTCCAGCAGCGCGTCTTCGGCAGGAAGTTGCGCCGCCGCCTTCTCCACTCGGAAGACGCCCGGCAACGCGGCCAGCGCGGCCATGTCCAGCCGGCCCGTCACCCCCAGCTCGGCCGCCGCGTCGTTCAGCAGCGACACGTAGCGCCGGGCCCGTTCCAGGTCCAGTTCCAGCACGCCGACCGGAGAGCTCGCGGCCCGTCCCGCCGCGCCGGACGCCGCTCCCCCCGACGCCCCGTTCGGACCCGTGCAGGAGACCGACACCGAGACGCGGCCCCGCGACAGCCGTTCCCGCGCTCGCTCCAGGACGCTGCCGTCCAGGGACTCCCATCCCTGCGGCATCCGCACCGACGCGCTCAAGTGCCGATGGTTCACGGTCCGCACCTCGACGCGAAGCACGCGCCCGTCCGGCAGCGCCTTCTCGGCGGCACCGTAGCCCGTCATGCTGCGAATCATCGGCGGCCCCTCAGTTCCACATCGTCCAGCGCACGCCGTACAGGCTCCGGGTCCCCGGAAGCAGCCGCCCCGGCACGTCCTGGTTGTTCTCGCGCAGCGTCAGGTTCTCGATCGTCAGGAAGACGTTCAGCGACAGGATCCGCATCTGCAGTCTGAAGTACCAGTCCTGGTAGAACGGGACCACGGAGGGCACGAACTCGGGCTCGTCCCCGCCGGCGGCAGCCGCGCCGACCGGGAACGAGAAGTCGGCGCCGGGATCGGCAGGCGGTGGGAGCGCAGGCCGGGGCACGGCCATGGCGGCTCGTCCTTGGGCGCCCAGGTCGACCCAGAGCTCGAAGTTCCCGGAGGCGCGGAAGACGCGGTGGAACGAGAGGCCGGCGTCGTAGAGATGGTCGGGAAAGTAGAGCGCGTCCGACAGCGCGCCCGCTGAGTCCGCAGGTTCCCACAGCTGAACGGTCCCCCGCAAGGCCAAGCCCCTCGGCCACAGCGGAACGCGCCCCCCGAACTCCCAGCCGCTCCGAGGCGCCTGGGGAAGCACGAGCCCCCCCCGGTCGAAGGGGAGCCCCGTAGGCCAGACCGAGTCGGCCTCCGCGTGCATCCGCGCGCCTTCCGCCTCCAGGCCCCGCCACGCCAACCGAAGACCGTACCGCGTGTTGGTCCGGTCGGTGAATCGACTGCCGGGCACCAAACTGTCCGCCGCTGCCCCGGCCACGTCGCCGGCGCCCGGCGCGGCGCTCGAATCGGGCTCCACGGGCAAGGGCAGCAGGTAGGGCACCGAGCGGCGGCCCGCGCCTCGCTTCGCGAACAGGTCCAGCGACAGTCCCCAGATCGAGACGGGCGTCGCCCAGGCCCGCAGGTCGTAGCCCGAACCCGAACTTCCGTCCCACGCCTCTTGCCAAACGCGGCCGTCGACGCCGCCCCATCGCGTCCACGCCGCCGACGCCTCCGCGGACAGCTCGCGATCCGCCACGCCCGCCCCGCTGTTGAAGCGCCCGGTGACGCCGCCCCACACGCCGCCCCATTCCCCGTCCCGTCGGGCCGCGAGTCTGGCGCCGTACTGCTTCCGCCCCTCTGCCGCGAACGGGAACGCCGCCGCGCTGTCGCTGCTGGAGATCGACGCACCCGTGGCCCACGTCTCGGCCAGCAGACCGTCGGCCAAGCTCCACGCGCCCTGCACCGTCCAGTCGGATCGGGTCGCCGACGACGGGGCGAAGGCCGAGTCGGTCCGCTCCGACGCCATGCGCCGATACTCGAAGCGCACTCCGCCCCGGTCGCCCTGATGCAGGCTGTAGCGGAACCACCCGCCGGTCACCGCCCCCGGGTCCTCGCGGCCCTGGGTGTCCAGCCGCTCGATCGCCAGCGACGCCTTGCCCCAAAGGGCGCGGGGCATGGAAAAGAAGCCCCGAAGCACGTTCGTGTTCTGATCGCCGGTGCCGGCCTCGATCAGGGAGTGGGGCCGGGCGTCGGCGTGGACGAACCGGTACAGGTGCACCTCCAGCCCTCCCGCGCGCCGAACCACGCGCACTCGCTCCAACCCCGAGAGGGCAACTCTGGACAGATCGGCCACCGAGCCCTCGAGCGGAAGGTGCTCCACGCCGTCGAAGAAGACCCGCAGGCCGCCGCCCGAGTACCCCACCGGGAAGGCCGTCGAAGGCGAGCCGAAGTCGCCGTTGCGGACCGCCAGCAGTCCGGGGATGCCCGACAGCAGCGCGCGCAGGGTCTGGCCCCGGGCCGCCAGCAACGCTTGCCGGTCCCACTCCCAGCCGCCGGGGGCCGCTCCCGTCGACGACGGATCAAGCAGCACGGGCAGGACCGGGGGCGGCGGCAGGCTGTCCACCGCGACGGAGTCCGACGGCAACGAGTCCGACGGGACCTCCAGCGTGTCCGCAGCGGGAACGTCGAGCGTGTCGGCCGGCGGCGCCCCCAGCGTGTCGGGCGGCGGGTCCTGGCCCCGGCTCTCGGAGGGCGACGCCAGGATCAGCAGAAAGCCAGCGACAGCGACGGCGGCAACAGGGGCGGTTCTCAAGATCGGGCGTCGGCCTGCCAGTCGCACTGGGCCGCCACCCACTCCAGCAGCAGGCGCGTGGGGCTTCCCAGGGCGCCGTTCCGCAAGTAGGGCTTCTTGGTCTTGCCGTACGCCGTGCCCGCGATGTCCAGGTGGGCCCACGGAACGCCCTGCACGAACTCGGAGAGGAAGCAGGCGGCGGTGATCGTGCCCGCCTCGCGGCCGCCCACGTTCTTCAGGTCGGCCACCGGGCTGTCCAGCTGCTTCCGGTACTCCTTGTCCATGGGAAGCTCCCAGCAGCGCTGGTCCGCCGCTTCGCCCGCCGCGATCAGCGACTCCACCAACGCCCGGTCGCTCCCCAGCACGGCCGAGCGGTGACGGCCCAGGGCCACCACGCACGCCCCCGTGAGCGTGGCGCAGTCCACCATGGCGTGCGGCTTCCACTCCGCCGCGTAGTGCAGGGCGTCGGCCAGGATCAGACGGCCCTCGGCGTCGGTGTTGATCACCTCGATCGTCTTGCCGGCCCGCGCCCGCACCACATCGCCCGGCTTGTTGGCCGACCCGTTCAGCAGGTTCTCGGAACAAGGGACGACGCCGATCACGTGCGCCGACGCCCGCAGCCGGCCCACGGCCTGCATGGCGCCCAGCACCGCCGCGCCGCCCGACATGTCGTACTTCATCTCCTCCATGCCCTTGGCCGGCTTGATGGAGATCCCCCCCGCGTCGAAGGTCAGCCCCTTCCCCACCAGCGCCAGCCTGGGCGCATCGGGACCGGCCCCCTCGTGGTGCAGCACGATCAGGCACGGCGGCTGGTCGGACCCGCGGGCCACCGACAGCAGAGCGCCCATGTCCTCGGCCTCCATCTCCTCGCGCCCCAGGACTTGGCACTCCAAGCGGAACCGGGTCGCCATCCTCCGAGCCTCGTCCGCCAAGCGGGCGGGCGTGGCCTTGTTGCCGGGCCGGGCTTGCAGGGTCCGGGCGAAGTTCTCTGCCTCCGCGTACGCCATGCCGGCGGCGACGCCTCGCTTCCAGTCGCCGACGTCGCCGACGAAGATCGTGGCCGACTCCACCGGCGGAACGGGTCGCCCGGCCACGCGCACCGGGTCGTCCTTCAGCTCGTCGAAGCGCCAAGCCGCAAGCGCCAGTCCTTCCGCAAGCTCGTGGCCCGGTCGGGAGTCGCCCTGGTCGCCGTCCAGGTGGGCCACGCACACGGCGAGCGACGACTCGGCCAGCGCCTCCGCGGCCCGAACCGCCCTGCCGCCCAGTTCGCGGTAGACGCCGGGTTCTTCGTTCGGGCGCGGCCCCACGCCCAGGAACAGGAGTCGCTGAAAGGTGGCAGGCGACCCAGCGCCGGACGAACCGGCGGCGGCCTCGTCGCTGCGGGAGGCCCCGTCGCTGGACGCCCTTCCGTACGCCGGGAGGCGGTCCTGCCTGCGCCCCCGGAACCAGCCGTTCTCCCAGGCCGCGCTCAAGAGGCCGCCCGCCCGACGGTCCAGCGCCGCAAGCGCCGGGCGCTGCCGAGCGTCCTCGTCCTCGGGCACAGGCACCACCACGAGCGGCGCGCCAAAGGGCGGCGGGGACTGCCGCGGCGTCTGCTCGACTTCGATTCGCACGTTGACGGGCCTCCGTCTACATGTGGGCGGCGACGGCCTCACCGAACGCCGACGTGGACACCTTGACCGCGCCCTTCATCTGACGTTCGAGGTCGTAGGTGACGGTGCCCGCGGCCACGGCACCCTCCAGCCCCCTGTCCACGGCTCGCGCGGCATCGTCCCAGCCCATGTGCTCCAACATCATGGCGGCCGACAGGATCAGGGAGCCCGGGTTGACCTTGTTCCGGCCCGCGTACTTGGGCGCGGTGCCGTGGGTCGCCTCGAAGAGCGCCACTTGGTCGCCGACGTTGGCGCCCGGCGCCAGCCCCAAGCCGCCCACCTGGGCCGCGCAGGCGTCGGACAGGTAGTCGCCGTTCAGGTTCGGCGTCGCCACCACCGAGTACTCGGCGGGGCGCAGCAGCACCTGCTGGAACATGGCGTCGGCGATCCGGTCCTTGATCACGACCCGGCCCGCCGCGTCTTCGCCCTCCCACAGCCGCGACTCGGGGACCGTGGCGTCGGGGAACTGCTCGGCGGCGACCTCGTAGCCCCAGTCCCGGAACGCGCCCTCGGTGAACTTCATGATGTTGCCCTTGTGCACCAGCGTTACGGAGTCCCGGCCCCGCGCCAGCGCATAGCGGACCGCCGCCGCCATGTGCCGCTTGGCACCGAACGGGCTGATGGGCTTGACGCCGATCCCGCTGCCCTCCCGGAGCCGCGCACCCATGCGGTCCACGAGGAACGCGCGCAGGCGCTCGGCCTCGGGGGTGCCCGACGCCCATTCGATGCCGGCGTACACGTCCTCCGTGTTCTCGCGGAAGATCACCACGTCCAGCTTCTCGGGTTCGCGCACCGGGGACGGCACGCCGGGGATCCAGCGCACGGGCCGAATGCACGAGTACAGGTCCAGCACCTGCCGGATCGTCACGTTCAGCGACCGGATGCCGCCGCCGACGGGGGTCGTGAGCGGCCCCTTGATGGCGACGCGAAACTCGGTCAGGGCGTCCAAGGTCTCTTGGGGCAGCCATTCGCCGGTGCGCTCTCGGGCCTTCTCGCCCGCCAGCACCTCCATCCACGCGATCGAGCGGGCGCCCCCGTACGCCTTCTCCACCGCCGCGTCCACCACGTGACGGGTGGCGGCCCAGATGTCGGGGCCGATCCCGTCGCCTTCGATGAACGGGACGATCGGACGATCGGGCACGGCGAGGGCTTGGCGCGGCGCTGCGGGGCCTCCGCTCTCGCCTTCGCCCGCGTCGGTGATCTTCTGGCCGTCGGGGGGAACGACGGCGTGGCTGTAGGACGAGGCCGGCGAGCGGGATGCGGACAACGGGAAGCTCCGGGAGCGAAGGAAAGTTGCGGCCTGCTCGCTGGTCGCCGGGGGCGGCGACGGCGGACGGGCCCTGGAAGTGGACAATCTGAGCCCTGCACGGCTAGAATCGGAAGGGGCCGCACCGTCGTGACAGATAGTACCCACTATTTGTCAAAGAATCTGTCAAAGCGAGACATGGAACGCATCCACTTTCGGCGACACTGGGGATTGTCGGCCAGGACCCGGTACGAACTGGGCTGGTGCGACGCCTCCCTGGAGACCTTGCGCGCAGCGCCGGCGCCCCCGGAGGTCCGGCGTCGGCTGCTGGACGCCGCCCTGGCGAAGGCCGTGGCGCGGACGACCGCGTTGGCAGGGGCCAGCGTCTCGGAAGAGGAGGCGGCCGGATTGGTGGCCGGGCGACGCTTGCCCGCCAGCCAGCGCCATGTGGAGAACGAGGCCAGGAACGTGCTGGACGCCCACCGCGCGCTGATCGCCGAGGTGGCGGAAGGAGGCGGGGCCGGGCCGGTCGCGCCCGAGCAGGTGCTGCGCCTTCACGGGATGGCGGGTCGCGGTCTGGGCAAGCGCTTTGGCGGGGTGCCGGGGCAATTTCGAACAGGTGACCTGCCCGACGCGCCGCTCCCCTGCCCTCCGGGCCGTCAAGTGTCCGGCCTGGTCGAACGCCTGTGCGAATGGCTGGAGGGGCAGTTCGGAACGCCCGTCGCTGTCGGCACGCGCGCCGGCACGCCAGGGGCGACGCAAGCCGGAGATCCGGTCGCGCATGCCGTCGCCGCCCATGCGTACCTGTCGTGGATTCGCCCCTTCGAGGACGGCAACGGCAGGACCGCCAGGCTTGTCGAGTCGAGCATCCTGCTGTCTTCGGGAACACCCGCCGCCGCGTCTCTCCTGCTGTCCGCCCACTACGGCGAGACGCCCAGGGAGTACCGCCGCCAGCTTCGCCAAGCCGCGCGCGACCGCTCCGTCACCTCGTTCCTTGCCTACGCCGTCGCGGGCTTCCGAGACGGGCTGGACGCGCTGGTCGAGGCAGTTCGGCGCCCCCAGCTGGAGGCCGCTTGGCGGGTCCTCGTCTTCAAGCGCTTCGCCGAGCAGCCGCACCTGAAGAGATCGGTCCTCAAGCGCCGGAGAGACCTCGTGCTGGCCCTGCCGACGCGCGAGTCCTTTCGCCTGGGCGACGCCACGGCGCTGGACCCCTGGATCGCCCGTGCGTACCGCTCCCTGTCCGAGCGCACGCTTCGTCGCGACCTGGAGGTGCTGGCCGAGATGGGGCTGCTGGCCGAAGAGGACGGGGAGTACCGGGCAAACACAGCAGTGCTGCGGTCGTCGACCGCGTAGACCGGGTGCAATTCGGGCCGACGGCGGGCAGGATGCCGATGTCCAAGGACCAGAGCACCGATCTTTTCAACGTCAAAGTTGACCTGAAGCGCCTCCATCGGCAGGACCGGGAGTATCTGGCATGGGTAGTGGAGACGTTCGGCCCGCTCGTGCTGTCCGTGGCCTTTCGATATGCCGACGACGAGAATCACGCCCGGGAGCTCGACCAAGCCTGCTGGACGCACGTTCTGGACCGACTCGATCGGTATCGCGGAAAGCAGACGTTCGCGGCTTGGCTAGTCGTAGTCGCCAAGCGACGCTGCCTCTCCCTGCTCCGAAAGGAGAGGCGCGCCACGGCCGGCCGGACGAACATCGAAGCCGCCGGAGATGTGCCCGATCCCGGTCTCACGCCGCAGGAACACACGGAAGCTGTCTTCCTGCAAGCTGCCGTCCAGGAAGCGTTGGCCCGCTTGCCAGACAAGCAGGGCAAGGTGATCGCGCTGACGATCCTTGAACGCAAGAGCATTGGGGAAGCGGCGAAGGAGATGGGCGTGGCGCCGGCGACCGTCGCAAGACTGAAGGAGCGAGGGCTAGCGACGCTCCAACGCGACCCGTTGTTGCAGAAGCTCCACCAAGATCTGTAAGAAACTGATCCACTCGAGTGCAGCACCTGCGGCGTTTGTCCAGTATGAATCAAGAATGGAGAGCCGAATGGACGCGCCGGACGCGCTTGGTCTTGGGCGGACTGTTGCTCGGCATCGTCGGGCAAGCAGCCGTCACGGCCGTGGGAGCACTGGTCGTCGCCAGCCCAGCCGCCGAGGCACCCGACCTGCTCCTGGGGGACTCTTGGTCGGCACTTCGGGGAACCACGCTGGACGGCTCATCCTCGTCACTGGTTCTTCCGGGCGACCGGCCGACGATCGTGTACGCCTTTAACTCCACTTGCGAGCCCAGCAACGCGGTGGGCACCCTATGGTCCCGTCACTTCGCGAAGCCACTCCCTGTTCGACGAATTGCTGTCTCTCTGGACCACCCCGCGGATGCAGCGACGTACGCTCGGCGGTTCGGCTGGAAGATAGACCTGCTGAGCGCTTTTCGTCTAGCCCCGACCGCGCCCGAACGAGTTCTGGCGTCCAGAACACCGTGGGTCTTCGTATTCGACGCCGACGGCGTACTCGCGCACGCCGGACACGGAAGTAGTGTGCCAGAGCTCGAGCGAGTCGTTCGGGAACTGACGAAAGGCATCGGGACACAATGAAATCCACTACGAAATGGATCGTCGCTGCGGCCGCCATCAACGCAGTCTTCTTGCCATTCACCGTCAAGTCCACCGTAAGGATCGCGGGACCCTCGGAGGCTTCGCGGCAACGGCTCATGAACTGTTGCGAGGAATCTGCGCCGGGCGAATCGTACTGCTGCATCCGATGCTGTTGGATCAGTCTTGGCTGCTGGGGAAGTTGTCAGGCTACCAGAGCTAGCAGGGCAAGTGACGATCTGGTTGACGCCGGATATCTCTTTGTGCCATCCGAGAACGACCGTTGGCTGTCCACCCACACCGACGCGACCCGGCTGGTTTTGCGATGGGCAGGTAGCCCAGGTCATCAGGCCGATCAGGTGTCCCTGTTCCCCGACGATCACAACTGCCGCGCCGACCATCGACATCGCTGTCAGAAAACGATCCACCATGCTCCGACACTCACAGCGTTGGTTCACTACAGGCACGAGTACTCGGCTCACAAGGATGCCGAATCGAGCCATCCACCCCCCGACAAGGGAGAAGTATCATGACCATCCGCAAACTGTTCCTGTTCCTCCTGCGTCACGTCGGCGCGACGGTAGCGTCGCTGGGCCGTGTCGTCCCGGCTCAGCTCAACAGCCGGAAGATCACGAGGGCGTTTGTGGCGGCCCTCGTCGTCGGCACCGTCCTCACGACCCTGGTCGCTGAAGCGGCAGCAGCGAGGGGTGGCGCGCCGCTAGCGTGCGATGCCGCCACCGTCGCCGATTGCTCCGCCGAGAATGGCGAATCGATCGGCGGCGTTCTCTCGCCCAAGGAGGCTGATGCTTCTTGTTCTTCGTTGCAGAATTCTGGATTCTGCGACGAAATGGATGACGGCTACGCCATCTGTTGCTCGACCAACGACGAGGGGGTTATCCTGGATTGCAAGAAAGTCCTCATCCCCGCATAGCGACAGCCTGCCCATAAGGCTGGGGGTGGGGCTACAGCCCTGCCCTGCCCTTATGGGGCTACCACGATCATGACAACACCCAAAAAACCACAATCACAAGTCAGGCAGACCACAGATGTCCAAGACTCTTTATCTGTTGCTAGTGATCGCAATAGTCGTGGCAGGAACCAGCTCAACACCGTCGGGCGCAGCACAGGAGAAACAAGATACGGTTCTATCTCGAGTCGTCCCGGAGCTGTTGCGTGTTCACGGGCCCGATCCCGATCTTGTAGGTATTCGCGACGCGGCGTTCAGTGGACAGGTTCTGGCCGTCCTTGCGAGACCCTCCCCAGCAGTGTTCGTGTTTGAGCCGGAGGGCAACACGAGAAAGTGGGGCAACCTAGGGGAGGGACCCGCCGAACTTGCCGATCCACAGAGTATTGTGTGGGTGCACGGTGATCTACTGATTTTCGATTTTGACTTGGGCAAGATCGCTTCATTCGACGTTGAGGGCCTGCTGCGTTCCACAAGGCCCATTAGCGGACTAGTCGGAGGCTTGGCGTACAGCGCGGGAGACACCCTGATCACTCGGTTTACCTTTGCCGGAGCTAGATCGGCTGTCCGGTTGAGGTCGTCGGAGGAGGTCAAGCTTCTGACGATGCCGCCTCCTCCTACAGTTGTTCTATCCGCTGTGGGGAGCCCGCCCCTGCGGATGCCGCCACCGTACACGGGCGTTGGAACGTGGGCGAGCCTTCCGTGCGGAGGGATTGTCCATTGGGATGGTGCATCGGATCATCTTGCAACGTTCGACCTCTTGGGAAGAGCTGGTGAGACCCTCCCCCTTCCAGAGGATCAGTATCCGGTTTCTGCCGAGGATCGACGCGCTTGGATGGCCAGTGCGGTTCCATCCGGAGATCTTGCGGGCCGAGGCGACGTGTTTGCCGCGCTGAGGGGGAAAGTGGAGGGACAGGTTGAGTTTCCGTCGCACTTTCCGGTCGTCCTTGGTCTTATGGGCGACCCCCATGGGGGCGCTTGGGTAAAACGGACGCCGGATCCCTCGATATGGACCTACGTGGATGGCGAAGGCCCGCAGTTGACGATTCGTCTGCCGGCCGACCGGAAGCTGATGGCAGTCAGCGCGTCCGAACTGGCCGCTAGAAGTCGGGACTCCATGGGTGTCGAGTCTATCGAGGTCTACCGCAATCCAATGGAGTCGGCCGCCCCGTGCCTGCCCTGAGCGGGACGGGACGCTTTGGCGCGAGCGAGCCAGGCGGTTACGTTCGTTTGGAGGTTCGTCCCCAGCGGCCATCGTCGAGTTCCTGACCAGCAGTTCGGAGGCGGGACGTGTCAGTCCAGATGAACGCAGACGCTTTTCTGCGCCGAACGGCGTCGATATTCCTAATGCTCGTCGGTCTCGTGTTGGCCTACGGGCTGTACGCGATTGCGACGGCGTACCCCGAGGGAACCCCATGGCTCGGGAGACTCGTGGCCCTGGCGAGAGCGCTCGGCGTCGTCTTCGCCCTTCTGGCGCCTCTGGCCGTGTTCGGAGGAGCACTGGACCGTTTCGACGCATTTGGCGAGTCGGCACCCGGTGTGCGCCGACGCCAGTGGCTCTGGTTGATTTGCGTCGCCGTCGCTACCGGGCTGGTCGCTGGGTTCGCTCCAGTTCTCGGAGACCGCGTTCTGGCAACGATTGCCGACGACCCGACCGCGGTGCCTCTCGCTGCGCCGACCCCGGCAAGCGCCTATGTCCGTCTGCTGGCACCGTTCGCCTTGGCGATCTTTGTTGCCCTGTCGGCGCTGGCGGGCGCCGTCGTCGGTCGCCAGACCGAGCGGATGTCTCCGGCGGCCGGTCGCTCCTGGCGATGGCTCGCTTGCGTGGTCCTGTTCGCGTTGTTCTGCATTCCTGTCGTGGCGTTGGCGGAGCTGGTCGTCGTTCATGGCTTCCCCGCAGTCCTGATTGCGGTCGTTCCACCCGCCGTCCCGTTCACGGCCACCTACGTCATGCTGCGCATCCAGCACTACGACCTGCGGGACGTGCTGGGCTTGCCGATACCCGGTCAGCTGGATTCGGAAGCGATTGAGCGGCTTGCGGCGGCGGTCGTGGCGGCGGACGAGGAGGGGCACGACGGCCGCATAGTGGCGACTGCCAGGAACGAGGAAGAACTGAGAACGGCCCGGTTCATGTTGCGGCTCCAGCGTGCCGCCGCCCCGACCCTCACGGTCAGTCCGGCGTCGGCGCGCCGGATCGTGAATTCGGCGCTGGCGGCTGCGCCCGCCCCGCAGGAGGCGGAGCCGCCATGGTTGCGTCCGCACTTCGAGCGAGCGATGCCACTGGCCATCTCGTGGGCGGCTCTGACGCTCTGCTTGCTGTTCTCCGGCGGGATGATCGGCGGGGCGGTTGGCCGAGACAGCCTAATAGTAGCCGCCGCGGTCGGACTGCTCGGCGCCGTGGTCAGCGGGCACTTGCCGTCCGCCCATCCAGGCCGGGGCTCCACGGGGGCAGCGCCGGCCCGAGCCTAACGGAAAGACGCACTTGGCCGCCCCCCGGTCCCGGACTCCGCCGCTGCTTGCCCTCCACGGAAGCAAGGCCCTGCAGTGGGCGCTTCGGGCCGTGTTCTCGAGGGGCACGGCCTCCCGAGTCATCGGACCTGCCCTCTTTGCACGGTCCTGGGGCGAACTGGAGCGGCTCTGCCGAAGCAATCCAGGGTCACCGGCAATCTTCGATCCCTGCTACCGAGACCTTCCGAGCGACCCGCCCCCCGCAAGTCCCCCCGGCCTGCTCATCACTCCGTCGGCGTCGAACCCGCTGATATGCTCCCCGCGGGCCGGACATCCGCGTCCCGCTTGGCTGGGAACCGTCGAAGGCAACTTCACAAGCGCACTGCCGGACAAGGCGGAAGAGGACTTCGACGTGCTTGCTTCCACGGTCCTGAGAGCGATAGAGCCGGATCGGCCTCGCCGTCTGATCGACCACATCGAAGCGCGTGCCGACCCGCTGGCGTGTCGGATCGTACGTCAGGCCCTCGACCGGTCCTGGACTGCGTGCACGGTGACGGAGCTTGCGGCGAGCGTGGGTCTGCCCTACTGGACCCTGGTTCGCCGGTGCAATGCCCTTCGCCTCCCGAACCCGAAGCATCTAGTGTCGTTGGCGCGCGCATACACGGTCGAGCGATTGGCGGAGTGGAGCGAACGGCCTTCCGGGGCCGTAGCCGTCGCCCTGCACTTCTCCAGTGGGCCCGCCTACCGAAGAATGGTACGCGGCACCATGGGTTTTCCTCCCACGGTGGTCCGGGAGATGGGTGGAGCAGACTTCGTCGGCAGGACCATTGTGGCAGCTGTGCTCGGAAGCCATGTCCGTTCGTCCCGCGCTGGCTGGGAGCCCCTCGACCCCGTAGATTGGGGGCCATGACGATTCCCTTGCCTAGCCTCGGCCGCCGCGCGGGAGCGCCGGCGTAGGTCATGGAACTCGGCGCTTTCTCGGTCAGCCTCGCCGTCAAGGACTTGGCGGCGTCTCGGGCGTTCTACGAGAAGCTCGGATTCAAGCAGACCGGAGGCGACGACCGCAAGTACGTCATGATGGTCAACGGGACCGCCGTGATCGGGCTTTTCGAAGGCCTCTTCGAGGGCAACATCCTGACCTTCAACCCGGGAATGGGACAGGACATGTCCACCTTGGAGGACTTCACCGACGTTCGAGAGATCCGCGACTCCCTTGTGGAGGCCGGGATCGAGATGACCACCGACGCGGACCCCGACGGAACCGGACCCGCCCACGTGGCCTTCAAGGACCCGGACGGAAACGCGGTCCTGATCGACCAGTTCTTCCCCCGGCCCGACCGGCGCTAGGAGCATTTCAAGTGCTGGACAGACTGACCGTCCGAAGCTTCAAGTCGCTCGCCGACGTCGCGGTCGACCTCCCTCGCTTTGCTGTCCTCTTCGGCCCCAACGCCACAGGCAAGAGCAACCTGCTGGACGCCGTTCAAGCCCTTTCTTGGATCGCGTGGTCACCCACGCTGTCCGATGCATTGCGAGGGCCGTTTCCAGTTCGGGGTCGTTCCGTGGAGGCGTTTTCCTTCGGGAAGGGAGGACTTCCTGCGCTGCTGCGCCAGCCTTCGGCCCACTTCTCCCTGGAGGCCGACATCAGCACCAAGGAAGCGCGTTACCGATACCGCATTCGGCCGTCCATGAACTTCCGGTCGGGCGAGCTCGGCGTTTCCGACGAGTACCTGGCACGCCTCCGGTCGACGGGTTCGGTCGTGGGCACGCCCGCGATCGAGGCTGCCGACAACGCTATCCACGTTCGACGGAAGGGAAGCTCCAGTCGTGGACGTCCTCGGAAGGAACGACTTGGCCTCAACCACTCCGTCCTCTCCGACCGCAGCCTCAGCGGCAACGGGTACTCCTGGCTCGATCACGTCCGAGACGAGTTCGCCAGCTGGCGTACGCATCACTTCGAACCCCGTCTTGTCATGAGGCAGGACGAGTCGCCCATGGACGTGACGGAGATCGGCATACACGGCCACACCTTGGCTGCATTCCTCTACAAGCTCAAGGCAACACAACCGGAGTCGTTCAGGGCGATTGTCCGCGTTATGCGAACAATCGTGCCCGGCGTGGAGAATCTCGACGTCGCCTTGGACGAGCGTCGGGGAATTCTGGACCTGCAGATACGGCAGGACGGCACGAACTATTCGTCACGGGTTCTGTCGGAGGGAACGCTGCGGCTCCTTGCCATGTGCGCAATCGCCGTCAATCCGTGGGCAGGGTCCCTGGTCGCGCTGGAAGAACCCGAGAACGGCGTCCATCCGAGACGGATCGAGTTCATTGCCCGCCTCTTGGTGTCCCTGTCGGAGCGCGAAGGGCGACAGGTGATCGTCACTACCCACTCGCCCCTCTTTGTCGACGCTGTCTTGAAGATGCGCAACGAGGCCGAAGTCGAAGGCGTCGGGCTGTTCAACGTCCGGTTGTCCGAGGGCGGAACGTTGATCGAGCCGTTCGACGCAAGCGGTCCGCTTCTCCAGGACGAGGAGATCGTCAGGGCGCTGGAGTCGCCCGCCGAGGACGCGATCTTTCAGAACTTGGTTCTTCGCGGCCTCGTGGACGAGTGACGTGGGCAAGAAGGTCGTTGCCGACCTCTTCTGTGAAGACAGTGCGCACGAAGCACTTTTGAAGCCGTTGGTCCTGCGCGTCGGCCGAGAGGAAAACGCCGATACGCTAGTGCGCGTTCGGGCGGCCAGGGGCGGTCATCCGCGGGCCCTGAAAGAATTTCATCTCTACCAGCGTACCGCTCTTCGCATGGAGGGTCCGGTTGCGGACGTCCTGATCGTCGCAATCGACGGCAACTGCTCGTCGTTCGGGACCGCACGAAAACGAGTTGTTGATGCAACCCGCATGGCGAATCGGGACCGATTGGTCGTGGCGTCCCCAGACCCCCACATCGAACGCTGGTATCTGTCGGACCCGAAGGCGGTTGTCGCGGTGACGGGGCATGATCCCGGAAGCCTGCGTGGAAAGTGCGAACGGCACTACTACAAGAACAAGCTTCGAGAGACTATTCGTGCCGGCGGCAATCCACCCACGCTCGGGGGTCTGGAGATCGCCGAAGACCTGGTCAGTGAGATGGACCTGTACAGGGCCGGGAAGAACGACTCGTCGCTCGGGGCCTTTGTCGACGACCTGAGGACAAAGTATCGTCAGGTGCCGTATGGTTGATGCGGATACGTGCAGCCTTCCCGGACAAGGAGGAGTCCGTGGTTGCCGCGTCGGGTCTGCCAACATGATCCGACTGTTCGCGCTATTGTTGGCACTCGTTCCCGGGCGCGCCGTGGCGTTCCAGGCCGCCGGTCACGAGGGCGAAACGGACGCGGACACGACGTTCTTGGAGATCGGAGTTCTGGACGGCGATCGCGCCCGCACCTTCAGGCTGATCGAAGACGTCGATGTCGATTCCGACGGCAACATCGTAGTGCTCGACCGCCGGAGTTACACCGTTTCGTGGTTCTCCCCGGATGGACGTTTTCTCGGGGTTGTCGGCCGCGAGGGCGGCGGCCCGGAGGAATTCCGAGAACCGGAAGGCATGGCCATCGGACCGAACGACCATGTCTATGTGCTGGACGCGCCCGAGCGTCGTGTCCTTGTCTTCGCTTTGTCCGACGATAGACCCGGCGCCGTCCGCACTCTTTCCGTCGTTCCCGTCTTCGCTGCCGACATCTGCATTCGCGGTCGTGGTTCCGATGCCCAAGTCGTGCTGCTGGGTCAAGTGCCGCCCGTGACTCGAGCCTCCCCCCTGGTCCACGTGTTCTCTCTCGACGGCGACAGAGTCTCCTCGTTTGGGCCGCCCGCGCAAGAACCACTCGACCCGACCTTGCCTGTCGCGATGCGGAGCACCCTGGAACACATCAACAACCGCGGACACTTGTCGTGTGCATCGACGCGCGTAGCGATCACGAGCGAACGATTGGGCGTCGTGCGAGCGTATTCTGCTCTGGGCGACCTCGAACGGCAGATTCGAGTTGACGATTTCGTGCCGGTCAAATGGACGATCGAAGGTCGCAGAGTGCGTATGGGAATGGACCCGAGATGGATCGCGCCAACACGATCCGCGCCGTCGCCGCTCTTTCGGACGAGGCCGTCCTTCTGACGCTTCACGAGGCGTCTTCGACGGATTGGAGCGGCCGCCATTCGTTGATTGTCGCCAACTTGGAGAACGGCGAGCACTCGGCGTCGCATCCGGCGGGATTGATTGCGACCAAGATCGCGGGTGGTCGGTTGTACGGCTACGTCAACGACCCGTTTCCGAGAGTGGTCGTTCGCAACGTCCCGGCCTGGCTGTCCGCTGCCGCATCCGAAGCACGGTGAGGATCGCGGCCCGACCCCGCGAGCCGGGGCGCCCGCCAACTCCATCCGGCAGACGCCCCGCCCGCGGTCTACGGCTGCTTGGCGCCGGCTACCCGAACCTGACCGCAGGTCTCTCGGGCGTCGAGGCCGCGACCTGCTTGGCTCCCGGATCGTCGTCGCGGTCGTCCTCGTCCTCCTCCACCTCCGGCGACGGCGGGCAGTAGGCGCGCCAGGCCGTTGCAACCGGAGTCGGCCCTTGGAGGACGAACGAGCCGCCGCTCCGGCAGACGTCCTCCTGCAGCGCCCTGGCCATGCACTGCCGGAAGGCGTCGAGTTCGCCCCGGTTGCTGGGGTTCCCTATGGCGCACACGGCCTGGGCGGATTCGGGTCCGTCCTCGGGAACCGCCGAGCCCGGGTCCAGCTTGCCGACCCGGAAGGACCGGTCGCTGGCGCCGGCGAAGGTGACCGTGACCGGGCTGCCCAGCGCTTCGGCGGCCGCGAAGATCGACGTCCACGGGTTGTCCGTGGCGGGCTCGGGAGTCTCGGGGGTCCGCTCCGCGAGCTGCGTGGGCGAGCGGTCGTCCCCGCAGGCGGCGACCAGGATGGTCAGCGCCAGCGCGGCGAAGGCCGCCCGTCCGATGGTGGTGATGCGTCTCATGAGTTGCTCCTGGCGAAGTCCGGCCGCTTCGCCCGCCCTCCCTGGCGAGCCCGCGCTCCGGTGTGTGCCAGTGGATACTCCAGAAATCGAGATTTGTTCCATTTGGCCCGAAGAGGGGTTCCGAGCGACTTGCCCGGAAACCGGCCCGTGCGCGTTCAGACCGTGGTCAGTCGTCTTCGCGACGGGGCCAGAAACGCAACACCAGCGCCGCCGCCAACGCGGTCATGCCCGCCCAGACCGGCCACGCCTGGTCCAGCGCCATGCCGGCGAACGCCAAGCCGGCGCCGACCACGAACAAGCGGATCTTCCACATGAGGAAGCGGTCGTTCTTGCCGGTGTTCTTGCGGGAGGGCCGAAACACGGTCAACGCTTCAGGAATCGGGCGACGCCCATTCGGCACTCGTCGGAGAGGCGGGCCAAGGCGTTGACCTCGGCGCCGCGGGCCACGGCCTCCTCGAACGACGCGCCGTCCAGGCCGTAGAGCAGGCGCTTGGTCAGGGCGACGGCGCCCGGGGGCCGCGCGGCCAGCTCCGACAGGTACTCGCGGACGGTGGACTCGAAGGTGTCGGCGCGGAGCACGCGGTTGGCCAAGCCGGACGAGGCTGCCTCGGCGGCGCCGATCGAACGGCCGCCCACTGCCAGTTCGAAGGCGGTCGATTCGCCGGTCTTCCTTCGGAGCACGGCCATGACCATGGCAGGCACGAAGCCCAGGTGCACCTCCGGGTAGCCGAAGGTCGCGTCCTCGTGCGCCAAGACCAGGTCGCAGGCGGACGCCAGCCCGCAACCTCCCCCGAGGGCGCGGCCGTGCACGACGGCGACGACCGGCTTGGGCAGGCGACGGATCGCCACGAACAGGTCGCCCAGCCGCTGGGCCTCCGCCAAGCCCGTCTCCGGACCCTTGGTCTGGGACTCGGCCACCTCCGCCAAGTCCGCGCCCGCGCAGAAGTCGTCTCCGGCCCCTTGCAACGCCACCACGCGTGCTGCGGAGTCGCCGGCAAGTCGGTCGAGCTCTCGGTGCAGCGTCTCGACCATGGCGGCGTTCAAGGCGTTCCGCTTGCGGGGCCGATTCAGCGTCAGCCGCGTCACGCCGTCCGTCGCCTGGGCCAGGACCAGCGGTTGCGAGGTCATCGGTTGTCGTCCGGACGGCGGCCTCTGCCGCGCACGCGCTTCGCCACGCTCTCCGGCACTTCCAGGGTTATGCGCAACATGGCGGTGCTGAAGACCTTGCCCTGGGCGTCCGTCATGAGCGACACGGTGCCGCCTCCGTCCAGCGCGCCGTGGAGCAGGAAGTTCAGCGCGTGAAGGTTGGGAAGCTCGTAGCGCACTACTTCGCCTTCGACGATGGGACCGAAGTGGGCCTTCACGCGGTCGGCGGTCAGCTGCTCCACCAGCAGGGCATAGTCCTCTTCGTCGTAGGCGACCACCCCCACGTTGGCCGTGTTCCCCTTGTCTCCCGAACGCGCGTGGGCCAGTTCCAGCAGCGGGACTCGGATCATCCGTCCACTCGGGTCATGCGCCCACGAACTCCACGGCGAAGCCGAGCTCCACGGCGCGGCGGTCGATCAGGGCGGGCCAGTAGGCCATGATCTCCTGGACGGCGGGGCGGCCTCCGGCGAACCCGGTCACCGAAGGCGGGCCGGTCAGCACGAGGGGCGCGATCTCGCGGGAGAAGCGCTCAACGGCGCCCCGCTCCCGGCTCCGCACGCCGACCCGCAACTGCACTTCGGGCAGGTCGGGGGGCGGCTTGCCGGCCAAGTGGCCGTGCGTGGCGTCCCAGCCCACGAGTTCGACGAGCACCTTGTCGAAGGCCAGGCCCAGGCGGTCCAGGCGCTCTTGAAGGATGCGCGCCGCGGCTTGGGCCTTCGCCGCCGCGTCTGGCCAGGCGTACACCAGGGCGCCCACGGCCTTGTAGCCCGCCGAGTAGGCCACGGACACCTTGAGGAAGGGGGTCGGCGGCCCTCCCTCGACGCCGCTTACCCGAACCCGGTCGGGGGCCTCCTGGGACAGCCGTACTGTGGTGAAGTCGGCGGTGGCGTCGGGGGTCACGTATTGGCGGGGGTCGCCCAGTTCGTACAGCAGCTGCTCCTTGACGGTGCGAAGGTTCACCGCGCCGCCGCTGCCGGGGTGCTTCGCGATCGCGAAGTCGCCTCCGGGCGCGGCCTCCACGATGGGGAAGCCCACGCGGGCCATGTCGGGCAGTTTCCACCACTCCGCCGAGCAGTTGCCGCCGCTGGCCTGGGCGCCGCACTCGTTCAGGTGGCCGGCCACGATCCCGCCCGCCAACAGGTCCCAGGCGTCCCAGCGCCAGCCGAACTCGTGGACCATGGGGGCGTAGGTAAGGGCCGTGTCGGTGGAGCGGCCGGTCACGACCACGCGGGCGCCGCCGGCCAGCGCCTTCACGATCGGTCGGGCGCCCATGTAGACGTTGGCGGCGCGGACCCGGTCGCGAACGGCCTCCAACGGCTCGCCGGTCTCCATGTGGGCCAGCGCGTGTCCCGCGGCCGCCAAGTCGTCCAAGCGAGACAAGATGTCGTCGCCCTCCACGACGCCGATCCGAACCCGTCCTTCCAAGCCGGCCCCGCGGCCCGCTTCGGCCACGGCTCGGGCGCACTCGCGGGGGTTCACGCCGCCGGCGTTGGTCACCACGGCGATGCCGCGCTCCACGCACGCGGGGAAGATGCGCTCCATGAGCGGCACGAAGTCGCGGGCGTACCCTGCGGAGGGGTCCCGCGCGCGCTGCTTCTGCATGATCGACATCGTGACTTCGGCCAAGTAGTCCAGCACCAAGTAGTCGATCAGCCCGCCCTCCACTTGCCGGACGGGGGCCTCCAGGTCGTCGCCCCAGAACCCCTGGCCGCTGGCGATGCGCACGACGCGCCCGCCGGGCTGCCCCGCGTGCGCGCCTAGTCGTACCGGGTGCTCGCCGGACGGCCTCGAGTGCCCGCCGTGCCGTCCCCGGCTCACGGTCCCGCCTCCGGGGCGCGCCCGAACGGACCCAGCCGGGGGCCGGGGTTGTTGAGGGCGGCGCGAAGCAGCAGGCCGAGCACATCGCGCAGTTCTTCGGGAAGCACCACGGCGTCCACGAACCCTCGGGCGGCTGCGAACAGCGCGTTGAGTTGGCGGTCGTAGTCGGCGCGGACCTCGTCCATGCGGGTGGACAGGTCTTCGTCCGGGAGTTGGCCGGCGGCCTTCAGGCGGTCCAGCTCGCGCCCGAAGAGTGCGGTGACGGCGCTTTCGCCCTCCATGACGCCCATTCGGCCGGTGGGCAGGGACACGATGAAGTCCGGGTCGAACCCCTGCCCCGCCATGGCGTAGTAGCCGGCGCCCGAGGCGTGGTTCACGGTCAGCACCAGCTTGGGCACGACGGCGGTGGCCATCGCCTCCACGAAGCGCGCGCCCGCCCGGATGATGCCGCTGTGCTCCGCCTCCGGGCCGACCATGAACCCGGACACGTCCTGGACGAAGAGCAGCGGCAGGCCCTGGCGGTTCATGGCGTCGACGAAGTACGCCGTCTTCTCCGCGGATTCGGCGTAGACGATGCCGCCCAGACGAGGCGGAGCGGACCGGTCGGCCCCCGCCCCGGTCACCATGCCCCGCCGGTTGGCGACGACGCCCACTGGGACCCCGTCCAGGGCGCCGGCGCCGCAGATCATCTCGCGGGCGTGTTCGGGCTGGAACTCGGCGAAGCTCCCGGCGTCCAGCACCGTGTCCAGCACCGCCTGCATGTCGTAGGGGCGGCGGTGGCCGGCGGACAAGAGGTCGTAGAGGTCCGAGGCCGGACGGGCAGCGGCTTGGACGTCCTGGGACGCTGCCTGCGCCGCTCGTCGGCCCTTTCCGCTGGCCGGCAACTGGGCGACCAGCTCTCGCAGCTTCGCAATGCACGCCTCGTCGTCGGCCGCCTTGTAGTGCGCAACGCCGCTCTGCTCGGTGTGGACGGCGGCGCCGCCCAGCGTCTCTCGGTCCACCGTCTGCCCCGTGGCGCCCTTCACCAGGTTTGGCCCTCCCAGGCCCATGAAGCTGGTCCCCTCCACCATGACGATCACGTCGGAGAGGGCGGGCAGATACGCCCCTCCGGCAATGCACGGCCCCATGACCGCCGCGAACTGGGGCACGCGCAGATACCTTCGCATGACCGAGTTGTAGTAGAAGATGCGCGCCGCCCCGTACTGCCCCGGAAAGACGCCGCCCTGGTAGGGCAAGTTGACGCCCGCCGAATCCACCAAGTACAGGATGGGGACCCGGCAGCGCATGGCGGCTTCCTGCGCCCGCAGGATCTTCTTGATCGTCTCGGGCCACCACGATCCGGCCTTCACGGTGGCGTCGTTGGCCACCACGAGCACCTCCCGACCTGCCACGCGCCCCACGCCCGTGACCACGCCTGCGCCGGGTGCCTTCCCGTCGTACTGGTCGTGGGCCACCAGCAGCCCGATCTCCGCCCAGGGAGCGCCTTCGTCCAGGAGCAGCCGCAAGCGGTCTCGAACCGGCAGCTTCCCCTGCTTCCGTTGCCGCCGCGTCCGCTCCTCGCCGCCCCCCAAGACCAGCCGCTCCCGCAGGGCCGCGAGCTCCCTGCTCAGGCCGGCCAATCGGCCCTCCACCTAGTACGGGTCCTCCCGCCCGGCGAACCAGGTCTTGACGTACTCCACCGCCTCCGACGTCGTGGCCCCCGGCCCGAACAGGCGGCCCACGCCCTGCTCCGCCAGGGTCTCCGCGTCCTCGCCGGGGATGATGCCGCCGCCCGTGAGCAGGACATGCTCCAGCCCTTCGCGGTTCAGCAGCTCGCGAACGCGGGGAAAGAGGGTCATGTGGGCGCCCGACAGGACCGACATCGCCACCACGTCCACGTCTTCTTGGACGGCCGCGGCCGCGATCATCTCGGGCGTCTGGTGCAGCCCGGTGTAGATCACCTCGAGGCCGGCGTCCCGAAATGCGGCCGCCACCACCTTGGCGCCCCGGTCGTGTCCGTCCAGCCCAGGCTTCGCCACCAGCACGCGTATCCTTCGGTCGGGTTCCTCCATTTGCCTAAGCTAACGCCTGCCGACCCGCGCACCGTCGGCCGCGTCGCGTCGATTGCCGTATAATTCGGGCTCACGTCGGCGGCCTTGTTCGGCCACGCCGGCGGCCCTCGCTTCCGCCTTCTCCGACGCTGACCGCTCCCGACCCCCGGCTCCTCGACCGCTACGCGCAGACGGTCGATCCCGAACGAGTGCGGCGGAACGTCCCCTTGGCGCCCCGCACCACCTTTCGCATCGGCGGCCCGGCGGACCTGTACTATCGCGCCCGCACCGCCGACGAACTGGCTCTTGCCGTGGGAGCGGCCCGCGAGATGGGCGTCCCGTGGTTCGTGCTGGGTCGCGGGGCCAACATCCTTGTCGGCGACCGCGGCTTTCGCGGAGTGGTGGTGCGCTGCGGCATCTCCACGCTGGAGTTCCAGCCCGAAGGCCGCGTGCTGGCCGGCGCCGGCCTGGACACCTTCCCCGACCTGATCGACGCCACGGTGTCGCGCGGGCTGGGCGGCATCCACCACTTCGTGGGCATCCCCAGCACGGTCGGAGGCGCCGTTTGGCAAAACCTTCACTTCTTGTCGCCGGCCCCCGAGCGCGAACGCACGGTGTTCTGGGAAGAGGTCATGGAGGGCGCCACGATCCTGACGCCGGCGGGCGACGTGCGTCGCGTCGACACCGAGTACTTCCAGTTCGGATACGACTACAGCGTCGTCCACGACACGGGAGACCTGGTGCTGGACGTTTCCCTCCGGCTGTCGCCCGCCCCCGTGACCGAGCTGCGCCGCGTCGTCCGCGAGAACCTGGAATGGAGAGACGAGCGCCACCCGGACCTGTGGCTGTACCCCTGCGCCGGTTCCATCTTCAAGAAGATCGAGGGGATCGGCGCCGGACGCCTGATCGACGAGTGCGGTCTCAAGGGGCACGTGCACGGGGCGGCCCAGATCTTTCGCAAGCACGCCAACATCATCGTGAACCTGGGCGGCGCCAAGGCGTCGGAAGTGCGGACGTTGATCGACTTGGCCCAAGCCACAGTGGCGCAAGAAACCGGCTACGAACTCGAGCCGGAGATCGGCTTCGTCGGCGAATTCTGACGAGGCGTCGCTAGCTCCGGCCGCCCAACCGCCCGAACGTCTTCGCCAGCTCGCCGACGACCTCCGGAGCCACGCGGTGGCCTCCCGGATACGACACGCGCCGGGGACGGATCCCGGCGGCATCCAGCCGCTCGTCCTGCTCCCGAGCCAGCGCCGAGTCGGCCGTGGGGTCGTCCTCGCCGAACACCAGCGTGAGCCGGGAGCGCGCCAGCCGTTCGTCCACCGGCAGGTCTCGCGGCAGGTACGCGCCCCACAGCACCAGTTCGTCCACGGGCGTTCGCCCCAGCACGGCCCACCGCGCTACCGTGTGGACCCCTTGGGAGAAGCCCAGCGCGACCGTGGTGGTCGGGCACCCGGCCTGCCCGTGCTCCGGCGGCTCGCCTTGCTCCTGCGCCTGCTCGCCCTCCCGTCCCAGCACCGCGTCCGCCAAGCGGTCCAAGTACCCCACGTAGTCCGCTATCTCGGACGCCCGGTCGGCCCGAGTCATCCAGCTTGCGCCCACCCTGGCTTCGGCGCCGTGCCGGCCCGGGGTCGGGTCGATGTAGAAGCGGCTCAGCGCTTCGGGCGCCGCCACCACGACGCCCAGTTCCCGGAGCCCGACGAAGCGATGGACGAAGCGGCCCGCCAGCTGTCGGTAGCCGTGACACGCGAACCAGACTTGGGACGTGGCCGCCGAGACCTCTCCCACCTGGAAGAAGCGCGCCGTCTTGGCCACTTCCAAGCGGCGCTCGACGGGCGCGGGCGCGTCCGTGGTCACGCCGTTCCCGCGCCGAAGCGCGTCATGGGGCGGTGGAAGCGTCGCCACAGGCGGCCCACGAGCAGGACGGCCACGATCCCCAGGGCCGCGGCCAACCCCCACCAGAGCCCGGCCGGGCCCATGCCGGCGCGGAAGCCCAGGAACAGACTCGTGGGCAGGCCCAGAAGCCAGAAGGCCAGCAGGTTGTAGATCAGCGGCCGAAGGGTGTCGGCCACGCCGCGCAGGGCGCCTGCGCAGACCACCTGAAGGCCGTCGAACAGCTGGAACACGCCGGCGACGGGGATCAGGGCGGCGGCCACGGCCGCCACCGGGGCCGCCTCCGTGAAGAGGTCCGCCAGCACGCCGGGCAGGGACAGGAAGAGCGCCGCCGTGAACGACATCGCGACGCAGCAGACCGCCACCGCGGCCCCTGCGAACCGCCGGGCCCGGGGCGGGTCGTCCTCGCCGACCGACTTCCCCACCAGGACCGCCGCCGCCTGCGCGACCCCCACGGCGAGCATGAACGTCATCGCCGCCAAGTTGAGGGCGATCTGGTGGCCGGCCATGGCCTCCGTGCCCAACCAGCCCATGGCGAGCCCGATCGCCCCGAAGGCGCCGAACTCCAGGAACATGTGAAGTCCGATCGGCGCCCCGAGACGGACCATGGCGGCCAGCCGACGCCGATCCGCAAGCGCCTCCGACCGAAGCCGGCGCAGGTACGGCCGCAAGGTCGCTCGCCCGAGCCAAAACAGGAACCCGAACATGAACCAGCGAGAGGCCGCGGTGGCCCAACCGGAGCCCACGGCCCCCATCGCCGGCACGCCCAAGTTGCCGAAGATCAGAACCCAGTTGGCCGCCGCGTTCAGCAGGTTGCCCGCCACCACTGCCAGCACCACCGGCGCCACCGTGCCCAGGGCCTGCAGCGTCTGTCGAAAGACCACGAAGCCGTAGAACGGGATCATGCCGGCCGCCAGCGCGTAGGAATACCGGGCCGCGATCGGCACCACCTCGGACGGCTGGTTCAGCGTCCGCAACACGGGCCCGGCCAACGCCAGCAGCAGCGACGACGCCAAGGCAAGCCCCAGCCCCAGGACCAGCCCCCGCTGGATCGCGAGCTCGATCCCTCGTCGGTCTTCGGCGCCGAACGCCTGCGACACGATCGGGTCCAGGGCCATGAGCATCCCCATGCCGAATACGGAGATGCCGAAGAAGTACAGGTTGCCCAGAGCCACGGCCGCCAAGTCCGGCGCAGAGACCCGCCCGACCATCGCCGTGTCCACGATCCCCTGGAAGACCAAACCCACCTGAACCGCCGCCACGGGCAGCGCCAGCGAGGCCAAGCGCCCGAACTCCGCCTTGCCGGGCAGGAAGGCGGCCAGCCCCTGCGGCGTCGGGGCCGCGGCCGGCGTCGTGGAACGGACGTTCAGGCGCCCGGCATCGTCCTGGGCACCGTCACCGTGAACTCGGTGAACTCGCCCTCCTTGGTGTCTACTTTGAGGCTGCCGCCGTGCTCCTGGACGATCTCGTGCGAGATCGAGAGCCCTAGTCCGGTACCCTGGGTGCCCGACTTCGTGGTGAAGAACGGGTCGAAGATCTTCTCCACGACCTTGTCGGGGATGCCCGTGCCGTTGTCGCGAACCTTGACCACGACCGTGTCTTCGGCGCCCTCGGTCGTCAGGGTCACGGTCGGCGAGTAGCCCTCGTCCTGCGTCCGCCTGCGGCGAATCTCGGTGGCTTGGCAGGCGTTGGTGATGACGTTGAGGAAGACGCGGCTGAGGTCCCGCGCGATCGCCGTCACCTCGCCCGCCTCGGCGTCGAAGGCCCGCTCGATCGTCACGTTGAACATCGGGTCGGACGCGCGGAGTCCGTGGTAGGCCAACTTGGCGTACTCGTCCAGCACCTGGTTCACGTCCACTGCCTCCGGCTTCCCGGCCTCGTCGCGCGAGTGGGCCAGCATCCCGTCCACGATCCGGTTCGCGCGCCCGCCGTGCTCCCGCACCTTGCTGACGTTGAGCACCAAGTCGCCCAGGATCTCCTCCACGTACTTCCTGTCCAGCTCGCCGTTTCCGTCTTCGTCTTCCTCGGCCAGCTCCTCCTTCAGCTCCTCGAGCAGCTCGGTGGACAGCGCCGCAAAGTTGTTGACGAAGTTGAGCGGGTTGCGGATCTCGTGGGCGATCCCCGCGGTCAGCGCGCCCAGGGAAGCCAGCTTCTCCTGCTGGGCCACCTGCTGCTGCGTGCGCCGGAGGTCGTCCAGCGTCTTCTCCAAGGCCTCGTTCTTGGCCTGCACCTCGCCGGCGAGCTTCTCGACCAAGTTCAGCCGCTGCACCTCCAGCGCGTGCTTGCGGAAGACCTCCAGGTCCGCCGCCATGTCGGTCACCTCGTCGTCGCCGGCGATCTCGACCCGCACCTTCAGGTCGCCCTGGGACATGCTGCGCATGGCGTCGGACAGATGGCGAATCCGCACCAGCAACCGCTCGCCGAAGAACTTCCAGCCGACCAGGATCGCCGCGGCCACGGCCAGCACGTTGACCATCAAGATGACCCACCAGCCCAAGCGCACCAACCCGCTCGACGCGGTGGCGGCGTTGCGCGTGGCGTTCTCGCCCGCCTGCACGAGTTCGTCGACTTGGGCGACCAGCTCGGCGCTGGTCCGGCGGTTCTCCTCCAGAAGCGCCTGGGAAGTCGCCACCTCTTCCAGCCACAGCCTGCGGGTGGACAGGACGCCGTCGGCCGTGCCGTCGTAGAGGGCGCGCAGCGTCTCCACCTGCGGCCGAAGCCGTTCGGCCAAGCCCGGCCTGACTTCGTTCAGCCCGGCTTCCATTTGCCCGAAGGCGGTGTTGAAGCGCTCCTGGTTAGCGCCCAGCTGCGGGGGATCGTCCTCGGACAGGGCCTGGAACATGACCGTCACCACGGCGCGCTGGGCGGCCTTCAGGTCCATGAGGGTCCGATGCCGGTCCAGCTCGGCCTGGGCCGTGCGATCGATGCGCGGCGCGACTTGGCCGGTCAGCTCGCGCAACCCCGTGTCGATGAAGAACTCCTGGTCGTCGAGTTCGCCTTCGAGCGAGTTGGCGATGCTCAGGTCCACGGATTCGATCTCGTCGTCCAGCAGCGCCAAGCGAGCTTCGAAGCCCAGCCGCTGGTCCACGGACCTTCTGATCTCTTCGGTTCGTTCCACGAGCAGGCGAAGCTGCGGCACGGCGGCGCTCGTCATGCCCCCTTGGCGGGTGACGTTGGCGACCTGCTCTCCCAGCCTCTCTTCGACCGCCTGCACCTCCTGCCAGACGGTCGCCAAGTCCTCGGTCGTGCCGGCGGTCACCAGCTCGGGCGAAGCCTGCACCAGCTCCGCCGTGCTGCGGGCCACCGCGAACGCCGCTACCAGAGCCGGCATGTGCTCGTCGGTGATCTCCTCCTGCCGGTTGCCCAGGATCGTCATCAAGCCCAGAGCCAGCACGCTGCCGCACAGGGTCAGGAAGACGCCCCCGCCCAGCCCGACGACGATCTGGCTACCGATGCCGAATCGCTCGCCCGTCACCTCGCGAATCCGGCGTCCCAGGCCGGCGGGAAGCCGAGCGAGCGCCCATTCGAACCCGGAGTGGATCCACTGGTCCAGGCTCTTCGGCGGGCCTGCCGGCTTCATCGGGACAGACGCTCCACGGGCTGGAAGCGCCCGCCGCGGATGACCGTCAAGAAGACCTCGTCGGACCCTTGATTGTCGCCCTCGCCGTACTCCACGACGAAGCCGCCCAAGTCGACGGGGCCGGCTTCGCGAAGCTCGGTCAGGAAGAGTTCCCGCGTGGGCGAAGGTCCGATCATGCGCAACGCCTCCACGGCCAAGCGTCCCGCCAAGTAGCCCTCCAGCGAGACGAACCCCGGGACCGCGGCCGGCGACACGGCCCGAAGCGCGGCGTGGTAGCTCTCTACCACCGGAATCGACGTGTCCGACGGGAACGGCACGACCTGGGTGACCACGGTGCCGTTGCCCGCGGCGCCCAGCTCGTTCAGGAGGGCGTTGCTGCCCACGAAGGAGATGTTGACGATCACGGCGTTCATCCCCAGGCGTCGGGCCCATCGAATGAAGGCCGCCGCCGGACGGTAGGCGCCGATGATGATCACCGCCTGGGGGCTGCCCTTGCGGATCGCCAGCAGCGCCCTCTTGACCGCGGTCGTGTTGCGCATGTAGGTGCCCTCGCTCACGAGCGTCATGCTCCGCTTGACCAGCGCCCGTTGCACGCCTCGCAGGCCGGCCCGGCCGTAGCTGTCGTCCTGGTAGAGGATGGCGATCCGCCGGTGGCCCAAGTCGTCGGTCAGGCGCGCCACCATCTCCTCCGTCTCCTGATAGTACGAGGCGCGCACGTTGACCACCGAAACGCGGTCGTCGTTGCGAAGGAACTCGGCGCCGGTGAAGGGACCGATGTACGGCACCGAATTGTCGCTGGCGACGGGCTCGGCCGCCGTGGACGTGGGCGTTCCCACCGCGCCGATGAGGGCGAAGACGCCGTCCGCGATCAGTTCGGCCGTGTTCCTGGCGGCGGCTTCGGGCTCGTACCCGTCGTCCCGGGCCCGGAGGCGCAGAAGCCGTCCGTGCACGCCGCCGTCGCGGTTGGCCTCTTCGAAGGCGGCTCGGATGCCCAGGTTCATGTTGGTCCCCAGCGCCATGGCATCGCCCGTCAGCGCCGCGGACTGGCCAAAGACGATCGAGTCCGCGTACACGCCCCGGGACGGATCCTCGGCGGCAACCGACTGAGCGGCGGTCTCCTGAGCGGTGACCGCTGCCGCGCCCGGGGCCGGAAGGACCGCGACCACCAAAACGGTCGCGAGAGCCGGGGCGGCCGCCCGCTTCGCAGTCCGCGCCCAGTCCGTCGCGCGCCCGCGCCGAACCGAAGCCGCCACGCGGCCCGCCGAAGCCCTCGGCCTCCTGCTCCTCGCCACGCTCACGTCGCGCCGACGTACTTGAGCGCCAAGCACGTGATGTCGTCGGACTGCGACGCGCCCCCCGCGTGCTCCTTCACCGCCTTGACCACGTGGCGCCGCACGTCCTCCGCGCTGGCCCCCGCGCACTCTCCCAGCGCCTTGGCCAGCGCGTCGTCGCCGAACTCGTCCCCGTCCTCGTTCATGGCCTCGGTCACGCCGTCGGTGTAGAGGAAGAAGGTGTCGCCCGGTTCCAGCTCCAGGCTGCCGCCGGGGAAATCGAAGCCGGGCAAGACGCCCAGCACCAGGCCGGAATCGCTCTCGACCTTCCGCACCTCGCCGGACGCCTTGACCACAAAGGGCAGGTTGTGGCCCCCGTTGGCGTACTCCAACAGTCCCGACGCCGGATCGAAGCTGGTGTAGAAGACGGTGACGAACATCGACTCCTCGTTCGACTCCGCCAGAAGGTCGTTCACCTCCGCCATGCACTTGGCGGGATCGGAGTTGCCGATGGCGGTGCCCTTCATCAGCGTCCGGCTGACCATCATGAACAGCGCGGCCGGCACGCCCTTGCCCGACACGTCGGCCACGACCATGGCCAGCCGGTCGTTCTCCAGCTTGAAGAAGTCGTAGAAGTCGCCCCCCACCTCGCGGGCGGGGGTCATCCACGCGTGCAGGTCGTAGCGGGGGTCGTCGGGAAAATCGGTGGGCAGGATCGACTCCTGCATCTTGGCGGCCACGCCCAGCTCCTGCCGCAGGGCCACGAGTTCGTCGCGGGACCGAAGGGCCTCGCGCATGACCTGGAGGTGTTGGAGGGTCTTGGAGATCGTCGTCTCCAAGTCGTCGAAGTCGATCGGCTTGGTCACGAAGTCGAACGCGCCGCGGTTCATGGCGGTGCGGATGTTCTTCATGTCGCCGTACGCCGTGACGATCACGGCCCGAAGGTCCATGTGAAGGTCGTTGAGCTGCTGGAGCAGCGTCAGGCCGTCCATCTCGGGCATGTTGATGTCCGACAGGACCATGTCGATGTTGTCGTGGGTCTTGAGCTTCTCCAGCGCTTGGACGCCGTTTTGGGCGAAAATCAGCTTCATCTCGCCCTTCCTGATCTTCCGCCGGAACTTCTGCGTGAGAAGGATTTCCAGATCGGGCTCGTCGTCGACGACCAGGATCGTTGGCATCTTCATAAGTGGTCCGGTAGGGTTGCCGATCTCGGTCGAAGCCGGTCGGCGTCTGGGGTTGGAGGCGAGGCTGGGATGCGGGAGGCTTCCTGGACCGGCGGGCGTTGCCGGCCACAGTTCAATGTAACGTTCCGCGCCCATTTTCGCCGTTTCCGCCCGTCGCGCGCGCCCGCTCGAAGCGAAGCGGTGGACATCGCCCCCCAAAGCGTGTACTATCCCGGACTTGGCCGGCGGCGCGACGGCGGCGCGGCTCTCGCGGGCGCCCCGGCGTCCAAGTCTTCCCCAACCCCAAGAGGCGACAGCAGCAAATGGCGGACACCGACGCGGTATTCAAGCAGATCCGAGACGAGAACGTGGAGTTCGTGGACCTCCGGTTCACCGACCCCAGAGGACGGTGGCACCACGTCACCCTGACGCCGGAGGCCTTCGACGAGGACGCCTTCGAGGACGGCATCATGTTCGACGGGTCGTCCATCAACGGCTGGAAGGCGATCGACCAGTCCGACATGGCGCTCTTCCCCGACGCCTCGACGGCGGCCCTCGATCCCTTCATGAGCCACAGGACGCTCTACCTGATCTGCGACGTCCACGAGCCCACGACCGGCGAGCGCTACTCGCGCTGCCCCCGGTCCACGGCCCGGGACGCCGAGGCTCACCTGCAGTTCTCGGGGATCGGCGACACGGCCTACTTCGGCCCGGAGCCCGAGTTCTTCCTCTTCGACGACGTCCGCTTCGGGGTGGAGGCCAACCACACCTTCTTCCACCTGAACGACTCCGAGGGGCCGTACAACACGAGCAGCGTCGTCGAGGGCGGCAACAAGGGCCACCGTCCGCGCACCAAGGGCGGCTACTTCCCGCTGCCGCCGGTGGACTCGGTCCAGGCGGTTCGGGGCGACATGCTCAAGGCGCTGGCCGACGCCGGCGTGGGCGTCGAGAAGCACCACCACGAGGTGGCCGCCAGTCAGCACGAGCTCGGGATCGTCTTCGCGCCGATGACGGCGATGGCCGACAAGCTGCAGGTCTACCGGTACGTCGTGCTGAACGTGGCGGCGAAGCACGGCAAGACGGCCACGTTCATGCCCAAGCCGGTGGTCGGCGACAACGGGTCCGGGATGCACACCAACCAGTCGCTGTGGAAGGACGGCGAAGGCATCTTCTCGGGGTCGGGCTACGCGGACCTGTCGGACACCGCCCTTCACTACATCGGCGGGATCATGAAGCACGCCCGGGCGATCAACGCCTTCTCGAACCCCAGCACCAACAGCTACAAGCGCCTGGTTCCCGGGTTCGAGGCGCCGGTGCTCCTGGCCTACTCGGCACGGAACCGGTCGGCGTCCTGCCGCATCCCCCACGTCGCGTCCGCCAAGGCCCGGCGGGTGGAGATCCGCTTCCCCGACGCCACGGCCAACCCGTACCTGGCGTTCTCGGCCATGCTCATGGCGGGGCTGGACGGGATCGAGAACCGCATCGACCCCGGACCGCCGATGGACAAGGACCTCTACGCCCTGCCGCCCGAGGAGCTGAAGGACATTCCCACGGTGGCGCACTCCCTCCGCGACGCCCTGGAGGCCCTGGAAGCGGACCACGAGTTCCTGACCCGCGGCGACGTCTTCACGAAGGACCAGATCGACGCCTACGTGGAGCTCAAGATGGACGAGGTGGTCCGCTTCGAGCAGGCCCCTCACCCGGTCGAGTTCGACATGTACTTCTCGCCGTGATCGGCAGCGGAAGAGCTTGACCGACACCGTCCTCGCGCGGGCGGCCGCCGCTCCCGGCTTCGAGAAGCTTCGAGGCCATCGCAAGGAGCAGGCGGTCGCCGGCGCGGATCGGTTGCGCGACGCAGCCCGGCACGCGGGCAAGGAATCCCTGGCGGCGGCGCTCGACACGCCGGAGGGCCGGCGCTTCTTCTCGTTCGTCATGGGGAACAGCCCGTACTTGACGCGGCTGGTTCTTCGCGACCTGGAGTTCACGCAGTCGCTCGTGACCGATTCGCCCGAGGCCGTGGCCGCGTCGATCCGGGGCGACTTGGCGAACGCCGATCCGACGATGAACCGGGACCGCCTCATGCGGTTCCTGCGGGTTCAGCGGAGCCGCGTGGCCGTGGTCGCAGCCGTCTACGACTGCTTCGGCGTGGCCGGCGTCATGGAGTGCGCGGCGCTGCTGTCGGACATGGCCGACCATGCCGTTCGGCTGGCCGTGTCGCACCTGCTCCAGGACCGGCAGCGGCGCGGCGAGCTGGCGCCCGCGGCCAACGGCGGCGGCGGGTCGGACGGAGACGCCGGCGCCGAGGCGAACGTCGCCAAGCTGGGGTACTTCGTCCTGGCCATGGGCAAGCACGGGTCTCGGGAACTCAACTACTCGTCGGACATCGACCTGGTGGTCCTTTACGACCCGGACGTGGTGCGCTACACGGGGTCGCGCAGCCTTCGCGACTGCTTCGTCCGGGTCACGCGGGACATGGCGCGCATCCTTCAGGCCCGAACGGGCGACGGCTACGTCTTCCGCACGGACCTGCGCCTGCGTCCCGACGCCTCGTCCACGCCCCCGGCGATCACCGTGGACTTCGCCTTCGACTACTACAACACCTTCGGGCGGACATGGGAGCGCGCGGCCCTCATCAAGGCGCGCCCCGTGGCTGGCGACCTGGACGCCGGCGCGGCGTTCCTGAAGCGGCTGTCGCCGTTCATCTGGGACGACGGACTCGACTTCACGTCGGTCGAGGAGATCCGCTCGATGAGCCAGCAGATCCACGACTTCCACGGCCACGGCGCCGTGAAGGCGGCCGGCCACGACGTGAAGCTGGGGCGCGGGGGCATCCGCGAGATCGAGTTCTTCGTCCACATGCACCAGCTTGCGTACGGGGGCCGCAACCGACGGCTCCGGGACGCGGGGCTCCTGGGCATGTTGGAGACGCTGGAAGAGGAGAACCACGTGCTTCCCAGGGAGACCGCCACCCTGCGGGACGCGTACCTGCTGCTGCGACGGGTCGAACACCGGGTCCAGATGGTGAACGACGACCAGACGCAGAAGCTTCCCGAGTCGCAGGACGGCTTGGCCCACATCGCCGCGTTCATGGGGCTCGAGTCCGCCGACGCCTTGGCCAACGTGGTGGAGACCGCTGCGGCGGAGGTCCACGCCCTGTACCGCACGCGCTTCAACGTGCCCGAGAGCGAACAGGACATCACCGCGGCGATCCTGGAAGGACCCGAGGCGGGCGCTCCCGCCGCCGTGGAGAAGCTGGAGGCCGCCGGGTTCGCCCGCGCGCTGACCGCGGCGGAGATCTTCAGGGGATGGGCCGAGGGGCGGTACGCCTCGACCGAGTCGGAGCGCGCCCGAACGATCGTCCGCGAGATCCTCCACGAGATCATCGCCGCCGTGGGCAAGACTCCCGACCCGGACCGAGCCCTGGTCCGCTTGGACAAGTTCCTGGAGACGCTGCCCGAGGACATCTCCTTCTTCTCGATGCTGCGCGCCAACACGTGGCTGCTCAACCTGATCGCCGTGGTCATGGGAAGCGCGCCGCGCATCGCCGACACGCTGGGCGGCCATCCGCGCCTCCTGGAAGCGGTCCTGGACCCCGCGTTCTTCCTGCCGGTGCCCGACAGACAGGAGCTGGCGGACGAGGCCCGCGACCGCCTCGGCGACGAAGCCGACCTGGAGAAGCGGACGGCGCTGGTGGCCGCGTGGGCAGAGGACCGGCGCTTCCAGGTCGGCGTCCAGACGCTGCAGAACTTGATCACGGTGGACGAGGCGTCGGCGTCTCTGACCCAGGTGGCGGACGTGACCATCGAGGTGCTGCTGGAAGGCGTGCTCGCGGAGTTGACCGCCCGGCACGGCGCTGCGGAGGGCGGCTGCGCCGTGGTGGCCATGGGCAAGCTGGGCGCCGTGGAGATGACGTTCGAGTCGGACCTGGACTTGCTGTTCGTGGCGGAGATGCCCGACGAGACGCGCGTCACGTCGGGACCCCGGCCCGTCGAAGCGCGACGCTTCTACTCGCGCGTGGCGCAGCGCCTGATCGCCGCCTTGCAGAGCCGCGCGGCCTCCGGAAAGCTGTACGAAGTGGACATGCGCCTGCGCCCGTCCGGCGACAGCGGGCCGCTGGTGACGACGCTCACGGCGTTCCGCGAGTACCAAGCCGAATCGGCGTGGACGTGGGAGCACATGTCGCTGACGCGCGCCCGGGTGGTGGCCGGCGACCCGTCCGCGGTCCAGGCCGTGTCGTCGGAGATGCGGGAGGTCCTGACGCGGCCCCGAGACGCTGACGCGCTCCGGCAAGACGTGGCCGAGATGCGCGAACGGGTGGCCGCGGAGCACTCCTCCGACGACCCGTTCGAGCTCAAGTACGTCCGGGGCGGGCTGGTGGATCTTGAGTTCGTCGCCCAGTACCTGCAGCTGCTTCACGCCCACCAGCGTCCGCAGGTCCTGGCCGGAGGCACCGTGGCCTGCTTCACGGCCTTGGCCGACGCCGACGTCTTGGACAAGGAAGAGGCGGAGTTCCTGGCCGAGGCGGTTCGCATGCAACGGACGGCCCAGGCTATCCTTCGACTGGCGTGGAGCGCGGGGGTCCCGGTGCGCGACGCGCCGCAGACGCTTCGCGCCAAGCTGGCCAACGCCCTGGAGTGCGAGGACTTCGACGGTTTGGAGCGCGCGCTTCGGGACGTGCAGCGGAAGGCGTTCGAATCGTTCCAGCGCCACATCGGCGAGTAGGAGGAGCAATCGACCATGGGTCCCAGCCTGGAAACGGACGTGAAGCTCGACGAGACCGAGCCCAGGCGCGTGGTGCAGCTGTTCGAGCAGTTCGCCGCGGGCGCCGACCTGCCGGCGGGGATCGTCCAGAAGTTCGAACTGGCCTTGGACGAAGTGCTGACCAACGTGGTCAGCTACGCCTTCCCGGAGAACGCCGAAGACCCCGTCGTCACGGTGACGATGCAAGTGGACGGAGGTTGGCTGAAGGTGCGGGTGCAGGACAACGGCCCCGCCTTCGATCCCCTGCACGACGCGCAGGATCCGGACCTGACCCTTTCCGCCGAGGACCGCCCCATCGGCGGGCTCGGCATCTTCCTAGCCAAGTCGTTCGTGGATACATTGACCTACGAACGCGTGGACGGATTCAACCGACTCACCCTAGCACAGCCCTTGGAGGCTACGCCGGAGAACGCAAACCCATGAACGTCACGACAACCCAGTCCGAGAACGCATCGATCGCCGCCGTCAGCGGCCGGATCGATTCCGCCAACGCCAAGGACTTCGACCAGGAGCTCGGCAAGATCATCGAAGCTGGGGCCAACCGCCTGGTCGTGGACTGCGGCGACCTCTCCTACATCAGCAGTGCCGGTCTCCGCGCGCTGTTGGTCGCCATCAAGAAGACCAACGCGGCCGGAGGGGGCGTGGCGATGTGCCGGGTGCCCGCCCACATCCGCGAGGTGCTGGACGTGAGCGGCTTCACGCGCCTGACCAAGGTGTTCGACACCGCCGAGGAGGCGGAAGCCAGCCTGTCCTCATAGCCGCGCCGCCCCGGCACCCGGGAAGGCTTGCGGCTGCCGGGGGGCGCGCCCTTGGTCCCGCGGCGTCCCGGGACCGATCGCCGGGCGGTCGGGTGCGCTCGCTGCCCCGGCGGCGGCTGGGCCTAGAAGAAGGTGAAGGCCTGCAGCTTGAAGGACCACTCGGTGCGGTCCTCGATCGTGCGATAGATGTCCATGTTGGCGGAGATGCCGTTCCGGCCCGTCGCGTAGAGCATCAAACCCGGCGTGACCACGAGTCCGCTCACGTCCGTGCCCGCTTCGTCCTGGGTGCTGGCCCAGCTTAGGCGGAACAGGGGCTCGACGGCCGCGAAGGCGCGGTCCTCCGCAAGCGGAACGTACCAGAGTCCCATGACCTGAAACGCGGAGAACCCGGCGTCGTCGTCCACCTTCCAGTTGCTTCCCGACACCTGGTTCACCAGCAGGTGGGGACCGTTGCGCCACGTTCCGAGCTCCAGCTCCACGCCGTAGGCCGGCACCCAGATCGTCTCGTCCTTCGAGCCCACGGTCTCGTCCATGGCCAAGTAGCCCGACACGCGTCCGCGCTCGCCGAAGAAGTACGACAGGCGCCCCGACGCCGACTTGTGGTTGTTCACGTCCTTCTTGCTGATGCCTTCGCCGTTGGTGAGGGTGAACCGGTAGCCCAGGCGCCGGTTCGCGAGCCGCCCCGTGGCCAAGATGCCGGGTTCGTATCCGTCCAGCCCCAGGCCGAAGGTCAGCTTGCCGAACGAGCAGACGCCGCCCACGCCGGGGCACTCGCTGATGCCCGTCACGCGCCCGTCCCGTTCGATGAGCGGCAAGTCCGAGTTGGCGGCCAGCCAGAAGTACGAGACCGCCCGCTTGAACTGCCCGATCTGGAGCTGGAAGGACTCCGAGGGCGTCAACGCCAAGTAGGCTTCCAACGCGGTGGACCCCTGCGCGTCGAACTGGAGCCGGCCGCCCACCAAGTCGTTGAGGGAGCCGTCGATCGTCACCCAGGCGCGACGGATGAAGAACGAAGAGGCGGCTTGGGAGGGGCCCGGCATTTCGTACTGGGCCTGAACGCGGGCGCCCAGCGTCACGCTCGACCCGTTCCGGGCGCTGAAGGTCTGGGCGCTGGAGGGAAGGGCGGCGCCGGCAGCCAGCACCAGAGTTCCCACGGTGCGGACCGCTGGGAAGAAGAGGCGGTGCGTCATGACGGGTTCATTCCTCGGGGGTTGGATCGGAGGGCGACCCGGCAACCGGGTCTGAAAGACTTGTGGGCTATCAATGTAATTGTCCGGTCGGGAATCCGCGAACCCCGGCGCGGGCAGGGCGGGGCGAGGGAGCGGCGAGCGACAACACGGACGAACCCGCTTCGAGGACGGCCGCGGAGTCCGCGGGCAGGCGGGACTCTTGCGGCGCGGCTCCAAAGCCGTATCATGACGGCTTCATCGCCCGCCGGCAGGCGCGGGTCACACGTCATCCACCGAAACGGAAGAACAAGAATGAACGCAAGCGAAGCAAGCACTCACGGTCGGCGCGGCCTCCGTCGGAGAGCGATCTGGACGGGCGTCGTCATGGCAGGCCTGGGCCTGCTCGTGGCGCCTGTCGCCGGCGCCGCGCAGACGACCGAGACGGACTTCGTCCTGAACACCTTTTCGTTCCTGGTGTGGGGTGCCCTCGTCATGTGGATGTGCGCGGGCTTCACCATGCTGGAGTCGGGATCGGTGCGTTCCAAGAACGCCTCCGTGATCTGCCTCAAGAACATCGGCCTCTACTCGATCGCCGGTCTCGCCTACTACGTCCTGGGCTACAACCTGATGTACGTGGACGTGGACAGCTGGATCGGCACCTTCGACATCTTTTACGGGCCGTCGGAGGCGGAGACGGCCATGCTGGGGGGCGACGCGGCGGCGGAGGCGACCGTGCTGGAAGAGGGTTCCTACTCGCGCATGTCCGACTGGTTCTTCCAGATGGTCTTCGTGGCCACCACCGCGTCGATCGTGTCGGGCGCGCTGGCCGAGCGGGTCAAGCTGTGGTCGTTCTTTGCCTTCACCGCTCTGCTGACCGCCGTGATCTACCCGGTCGTCGGCGCTTGGACCTGGGGAGGCGGGTGGCTCAGCCAGCGCGAATTCACGGACTTCGCGGGCTCCACGATCGTGCACTCGACGGGTGGATGGGCGGCCCTGGCCGGCATCCTGGTCGTCGGCCCCCGGTGGGGCAAGTTCCGCAAGGACGGCACCGTCAAGTCCACGCCGCCCTCGAACATCCCGGCGGTGACGCTGGGCGTCTTCATCCTCTGGCTGGGCTGGTTCGCCTTCAACGGCGGCTCGGTGCTGGCCCTGGGCGGCGCCGAGAACGCGGTGCTGATGAGCAACGTGATCGTGAACACCAACCTGGCCGCCGCGGCCGGCGTGCTGACGGCGCTTCTGGTGTCTCGGCCGATCTTGGGGCGGCTGGACCTGTTCTCGGGGCTCAACGGCGCCATTGCAGGTCTGGTGGCGATCACGGCCGGCCCCGACATCGTGACCGGGCCGTGGGCGATCCTGATCGGAGCCGTGGGCGCGGTGCTGTGCACGGCGGGACTCCGCTTCCTCGAGTCGCGCCGGCTGGACGACGTGGTTGGCGCCGTCCCGGCCCACCTCTTCGCCGGCATCTGGGGCACGGTCGCCGTGGGGTTGAACCCGAACGGGCCTGGGTTGCTCACGCAGGTGATCGGCGTGGCGGCCGTGGGCGCCTTCGTGTTCTTGGTCTCGTGGCTGCTCTGGACGGTCCTGGACAAGACGATCGGGGTGCGGGTGTCGCGCCAGGTCGAAGAGCTGGGGCAGGACTCGGCGGAGCTGGGCTTGGACGCCTACCCCGAGTTCGTACTGATGGTGGACCCGGACGAAGGCGACGACTACCGCGACTGATCCCGCACGCGGAACCGACGGGATGCAACACCAGCAGCGGGAAGGAGAGGGCTCGGGCCCCGCGTGGAAACGCGCGGGGTCCGGCGCCTTCTCCAGCTATCAGGCGGACGCCTCGTTCTACGACGAGATGTTCTCGGAAGACGGGGAGCCGCGGGAGAGTTCGCGGCGCATGAACGCGGCGCTGGCGACCATGTCGTCCGAAGACATGGCCAAGGTCCAAGAGGGCGTGGTCCGGCGCTTCCTGCACGAAGGCATCACGTTCACCGTGCTGGCGGCCGAGCAGGTGACGGAGCAGATCATCCCCATCGACTGCGTGCCCCGGCTGATCACCGCGGCCGAGTGGGACCACATCGAACGCGGACTGAAGCAGCGGCTGACGGCGCTCAACCTCTTCCTGAAGGACGTTTACCACGGGGGGCGGGTGCTCCGGGACGGGATCGTCCCTTCGGACTTGGTGCTGGGCTGTCCGCAGTACCGGATCGAGATGCGGGGCATGAAGGTGCCCCACGACATCTACGTGGCCGTGTGCGGCACCGACATCGTGCGCACCCACGACGGCTTCGCGGTCCTGGAAGACAACTTGCGGGTGCCGTCGGGCGTGTCCTACATGCTGGCGTGCCGGGCCGCCATGAAGGGCGCCTTCCCCGCTCTCTACCGCGAACACCGCGTGCGGGAAGTGTCCGGCTACGCGGAGCAGCTGTACGCCACGCTGGCGTCCCTGAGCTTGGCCGTCGCCGAGCCTCGGATCGCCGTTCTGACGCCGGGCCGCTACAACTCGGCCTACTACGAGCACGCGTTCCTGGCGGGCGAGATGGGGGTGGAGCTGGTCGAGGGACGAGACCTGGTCATGCGCGACGCGGCCCTCTACGCCAGGACCGCCGCCGGGCTTCGCCGCATCGACGTGCTGTACCGTCGCGTGGACGACGACTTCTTGGACCCCCTGGCGTTCAGAAGCGACTCGGTGCTGGGCGCCGCTGGGATGCTTCACGCCTACCGGGCGGGCAACCTGGTGCTGGCGAACGCCCCCGGCACGGGCGTGGCCGACGACAAGAGCCTCTACGCCTACGTGCCCAGGATCATCCGCTACTACCTGGACGAAGAGCCGATCCTGGCCAACGTGGAGACCCACCTGTGCCGCGAGCCGGAAGGGCTGGCGTTCACGCTGGACAACCTGGACGAGCTGGTGGTGAAGGAGGTAGGCGGCTCCGGCGGCTACGGGATGCTGATCGGCCCCCACGCCTCCGCCTCCGAGCGGGCCGAGTTCGCGACCCGAATTCGGGCGAACCCGGCCAACTACATATCGCAGCCCGTCATGGCGCTGTCGCGCGCGGCGTGCTTCGTGGACGGCGGCTTGGCCCCCCGGCACGTGGACCTTCGGCCCTTCGTGCTTCAGGGACGCCGCGGCCAGCACGTGGTGCCCGGCGGGCTTTGCCGCGTGGCGCTGCGCCGGGGCAGCCTGGTCGTGAACTCCAGCCAGGGCGGCGGCTGCAAGGACCTCTGGGTCCTGGACGCCTAGCCGAGCCGGGAGAGCGCTCACGATGCTGGCGCGCGTGGCGGGCGACTTCTACTGGATGGGTCGCTACCTGGAGAGGACGGAACAGACCGCCCGCTTGTTGGAGTACCAGTTGACCCGCTTGGTGGACTCGCCGGCGGAGGACTTGGCGGCGGGCTGGGCAGCCGTTTACCGGGCGCTTCGGCAGCCGCCGCTGGACGCGGCCCACGAAGCCGTGGACGCCGAGCGCTTCCTGATGGCCGACGCCTACACGCTGGCGGGCAGCTTGGTCGAAGAGAGCGCCAACCCGCACTCGGTGCTGTCGTGCTGGTCGGCGGCGCGGGAGAACGCCAAGCAGGTCCGGCCGCAGCTGCCGCTCCGCGTGTGGACCTGCCTCAACCAGGGCTTCCTTTGGCTGCGGGGAAACGAGTTCGCCGAGTGGTGGACGCGGTCTCCGTCGGCGATGGTGGCCGAGGTCGTGGACCGGATGCGCCTGTTCTTCGGCGTGGTGGAGGCGCGGATGCCGCGGGACGACGCCTGGCGGTTCCTGGAGCTGGGGCGCTTCGTGGAGCGGGCCCAGCACCAGACATGCCTGCTGGACACGTGGAACGGCTTCGCGCGGCCGGGCTCGGGCGGGCGGCGCATGCCGTGGTCGGACCTGCTTCGGGTCTGCGGCGCTTACGAACTCTACTGTCGCAACCATTCGATGGCCGTCCAGCGAGAGGCGGTCCTGGACCTTCTGATCCGGAACCCCGAGCTGCCTCGGTCGCTCCGGTTCGCCGCGCAGCGGATCGGCGAGATGCTGTCCGGGATCGACCCGGCGGGCAGCCGCTACCCGATGGCCCCCGCCCACCAGACGGCCCTGCGGCTGGCCGCGGCCGTGGAGGTGGAGCGGACGGGCCGAGCCGGCGAGCCCGGCGGGAGCGGCTTCTTCCCTTCCCTGCAACGGGACGGCCGCCGCCTTCACGACTTGATCACGTCCGCCTACGTGGACTACCCCGCGACCGGAGAAGCGTTGCCGTGACCACGCGGTACGCCGTCGAGCACGTCATGGAGTTCGCCTACGACGCGCCGGTCCGGCTGTCGGTCATGACGCTCTACCTGTGCCCGCTTCGGGACCGGCGCCAGTGGGTGCGCAGCTTCTCGGTCGCGACTGATCCGGCAGGCGCGCTCTTCGACTTCGCCGACCCGTTCGGCAACACGGGATGCTTCCTGGATCGGCCGGCGCCCCACGACCGGATGGCGGTGCGCGCGAAGTCACAGGTCGAGCTGGTCCCGGCAGAGCCCCTTCCCGACCGCCTGGCGCCCGACGCATGGGAGAAGGTGCGCCGCGCAGCCGAAGACCCGCGCTTCTGGACCCTGACCCGCCCCAGTCGCTTCGTGCAGCCGGAGAGTCGGGCGCTCCGGCAGTTCGTGTCGGACCACGGGCTGGAGCCGTTGGACGATCCCCTGGCGACGGCGCTGGCCGTTCGGAGCAGGCTCCACGAGATCTTCGAGTACGCGCCTGGAGCGACCGCCGTGGATTCGCCGATCGAGCGGGTCCTGGAGACGGGCCGGGGCGTCTGTCAGGACTACGCCCACGTGATGGCGTCGATCCTGCGCGGCTGGGGCGTCCCCTGCCGTTACGTGTCCGGTTACTTGGGGCCGGAGGCGGAGCCGGCGTCCGGCGACACGGAGGAGGGCCAGAGTCACGCCTGGGTGGAGTGCTGGTTCCCGGGACTGGGCTGGACGGGCTTCGACCCCACCAACGACGCCGGCGACGACCGTCACGTTCGGGTCGCCGTGGGCCGGGACTATGCGGACGTGCCCCCCAGCCGAGGGGTGTACCAGGGTTCCGCGGGCTCGGTGCTCGAGACGACCGTTGTCGTGGCTCGGGTGGGCGGGGACGAAGAACGGGGACGAAGAACGGGGGCCTGATCCACGCATGTCTGCGAGGCGGGCTGCGGCCGTCGCGGGCCGAAGTGGTTGCCCCGGGATCATCGTCGAAGTCTAGCGGCCACGGGCGCGCAGCGATGGTGACGCGTGCCGCACACCCATCGCTTGCGCGGTCGGCAGCTTGCTGTGCCGTGCTTGTGATCGGGTGCGGGAGCGGGTCGGATGTCGTTGTCAGCGGTCTGCCGGAGGGACCGTCTATTCTTCCCGTGGACAGCGTCCTGCTTGAAGCCGGAGACCGGGTCCACCTGGGCAATCCCTTCAGCTTGGTCGTGGACACACTGGACGGGTCGTTACTGGTTTCCGACTTCTTTGAAGACCGAGTCCTCCGCTTCGGGCGAGACGGTCGCGTCGTCCAAACCTACGGTCGCCCAGGTCCCGGCCCCGGCCAGTTCTCCGACCTTGGGCCGACGTTTGTCCTGGGCGATTCGGTAATCATCGGCACCGATCACCGACGCAAGGTCTTTCAGCTGTTCTCCCGCGCCGACGGCGACTATCTGGGGGCCTACCGCTATTCTGGCCGGATCGGCTTCGGCGGCGTTTCGGTCACGGCGCGCGAGGTGGTTTTCGCGTCGCGGGATGTGGCGAAGAGGACGATCGCGGCGGTTTGGCCGTATCCAGACTCCGCCATCGCTTACGTGATCCCGTTGCCGGAACCCTACGTGCGGTCCGTCACTCGTCAGGACGGGGGTACCGGACGCTTCGCCGCATTCCATTCGATGGGGAGCGTCGTTGCTTGGGAGGA